>NZ_JAGXCX010000002.1:1012500-1800904 GCF_018499825.1 Paracoccus sp. pheM1
TGAAAAATCTCAAGGCAATGATTTTCTGTCATTTTTCTGTCGCAGATTCGGGCAGATAATGCCCGCCTGGCCGCGCTTGCAGGCAGGCGGCAAAGCCCTGCACCGTGCCGGGCGCCCGTTTTCGCCCCGAGTCGGCCGCGGATTCGGCGCCGCGACTCGCTGGACCGGGCCAAGGCCGGGGCGCAAAACGAAAAACGCGGCCCCAAAGGGACCGCGTTTCGCATCGCATGGAAGCAGGGATCAGCGCTTCGAGAACTGGAACGAGCGGCGGGCCTTCGCCTTGCCGTATTTCTTGCGCTCGACCACGCGCGAGTCGCGGGTCAGGAAGCCGGCCGCCTTCAGCGCGGCGCGCAGGCTGGGCTCGTGCAGTTGCAGCGCCTTCGAGATGCCGTGCTTGACCGCACCGGCCTGGCCCGACAGGCCGCCGCCGGCAACCGTGGCATAGACGTCGTACTGGCCCGAGACGCCGGCCACTTCGAAGGGCTGGCGCAGGATCATCTGCAGCACCGGACGGGCGAAATATTCCGCGATGTCCTTGCCGTTCACGACCACCTTGCCCGAACCCGGCTTGACCCAGACGCGGGCGACCGCGTCCTTGCGCTTGCCGGTGGCATAGGAGCGGCCCAGCGAATCGCGCTGCGCCTCGCGAACCGGAGCGGCCGCCGGGGCAGCCGTCGCGACCGATTTCAGATCGTCGAGGGTTTTGATGTCTTCGGCCATGGCTTACGCGCTCCGGGTATTCTTGGCGTTCATGGACTTGACGTCCAGCACTTCGGGCTGCTGAGCTTCGTGCGGATGCTCGGCGCCGGCATAGACGCGCAGGTTGGTCATCTGCTTCTTGCCCAGCTTGTTGCGCGAGATCATGCGCTCGACGGCCTTGATCACCACGCGCTCGGGGTGGGCGCCTTCCAGCACCTGCCGCGCGGTGCGGTGCTTGATGCCGCCCGGATGGCCGGTGTGCCAGTAGTATTTCTTGGCGTCGCGCTTGTCGCCGGTCATCTGCACCTTGTCGGCGTTGACGATGATGACATTGTCGCCCATGTCCATGTGCGGGGTGAAGGTCGGCTTGTGCTTGCCACGCAGGCGCATCGCGACGATCGAGGCAAGACGGCCCAGAACGACGCCCTCGGCGTCGATCAGGATCCACTTCTTCTCGATTTCCGCCGGTTTCGCGGTATAGGTTTTCATCTGTCGGTCCCTTTGGGGGCTGTAATTCGAGATGGGCGTATATCGGCAAAAGCCGGGCGCAGGTCAAGGGCGCGATGCCTGGAATCCGGCAGCCATATCAATGACTTGTGAAATAGGTATCAAAATACCGCAAAACAACCCCCGCCCACATCAGCGTTTCGGCGGAATCGCATAGGTCATCGAGCAGCGCGCCACCGGCTCCTCGGTCCCGTCCGAACGGATCAGCACCTCGCCCACGGCCAGCATGCGGCCCAGCTTGAGGATGCGGCAATCGGCCAGCAGGTCGCGCCCCGCCTCGGGCTTGCGCATGAAGTCGATCGAGGCATTGGTGGTCACGGCCAGCGCCACCTCGCCGATGCGGGCCAGGATGGCCAGGTAGATCGCCACGTCGGCCAGCGCGAACATGGACGGGCCGCTGACGGTCCCGCCGGGGCGCAGGTGCCGGTCGTCCACCTTCAGCCGCGCGGTCAGCCCCGTCTCGTCCAGCGATTCCACCCGCACCTGGCCCGCGATCTGCGGAAATGCCCGGTCCAGAAATTCGTTCAGCGCCTCGCGGCCCATTGCCAATGCCATGCTTCCCCCCTGCCGGAACGGCGGCTAGACTGCCCGGCAAAGCCCGGTAAAGACAAGCCGCGCCGTGGCGTCAGGAGGAATGGCATGAAGGATGGAAACCCCCAGCCGCTGGTGCTGCGCCAGGACGACGGCCCCGTTGCGCGCCTGATCCTGAACAGCCCGATGAATTACAACGCGCTGTCCACGGCGATGATCGACGCGCTGTCCGATGCGCTGGACGAGATCGCGGCGGAGGACGCCATCCGGGTGGTGGTGCTGGCCGCGCGCGGCAAGGCGTTCTGCGCCGGCCACGACCTGCGCGAGATGCAGGGCGCCCGCAATGACGAGGATGACGGCCGCGCCGCCTATGAACGGCTGTTCTCGCGCTGCGCCCAGATGATGCAGAAGCTGCCGGCCCTGCCCCAGCCCGTCATCGCCGAGGTGCAGGGCATCGCCACCGCCGCCGGCTGCCAGCTGGTCGCCAGCTGCGACATGGCCGTGGCGGCCGAGGGCGTGCGCTTTGGCGTGAACGGGGTGAACATCGGGCTGTTCTGCTCGACCCCGATGGTGGCGCTGACCCGCGCCATTCCGCCGCGCGCCGCCTTCGAGCTGCTGGTGACGGGCGAATTCATCGACGCCCGGCGGGCGCACGAGCTGGGCCTGGTGAACCGCGTCGCCGCGCCCGCGGCACTGGAGGCCGAGACGATGGCCCTGGCCCGCGGCATCGCCGCCAAGCTGCCCGCCGCCGTGCGCATGGGCAAGCGCGCCTTCCACGCGCAGCGCAACCTGGGCCTTGCGGATGCCTATGAGACCGCGGGCGCGGTGATCTGCGAGAACCTGCTGCTGCCCGACACGGCCGAGGGCATCCAGGCCTTCCTGGAAAAGCGCCCGCCCAACTGGGATTGACCGAACTGGGATTAACCCAGCGCGGCCAGCCAGGGAAAGGTTTCCAGCAGCCAATAGGCAAAGGTCGGGAAGGCGCCGGTCAGCAGCGCCGCCCCGACCACGACCAGCAGCACGCCCATCATGCGCTCGATCAGCTTCAGATGCGGCTTGATGCGGTTCATCACCCCGATGGCGCGGTTGACGAAGATGGCCGACAGCAGAAAGGGAATGCCCAGCCCCAGCGCATAGACCGCCAGCAGCGCCGCGCCGCGCCCGGCCTCGGCCCCGGTGGCGGCCAGCGACAGGATCATGCCAAGCTGCGGCCCGATGCAGGGCGTCCAGCCAAAGGCAAAGGCCAGTCCCAGGATATAGGCCCCCAGCGACGAGCCGCCCTTGTCGCCGGCATCCAGCCGCGCCTCGGTATCCAGGAAGGGGATGCGGATGATGCGCAGGAAATGCAGGCCCATGATGATGACCACCACCCCGGCCCCGCGCGCCAGCCAGTCCTGCCATTGCAGGAACATCCGGCCAAAGGCCGATGCCGCCATGCCCATCAGCAGGAAAACCGTCGAAAGCCCCAGCACGAAGAACAGCGCCGGCACCACCGCGCTGCGTTCGCCCGTCTTCAGCCCGCCAACGCCGACCCCCGTCATATAGGCCAGATAGGGCGGCACCACCGGCAGGACGCAAGGCGACAGGAAGGACAGGATCCCGGCCAGCAGCGCGACCGTCGCGGCGGGCAGAAAGGCGGCGTCTGCAAGCTCGATTCCCAACATGTCCGGCACCTTGGCTCATGGAAAGGGCGCGGGAAAGCCCCGCGCCCGTAACGCTTTCGTGGGAAGGCTGCGACAGATCAGCCCAGGGACCACCAGCCGCGACGCTTGGGACGCGCCGACTCTTCGTTCGCGGCAGCTGGAGCCGGCTCGGGCATGGGCGCCGGTGCCGGCACGGCCTCGGGTGCAACGGTCGATTCGGCCTCCGCCACGGCGGTCTCGTGCTCCGCGGCCTCGGGTTCCGCGGCTGCGGCTTCCTCGGCGTCGGTCGCCACGGGTCCGGCAGCTTCCGCCTCCGCCTCGGCCTCGGCCGCCTGATCGGCAGCAGCCTCGGCAATCGGCTCCTCGGCCTGCGCATCCTGCGCAGCATCCGCCGACGCGGCCTCCGCGACAGGCTCCGCGACAGGCTCGACCGCCTCGACGGCAGGCCCGGCCTCGACACCCGCCTGCGGCGCGTCCGCGGCGGCGTCGCTCGGCTCTTCCGTCTTGCGGCGGCGGGTCCGGGTGCGGCGGCGCGGCTTCTCGGCGGCTTCGGCCGCATTCTCGGCCTCGGCCACCACTTCGGCCACGACCTCGGCCGGCGTCACCTCGGCTTCGGCGGGCTGCTCGGCCGGCTCGGCTTCAGAGGCCGCATCCTCGGCACCCTCCTCGGCGTGATCCGAACCGTCCTCGGTATGGGACGCCTCGCCCTCGCCGTTCTTGCCGCCGCGGCGACGCCGGCGGCGACGCCGGCGCTTGCTGCCGTTCTCGCCCCCCTCGCCATGCTCGCCGCCCTCGGCATGGCTGTCCTCGGCGCGGTCTTCCTCCTCGGCGATCTCCTCGACCTCGTCCTCGGCCGGCTCCTCGTCGTCGATCTGCGCCATCAGCCGGGCATCGACCGAAACCACGGGCGAGACCACCTCGGGCACGTTGCGGGTCGCGGTCTTGAACTTCTCGATGGCGTAATCGGGCGAGATCAACGCCGGATCGGCCTCGACCCGGACCGACAGCCCATAGCGCGCCTCGATATTGGCGATATGCTCGCGCTTGGCGTTCATCAGGAAGTTCGCCACCGCGACCGGCGCCTTGACCAGCACCTCGCGGGACCGCTTGCGGGTGCCCTCTTCCTCGATGGCGCGCAGGATGGTCAGCGCCAGGCTGTCGTCCGAACGGATCAGCCCGGTGCCGTGGCAATGCGGGCAAGGCTGCGTGGTCGATTCCAGCATGCCCGGCCGCAGGCGCTGGCGCGACATCTCCATCAGGCCGAAGCCCGAGATGCGCCCGACCTGGATGCGCGCCCGGTCGGTCTTGAGCTTGTCCTTGAAGCGCTTCTCGACGGCGGCGTTGTTCTTGCGCTCCTCCATGTCGATGAAGTCGATGACGATCAGCCCGGCCAGGTCACGCAGGCGCAGCTGGCGGGCGATTTCCTCGGCGGCCTCCAGGTTCGTCTTCAGCGCGGTGTCCTCGATCGAGCCTTCCTTGGTGGCCCGGCCCGAGTTCACGTCGATGGCGACCAGCGCCTCGGTGACGCCGATGACGATATAGCCGCCGGATTTCAGCTGCACGACCGGGTTGAACATGCCGGCCAGATAGCTTTCCACCTGATAGCGCGCGTAAAGCGGCATCGGATCGGTGTAATGCTTCACGTTCTTGGCATGGGACGGCATGATCATCTTCATGAAGTCCTTGGCCGTGCGATAGCCGCGCTCGCCCTCGACCAGGACCTCGTCGATCTCCTTGCTGTAGAGATCGCGGATCGTGCGCTTGATCAGGTCGCCTTCCTCATAGATCGGCGCGGGCGCGATGGACTTGAAGGTCAGCTCGCGGATCTGTTCCCACAGCCGCATCAGGTATTCGTAGTCGCGGCGGATTTCCGTCCGCGTCCGCTGGCTGCCGGCGGTGCGGATGATCAGCCCGGCGCCTTCCGGCACCTCCAGCTCGCTGGCGATCTCCTTCAGCTTCTTGCGGTCGGCGGCATTGGTGATCTTGCGGGAAATCCCGCCGCCGCGCGCGGTATTGGGCATCAGCACGCAATAGCGGCCGGCCAGCGACAGATAGGTGGTCAGCGCGGCGCCCTTGTTGCCCCGCTCCTCCTTGACGACCTGGACCAGCATGATCTGCCGGACCTTGATCACCTCCTGGATCTTGTAGCGGCGCGCGCGGGGCTTGCGGGGGGGCGAGATCTCCTCGGCCACATCCTCCTCGGCGACCGATTCGATGCCGTCGTCCTCGGCGGCGTCATCGCCTGCCGGCTCGTCGGCTGCATCGGGGGCGACCGCGGCCGCATCCTCGGCCGTCGCCAGCGGTGCGGCCTCGGCCACGGCCACCGCAAGATCCTCGCCCCCCGCGGCCTCGCCTTCCGAGGGGTCCAGCACGGCCATCCCCGCGATCTCGTCCGAGACCACGACGGCATCGCCGCTGTCGGCGGCGGCGGCCTTGGCCGGCTTGCGGCGGCGCGGGCTGCGCTTCTTCTCGCCCTCGTCGGCCTCGGCGGCGGCGGCCTGGCGCTCTTCCTCGATCAGCGCCTTACGGTCGGCGGCGGGGATCTGGTAGTAATCGGGATGGATCTCGGCAAAGGCCAGGAAGCCGTGGCGATTGCCGCCGTAATCCACGAAGGCGGCCTGCAGCGAGGGTTCGACCCGCGTCACCTTGGCCAGGTAGATGTTGCCAGCAAGCTGCCGCTTGTTGACCGTCTCGAAATCAAATTCCTCGACTTTGGTTCCATCCACCACGACAACCCGAGTTTCCTCGGAATGCGTGGCGTCGATCAGCATTTTCTTTGACATGTTTCCGTCTTTCGGGCCGCCGGACCGGCCCGCACGGTGGCGGGGGCAAGGTTCGGCTGCCGCATGAGAGGACAGCGAAAGCCGCACCGCCAGCAGCAATCGCGGCGGCCGGGGAACCCCCCTGCCACCGTTGCCGATCAAGCTGCGTTGCGCGATCCATCGCGTCTGTTTACCTTTCTTGGCCCATCCCGCTCGCGCGGTCGGGGCTGCGATCTACGGTCGCCCAGAGGCCCCCTGGGGGCGTGGGCAGGATTTTCCGCGCGTGGCACCACCGGCACTTTTCAGGTGTCGCGGCTGGCTGGCGCGCTGCGAAACTGGCGAGGTCGAGCAACCATTGGTTGTGGCGCCCACCCTACAGGGGCAAGATAGCGGGGAAGGGCGCGCCGTTACAATCTGTTTTTGGTCAAAGCGCCGGGATTTGCCGATCCGCCCATCCCGCCCGCCCCCCGGCAGGGGCGCGCCGCGGCAGGCAAATCCCCAGGCCAGATCCCGCGCCCCGGCTATTTCTCCGTTCCCCAAATACCCATGTCCGACCGGGCCGGAGGCGTGCCGCTCACAGGTAATCGCTGCGGCTCAGCCCGTATTTCGCCATCTTCTCGTTCAGCGTCCGGCGCGGCAGACACAGCTCGTCCATGACCGCGGCGATGCTGCCCTTGTGGCGGCGCATGGTATTGTCGATCAGCATCTTCTCGAAACTCTCGACATATTCCTTGAGCGGCTTGCCCTCGGTCGTGGTCGCCTCCTGCGTATCCTCGCCGTCGGCCATCAGCAGCGAGGCGATGGATCCCGAGCCGCGGCGGTTCTGCAAGACCGCGCGCTCGGCCACGTTGATCAGCTGGCGCACATTGCCCGGCCAGGGCGCCTGCAACAGCTGCGCCGCCTCCTGCGCCGTCACCTGCGGCGGCTCGCAGCCGTATTCCTCGGCGAATTGCTCGGTCATGCGGGTGAACAGCGTCAGGATGTCCTCCCCGCGCGAACGCAGCGGCGGCAGGGTGATCTTCAGCGCGGTCAGGCGATAGAACAGGTCGGGACGCAGCGAATCCTCGGCCCGGCGCCCCTCGCCGCGGGCGTTGGAAATGGCGATGATCCGGGTCTCGGCCGGGCTGCCCTGCTCGGCGATGAAGGCCAGAAGCCGCGCCTGCAGGGGATCGGACAGCGCCTCGATGTCCTCCAGGCACAGCGTGCCGCCGCGGGCCTCCTCGACCGCGGGCAGCCCGCTCTCGACCGGGCCGAACAGCTTGGCCGAAAGGATCTCGTCACTATAGGCCGCGCAGGAGATCGGCACGAATTTCTTCGAGGCGCGCGGCCCCACCGCGTGCAGCGCATGGGCGACCAGGGTCTTGCCGGTGCCGGTCTCGCCGTCGATCAGCACATGGCCGTCGGCCTGGCCCAGGTCCAGGATGTCCTCGCGCAGCCGGTCCATGACCGGGCTCGATCCGATCAGCTTGGACATGACCTGCTGGCCCTCGGACAGGTCGCGGCGCAGGGCGCGGTTGTCCAGCGTCATGCGCCGGGCCTGGGTCGCCTTCTTGACCAGCTCGGTCAGCCGCTCGGGGTTGAAGGGCTTTTCCATGAAGTCCATGGCGCCGATGCGCATGGCCTCGACCGCCATCGGCACGTCGCCATGGCCGGTGATCATGATGACCGGCAGGCCCGAATCGATGCCCATCAGCCGCTTGAGAAAGGCCATCCCGTCCATGCCCGGCATGCGGATGTCGGAAATCACCACCCCCGGCCAGTCGGCGCCGATCGCCTTCAGCGCCTCTTCGGCGGTGGCGAAGGTCTCGGCGTCGAAGCCCGACAGCGCCAGCCACTGGCTGATGGATTCGCGCATGTCCGGTTCATCGTCCACGACGGCTATCTTCAAAGTGCGGCTCATGGGCCTTTACCTCTTTTCTTCATTCCGCCGCCAGCCGCGTCCCGGCCTTGTGGCCGGGATCGTGCAGCGGCAGCTCAAGTTCGAATACGGCGCCCCTGCCCCCCTCGTCCGAGGCGTTATGCGCCGTCAGACGCCCGCCGAAATCGGCCGCGATCCCGGACGAGATCGCCAGCCCCAGGCCGGTCCCCTCTCCGGGCTTCTTCGTGGTGAAGAAGGGTTCAAACAGATTTTCCAGATCCGATACACCCGGACCGTTGTCGCGCACGGACAAGAATGCGTGAGAGCCGGCGCTGACGGTGATCTCGATCGCCGGGTCGCGCAGGCCCTTGATCGCATCGACCGCGTTGCGCAGCAGGTTGATGATGATCTGCTCCAGCCGGATGCGGTCGCAATAGACCATGACCGGATAGCGCGGGATGTTGCGCTGCAGGCGGATGGTGCGGCTTCGCAGCTGCGGCTCCATCATCACCAGCGCGCTCGACAGCGCGGCGCGCAGGTCCACCGGCTCAAAGGCCTCGCCGCCCTTCCTGGCATAGGATTTCAGCTGCCGGGTGATGGCGCCCATGCGCTCGACCAGGTCGTCGATGCGCTGGAAGCTCGACAGCGCCTCCTCGGCCCGGCCGCGCTGCAACAGAAGCCGCGCCCCGGCCAGATAGGTCTTCATCGCCGCCAGCGGCTGGTTCAGCTCGTGGCTGACGCCCGCCGACATCTCGCCCAGGGCCGCGAGCTTGCTGGACTGCTGCACGGTCTGCTCGGCCACGCGCAATTCCTTCTGCATCCGCTCGCGCTCGGCGATCTCGCGCGTCAGGCGCAGGTTCAGCGCCCGCAGGTCGGCCGATTCGCGCATCCAGGCCGCCGATTCCACCCGCGCCCGGCGCGACAGCAGATAGAACACCGCCGCCAGCAGGATGGCAAAGCCCATGATGACCATGGCCAGCACCGCATTCACCCGCTCGCGCACCGACTCGTAGGTGGTGAAGGCGATCATCTTCCAGCCGCGGAAGGGGATGCGGGTCTCGGACTGCATCACCGCGCGGCCCTGCACATAGGCGTCGGCCGGGGTCGCCGCCCAATCCGCCGTGACCTGGAAGGCCCGGGCGATGGCCGAGGGCGCCGAGCGCACCGCCAGGGCCTCGGGCAGGGTCAGCCCGCGCCAGCGCGGCTCGGTCGACAGGATGATCTGCCCCTCGCTGTCCGTCACCGCGATCGCATCGGAAATCCCCGCCCATGACCGCACCAGCCGGGTCAGGTCCGCCCCCACCACGACCACGCCCAGCGTGCGCCCGTCCGACATGACGGTGCGGGAATAGGTGAACTCATAGGCCCCCTGCGGCGAAGGCGAGACGGTGAACACCGTGTCCCGCGACCGCAGCGCCTCGACGAAGAACGGCTCCTGCACGTAATTGGTGCCGATCAGGTTGCGGTCGGTCGAGCCCACGACCCGCCCCGAGGCGTCCAAGAGCTTGATCGAGGCCGCCGCGATCTCCTTCTGGGCCGAGATCAGCCGCGCCGAGGTGCCCGAGAAATCATTGCCCGACAGCGCCGAGATCAGCGCCGGGTCGCGCGCCAAGAGCAGGGGCACCACCGAGGTGCGCTGCAATTCCGACAGCAGGTTGCCGGTATAAAGCGCCGAGCGCAATTCGGTGCGCACCCGCGTCGTCTCGGAAAACCGCGCCGTCAGCCAGGCATTGGTGAACCAGATCGTGCCCGCGGCCACGACCAGCAGCACGGCGATCACGCCGCGCAGTCCCCAACGGCTGGTCAGACCCGCCCTGCCTTCCGGGAACCCGATGGAACTGTCTTCCTCTCGCATGAGCCTCCGGCACCGCCCTCGTAAGGGTCGATGCAGTCTAGTGCGCGAAAGAGCGCCGCTCAAGTCAGGCCGCGACAAGCTCCTGCATCAGCGAGGCAAAAAGCCTCGCGCCATCGGTGCCGCCATGGGCCGGATCGGCGGCGCGCTCGGGATGGGGCATCATGCCCAGCACCCGGCGGTTCTCCGACAGCACCCCGGCGATATCCTCGACCGAGCCGTTGATGCCCGGCGCATAGGTAAAGGCGATCCGGTCCTGGTCCGTCAGCGCCGCCAGCCCCTCGGCGTCGATCTGGTAGTTGCCGTCGTGATGGGCGACCGGCACCCGGATCTCCTCGCCCGCCCGATAGGCGGCGGTAAAGGGGCAGGCCGCGGTCGCGACCCGCAGCACCGCCTCGCGGCACAGGAACCGCAGCCCGGCATTGCGCATCAGCGCGCCGGGCAGCAGGTTCAGCTCGGTCAGCACCTGGAAGCCGTTGCAGATGCCCAGCACATAGCCGCCCCGCGCCGCATGGGCCTTGATCGCGCCGGCGATGGGCGAATGCGCGGCGATGGCGCCGCAGCGCAGGTAGTCGCCAAAGGAAAACCCGCCCGGCACCGCGACCAGGTCGGTGCCCGCCGGCAGCGCCTCGTCCTTGTGCCAGACCCGCACGACCTCGGCGCCCGCCTGCTGCAGGGCGACGGCCAGGTCGCGATCGCAATTCGATCCGGGAAAGGTGATGACGGCAGCTTTCATGGCGGGCCTCCGGGATTATGCCTCGCGCTTCCCATACTCCAGTCCGCGCCGCGTGTTAAGCGGCTTTGCACCGCCCCCGGATTTCTTCGTTCCCCAAATACCCAAGAATCCGCGACGCAGCGCCGCCGCCGGCCTCCTGCCCGCTTCACCGTTTCCCAACTCCGCCGGAATCCGCGCCGATCACGCGAAAAGGGCCGGGATCCCTCCCGGCCCTCGCAATCCGACATCTTTCCGGCCGGATCAGCCCGCCAGCGCCTTGTTCAGGTATTCGTCGACCTTTTCCAGATAGCCCATGGTGGTCAGCCATTTCTGGTCCGGCCCGACCAGCAGCGCCAGGTCCTTGGTCATGTGGCCGTCCTCGACCGCCTGCACCGTGACCTTCTCCAGCGTCTCGACGAAATTCATCAGCGCGGCGTTGCCGTCCAGCTTGGCGCGGTGCTTCAGCCCGCCGGTCCAGGCAAAGATCGAGGCGATCGAGTTGGTCGAGGTCTGGTTGCCCTTCTGGTGCTCGCGGTAATGCCGCGTCACCGTGCCATGCGCGGCCTCCGACTCGACGATCTTCCCGTCCGGCGTCATCAGCACCGAAGTCATCAGCCCGAGGCTGCCGAAACCCTGCGCGACCGTATCCGACTGCACGTCGCCGTCGTAGTTCTTGCAGGCCCAGACATAGCCGCCCGACCATTTCATCGCCGAGGCGACCATGTCGTCGATCAGGCGATGCTCGTAATGGATGCCCTTCTTCTTGAACTCGGCCTCGAACTCTTCCTCGTAGACCTTCTGGAACAGGTCCTTGAAGCGGCCGTCATAGGCTTTCAGGATGGTGTTCTTGGTCGAGAGATAGACCGGATAGCCGCGGTTCAACCCGTAGTTCATCGAGGCGCGGGCGAAGTCGATGATCGACTGGTCGAGGTTGTACATCGCCATGGCCACGCCGGCGCCGGGGGCCTGGTAGACCTCGTGCTCGATGGTCTCGCCATCCTCGCCGACGAACTTGATCGTCAGCCTGCCCTTGCCGGGAAAGAGGAAATCGGTGGCCTTGTACTGGTCGCCGAAGGCGTGGCGACCGACGACGATGGGCTGGGTCCAGCCGGGGACCAGGCGCGGCACGTTCTTGCAGATGATCGGCTCGCGGAAGATCACGCCGCCCAGGATGTTGCGGATGGTGCCGTTGGGCGATTTCCACATCTTCTTCAGGCCGAATTCCTCGACCCGCGCCTCGTCGGGGGTGATGGTGGCGCATTTCACGCCGACGCCGTATTGCTTGATCGCCTCGGCCGCGTCCACGGTGATCTGGTCCTGGGTGCGGTCGCGCTCCTCGATGCCCAGGTCGTAGTATTTCAGGTCGATGTCCAGATAGGGCAGGATCAGTTTCTGCTTGATGAAGTCCCAGATGATCCGGGTCATCTCGTCGCCGTCGAGCTCGACGACGGGGTTCTCTACCTTGATCTTCGACATGGGTGGTCCCTTCGATTAGGATTCGGCTCGGCCGCGCTATAGCGGCATTCCGAACGAAAGGAAAGCCCGGTATGCCATGGTATGCCGACGATGCCGCGGCCCGCGCCGAGTGGCGGCGCAAGACGCGCAAAGCCCTGGCGGAAATCCGCGCCGAGCGGGCCGCGCCCGGTTTCGCCCCCCTGGTCCCGCCGTTCCACCTGCGCGTCTATGGCGACTGCGCTGCCGAGGCGGTCTGGCTCTGCGACGACCAGGGATGCTTCGACATCGCCCCCGCCACCCTGCCGGTTCCGGCCAGCCTGGCGGCGCGCTGCCGGCTCTGGGCCGATTGCTACGAAACGCACGAGAACGCCTGGTTCGACCACCATCATGTCAAGGACTGGCCCGCGCCGCCCTTCGATCACTTCAAGGCGATCAACCTGCGCGGCTTCTTCCTGGCCTGCGCGATCAAGCGCGCCCTGCCGGGTTGCCGGATCGAGTTCCTGGACGAATACCGCAGCCTGCCCTGGCGCGACTACAGCCCGGACGAACGGGGCGAAAAGCCGCCCTTCCTGATCGAGATCACCGCCGAAACCCTGCGCCACGAGGCAGCAAGCCGGGGTTTGAAACGCTAGCCGCCGGTTCTTGCGGTGAAATACACCTGCGCGCTTTCGCTGAGCCAGTGCCACAGCGTCGGCGCGCCGCGTTCGATGCGCAGGCCCACGCGCTCGACCAGCTGGGCATAGGTCACGCGGTATTCCGCCCAGGTGCCGCCGCCCGAAGCGATGTTCTGCATCACCGGCTGCGCCCGGTCCAGCGACTTGGCAAAGAGACTTGGCAAAGACCGCGTCGGGGGTCTCGTTCGCCTCGAACTCGGCCCAGAGCGCGCGCAATTCAACCCCCTGGGGCGCGGGTAGCAGGCCGAAGATCCGTTCGGCCGCCTCGGCCTCGGCCTGCAATTGCGCGGTGCCGTGATGGGCGGCGCCGTTCTGGGCGTGGATCGGCACGTCGCCGGTGTCGATCTCGACCAGGTCGTGGATCAGCAGCATGCGGATCACCCGGCCGATCTCCACCGCCGGCCTGGCATGGGGCGCCATGACCAGCGCGTAAAGCGCCAGGTGCCAGCTGTGCTCGGCGCTGTTCTCGCGCCGCGAGCCGTCGCAAAGCAGGCTGGCGCGCAGCACCGATTTCAGCCGGTCGACCTCGGCCAGGAAGGCCAGGCGCTGCGCCAGTTCGCCGCAGGGCGCGCAACCCTCCAGCAGGGCCTGCGCCGCCTCCATCGCCTCGGGCCATTCCGCCCAGAGCCGCCGGGCGCGGCCCGAGGTCATGTTGTCGCGCACGATGGCGACATGATCGGCCAGGGGCTCGGGCGCGCAAAGCACCTGGAACAGCGGCTGGACATGGTCCATGCGCTTGGCCATGCGGGCATCCGGGCTTTCGCCCGCCTCGAACTCCTGCCACAGGGCCATCAGCGCCTCGCCGCCCGGCAGCATGCCGAACAGCCGGCGCGCCGCGGCTTCCTCGGCCGCCTGCACGGCGGCCATGTCATGGGCCAGGTGGATCGGATGGTCGCCGCAGTCGATCTCGACCAGGTCGTGCAGCAGCAGCATGGCGATGGCGCGGTCCGAGGCGCCGAAGACCAGCGCATAGAGCGCGACGTGCCAGCTGTGCTCGGCGCTGTTTTCCGGCCGCGACAGGTCCATCAGCACATTCGCCCGCTCGACCGATTTCAGCCGGTCGGCCTCGGTCAGGAAGGCAAAGCGCAGGGTCAGGTCGGTCATGGCAAAGCCCCAGGCCGGCCGGGCCGGCCCGGTTCCCTATCGCGTGTTCTCGGTCAGGCGGCGGCGCACATAGGCCTGCACCGTGTCGATCATCGGCTTCATATGCGCCTCGTCGTCGCGGAAGAAATGGTCCGCGCCCTCGATCTCCTCATGGGTGATGGTGATGCCCTTCTGCTCGCGCAGCTTGCCGACCAGCGCATGGGTGTCCTTGGGCGGCGCCACGCGGTCGGCGGTGCCGTTGATGATCAGCCCCGAGGAGGGGCAGGGCGCGAGGAACGAGAAGTCATACATGTTCGCCGGCGGCGCGACCGAGATGAAGCCGGTGATCTCGGGCCGCCGCATCAGAAGCTGCATGCCGATCCAGGCGCCGAAGCTGAAGCCCGCGACCCAGCAATGCTTGGAATTGGGGTTCATCGCCTGCAGGTAGTCCAGCGCCGAGGCGGCATCCGACAGCTCGCCGATGCCCTGGTCGAACTCGCCCTGGCTGCGGCCGACGCCGCGGAAGTTGAACCGCATGACGGTGAAGCCCATGCGGTGGAAGGCATAGTGCAGGTTGTAGACGACCCGGTTGTTCATCGTCCCGCCATATTGCGGATGCGGGTGCAGGATGATGGCGATGGGGGCGTCGGGCGCGGCTTGCGCGTGATAGCGGCCTTCCAGACGACCTTCGGGACCGGGGAAAATCAGTTCGGGCATGGGCTTCCTTTGAAACTCGGGTTCCTTGACCCTGTGACGGCGCGGCTCTAGATCGTCAATCTGGGAAGCGCGCCCGACATAGGCAAGACGCATTCAAGGACGGCGCCGGGGAATTAGCCCCTGGCTTACGCGTCGTCAATGGTTTGCGGCTGGAGGAGAGGCAAGATGAAACTGTCCACCAAGGGACGTTACGCAATGGTCGCCCTGGTCGACCTGGCCATCGCCAAGGGCGACGAGTTGACCTCGCTGGCCGAGATCTCCAAGCGGCAGGACATCTCGCTGCCCTATCTGGAGCAGCTCTTCGTCCGCCTGCGCCGGGCCGGGCTGGTCGATTCGGTGCGCGGGCCGGGCGGCGGCTACCGGCTGGCCAAGGCGCCCGAGACGATCCGCGTCGCCGATGTGCTGGAGGCGGTGGACGAAACCGTCAGCGCGCTGCATGTCGGCGCCGGCGCCTCGGGCGGGGTCTCGGGCTCGCGGGCGCAGACGCTGTCGAACCGGCTGTGGGAAAGCCTGTCGGCGCATGTCTATGTGTTCCTGCACAACCACACGCTGGCGGACGTGGCCCGCAACCAGCTGCTGCCCTGCCCCGCCCTGCCCAAGATCCTGTCGATCGTGGACGACTAGGCCATGCGGGTGCTGGTCGCCGGCCTGGGCAACATGGGGCGCAGCCACGCGCTGGCCTGGCTGAAGCAGCCGGGGGTCGAGATCGTCGGCCTGGTCAACCGCTCGCCCGTGGACCTGCCGCCCGAACTGGCCGCGATCCCGCAAAGCCAGGACTTCCACGAGGCGCTGCACCGCCTGCGCCCCGACGTGGCGGTGATCGCCACCTATTCCGACAGCCATGCCGAATATGCCATCGCCGCCATGCGGGCGGGCGCGCATGTCTTCGTCGAAAAGCCCCTGGCCACCACGGTCGAGGACGCCCGCCGCGTGGCCGAATGCGCGGGCGAGACCGGCCGCAAGCTGGTCGTCGGCTACATCCTGCGCCACCATCCCAGCTGGCAGCGCCTGATCGCCGAGGCGCGCGCATTGGGCGGGCCCTATGTCTTCCGGCTGAACCTGAACCAGCAAAGCTCGGGCCCGACCTGGCAGGTCCACAAGGCGCTGATGCGCACCACGCCGCCCATCGTCGATTGCGGCGTGCATTACGTCGACGTCATGTGCCAGATCACCGACGCGCCGCCGGTCGAGGTGCGGGGGATGGGCCTGCGCCTTTCGGACGAGATCGCGGCGGACATGTACAACTACGGCCATTTCCAGGTGCTGTTCCAGGACGGCTCGCTGGGCTGGTACGAGGCGGGCTGGGGGCCGATGATGTCCGACACCGCCTTTTTCGTGAAGGACGTGGTCAGCCCGCGCGGCGCCGTCAGCATCCGCATGCCCCAGGACGCGCGCTCGGACGACATCGACACCCATACCCGCACCGCGACCCTGCGCCTGCACCGCGTCGGAGAACCGGACCACGACATCTCGATGCGCGACGAACCCGGCCACCAGCAGCTTTGCGACGCCGAGGCCGCCTTCATGGCCCGCGCCATCGCCGGGGACATGGACCTGGAGCGGCACATGCGCGACGCGGTCTCCTCGCTCGCCGTTTGCCTGGCCGCGGACGAATCGGTGCGCACGGGCCAGCCGGTGCGATTGCGCATCTGACGCACCCGTCCATCGCACCCGCCGTCACACGCCCGTCACGCTTTCTTGCGAAATGCGGCCCGTGGCCCTAAATGAGCCATTCGTTTTCCGCTTTCACGGTCGCAAGGCCAGAGGTTCCGCGCCATGTCCGATCTGCAGACGCCCTATTACCTGATCGACCTTGCGAAGCTGCGGGTGAACATGGAGCGAATCCGCTATCTGCGCCAACGCTCGGGCGCGAAATGCCTTCTGGCGCTGAAATGCTTCGCCACCTGGTCGGCCTTCGACTTCATGCGCGACTTCATGGACGGCACCACCTCTTCCTCGCTGTTCGAGCTGCGGCTGGGGCACGAGGAATTCGGCAAGGAAACCCACGCCTATTCCGTCGCCTGGGCCGATCACGAGATCGACGAGGCGCTGGGTTACGCCGACAAGATCATCTTCAACAGCCTGGGCCAGCTCGACCGTTTCGGGGCCAAGGCGGCCGGGCGCGGCATCGCCATGGGGCTGCGGCTGAACCCGCGCTTCTCGACCTCGGGCTTCGACCTGGCCGACCCGGCCCGCCCCTTCTCGCGGCTGGGCGAATGGGATCTGAACCGGCTGGAGGCGGCGCTGGATCGCATCTCTGGCGTGATGATCCACTACAATTGCGAGAATGCCGATTTCGAGCTGTTCGACGCGCAGCTGGGCCGGATCGAGGCCGAGTTCGGCGGCTTCCTGGAAAAGCTCGACTGGGTCAGCCTTGGCGGCGGCATCCATTTCACCGGCGAAGGCTATCCGCTGGACCGGCTTGCCGACCGGCTGCGGGCGTTCTCGGAGCGCTTCGGCGTGCAGGTCTTCCTGGAACCGGGCGAGGCCAGCATCACCCGCTCGACCTCGCTGGAGGTGACGGTGCTGGACACCATCCACCACGGCAAGGACGTGGCCATCGTCGACTCGAGCATTGAGGCGCATATGCTCGACCTGCTGATCTATCGCGAAACCGCCAAGCTGCCGCAGGACGGCGAGCATCCCTGGCAGGTCGCGGGCAAGACCTGCCTCGCGGGCGACATCTTCGGCGAGGGCCGCTTTCCCCGGCCGCTGAAGGTCGGCGACCGCATCAGCATCGCCGATGCCGGCGGCTATACCATGGTCAAGAAGAACTGGTTCAACGGCGTGGCCATGCCCTCGATCACGATCCGGGACGAGGACGGAACGATCCGCCTGGTCCGCCGGTTCACCTATGACGACTACAAAGCCAGCCTGTCCTGAACAGGCGCAAGCCATCCCCTTTCCCAGCCCCGAAAAGGAGACTGAATTGGCCAAGAACGTGCTCATCATCGGCGCCGGCGGCGTCGCCCAGGTGGTCGCGCATAAGGTGGCGCAGAACGCCAAGGAATTCGGAGCGCTGCATATCGCCAGCCGAACCGTGTCCAAGGCCGAGAAGATCATCGCGAGCATTCGTGAGAAAGGCCATTCGGTCGCATTCACCGCCCATCCGCTGGACGCCATGGACAGCGCCGCCGTGGCCGCGCTGATCCGCCAGATCGACGCCGGCATCGTCATCAACGTCGGCTCGGCCTTCGTCAACATGACCGTGCTGCAGGGCTGCATCGAGACCGGCGCCGCCTATATCGACACCGCGATCCACGAAGACCCGGCCAAGATCTGCGAGACGCCGCCCTGGTATGCCAACTACGAATGGAAGCGGCGCGAGGATTGCGAGAAGGCCGGCGTCACCGCCATCCTGGGCGCGGGCTTCGATCCCGGCGTGGTCAACGCCTATGCCCGGCTGGCCGAGGACGAATATTTCGACAAGATCGACTCGATCGACATCGTCGACATCAACGCCGGCAGCCATGGCCGCTGGTTCGCGACCAATTTCGACCCCGAGATCAACTTCCGCGAATTCACCGGCACCGTCTATTCCTGGCAGGGCGGCGAATGGCGGCAGAACCAGATGTTCGAGGTCGGCCGCGAATGGGATCTGCCCGTCGTCGGCAAGCGCACCGCCTACCTGTCCGGCCATGACGAGGTCCACAGCCTCTCGGCCCGCTACAAGGACGCCGACGTGCGCTTCTGGATGGGCTTCGGCGAGCATTACATCAACGTCTTCACCGTGCTGAAGAACCTCGGCCTGCTTTCCGAGCAGCCGGTCACGACCGCCGAGGGGCTGGAGGTCGTGCCGCTGAAGGTGGTCAAGGCCGTGCTGCCCGACCCGGCCAGCCTGGCGCCCGACTACGAGGGCAAGACCTGCATCGGCGACCTGGTCAAGGGCACGCTGGACGGCAAGCCGGGCGAGGTCTTCATCTACAACGTCGCCGACCACAAGGACGCCTATAACGAGGTCGGCAGCCAGGGCATCAGCTATACCGCGGGCGTGCCCCCGGTCGCAGCGGCGATCCTGGTCGCGCGCGACACCTGGGACGTGAAGCGCATGGTCAATGTCGAGGATCTGCCCGCCCGCCCCTTCCTGGAGCTGCTGGGCGACCTGGGCCTGCCCACCCGCGTCATCGACGCCTCGGGCGACCACCCGCTCTAGGCACGGCCCGGACGGCTTGCCGAAAACGCCCGCGGCGGGGGAACCCGGCCGCGGGCCTGGCGTTTCCCTCGGCGCCGCACGAGGGGCGCGGAACGAGGGGAGGGGACGCATGCCGCCAGATCAGGAACGCCGCAGCCACATGTTTCCCTTTTCCGCCCCCACCGACAAGGGCGTGGCCAAGGTGGCGAACTGGGCGGTGATCGGCATCTTCCTCATCCTGCTCTTCAGCTTCTTCGCGCAAGCGCGCAGCTTCCTGATGCCGGTGACGCTGGCGATCCTGCTGTTCTTCGTCTTCGTGCCCTTCCGCCGGCTGATGGAGCGGCTGGGCATCGGCGCCATCGTTACTGCCGCCATCGTCTCGCTGGGGCTGGTGGTGGCGGTGGTGCTGATCGGCTTCGTCATCTCGGGCCCGGCCAACCGGCTGATCGAGAACGCGCCGCAGATCACCGAGCGGCTGGAACAGCGCTTTACCGAGATCCGCAGCAATTTCCGCGGCCTGGAGCGCGCCGCCGAAAAGATCGACGAGATCGCCGGCGGCGGTTCCTCCCCGCCCGAACCGGCCACGCCGCCCGGTGAAACCTTGCCCGACGCGACGCTGACCGGCACGCTCAGCGCGATCCCCGCCCCCGGCGCGCCGCAGCCGCCCGACCAGCAGATCCAGGTCGAGGTGAACGCCACCCCCGAGACCTCGACGCTGGCCAGCGCGCTGGACCTTGGGCCGGCGCTGGTCGGGCAGATCATCTTCACGCTGTTTTTGCTGTTCTTCCTGATCTCCTCGGGCGACCTGCTTTACCTCAAGATCGTGCAGAGCTTCGATTCCATGCGCGAAAAGCGCGCGGCCTACCTGGCGCTGCGCGAGATCGAGGACAGCCTGGGCACCTATCTTGGCGCGATCACCCTGATCAACGCCTGCCTGGGGCTGGCCATCGGGCTGGCGATGTGGGCTTGGGGCATGCCCAGCCCGGTGCTGTTCGGGCTCGCGGCCTTCCTGCTGAACTTCATCCCCTACCTGGGCTCGGTCGCCGGCATCATCATCGCGACGCTGGTCGGGGTCTTCGTCTTCGACGACCTGTTCACGCCGCTGATGGTCGGCCTGACCTATCTGGGCCTGACCGCGCTGGAAGGCCAGCTCATCACCCCCTATTTCGTCTCGCGCCGCCTGCAGCTGAATACGGTGGTGGTGTTCCTGACCGTCGCGCTCTGGGCCTGGCTCTGGTCGGTGATCGGCATGATCGTCGCCGTGCCGTTGCTGGTGGTGATGCGGGTTCTGGCCGAACACATCCCCGGCCTGCAGAAATTCGGCAATTTCCTGGCCGGCGAGGATCCGCCCGCGCTGGAGGACGAGGACGAGGAAGAGGCGCGCGAACTGGTCGAGGCCGGCGACGAGGCCGAGGATGCGGCCCAGGCCTCGGCGGCCACCATGGTCCTGGCCACCAAGGATTGATCGCGCCGGCTCTGGATAAATGGCGAAAACATGGCATGATCGCGACGCCATCCATGGACGAATCGCGACAGATGCCCGAACACGACCCCTCGCCCGACCCGAACCAGCCGCGACTGCGCATCGGCTTCGTGCTGACGCCGCGCTTCACGCTGTCGGCCTTTGCCACGTTCGTGGACGTGCTGCGGCTGGCGGCCGACGACGGCGACGGCTCGCGGCCGATCCGCTGCCGCTGGCGCGTGCTCTCGCCCGACATGGCGCCGGTGCAATCCTCCTGCGGCATGCGCATCGAACCCGAGGAGCGGCTGGGCGACCCCACCCGCTTCGACTACATCATCACCGTCGGCGGGCTGATCGACGGGGGGCCGGGCCTTTCGCCGGACCAGGCCGCCTTCCTGCGCCGCGCCGCCCTGGCGCGGGTGGCGCTTGGCGGGCTTTGCACCGGGGTCTTCGCCATGGCCCGCATCGGGCTGATGGACGGCTATCGCTGCTGCGTCAGCTGGTTCCACCACCAGGATTTCCTGGCCGAGTTCGAGCGGATGCGCCCGGTCTCGGACCAGATCTTCGTGGTGGACCGCGACCGGATTTCCTGCTCGGGCGGGGTCAGCGCGGCGCATCTGGCCGCCTTCCTGGTCGACCGCCACCTGGGCCGCGCCGCCGCGCGCAAGGCGCTGTCGATCCTGATGATCGACGAGCCGATGGCCGGCGACCGCCCCCAGCCCGGCCTGCCGCTGGAACTCAATGCCCGCGACCCGCTGGTGCGCCGCGCGCTGCTGGCCATGCAGCAGAACCTGCATGCGCCGCTGTCCATCGCCCGCATCGCCAAGGATCTGGGCGTCGGGCGGCGCAAGCTGGAGCGGCATTTCAACGCCGACCTGGGCCTTCCGCCCGCCGATGCCTCGATCCGCATCCGGCTGGCGCAGGCGCGCATGCTGCTGGCGCGCACCGACCGCACCGTCACCCGCATCGCCGAGGAGACCGGCTTTTGCGACGCCTCGCACCTGATCCGCGTCTTCCGCGAGACCGAGGGCACCACGCCCGACCTCTGGCGCCAGAACCGCGTCCCCCTGGCGCAGGACGCGCCCTGACCGGCCGTTGCACGGCGCCATCCTGCAACGCGCCGTGCCGCGCCGGATAATGCGGCGCCATTCGGATGAGGAGAGGGTGAGATGCCGAACAAAGCCACAGTCAGGGGCGTTCTGATGGATGCGACGCTTGCGCCGATCGCGGCGGGCAAGATCGTCGCGACGCTTCAGGGCTCGGACATATTCGACGGCGGGCTGCGGGTGGTGACGCAGAAGGTCGAGGCGACGACGGATGCGCAGGGCGGCTGGTCGCTGGATCTGATCGTGAACGGCGAGGGCGAGCGGGCGGGCACGACCTGGACCATCGAGGGCTACAACCACTATGTCGCCAAGGTGTTCGAGGCGAAATCGCTGTTCCTGGCCTCGGCGCTGGCGACGACGCTGGGCGAGCTGGAGCGGACCAGCGCGCAGAACCTGCGGGCCGCGCGCGAGGGCAATGTGGCGCGGCTGATCACGGTTTCGGACCATGACCGCTACCTCGCGCTGCCCGAAAGCCAGCGCCGCCCGAACGACCTGGTTCTGGTCAAGCCGCAGTAGCGCCCCCGTCCGGGCGATGCGTGGCGGTCCCGCTGGCCGGGGCCGCCATTTTTCATGCGCGGCTGCCCGGCGATTCGCCACGCCGCGCGCCCGCTTTCCGGCAGGATGGCAACACCGGAAAGGCAAAGGGAACCTTCGCGCCGGCCTCTCGTTGAACTCGGCTGCAAACGGCCTATTCTGCAACCGGGCCCTTGTTCCATCACGAAAGGACGACGCCGGATGACCACCCAGACGCAGGCCAGCGCCCAAGCCGCCTTGGACGAGATCCAGACCGTGACCGCGGTCGTCCTGCCCGAACCCCCCGCCGCCGCGCCGACGCTGACCGAGGCCGAGCCCGCCATCGCCGAGGAGATCCGCAAGCGCATGGCCGAGGTCGACATCCGCGACTCGGGCTCGATCGTGCATTTCGGCGCCCGCGCCCAGAACGAGTTGCAGGAAATCAGCCAGGCGATGCTGGCGGACGTCAAGAACAAGGACGTCGGCCCCGCCGGCGAGTCGCTGCGCGAGATCGTGACCACCATCCGCGGCTTTTCCGTCAGCGAACTCGACGTGCGGCGCGAGCGCAGCTGGTGGGAAAGGCTGCTGGGCCGCACCGCGCCCTTTGCCAAGTTCGCGGCCAATTACGAAGAGGTGCAGGGCCAGATCGACCGCATCGCCATGGATCTGGACCAGCACCAGCACCGGCTGCTCAAGGACATCAGGTCGCTGGACCTGCTTTATGAGCGCACGCTGAACTTCTATGACGAACTGGCGCTCTACATCGCCGCGGGCGAGGAGAAGCTGGCGCAGATCGACCGCGACGAGATCCCCGCCAGGGAAGCCGCCGTCGAATCCGCGGCCGAGAACGACAAGGTCATGGCGGCGCAGGAGCTGCGCGACCTGCGCTCGGCCCGCGACGACCTGGAGCGGCGGGTCCACGACCTCAAGCTGACCCGGCAGGTGACGATGCAGTCGCTGCCCTCGATCCGGCTGGTGCAGGAAAACGACAAGTCCTTGGTAACAAAGATCAATTCTACGCTGGTGAACACCGTGCCGCTGTGGGAAACGCAGCTGGCCCAGGCCGTCACCATCCAGCGCAGCGCCGAGGCCGCCCGCGCGGTCAAGGAAGCCAACGACCTGACCAACGACCTCTTGACCGCCAACGCGAAGAACCTGCGCGAGGCCAATGCCCAGATCCGCACCCAGGTGGAGCGCGGCGTCTTCGACATCGAGGCGGTGCGCACCGCCAATGCCGAGCTGATCTCGACCATCGAGGACAGCCTGCGCATCGCCGACGAAGGCCGCACCCGCCGCGCCGCCGCAGAAGAGGATCTGAAGGTGATGGAGGCCGAATTGCGCAAGACCCTCGCCTCGGCCAGCGCCCGATCCGCAACCCCCGCAGCAAAGACGCCGTGACCCTGCCAGCCCGATCTCGCCTGCCCCTGTCCCTTGCGCTGGCCTTGCTGGCGCTGCTTGCCGCCTGCGCGCCCGAGCCGCCGGCCGAGGCGCCGCCCACCCCGGTCGAGGCCCCGCCGCCGCCCGAACGTCCCGACCCGCCGGTCGACCAGGCGGCCCTGCGCCGGGAACGCGCCGAAAGCGCCCGTGCCGCCACCGCCCGCGCCGAGGCCGCAGCCGCCTCGCCCGCCAGCCGCAACATGCGCGACTACCTCGCCGGCGTCGAGCAGGCGCTGATCGCCCGCGGCCGGCTGCGCATCGACAGCGGCGACGAAATCGCGCTGACCCCGGAAAAGCTGACCGACACCTTCATCGAGGTCGCGCTCTACGACGAATATGTGCGCGAGGGCGGCAAGCTGGTCTCGCGCCCCACGCCGGCGCCGCTGCGGCGCTGGCAGCAGCCGGTGCTGCTGCGGCTGGAATTCGGCGATTCGGTCGCCCCCGACCAGCGCGCCCGCGACCGCGCCGAGATCGCGGGCTTCGCCGCCCGGCTTGCCCGCATCAGCGGCCATCCGGTCGCGGTGACGGGCGGCGCCGGCAATGTCGCCGTGCTGATCCTGAACGAGGACGAACGCCGCGCCGTCGGCCCGCGCCTGGCCGCGCTGGTGCCCGGCATCCCGCCCGGCGACATCGCCGCGCTGCGCGACCTGGCGCCGCAGAACTATTGCACGGTCTTTGCCTATTCCAACGGCAATTCCCCGGTCTATGCCCAGGCGGTGGCGCTGATCCGGGCGGAACTGCCGCCGCGCCTGCGCCGCTCCTGCATCCACGAGGAACTGGCCCAGGGCATGGGGCTGGCCAATGACAGCCCGCGCGCGCGACCCTCGATCTTCAACGACAACGAGGAATTCGCCTACCTGACCCGGCATGACGAGCTGCTGCTGCAGATCCTCTACGACGCCCGGCTGCGTCCCGGCATGACCGAGGCCGAGGCCCGCCCCATCGTGCTGCAGATCGCCCGCGAATTGCTGGAGACCGAAGCATGAGCCGCCGTCCGGGGGCTTGACGCCGGGCGGCTGCGGGTCACTATCGCGGGCAAGCGTCCCGCAGAGCGAAAGGCAGCCCCCATGAGCATCTTCGACATCCTCGGCGGCGAGTTCATCGAGATCATCGAATGGACCGACGACTCGCGCGACACCATGGTCTATCGCTACCCGACCGTCGGCAAGGCGATCAAATACGGCGCCAAGCTGACCGTGCGCGAGGGCCAGGCCGCCGTCTTCATCCATGAAGGCCAGCTGGCCGACGTGTTCCAGCCCGGCCTCTACATGCTGGAGACCAACAACCTGCCGGTCCTGACCCGGCTGCAGCACTGGGACCACGGCTTTCGCAGCCCGTTCAAGTCCGAGGTCTATTTCGTCAACACCACCCGCTTCAACGACCTGAAATGGGGCACCAAGAACCCGGTGATCGCGCGCGACCCGGAATTCGGCCCGGTGCGCATCCGCGCCTTCGGCACCTATTCCATGCGCGTGACCGACCCCGGCCGCTTCATGACCGAGATCGTCGGCACCGACGGCGAATTCACCCGCGACGAGATCAGCTTCCAGCTGCGCAACATCATCGTGCAGGAGTTTTCGCGCATGGTCGCCGGCTCGGGCATCCCGGTCCTCGACATGGCGGCGAACACCGGCGACCTGGGCCAGATGGTCGCCAAGGCGATCAGCCCGACCGTCGCCGCCTATGGCCTGACCATCCCGGAATTCTACATCGAGAACATCAGCCTGCCCGACGAGGTGGAACGGATGCTCGACAAGCGCACCTCGATGGGCATCGTCGGCGACCTGAACCGCTTTGGCCAATATGCCGCGTCCGAGGGGATGCTGAACGCCTCGAACCAGCCGGGCGGCATGGGCGCGGGCATCGGCGCCGGCCTGGGTGCGGGAATGGGCGCGGGGCTGGGCGCCGCCATGGCGCAGCGCGGCCCCTGGGGCGCCGTGCCGCAGCAGCAGGCGCCCCAACAGGCCCCGCAAACCCCACCGCCGCTGCACCACCCCGAGACGGTCTGGCACATCGCCGTGAACGGCCAGGCCGACGGCCCCTATGGCCGCGCCCATCTCGGCCGCCTGGTGCGCGAGGGGGCCTTCACCCGCGAGACGCTGGTCTGGACCCCCGGCCAGGACGGCTGGAAACCGGCCGAGGAGGTCGCCGAACTCGCCCAGCTCTTCACCGTCGCGCCGCCGCCCCCGCCGCTGCCCAAGGGCTGAGATGCCGACACCCCCCTCGGAATACCGCTATCCTTGCGAGAATTGCGGCGCGAGCCTGGAATTCTCGCCCGGCCAGCAGGGGCTGGTCTGCCCCTATTGCGGGCATAAGCAGCATATCGGCCCCGGCCCCGCCCGCGCGCCCGCCCGCCAGGCGCAACAGGGGCCATGGGGCGAAAGCGCCATCCTGCTGGACCCGGCAACCGGGCGGGCGCTGCAATGGGACGGCGGGCACAAGGCGCCGCAATTGCAGGAACTGCCGCTGGAACACGGGCTGTCGCTGGACCAGCACAGCGACCTGACCGAGACGGTGCGCACCCTCTCCTGCCCGAACTGCGGCGCCAAGGTGGAAATCACCAGCGACCGCCACGCCTCGGCCTGCCCGTTCTGCGCCACGGCCGTCGTGACCGACACCGGCACCACCCGCCTGATCAAGCCGCAGGGCCTGCTGCCCTTCGTCATCACCGAGGCGCAGGCCAAGACCGCGCTCGAGGACTGGCTGCGCGGGCTCTGGTTCGCCCCCTCGGGCCTGACCGCCTATGCCCGGCGCGGCAAGAAGATGAGCGGGGTCTATTCGCCCTTCTGGACCTTCGACGCCGACACCGCCTCGCGCTACAGCGGCGCGCGCGGCGACTGGTATTACGAAACCGTCTACGTCACGCAGATGGTGGACGGCCGCCAGCAGCGCGTGGCCCGGCAGGTGCGCAAGACGCGCTGGACCCCGGTCTCGGGCCAGGTGGCGCGGAATTTCGACGACGTGCTGGTCTTGGCCTCAGGCTCGCTGCCGCGCCGGATCACCGATGCGCTGACGCCCTGGGATCTGTCGCACTTGGTGCCCTACCAGCCCGAATACCTCGCCGGCTTCCTGGCCGAGGGCTATACGATCCCGCTCGGCTCGGGCCATGACATCGCCCGGCAGGAAATGGCCGGGGTCATCGCCATGGACGTGCGCCGCGCCATCGGCGGCAACGAACAGCGCATCACCGGCATCGAGACCCGCTACGGTGACGAAACCTTCAAGCATATCCTGCTGCCGGTCTGGACCGCCGCCTATCGCTACAACGGCAAGAGCTACCGCTTCGTCGTCAACGGCCAGTCCGGCCGGGTGCAGGGCGAACGGCCCTGGTCGGCCTGGAAGATCGCCTTCGCCGTCCTGCTGGCGCTGGCCCTGCTGCTCGCCGCGCTGTGGCTGAACGAGCGGGGCGGTTTCATCCGCATCGGCGCGGCGCCGGTCACGCAGGATATTTCCATCGCCGGCAGTTACCGCTATCAGGAGGCAGGAGCGGGCTGACGAAGGAAGGGAGAGGCTATGATCCTTTGCGCCGGGGAATCGCTGATCGACATGGTGCCCGAGGGCGCCGGCTACCGTCCCCTGCCGGGGGGCGCGGTCTACAACACCGCCATCGCGCTTGGCCGCATGGGCATCGACACGGGCTATCTCTGGCCGATCTCGCGCGACAGCTTCGGCGAGATGCTGCTGCGCCCGCTGGCCGAGGCCGGGGTGGATACCGGGCTTTGCCCGCGCAGCGACCGGCTGACCACGCTGGCCTTCGTGACCCTGACCGGGGGCGAGGCGCGCTATTCCTTCTACGACGAGGGCTCGGCAGGACGCATGTTCGCCCCCGATGATCTGCCCCAGATCCCCGATACGGTCTCGGCGCTGTTCATCGGCGGCATCAGCCTGGTGCCCGACCCCTGCGGCGCCGCCGTCGAGGCGCTGGCGGAGCGCGTCCGCCACCGCATCCCGGTGATGCTGGACCCGAACATCCGCCCCTTCTTCATCGCCGACGAGGCGGCCTATCGCGCCCGGCTCGACCGGCTCATCGCCATGGCCGACCTGGTCAAGCTTTCGGGCGACGACCTGGAATGGCTGATGCCCGGCGCAAGCTTCGAGGAAGCCGCCGCCGCCATCCTTTCCCGCGGGCCGCGGGTGGTCTTCCAGACCGGCGGCTCGGCCGGGGCGCGGGCGCATTGGTCGGGCGCGCCGCTGGCCGCCCAGGCGGTCCGGGTCGAGGTCGCCGACACCATCGGCGCCGGCGACACCTTCAACGCCGGGGTGCTGGCCGCGCTGGACCGCGCCGGCGTGCTGACGCGCAAGGGGCTGGAGGCGCTGGCGCCGGAATCCATCGCCCAGGCGCTGGCGCTCGGCACCCGCGCGGCGGCGATCACCGTCTCGCGTCCCGGCGCCAACCCGCCCTGGGCGCATGAACTGGCCGCCCTGCCGGGCTGAAGGGCGCGGGCACCCGCATCTTCTCTGTTGCCCAAATACCCGAACGCCAAGGCGGCAACCCCTGGCTGCCGCGCGCCTCGGGAAGCCGCCTGGCAAGCGGACGAAAGGCATTTCCGCCTTGAAACCCCAGCCGCCCGACCCAAGATAGAACCACCGAACCGCGGCAACCGTCAGGAGACAGAATGCCTGCGCCAGGCGAAAGCCCGCCCACCGGCGATCCCGGTCCGGCGGCAGGGGACCGAGGCCCGCGGCCGGGGCACGGCCCGCCCCGGCGGCGCCAGCATCTTTCGGACGTGCTGACCCGGATCGCCGGCGACGCCGGCCGCGACCGGATCAGCGTCACCGACCTGCTGGTCCTGCTCGAGGGGCGGGCGACGGCAGGGCTGCTGCTGCTTTTCGCCTTTCCCAACATCCTGCCCATGCCGCCGGGCACCTCGGGCATCCTGGGCCTGCCGCTGGTCTATCTGTCCTTCCAGATGATGCTGGGCCAGCGGCCCTGGCTGCCGCGCTTCATCGCCCAGCGATCGCTGCCGCGCACGGAATTCGCGGCGATCCTATCGCGCAGCGCGCCCTTTCTGGTCCGGGCGGAAAGGCTGCTCTCGCCCCGCATCCCGCCGCTGTCCGCGCCGCTGGCGGTGCGGCTGGCGGGCGGGCTGTGCCTGGGGCTGTCGGTCGTGCTGCTGCTGCCGATCCCGCTGGGCAACATGCTGCCGGCGCTGGCCATCGCCATCCTCGCGCTTGGCGTGCTGGAACGGGACGGGCTGTGGATCATCGCCGGCAGCCTGCTTGCGGTCCTGGCCTTCGCGCTCATCTGGGGCGTGATCTGGGCCTTCCTCCGCGGCCTGGCCCTGCTGCTTGCCTGAACCGCGCGCTCAGGACAGCCCGGCCGTCAGGTCCAGGCCCTCCACGGCGGGGTCGATGCGGAACAGCACCTTCTCGACGCGGTTGCGGGTCAGGACGTAATGGTCCACCGCAAGCCGGTCGGCCAGCTCGATGTCGCAAGCCTGGATCGCGGCATACAGGGCGCGGTGCTGGCGCTCGGTTTCCGCCAGATGCGCCGCCAGTTCTTCCTTGGTGGTCGGGTTCAGGTATTCCACCGTGCTGACCTGGGCAAAGCAGGCGCGTGCCAGGCGAATGGTGCCCAGCAGCGCATTGTCGTAGAAGGCCGAGAAATAGCGGTTATGCGCCGCGCGCGAGATCGCCAGGTGGAATTGCAGGTTCGCCTCGGACCGCTCGACGCCGTTCGACACGTCCTTGCTGCGCTCAAAGGCCAGCATGGTCTTTTTGATCGCGGCCAGGTCGTCGTCGGTGCGGTGTTCGGCCGCCAGGCGATGGATCAGCCGGCTCGACACCAGCAGCGCGTCGTAAAGCTTGGGCACCTCGTCGAAATCCATCGTCGCGACGATGGCCTTGCGGCCGTGGCGCTGGACCAGCCCGTCCGAGATCAGCTGGATGATGGCCTCGCGCACCGGCGTGCGCGACACCTCCATCTGCTCGGCAAGGTCGGCCTCGTCCAGCACCAGCCCCGGCCGCAGTTCAAGCCTCAGGATGGCCTCTCGGATCTTCCTGGCGACTTTCTGGCCGTCCCGTTCATCCACGGATCTGTTCATCGTCATCCCGAAATGCGTTCTCTTTCAATGGCCGCGGCCCAGGCGCGTCAGGCCGTGGCATCCGATATGGATGTAGCCGGGCGCGCGACCTGCGTCCACTCCGCATCGGCCGCGGCGGAAATCGCGATGGCCTCCATGGCCGCCACGCCCTGCAGCGCCTGGAGAGGCGAGACCGGATAGGGCCGGTCCGACCGGGCCTTGCGGGCGAAGGCGTCGAGTTCCTGCGCCAGGCTGTCGCAGGGATCGAAGGCCCGCCGCTCCTGCCGGCCCGACAGGTCCGAGGTGATCAGGGTGGCCTGGTCCGGCATCTGCGCCCAGCCCTGCGAGCCAAAGACGTGCAGCCGCCAGAAGCCGGCGGTCGCCATCAGCGTCGAAAGGCTGCCGGTCGCGCCCGATTCGAAATCCAGCATCACGCTGGTCACGTCCTTCAGCTGCGCCGAAACCGCGGCGCGGCGGCTGATGGCCGAGACCCGCCGCACCGGCCCCAGCAGCGCGATCATCGCATCGAGGACATGGATGCCCATCGCGGCCATGCCGCCCGCCGGGTTTTCCCGGTCGTCGCCGCGCCACATCTGGTCGCTATAGTGATAGCCGAAATCGCCGGAAAACGCGCCCTCGACATGCAGGGCCCGCCCCAGCGCACCCGCTTCAAGCTGTCCCGCAAGCGCCTGGAAGGCCGGCAGGAAGCGGCGGTTGAACCCCACGCACAGCGCGACGCCCGCCGCCTGTGCGGCGGCCAGCGCCGCCTCGGCCTCGGCCAGCTCCAGGGTCAGCGGCTTTTCCACGAAGACATGCTTGCCCGCCTGCGCCGCCCGGCGGATCTGCGCGCCGTGCTGGCTGTGCGGCGTGGCCAGGACGACGGCATCGACCTCGCCCTCTTGCAGCAGCGCGTCCAGGCCCGGCAGCAGCGCCAGCCCCTGGTCGCGGCAGAAATCCTGGGCCTTGGCGGGCGAACGGGTGGCGGCATGGGTAAAGCGCAGGGCAGAGGCGGGATTGCCGGCATTGGCCCGGACCAGGTTCTGGCCCCAGCGGCCCAGGCCCACGATCGCCGCGCGCAGGGGTGCGGTTTCCGTCACAGCTTCGCACCCCCGTCGATCACCAGCTGGCTGCCGGTCATGAACCCCGACAGGTCCGAGGCAAGATAGACCGCCAGTTCCGCGATCTCGGCCGGGGTTCCCATGCGGCCCAGCGGCTGGCGGGCGGCAAAGTCGCGGCGCGCGGCGGCACTGTCGGGCATGGCCTCGATCCGCGCGGTCATCGAGGGCGTCTCGACGGCCGAGGGGCAGATGGCGTTGCAGCGGATATTGGCCGAGGCATAGTCGCGGGCGACCGATTTGGTCATGCCGATCACCGCCGCCTTGGTCGCGCCATAGGCAAAGCGGTCCGGCGCCGCCCCGATGGACGAGATGACCGAGGCGACGTTGATGATGCTGCCGCCCTTTTGCGACGCCATCCGCCCGACCGCCGCCCGCATCATCAGAAAGACCGAGGTCGCGTTCAGGTCCAGCGACCTTTGCCAATCCTCGGCCGTGCAGGCTTGCAGGTTGCCGACCGCGACCATGCCGGCGCAGTTGACCTGCACGTCCAGCCGCTCCAGCCCGGCGTGGAAGGCCTCGACTGCCGCCGCATCGGTGACGTCGATGCGGGCGACGCGCAGGCCGGGGTGCCGGGCCGCCAGTTCCGCCAGCCCCCGTTCGTCGCGGTCGAGCGCATGGACCCTTGCCCCCTCGCGCAGATAGGCAAGCGCGGTTTCCCGGCCGATGCCCGATGCCGCGCCCGTCACCACGCAGACCTTGTTCTCCAGTCGTCCCATTTCCTTGCCTCGCCTCATTTCTGGAACAGGTAGTCGGGCAGCCACAGCACGATCTCGGGGAAGACGGTGATCAGGACGACGCCGAAGCACATCAGGAAAAAGAACGGCACGCAGGCGACGATGATCCGCGCGATGGAGGCCTTGGCCAGATCCTGGAGGATGAACAGGTTGAAGCCCACCGGCGGGGTGATCTGCGCCAGTTCCGCCATCAGGATCAGGAAGATGCCGAACCAGATCGGGTCGAAGCCCGCCGCCAGGATCAGCGGCAGCGTGATCGGCAGGCTCATCACCATCATCGAGATGCCTTCCAGGAACATGCCCAGCAGCAGGTAGAACAGCACCAGGATGAAGATCAGCTGATAGGGCGACAGCGCCAGCCCGTCGATCACCGCGGCGATGTTGTGGGGCACGTGCATGAAGCCCATGGCGGTGGACATGAAGGCCGCGCCGATCATGATGGCCGAGATCATGCAGCTGGTATGGACCGAAGCCTTGAGGCTGGCGATGAACGTCCCCCACGACAGCTGCCAGGTGCAGGCCGCATAGACCAGCGTCACCGCCACCCCGATCGCCGCCGTTTCCGAAGGCGTGGCCAGGCCGGAATAGATCGCGCCCAGCACCACGCCGATCAGGATGCCGATCGGGGCCAGGTTGGCGATGCCGACCAGCATCTCGCGCAAGGTCGGGGCGGTGGTGTCGGCGGGCGCCACCGCCGGCCGGATCAGGCTGTAGATGATGACATAGACCGAATAGATCCCGGCGATCATCAGGCCGGGGATCAGCCCCGCCGCGAACAGCCGCGAGATCGAGACCTCGGCCAGCACGCCATAGACGATCATCATGATCGAGGGCGGGATCAGCAGGCCCAGGCTGCCCGCCCCGGCCAGCGAGCCATAGGAAAGCGCGCTGGAATAGCCGCGTTTCTTCAGCTCGGGGATGGTGATCTTGCCGACCGTGGCGGTGGTCGCCGCGCTCGAGCCGCAGATGGCGGCAAAGACGGCCGAGCCGAAGATGTTGGTGTGCAGCATCCGGCCGGGCAGGTAATAGGTCAGCGGCGACAGCCCGCGGAACAGCCGGGTCGAGACGTCGGTGCGCAGGATGATCTCTCCCATCCAGATGAACATCGGGATGGCCGACAGCTCCCATGCGGTCGAGCTGCGGATGACCAGCGGCGCCAGGATGGTGCCGATGCGGTGGACGGGCATGTCGATGAACAGCGCCAGGCCCAGGGTGCTGACGACAAGCAACCCGGCAAAGACCCAGACGCCGATCCCCAGGAAAAAGATGACGAGGGCAAGGACACCGAAGGCGACGATCAGGGATTCCATTGGTTCATTCTCCCTCGATATGCTCTTCGGGGACGCCGTGGATCACGGTGTCGAGCGCGGATGCGACCAGCTGGATCAGGAAGATGACCAGCCCGGCGAAGATCGCCGCGGCGATATACCAGGTCGGCGTCGCCGTCAGGCCGGGGCTGACCGAGCCGCGCAGGAAGTCGCGCACCAGGATCAGCCAGATATAGCGGGCCATGAAGGCGAACATCGCGAAGGTCGTCGCGACGCAGAACAATTCGACCGCGATGGCGGCCCGGCCGCGCAGGAAGCGGCGCAGCAGGCTGACGCGCACGTGCTTGCGGCTCATGAAGGTGTGGCCCATCGCCAGGAAGGCCATCGCCCCGGTCGCATAGCCGACATATTCGCCCATCGAGTTGGTCGAGCTGGCGAAGAAGTTGCGCAGGATGATTTCAAGGATGATGTGGACGACGATATAGACCAGAAGCGCGGCCGAAACCGCTATCCCGGCACCCGAGCAGATTTCCGATATGCGAATGACCGCACGCGAAAGCATGTTTCCGACCTCATGATGATTGCGATGGGGGCGCGCAATCCCTGCGCGCCCTGCCGGGTCACGAACCGCGCTTCGCGGCGTATTCGTCCAGGATCTGCTGGCCGACGGGGCCGACGGCCTTCAGCCATTCGTCATAGACCTCCTGGCCGGACTGGCGCAGGAACTCCAGGAATTCGGGCGGCACGTCGGTGGTGATGGCGACGCCGTTGGCGCGCATCTCCTCGAAATTCTGCGCCACGCGCTTTTCCAGGTCGGCCCAGGCCGCATCGCTGGCCTTTTCGGCGGCATCGCGGATGATGGCCTGCTGTTCCGGGGTCAGGCTGTCGTAGATGTCCTTGTTCATATGCGTCATGTTCAGCGCCATCGAATAGTTCACCGCGGTGAAGTTATCGAGGAACTCCCAGAACTTGGAACTGGCGCCGCCATCCGCCGAGGTCAGCACCGAGTTGATGCTGCCCGCGGCAAGCTGCGGGACGGTGTCGGCCCAGCTGATCTGGACGGCGGTCGAGCCGGCATTGGACAGGGTGCGCACGCCGCTGGCATCCCAGCCGCGGATCTTCAGCCCGGCCATGTCGCCCTCGGCGGTGATCGGCGCCTGCGCCCAGATGCCCGAGGGCGGCCAGGGCGTCGCCCAGAGCAGCACCTGGTTGTGCTTTTCGAACACCGCCTCGTAATGCGGGCGCGCGACGTCCCAAAGCAGCTTCGCATCGGCGTTGGTATTGGCGACGAAGGGCAGGGACGACAGCAGGAACAGCGGCTCGATGCCCGACAGCGAGGTGGTGATGGTATCGGCCATGTCCAGCGCGCCGTCGCCCACCGCGTCGAACTGGTCCACCGACTTGTAGCCGATCGAGCCGCCGTAATGGCCGGTGATCTTGATGTCCCCGCCCGAGGCTTCGTGGACCGCCTCGATGAACACCTTGTCCGCCTGGCCCATGATGGTGCTTTCGCCGTATTCGTTGGCAAGATCCCAGGAATGGCTTTGCGCCAAGGCGGCGCCCGACAGGGCCACCAGGGAAAATGCCGCGCTCAGGATTCTGTTTTGCATTTGTTTTTCCTCTCTGTTGAACTGCGGGCCGCGCCGGGCCCTGGCCCTAGGCGACCTTTTGCGGCGCGTAATGCGCGGCCACGAAATCCGCGGTGAACTTGCCCGAGGCCAGATCCTCGCGGATCGCTTCGGGCGTCCGCTCGCGCGGGTCGCCATAGCCGCCGGCGCCGGGGGTCTCGATGACGACCACGGTTTCGTCGGTGACGAAGATGCCGGTGATCTTCGAGGGCAGATCCCTGGACGAGCCGTCGTCGTTGCGCAGGCGGAACTGGCCCGTCGCGCCCGGCATGCCGCCGAAGATGCCCCAGGGCCGGTGGCGAAAGCGGTCGCCGACGCCGTTGAACTCGCAAAGATGGCCGATGGGGCGGATGGCGCGGCGGATGCCCATGCCGCCGCGGTGCTTGCCCGCGCCCCCGGAATCGGTGATCAGCGAATATTCCTCGACGCGCAGCGGGTATTCCAGCTCGATCGCCTCGACCGGCAGGTTGGCGGTGTTGGTGATATGGACCTGGACGCCGTCCTTGCCGTCCTTGGCCGCGCGCGCGCCCATGCCGCCGCCAAGCGTTTCCAGGTAGACATAGGAATGGCCGGTCTGCGGATCGGTGCCGGCAAAGACCGCGCTGGTATTGGCGCCGTTGGCCGCGCCGATGACGCGGCCGGGCAGCGCCTCGGCAAAGGCGCCCAGCACCACGTCCACCACGCGCTGGCAGGAATTGGCGCGCATGGCGACGCCCGCGGGATGGGCGCAGTTCACGAAACTGCCCGGCTCGGCCCGGATCTCGATCGCGTCGAAGATGCCCTGGTTGTTCGGCACCTCGGGGTCCAGCAGCGCCTTGAGCGCATAGCAGACCGCCGATTTCGTGGTGTTCAGCGTCATGTTGAAATTGCCCGGAACCTGCGGCGAGGTGCCGGTGAAGTCGAAGACCACCTTCTCGCCCGCCTTCCTGACGGTCAGGGCGATCCTGACGTCCTCGGTGCCCAGCCCGTCGTCGTCCATGACATCGGCAAAGCTGTATTCGCCGTCCGCCACCCCGGCGATCGCCTTGCGCATCCGCTGGTTGGTGCGGCTGACGATCTCGTCGCACAGGGCCGTCAGGTGGTCGGCGCCATGCCGCGCCACCATCTCGCCGATGCGCTTGACGCCCAGCTTGACCGCCGCGATCTGCGCGTTCAGGTCGCCCAGCCGCTCGTCCGGCAGGCGCATGTTCAGCAGCAGCAGGCGCATGATGTCGTCGCAGCGCTCGCCCTTGCGGAACAGGCGCAGGATCGGGATGCGCAGCCCCTCCTTGTAGATCTCGTTCAGCCCGCCCGACATCGAGCCGACCGAGGCGCCGCCGACGTCGGCATGGTGGACGATATTGGCCACGAAGCCCAGCAGCCGGTCGCCGTCGAAGATCGGCATCGCCATGTTGATGTCGGGCAGGTGCGAGCCGCCCGCGACATGCGGGTCGTTGGCGATGAAGATGTCGCCCGGCGCCAGGCTGCCTTCATATTGCTCCAGGATCAGGCCGATCAGTCCCGACATCGAGGCCAGGTGGATCGGCAGCGCGTTTTCCGCCTGGACGATCAGCCGGCCATTGCGGTCGGCGATGGCGGTCGAATGGTCGTGGCGCTCCTTGATATTGGTCGAGAATGCGCTGCGCATCAGCGTCAGGAAGCATTCGTCGGCGATCGACCGCAGGCTGTTCCAGCTGATTTCGATGGTGATCGGATCCAGCGACAGGGGTTTAGTCATCGTTGCGTTCCATAATCATGTTCATTGCGCCATCAATGCGAAGCGTCCATCCGGGCGGCACCAGCGTCGTGGTGTCGAACTGGGTGATGAGCGCCGGGCCGATGATGCCGACGCCCTCGGCCAGCCCGTCGCGGGCATAGACCGGGGTCGGCACGAAGCCGGTCTGCTCGAACCAGATCTGCTCGGTCGCGGCGGGCTTGGCCTCGCCCGCCGGGCGCGCAGCATCGACCGCCTGCTTGGCGAATTCCATCGTCGCCCGGATGCGGACGTTGACCACCTCGACCGGGGCGTCGGGGTTGCAATGGCCATAGGCCGCCTCGTGCTGGCGGAAGAAGGCCTGCTTCAGCTCTTCGACCGGGGGCAGCGCGGGGGCGTGTCGGCTGGTGCCCAGCTCGACCGGCAATTCGTAGTTCTGCCCGATATAGCGCAGGTCCAGGATGACGGTCTGGCTGCGGCTGACGACATGGGCGGCATCCTCGGCATCGGCGGCCAGCCATTCCTCGGCCTGCGCGCAAAGCCGGCCGATGGCCTCGGCGATGACGGCCAGGTCGCCGTCCAGCGGGCAGCGGCAGGTGGTGACGTAGTTCTCCTGCAGGTCCGAGACGATCAGCCCCTCGGCGCACAGGATGCCCGGCGCGCGCGGGACCAGGATGCGGCGCATGGCCAGGATCTCGGCCACGTCCGCGGCATGCAGGCCCCCCGCGCCGCCAAAGCACATCAGCGTATAGTCGCGCGGATCCTGCCCCTTCTCGATCGAGACCGCGCGGATGGCCCGCGCCATGTTCGAGGCGGCGACGCTGACGATGCCATGCGCGGCCTTCTCCAGCGATACGCCCAGCGGCTCGCTGATCCGGGCGACGGCGGCCCTGGCCAGGTCGGCGTCGATCCTGAAGCCGTCGGCCAGCCGCGCCGGCAGCCGGCCCAGCACCACGTTCGCATCCGAGACCGTGGGCTTGTCGCCGCCGCGCGCATAGCAGGCCGGGCCCGGCACCGCCCCCGCGCTCATCGGGCCGACCTTCAGCAGCCCGTCGGCGCCCAGATGCGCGATCGAGCCGCCGCCGGCGCCGACGGTGTGAATGTCGACCGTGGGCAGGCGGATGCGGAAACCGGCGATGTCGCGCAGGTTCGAGGTGCCGACCTTGCCGCCCTGGATCAGCGCGACGTCGGTGCTGGTTCCGCCGATGTCCAGGGTGATGATGTCCTCGATCCCCGACATGGCCGCGGCCGCCGCCGCACCCACCGCACCCGCGGCCGGCCCGGAAAGCGCCGTGCGCACCGGAAAGCGCGAGGCCAGCTCGATCGACATCAGCCCGCCCGCCGACTGGAAGATGCCCAGGGCGGCCTTGGGCGCCGTCTTCTGGATCGCCGCGCTCAGCCGGTCCATGTAGCGGCTGACCTCGGGTTGCAGGAAGGCGTTGATGACCGTGGTCGAGAAACGCTCGTATTCGCGGAACTCGGGATGCACCTCGCTCGAGATCGAGACGTAGAGGTCGGGATAGGCCCGGCGCAGCGCCGCCGCGATCCGCTCTTCATGCTCCGGGTTCAGGAAGGAGAAGATCAGGCAGACGGCCAGCGATTCCACGTCGCTCATCGGGCCGAGTTCCGCGATGATGGCATCGATCTCGGCATCGGTCAGCGCGACGATCGCCTCGCCGCGGGGGCCGATCCGCTCGCAGACCTCCAGGCGATGCTCGCGCTCGACCAGGGGCGGCGGCGCGTCGGTCTGCAGGTCGTAGATGGCCGGGCGAACCTGGCGGCCGATCTCCAGCAGGTCGCGAAAGCCCTTGGTCGTCACCAGGCCGGTTTTCGGTCCCTTGCGCTGAAGCAGCGCGTTCGTCGCCACCGTGGTGCCATGGGCGAAGCGGACGATGTCCTCGCCGTCGATCCCGGCCTTGTCCTGCAATTCCCGCAACCCGTTCAAGATCGCCTCGGACGGATCATGCGGCGTCGAAGGCCGCTTGTGCAGGACCGATTGCCCCGTCGACAACCGCCGCGCCGAAAAATCGGTGAAGGTTCCGCCGACATCGACCCCGATTACCCAGTCTCCCATCATATGCTCCTGAAATTTCCAATGAATTTCGCGGCGATCCATGCCGGGAAATTCGATTCTTGAAATTCAGTATGCAAATCGGATGCCCTACGTCAAATGATTCCGACGCCTCGCAGGCAAGAAAATCGCGTTTCGGTGTTCAAACTGGATTCTGAATCCCGGCGCGCCGGCCCCTGCCCGTGCGCCGGGCAGAGCGCGCGGAAAACAGCCATGCGTGATGCGAAAAACCCCGAATGCCGGCGCAAGGACCGGGCGGGCTAGCGGGCCGCAGGATCGCCGGAGAAATGGCCCGACACCCATTCCATGAAGCTACGGACCGCGCCGGTTTCCTTGCGCTTCGGGTTGCGGCTCATCGCCAGCACATGCGGCACGGCGACGCCCGGCCCCAGCGGCGCGGTGATGCTGCAGCCGGCCAGCAGCCTTTCGGCATAAGTCGAATAAAGCACCGTCAACCCCGCCCCGGCCGCGGCCAGTTCCAGCGCCGAGACGGCGGTATCGACCCGCAGCAGCGGCAGGCCGGGTGTCCGGCGCAGGCCCATCCCATCCGACCATATGTCCCAGAGCGAGTATTTCCCCTGGATCTCGATCTGCGGGATCTCCTGCAAGGGGGTGCTGCGCGCCGCGGATTCGGCATGCCGGCCGGCGCCGACCAGGACCAGCCGCTCGCTGCACAGGACGATCGCCTCGGGCGCGATCAGCTCCGGCTTTTCAAAGGCGAAGCTGACATCCGCCAGGTCGATGTTCGGATCAGTCCAGATCGAGCTGTTCAGCTGCACGGCGATGCCGGGATGGCCGGCCAGGAATTCGCCAAGCCGCGGCGCCATCCACAGGTTCAGAAACGAGATCGGCGCCGAGACGGTGATGCCCTGCCGTTCGCGGCGCCCCGTCAGCCCCCTGGTCGCCGCCTCGGCCATGTCGAGGGCCTGGGTGATGCCGGGCAGATAGGCCTTTCCGGCAGAGCTGAGTTCCAGGCCGCTCGCCTGGCGCCGAAACAGCGGGCGGCCGAAATACTGCTCGAGCGCCCGCACCCGCTGGCTGATGGCCGCCTGCGTGCAGTTCAGCTCGTCCGCGGCGCGGGTAAAGCTCAGATGCCGCGCCGCCGCCTCGAAGGCCTGGAGATAGACGAGATGGGGAAGTTCGCGCATGACGCCGGCTCATAATTCCTCAGGCGGGCATAACGAATTCGAGGCCAGGCCGCAAATGCGCCGCCTGCCGTGCCTTCCCCGCTGCTTGCCTCCGGCGGGGATATTTGTCCACGGAAGACCGGGGCGGGGGCTGGGGGTGGGGGGCGCTGTTTCACCCCATTCTTTCGGATGCGTAGCTTCCTGGCGAGGCGGGGAAGACCACGGTCTTGTTGCCGTTGAGGAACACCCGGCGGTGGATATGGGCGTGGATGGCGCGGGCCAGGACCTGGCTTTCGACGTCGCGGCCGAGGCTGACGTAGTCCTCGGGCGATTGCGCATGGGTGACCCGGACGGTGTCCTGCTCGATGATCGGGCCCTCGTCGAGGTCGGCGGTCACGTAATGGCTGGTCGCCCCGATCAGCTTCACCCCGCGCTCGAAGGCCTGCTTGTAGGGGTTGGCGCCCTTGAAGCTCGGCAGGAAGGAATGGTGGATGTTGATGATCCGCCCCGACATCTTGCGGCACAATGCATCCGACAGCACCTGCATGTAGCGCGCCAGCACCACCAGCTCGGCCCCCGAATCCTCGACCACCGCCATCAGCTGCGCCTCGGCCTGCGGCTTGTTCTCGCGCGTGACCTTGATGCAGTGGAAGGGGATGTCGTGGTTCACCACCACCTTCTGGTAGTCCATGTGGTTCGAGATCACCGCCACGATCTCGATCGGCAGCGCGCCGATGCGCCAGCGATAGAGCAGGTCGTTCAGGCAATGGCCGAAGCGGCTGACCATGATCACCACCTTCATCTTCTCGGCCTCGTCATGGATGGCATGGTCCATGCCGAAGGGCTCGGCCGGGCCGGCCAGGCCCGCGCGCAGCGCCTCCAGCCCCACGCCCTCCTCCGAGACGAAGCTCACCCGCATGAAGAAGCGCCCGGTCTCGGTATCGTCGAACTGCGAACTGTCGGTGATGTTGCAGCCATGCTCGGCCAGAAAGCCGGCCACGGTGGCGACGATGCCGCGCGTCGAGGGGCAGGCGACCGTCAGCGTGTATTTCTTCATCTGGCTCTCCACTGAAAGGGCAAGCGCCCTGGTTTCTTCCGTGTGCAAATATCCCGGGGGGACGCTCCTGCGGCCCCCTCGAGGGGCCGCAGGAGCGGGGGGGCAGCGCCCCCCGCCGTCCCGCGCCATCCCTCAGGCCGCCGCGCCTTCGGCCCGGCCCGGATCCGGCTCGGGCAGGCCATGCGCCCGGCAGCAGGCCACCAGCGTATTGGCCAGCAGGCAGGCGATGGTCATCGGCCCCACGCCCCCCGGCACCGGGGTGATCGCGCCCGCCACCTGCGCCGCGCCCGCGAAGTCCACGTCGCCGACCAGCCGCGACCGGCCCTCCTCCTCGATGCGGTTGATGCCCACGTCGATCACCGTGGCGCCGGGCTTGATCCACTCGCCCCGGATCATCCGCGCCCGGCCCACCGCCGCCACCAGGATGTCCGCCCGCCGGCAGACCGCCGCCAGCTCGCGGGTGCGGCTGTGGGCGATGGTCACCGTGCAGTTCTCGGCCAGCAAGAGCTGCGCCATCGGCTTGCCCACGATGTTGCTGCGCCCCACCACCACCGCCTCCAGCCCCGACAGATCCCCGAGCGTCTCGCGCAAGAGCATCAGGCAGCCCGAGGGCGTGCAGGGCACCAGCGCCTTCTGCCCGGTCCCCAGCAGCCCCACGTTCAGCGCATGGAACCCGTCCACGTCCTTTCGCGGGTCGATGGCGGCGATCACCGCCCCGGCGTCCATATGCGCGGGCAGCGGCAGCTGCACCAGGATGCCGTGCACGGCCGGGTCGGCATTGAGCCGCGCGACCAGCGCCAGCAGCGCCGCCTGCGGCGTCTCGGCCGCAAGCCGGTGCTCGAAGCTCGCCATCCCCGCCTCGCGCGTCTGGACCGCCTTGTTCCTGACATAGACCTGGCTCGCAGGATCCTCGCCCACCAGAACAACCGCAAGCCCGGGCACCAACCCGTGCCCAGACCGCAGCCGGCCCACAGCCTCGGCAACACGCGCCCGCAACCCGGCCGCAAAGCCCCGCCCGTCGATGATCCTTGCACCCATAAGCCATTCTCCTTCAATGTCCGCAGCCCGCCCCAAGGCAAAAGCCCGGCGCCCACACGCGCGGCGCGGCAGATCAGACCGCCGCCACCATCTGGATTTCGACCGGCGCATTCCCCGGCAGCGTCGCCACGCCCACCGCGCAGCGGCTGCCGATACCACCTGCGCCCAGCTGTTCCTTGAGGAACTGCGAGGCGAAATCGGCAAGCGCGGAATGCGCGGCAAACCCCGCTTCCGCGGCGACATAGACGGTCAGGCTGAGGACGGCCGCCAGATCCTCGCCCGGCGCCAGGGTCGCGCGCGCGGCCCGCAGCGCGTTGCTGCAGGCCAGCACCACCGCCTCGCGCCAGGTTTCCAGCGGCTGGTCCCTGCGGACCGGGCCGCTGAACATCAGCCGGCCGTTCGCGCGCGGGGTCATCCCGGCGGTGAAGATCAGCGATCCGTGCCGCGTTGCCGCGACGTAATCGCCCTGCGGCACCGGGTTGCCCTGTCCGGGAGCCGCGCTCATGCGCGATACCGTTCGACCAGCCCCGCCAGGCGCTCGACCGCGGCCGTCGCCGCCGCATGGTCCTGCGAGAAGTTCAGCCGGATGCTGTCGCCGGAATGCGGGCCGAACTCGGTGCCGGGGGTGACGATGACGCCCGCCTGCAACCGCAGCGCCTTGACGAAATCCGCGTGGGCAATGGCCAGCGCGGGCAGGCTGGGAAACAGGTAGCTGCCGGCCTGCGGCGCGCGGACGAAACACCCCTCGATGCCGCCGAACAGCGCCAGCAGGTCGTCGCGGATCGCCTGGTGGCGGGCGATGCGCTCGGCCATCCAGCCCTCGGGCTCGGCGAACCAGGTCCGCAGCACCGCCTGCGAATAGCCTGCCGCGCGCAGGGACACGATGGCTTGCAGCTTTTCCATGCGGGCGATGACCTGGGTCGAGCCGAAGGCGACCCCCAGCCGATAGCCGCTGAGCGATTCGGTCTTGGACGGGCCCATGATGGTCACGACGTTTTCCGCGTCGATGTCCATGGCGCGCAGATGCGTATAGGAGGCCGAGGGGTAGAGCAGCCGCGAATACAGCTGGTCCACGATCACGGTCGCGCCGTATTGCGCCGCCAGCGCCGCGATCCGGGCGATCTCGTCCTGCGAATAGACCACGCCGGCGGGGTTGTTCGGGTTCGAGAACAGAAACAGCCTTGCCCCGGCGCGGAATGCCGCCTCCAGGCCGTCCAGGTCCAGGCCCGCCTGCCCCGCCGCAGCCTCGCGATAGGCCAGCCGGACTGGAAGCATCTCGCCCTCGAAGAACTCGACCAGCTTGCGGTTGGCGAAGTAGTCGGGCTGGACGATGGCGACCTTGTCGCCCCGCGAAACCGTCGCGGCCACGGCCAGGAACAGCGCGCCCTGCGTGCCGGGGGTGATGATCAGCCCGTCCCGCGCATCGACGGGCGCGCCGGTAAAGCCGGCCAGCCGCGCGCCCACCACTTCGCGGATGCCCAGGTCGCCGCGATATTCGGTATAGGCCTGCGCCCCGCCCAGGGCGACGCCGGCCGAAAACGCCTCGAAGGCGCCGGGCGTCGGCTCATGCGCATCCACGTCGCCATGCGAGAAATCGACCGGGCGGCCCGAGAGCTTGTCCCCCCGCAGGAAGCCCTCGGCGCCCGCCGGGCCTTGCCGGACCTCTTGTCCGGGGGCGTTATCGGTGCCCAACTTGCTGAATTTGCTTTGGATCGACATGGTGGTTTTCCCTTTCCCGCAGCGGGGGTTTGATGTTGCGGGCAGCCTATTGCCTTTGGGTCGATGGTAAAAACTGGCTTTTGTAGAATCAGACGATAGGAAAACCGTCGTCCGGCGCCGCGGCCGCCCCCTGCCGCCGCAGGGTGGTGGCCAGCGCATGCCACAGCGACCCGGCCATGCTGCGCATCCCCAGCACCGCCAGCCGGTCGGGGGCGCGGCGGATCAGGAAGACGCCCATGTGATGCGCCAGGGTCCGGGTGGCGCTGCCGGGGCCGAATCCGTCGGGGTCGATATTGGCCAGCCTTTCCAGCAGCGCCCGGATCGGCGCCTCGCCCCGGTCCGAGACGATCTCGAACGCCGCCCAGCCATCGGTCTGGTCCGTGACCGAGCAGCCCGGCGTCCCGGCGGCCAGCACGGCCGCGAAATCTTCGGCGGCGCGGCCGGGGGCCTCGACCATCCACTGGCCGGGGCCGGTCCAGAAGGCGGCGATGCCCTGCCCCTCGGCCCAACGCCCCGGTCCGGGCAGGGCCAGCCCCAGCGGCGCGGGCTGGGCGGCGCCCCGGCGCAGCGCCAGCGACGCCAGGGCAAGGCCGGCATTCTCGGTGATGCGCAGCGCGCCGAAACGCTGGTCGGCGGGCGTGGCGGCGCCAAGCGCGGTGATCGGGGTCAAGTCAGTCACGCAGGCGCCCTCCTTCGGGGTCGATGAAATGGGGCGAAACGACGCGCAAAGGCACGCTCTGCCCCTGCAGCGGGTTGGCGGCGACGATCACCTCGCCCATGCGGGCGGCGCCGTTTTCCAGAAAGCCCAGGCCGATGGCATGGCCCAGATGCGGCGAATGGCAGGCCGAGCTGATCCAGCCCTGATCGGTCCAGGTGTCCTGCGCCTCGCCCTGGCGGAACAGGTGCGAGCCGGGGACCACCGGCTGCGCCGGATCGACCGGCTGCAAGCCGACCAGCACGCGGGCCTCGGCCAGCATCCCCTCGCGCCGCGACATGACCGCGCCGATGCCATCCTTTTTCGCCGACACCATCCGGCCCATGCCCAGCATCTGCGCGCTGGTCTGGCCGTTCAGCTCGTTGCCGGCGGCATGGCCCTTTTCGATGCGCAGCACTCCCAGCGCCTCGGTGCCATAAGGGGTGGCACCCAGGTCGGCGCCCGCCTCGACCAGCCTTGCCATCAGCGCATCGCCATAGCGCGCCGGCACCGCGATCTCATAGGCCAGCTCGCCCGAGAAGCTGATGCGGAAAAGCCGCGCCCGAAGCCCGCCGCAGACGGTCAGCCCGGCGCAGGCCATGAAGGGAAACGCCTCGTTCGACAGGTCGAACCCGTCCACGATCCGCTCCAGCAGCCGGCGCGCGTTCGGGCCGGCGACGGAAAGCTGCGCCCAGGCGTCGGTGGTCGAGATCAGCTGCACGTCCAGCTCGGGCCACAGGCATTGCCGGGCGAACTCCATGTGGCGATAGACCGGGCCGGCCTGCGCGGTGGTGGTGGTCACGACGTAATGGTCCGCGGCCAGCCGGGCGCAGGTGCCGTCGTCCCAGGCCACGCCGTCCTCGCGCAGCATCAGCCCATAGCGGGTCATCCCGACCCGGAGGCTGGCCATGGCGTTGCAATAGAGCCGGTCCAGGAACGCGCCCGCATCCGCGCCCTGCACGTCCACCTTGCCCAGCGTGGTCACGTCGCAGATGCCGACGCCCTTGCGGGTGGCCAGAACCTCGCGGTCCACGGTCTGGCGCCAATGCGCCTCGCCCGCGCGGGGGAAGTATTGCGCCCGCATCCAGGGCCCGACCTCGACGAAGACCGCGCCCTGGGATTGCGCCCAGGCATGGGTCGGCGTCAGGCGGCGCGGGCGGAAATGCGCGCCGCTGTCGCCGCCGCCCAGCACCGACAGCGAGACCGGCGTATAGGGCGGGCGGAAGATCGTGGTGCCGGTCTGCGCGATCGGCTTGCCGGTCAGCTCCGACATGACCGCAAGCGCGGTGACATTCGCCGTCTTGCCCTGGTCGGTCGCCATCCCCAGCGTGGTCCAGCGCTTCAGATGCTCGACCGGGCGCATGTTTTCCTGATGCGCCAGCGCGATGTCCTTGACCGTCACGTCGTTCTGGAAATCGACCCAGGCCCGGCCCTTGCCCGGCACATGCCAAAGCGGGTGCAGGTTCTGCGCCTGGTCCTCGGCCTGCGGCAGGTCGGGCAGCGGGGCATCCACGTCCAGCTCGGCCAGGGCGCGGCGCGCGGCCTCGGCGCCCGAGCGCAGGGCCTGCGCGGTGCTGCCCCGGCCCTCGGCCGCGCCGGCCGCGATCAGGCCGGCCGGGCCGTCCTTGCCGGGAACGAAGGCGTGCAGCGCGTCGCTCCAGACCGGCCGGCCGCGGTGATGCGAGGCCAGGTGCAGGTTCGGGTTCCACCCGCCCGCCACGCCCAGCGCCCCGCAATCCAGCCATTGGCTGCGGCCATGCTGGCGGACCTCGATCCGGGTCAGGCCCAGCCGGCCCCTGGTGTCGCCGATGACGGCGCCGGCGAACAGCGGATAATCCCCCATCGCCACCGCATCCGCGCGGCTGTCGATGACGCCGGCGATGCCGACCCCCTTGGCCGCCAGGTCGAGCGCGGTGCGATGGCCGTCGTCGTTGTTGGTAAAGACGGCCACCCGCCCGGCCGGACTGACCGCCCAGCGGTTGGCATAGGCCCGCATCGCACCCGCCAGCATGATGCCGGGGCGGTCGTTGTTGGCAAAGGGGATATGGCGCTCGGTCGCGCCCGCCGCCAGGATCGTCCGCCTGGCGGTGATGCGCCAAAGCACCTGGCGCGGCCCGCCCTGGGGTTGCGGCAGGTGGTCGGCCAGCCTTTCGACCGCGCCGTGGACGCCGTGGTCGAATGCCCCGAAGACGGTGGTGCGGCGCATGATGCGCAGGTTCGGCAGGCTGGCCAGCTCCGCCTCGACCCCTGCCACCCATTCGGGGGCGGGCGCGCCGTCCAGCGGATGCGTCTCGGCCAGAAGCCGGCCGCCCAGGCGGAAATCCTCGTCCGCCAGGATGACCCGGACCCCCGCGCGCGCCGCGGTCAGCGCCGCCGCAAGCCCCGCGGCCCCGGCGCCGATCACCAGCAGGTCGCAATGCAGGAAGCCCTTGTCGTATTCGTCGGGGTCGGGCTGCATCGACAGCCGGCCCAGCCCCGCCGCCCGGCGGATCGCGGGCTCGTAGAGCTTTTCCCAGAAGGCGCGCGGCCACATGAAGGTCTTGTAATAGAAGCCCGCCGCGAAAAAGGGCGACAGCCGGTCGTTCACCGCCATCAGGTCGAAACGCAACGAGCCGACGCGGTTCTGGCTGCGCGCCCGAAGCCCGTCGTAAAGCTCGGCCACGGTGGCGCGGGTATTGGGCTCTTGCCGGGCGCCGTCGCGCAGCTCGACCAGCGCGTTCGGTTCCTCGGACCCGGCCGAGATGGGGCCGCGCGGGCGGTGATACTTGAAGCTGCGCCCCATCAGCCGCACCCCGTTGGCCAAGAGCGCCGAGGCCAGCGTATCGCCGGGATGGCCGGAATAGCGGCGCCCGTCGAAGGTAAAGCTCAGGCTGCGCGAGCGGTCGACCAGCCCACCGGACAGCCGGGTCATGCCGCACCGCCTTTCAGCTTGACGTCGCGGGCCAGTTCGGCGCCCAGGATGCGATGCGTCACCGTATCGCGGGTCACGATCAGCCACGAGCGGTCGCCCTGTTCGTGGAACCACAGCTCGCGATGCACCCCGGCCGGGTTGTCGCGCAGATAGATGTATTCGGCAAAGGCCGCCTCGGCGCCCTCGGCCATGCCGTCGGGCCGCGCGATCAGGCGGGCATCGCCCAGATAGGTGAACTCCTGCGCGTCGCGGGGGCCAAGCAGGGGATGGGGGATCAGCATCACATGACCTCAGTGCAGGTTCGGCGTGGGGCCCACGCCCTTTTCGTCGATGACATGGCCGCGCGCGAAACGGTCCAGCCGATAGAAGCGGGCGGTGTCGTGCGGGGTGTCGGTGGCCATGAGATGCGCAAAGGCATAGCCGCTGGCCGGCGTCGCCTTGAAGCCGCCATAGCACCAGCCCGCATTCAGATAGAGCCCCTCGACGGGGGTGCGGTCGATGATCGGGCTGCCGTCCATCGACATGTCCATGATCCCGCCCCAGATCCGCAGCAGCCGCGCCCGCCCGATCATCGGCATCAGCGCCATGCCGCTTTCGGCGACATCCTCGACCACCGGCAGGTTGCCGCGCTGCGCATAGGAGTTGTAGCCGTCGGGATCGCCGCCAAAGACCAGCCCGCCCTTGTCGGACTGGCTGACGTAGAAATGCCCGGCGCCGAAGGTGATGACCCCCGGAATGGTGGGCTTGAGCCCCTCGGACACGAAAGCCTGCAGGACATGGCTTTCGATGGGCAGGCGCAGCCCCGCCGCCGCCATCACCCGGCTGGACGAGCCCGCCACCGCCACCCCCACCTTGCCCGCGGCAATAGGGCCGCGCGAGGTCTCGACCCCGCGGATGCGGCCGCCTTCGATGCGAAAGCCGGTGACTTCGCAGTTCTGGATCAGGTCGACCCCGGCCATGTCGGCGCCGCGGGCATAGCCCCAGGCCACCCCGTCGTGGCGCGCGGTGCCGGCCCGGCGCTGCAGCAGCCCGCCCTTGATCGGAAAGCGGGCGTTGTCGAAATTCAGGAAGGGCGCCATCGCCCGCACCTGCTCGCGGTCCAGCAGTTCCGCATCGGCGCCGGCCAGCAGCATGGCATTGCCGCGCCGGCGATAGGCGTCGCGCTGGCCGTCGCTGTGGAACAGGTTCAGGATGCCGCGCTGGCTGACCATGGCGTTGAAGTTGAACGCCTGCTCCAGCCCCTCCCACAGCTTCATCGAGAACTCGTAGAAGGGCTCGTTGCCCGGCAGCAGGTAGTTCGAGCGGATGATGGTGGTGTTGCGGCCGATATTGCCCGACCCCAGCCAGCCCTTTTCCAGCACCGCGATGCGCGACTGCCGGAAGGTGTTGGCCAGGTAATAGGCCGTCGCCAGCCCATGCCCGCCGCCGCCGACGATGACATAGTCATAGGCCGGCTGCGGATCGGGATTGCGCCACAGGGGCTCCCAGCCCTTGTGACCCCTGATCGCCTCGGCAAATACCCTGAGTGCTGAAAAGCGCACCTTCGACCCCGTATTGACGTTTCGCCGCCAGATTACGGCTTTCCCGCCGCCAGTCTTTATCCAAAGCGGCCATGTTCTTGCCCATATGCGCCAGGGCTGCTATGCGGCGGCGCATGACCCCGCCCGCCTCCATCGGTTTCCTGCTCTTGCCCGGCTATGCGATGATGTCGCTGGCCTCGGCGATCGAGCCGCTGCGGGCGGCCAACCAGCTGGGCCCGCGCCCGCTCTACCGGCTGGATTTCCTTGCCGCCGAAAGCGGGTTCGTCGCCTCATCGGTCGGCGGCGGCTTCAACTGCGCCGCCCTGCGCGAGGCGGCGGCCGACCTGGACCTGCTGTTCGTCGTCGCCGGCGGCAACCCGATGCTGCATGACGATCCGGCGCTGATCCACGGCCTGCGCAACCTTGACCGCCGCGGGGTCCGGCTGGGCGGGATTTCCGGCGGCGCGGCGGTGCTGGCGCGGCATGGGCTGATGGAGGGGCGGCGCTTCACCGTCCATTGGCTGCATATCGAGGAATTGCAGGAACTCGCGCCCGGCCTGCTGATCGAGCGCGCGCTTTATGTCATCGACCGCGACCGCTACACCTGCGCCGGTGGCGTCTCCGCCTTCGACATGATGTGCGCGATGATCGCCAGCCAGCACGGCGCCGCATTCGCGCATGAGGTCAGCGACTGGTTCATCCATTCCCGGATGCGCACCGCCTCCGAGCCGCAGCAGCTTGATCCCGCCCGGCGCTACAACCTGCACCACCCCCGGCTCGAGGCGGCGGTGCGGCTGATGACGACGCATATCGCCGATCCGCTGTCCGCGGCGCAGCTGGCCGGCCTGTCCGGTTGCAGCACCCGGCAGTTGCAGCGCCGCTTTGCCGATCATTTCGGCATGAGCATCTCGGATTTCTATCGCAACCTGCGGTTGGAAAAGGCCGACGAGCTGCTGCGCCATTCCGCCCTGCCGCTGGCCGAGATCGCCCAGCTGACCGGCTTTGCCACCGTGCAGCATTTCTCGCGCTGCTTTGCCCGGCATTTCGGCACGCCCCCCGCGCGGCGCAGGCGGGACGGGACGGTGGGCGGGGGCCTTGCGCCGCCGCCCGCGCCCGCGCAATCTGCAACGCCATGGAAAACCTCAAGCGAAACCTGCCGCCGCTGACCAGCCTCGTCGCCTTCGAGGCGGCCGCCCGGCTGGGCAGCTTTTCCGACGCGGCGCGCGAACTGAACGTCACGCGCGAGGCGGTCAGCCGCCAGATCCGCGCGCTCGAGGCCCATCTGGGCCTGTCGCTTTTCGAGCGCAGCGCCAACAGCACCGTGCTGCGCGACTGGGGCGCGCGCTATTTCGAAACCGTGTCGGGCAACCTGGAAAACATCGCCCTGGCCTCGGTCGCGATCCGCGGCGACGAAAACGACGAGGAACCGCCCGAGCTGCCGATGGAATCCGACCAGGAGCGCATCCTGATCGTGGACGACATGCCGGCCAATATCCGCAGGCTGCACGACGTGCTGCACGGCCGCTACCAGGTCGTCGCCCATACCCGCGCCGAGGACGCGCTGGACTGGCTGCTGGCGGGCGGCGAGGCCGACCTGATCATGCTGGACGTGCGGATGTCGGGAATGGACGGCTATGCGCTGTGCCGCCGGCTCAAGGCGATGCCGCGCCTGGCCAAGGTGCCGGTGATGTTCCTGACCAGCCTGGATGCGCCCGAGGACGAGACCGAGGGCTTTTCGGTCGGCACCTGCGACTATGTCGCCCGGCCCTTTGCCCCGGCGGTGCTGCTGGCGCGGATTCGGGTGCAGCTGGACCTGCGCCGGTCGAACATGGCGCTGGAAAACCTGCTCCAGCGCCGCGCCGACCGGCTGGAGCGGGCCGAGGCGCTGCTGGCCGGCATCCGCCGCAGCCTGGCCGATTTCCAGGGCTGATCGGGGCGCGGCTAACCGGGCGACGGCTCGCGCGTCTCCTCGGGCCGGGTCGCGGCCTCGTCCAGCCGGTCCAGGGCCGCGGCGATGCGGTCCATGTCCACCGGGTCTTCCTGCACCGCATGGCAGACCTCGGCCGCGCCCAGTTGCAGCGCCGCGCCCCTGATCGCATGCAGCGCCTCGGCCAGCGGCATCCCGCCCGCCAGCAGGCCGCGCCATTCCTCGATCTCCTCGGGGATCCGCGCCCGCCATCGCGCCGCAAGCTGCCGGTCGCCGCCGGTGTTGCGGTCCAGCGCGGCGTGATCCAGCACCGGCAGGGCATCCTCGAGCACCGAGGCCAGCGTCCCGGCCAGGGCGGCGCCGGTCGCGGGCTTGGGCAGGAAGGCCGCGAAACCGGCATCGCGGCAGGCCAGCCGCGTCTGGGTGGACACGTCGGCGCTCGAGGCGATGACCGGGATCGCCAGCCCCCGCGCCCGCAATGCGCCCATCAGGGCGATGCCGTCCATTTCCGGCATGTGCAGGTCGGTGATGATCGCATCGGGCAGCGGATGGTCCAGCGCCGCCAGCGCCACACGCCCGCCCGGCGCCGAGGCGACCCTGACGCCAGAGCGCCGCAACAGCTCCTCCATCACGTCGCGGTTGATCTTGCGATCCTCGACCACCAGGACGCGCCTTGCCCGCAACGCCGGCGAGGGGGCGGGACCGGCGGGCGGGCGATCCGCGGCCAGGCGCAGCTCGCGATGGGTCAGGGGCTGCGGCAGGGCCGCCCCGGCCAGGGTCAGCCCGCCGTCGGCAAGCCGCAGCACGGCGCCGTCCGGCGTGCCCGTCATCCGCGCGCGATCCAGCATCCGCGCGATGCGGCGGCGCAGGGCCGGGTCGGGGACGTCCAGCAGCGGGCGCGGCAGGACCGGCGGCGGGTCGGCGGCCGGCGGACCGGGGTCCAGCGGCAGTTCCAGCACGAAGAGGCTGCCCACCCCCGGCCTGCTGCGCAGCGCCAGGCGGCCCTGCATGCCGTGGGCCATCTGCCGGGCGATGGCCAGGCCCAGGCCCGTGCCCGACACCTCGCGCGAGATCGTCGCATCGGCCTGGGTGAAGGGATCGAAGATGGCGGCCTGGTCCTGTTCGGCGATGCCGTTGCCGCTGTCGAAGACCGAGAGCCGCAGCCGATCGCCCCGGCGAAAGACCCGCAGCGCGATCCGGCCCTGGGCGGTGAACTTGACGGCATTGCTGGTCAGGTTCAGCAGGATCTGCGTCAGCTTCTGCCGGTCGCCCAGGATCGTCGCCGGCACGTCGGCGGCGATGTCGCCCTCGAGCCGCAGCGGACGCGACCCGATCAAGGCGCGGGTCTGGGCGATCACCTCGTCGAAGACCGCGTCCACCGCAAAGGGCCGGCGCTCGAAGACCATGTGCCCGCCTTCGAGCTTGGACAGGTCCAGCACGCTGTCGATGCTGCCCAGAAGCTGCCTTGCCGCGCCTTGCATGTCGGCGACCTGCCGGCGCGAGGCGGCGGGCAGCCGGTCGGCCAGCAGCAGTTCCGACAGGCCGGTGATCGCGTTCAGGGGCGTTCGCAGCTCATGGCTCATATTGGCCAGGAAGGCCGATTTCGCCCGCGACGCCGCCAGCGCGTCGTTGCGCGCCACCACCAGTTCGGCGGTGCGCTGCTCGACCTCGTCGCGCAGGTGGTCGCGATAGCGTTCCATCTGCGCGACCGTGCGGGTGAAATCCTGCGCCAGCCGCGCGATCTCGTCGTCGCGGGAACGCAGCCGCCCGGCCGCCGGGCCGGTCAGGCGGAACCCCCGCCCCTCGCGCAGGCCCTGCGCCGCCCGGCTCAGCGCGCCCAGCGGCGAGATGACGTAGCGCCTTGCCAGCAAAAACAGCAGCCCGGCCAGCAGCAGCGCCTGCAAGACGGCGGTCAGGACGATGCGCAGCGCCTGCCGGGTGAAGTCGTTGTAAAAGCCCACGAACGAGAAGGTGACGTCGAGCCTTGCGATCTCGGCCACGCCGTCGGGCGCCCGCAGGACGACCGAGCGGGTCTGCGTCAGGCGCTCGGGCGGCAGCATCCAGCCCTTCAGCCAGGCCGGCAGGGCGGCGGCAGGGCGCTGGACCTGGAAGCGCGGGATCTGCGCCACCCGCAGCTGCTCGGGCGACAGCAGCAGGTCCTCGATCCGCAGCGACAGGATCAGCGGCGCATCGACCAGCCGGTCCAGGATGGCCTGGACCGTGGTCAGGTCCACGTCCCAATAGGCGCGCTCAAGCTGCGGCGCGGCGGAATAGAGGATCCGCTCGGCATTGCCCGTCGCCACCGCGATGCCGCGGCGCAGGTCCGCGACGGCGCTGGCCCCGCCCAGCCCGATCCCCGAGACGATGCTGACCAGCGCCCCGGCCAGCACCATCCGGCGCGCGATGCTGCCCGTGCCCATGCCGCGCCTCACCCGCCCAGCCTGTGGCGCAGGATCGCCGCGATCCGGCCCTCGGCATGCATCCGGCGCAGCACGGCGCCCAGCCGCTCGGCCTTGTCCCGCCCGGCATCGCTGCGGGGGAAGCCGACATAGCGGCCGCGCACGTCCAGCGCGGTGGGCAGGACGCGAACCCGGTCCTCGACCGCCAGCTTGCGCATGGCGTGGCGCAGGTTGGCCTCGCCGCCCACCACCACGTCGGCCCGGCGCAACAGCAGCTTGCGCAGGCTGGTCTCGTCATCGACCGAGCCTTCGTGCAGGAAATGCGTCGAGGCGTCAAAGGCGGGGGTATAGGTAAAGCCGTCGACCACGCCCACCGAATACCCGGCCAGCACGCCCAGGCCAGCAAAGTCGCGCAGGGGCGAATCCGCCATGACGACGAAGACCAGCCGCGTCGTCCGCAACGGCCCGACCATCAGCCAGTTGCGGAACCGCTCGGGGGTCGGCGCCAGCTGGAACAGCCCGTCCGCCTCGCCCATGCCCGGCGCCAGCAGCGCCCGGCGCCAGGGCAGGGGCACGAAGCGCATCCCGATCCCCAGCCGCAGGGCGGCATCGCCCAGGATGTCGATGTCGGCGCCGACGAACCGGCCGCTGTCCAGGTAGTTGTAGGGCGCGAACTCGTCCATCCCGACCATCGTCCAGGTTTCGGGCCCCGCGCGCAGGGCCGAGGGCGCGGCACAGGCAGCCGCCCAGCCCGCAAGCCCGCCCAGCACGCGGCGGCGCGCGACCGCGGCAGGGGGCGCGGCGCATGATGGCGCGGCCTTCCCGCCTTTGTCCGGGGAAATAATGTTGCCGCAGCAGGGCAATGTTTTCGTCTCTCACGCTCTGTCGGAGGGCTTTGCTAGTCCTCTCATAATCAACAGGAGAGTCCCATAGATGAAAACCATCCTCGCCACCCTTCTGGCGTCCGCGGTCGCGCTTGCGCCGCTGGCCGCCGCCGCCGAAAGCTGCACCAATGCCGGGCTGAAGCGCATCCAGGATCGCGGCACCCTGATCGCCGGGGTCAAGGCCGACTACAAGCCCTGGGGCTATCGCGACACGGCCGGCAACATCGTCGGGCTGGAGATCGACATGGCGCAGATGGTCGCCGACACGCTGGGCGTCAAGCTGGAGCTGGTGCCGGTGATCGCGTCGAACCGGATGCAGTTCCTGCAGCAGGGCCAGATCGACCTGATGATCGCCACCATGACCGACACTGCCGACCGGCGGGCGATGGTGGGGATCAAGGGGCCGAACTACTATGCCTCGGGCACGGCGGCGCTGACGCCCAAGGCCATGGGCCTGACCGATTGGAACGCATTGCGCGGCAAGCCGGTCTGCGGCGTGCAGGGCTCGTTCTACCTGCAGAAGATCGAACAGGAATACGGCGCCACCATCGCCGCCTTCGGCAACGCGGCCGAGGCCAAGCAGGCGCTGCGCGACAAGAAATGCGTGGCCTTCGTCTATGACGACACCACCATCGGCGCCGATTACGCCGCCGGCGGCTGGGACGATTTCGAGATCTCGCTGCCGGTCGAGGATTTCGCGCCCTGGGGCCTGGCCGTCGCCAAGTCCGAGGAAAGCTGCGCGCTCGGCCAGATCGTCTCGGGCTTGCAATACGCCTGGCACCGCGACGGCACGCTGATCGAGCTGGAAAAGAAATGGGGCGTCGCCGCCAGCCCCTTCCTGGCCGACATGCACGCGCGGATGGCCGATCCGCTGGCGCAGTAGGGGCCGCGCGCCGATGCTGACGGACATGCAGGATTTCTTCCGGGAACTGGCCGCCACCTCTCCGCACTGGAACTTCATCTGGCTTTACGATCCGGTCCAGATGGACCGGGTTCTGGGCGGGCTGTGGATGACCATCAAGCTCAGCCTGGCCTGCCTGGTGTTTTCCGTCGTCATCGGCGTCGTCGGCGCCTGGGCGCAGGAGGCGAAAAGCCGCCTTCTGCGCAGCGCGGTGCAGGGCTATGTGCAGTTCTTCCGCAACACGCCGCCGCTGATCCAGCTGCTGTTCTTCTATTTCGCGCTGGGGCAGTTCACCCCCAGCTACAGCCCCGACGGCTGGCTCGAGGTGCCGATCATCTCGAACGTCGGCTGGGCGATCATCGCGCTGTCCTTCTTTACCGGCGCCTTCAACATCGAGATCTTCCGCGCCGGGATCGAGGCCGTGCCCCATTCCACCCGCGAGGCCGCGGAATCGCTGGGGATGACGCGGCTTCAGGCCTATACCAACGTGGTGCTGCCGCTGACCCTGCGGATCTCGCTGCCGGCGCTGTCGGCCAATCTCATCAACCTGGTCAAGACCACCAACCAGGCCTATGCCATCGCGGTCCCCGAACTGCTTTACCAGTCCGTCTCCATCTGGAACGATTTTCCCTCGGCCCAGAACCCGACCATGCTGCTGATGATGGTCTGCTACCTGGGGCTGGTCGGGCTGTTGTCCCTGGGCATGGGCCAATGGGAACGCAAGCTGAGGATTCCAGGCTATGGCGTATAAAACCCCCGTCCCGATGGCCAAGGGCGCGCTGCCGGTCCTGCTGCCCTTTGCCCCGCGCGGCCCGGCCTATGACGCGTTCTTCGCGACGCGCTGGCTGGCCGCGATCCCGGCCGGCTGGATCGTGGCGCTGGCGGCGCTGTTTCCCGCCATGGTCCTGGCGCAGGCCGGCGCCGCCGCCGCCATCGAAACCCCGCTGGAAAAACTGCTGCGCTGGATGCCCTTCCTGTTCACGCAGGGCTTCCTGTTCAACGTCCTGATCTCGGTCCTTGCCATGGCGATCGGGACGGCGGTCGGCGCCTTTGCCGGGCTGGCGCTGATTTCGCGCGCGCGGCTGTTGCGCGCCGTCGCGCGGGTCTATGTCACCTTCTTCCGCAACGTGCCCTGGCTCGTGCTGCTGTTCATCGTGCTGCTGGCCTTTCCGTTCCAGATCAAGGTCTTCGGCATGACGATCCCCCTGCCCGGCTGGATCAAGACGGTGATCGGCCTGGCCATCCCGGTATCGGCCAACATCGCCGAGGTGGTCCGCGGCGCCGTCCAGTCCGTGCCCACCGCGCAATGGGAGGCGGCCGAGTCGCTGGGCTTCACCCGCCGCCAGACCATCTGGCAGATCATCCTGCCGCAATGCTTCAAGCGGATGCTGCCGCCCTGGATGAACTGGTATGCGATCCTGACCATGTCCACGCCGCTCTGCTCGCTTCTGGGCGTGGGCGAGATCATCAGCCTGACCCGGCAGGCCATGGAGGCCGAGGGCAACCGCCCCGAACTCCTGATCCCCTTCTACGGCTTCGCGCTGCTTCTGTTCCTTGCATACTGCTATCCGATCGCCCGCCTGACCCTGCGGCTGGAACGTCGGTTCGCGGTCAAAAACTGAAAGGGTGTCCCATGACAAACTGGACCGCCGACCAGCCCATCGTCCGCCTGCGCGACGTCCACAAATCCTATGGCCAGGTCGAGGTGCTTCGCGGCATCAGCATGGACGTGATGAAGGGCGAGGTGATCTGCATCATCGGCCCCTCGGGATCGGGCAAGTCGACGCTGATCCGCTGCATCAATGCGCTGAACGACATCCAGGCCGGCTCGATCCAGGTCGAGGGGCAAGAGGTCCACGACCCCAGGCTGGACAAGCTGGCCTTGCGGCGCAAGGTCGGCATGGTCTTTCAGCAATACAACCTGTTCCCGCACAAGACCGCGCTGCAGAACGTGATGATGGCGCCGGTCAAGGTGCTGAAGGAAAAGCCCGCCGAGGTCGAGACCCGCGCCCGCGCCCTGCTGAAGAAGGTGCGACTGGAGGGCAAGGAGAACCACTATCCGGGCGAGCTTTCGGGCGGCCAGCAGCAGCGCGTCGCCATCGCCCGCTCGCTGGCGATGCGGCCCGACGTGATGCTGTTCGACGAGGTGACGGCGGCGCTGGACCCCGAGACGGTCAAGGAAGTCCTCGTCACCATCAAGGATCTGGCCGCCGAGGGCATGACCTGCATCCTGGTCACGCATGAGATGGGCTTTGCGCGCGAGGTCGCCGACCACATCTATTTCACCGACCGCGGCGTAATCGTGGAACACGGGCCCCCGGCCGAGTTCTTTACCCAGGCCAAGGACGCGCGCACCCGCGACTTCCTGGACCAGGTGCTGTAGCGCCGGCTAGAAACCGAACGCCCGCCCGATCTGCCGGATCGGGCGGGCGTCTTCATGTTCGCCAAAGGGGGCCGGGCGATCAGCCCGCCAGGCGGCCCATCTGGAATCCCGCCAGCACGTCGGCGACGAAATCCGCCGCATAGTCCGACGAAGCCACGTCGAACAGCATGTCCAGGCCGGGCTGGCCGTTGCGGTCGTTGCGGACCAGCACCGCATCCATGTGCAGGGCGCGGGTCTGGACCACGGCGCCGGGGCCGAAAACATGCGGCCGGGTATCGACCGCGGTCAGCAGCGGCAGGGCATCGGCCAGGCCCGGCCCGGTCAGGGCCAGCCAGCACCAGGTCTCCTCGCGCCAGGCGTCGAAGCCCTTGGGGCCGGCGGCCTGCTGCCAGTCGTGCCGCAACGCGGCCAGCCCCGTTGGTCCGGCGAGGGGATCGGCCAGCAGGACGACCTCGTCGCCGCCCAGCCGGACGACGGTCATGCCGGGGGCCTCGGCCGTGCGGTGGATGGTGTCGGGCAGCGGGCAGCCGCGGCCGGACAGCCACGCGGCCGTGCCGGGCCCGCGCAGCCCGAAACGCGGCAGCGCGGACAGGTCGAGCATCCAGTCCCGGCCGTCCTGGGGCCAGGCGTCCAGCAGCGGCAGCAGGTCGGCAAGCGGCCATATCCGGGCCGGTGCGGCAAGCGCGGTCATGTCACATCTCCTGTCGTGCATTGTCTTTGTCATGGAAGGGCAGCGCGACGACGGGCGCCTCGACCTCGGCGCCGGCAAAGCCGCGCAGGGTGATCCGCGACCCCGGCTCGGCCTGGTCGGGGGCGACATGGGCCAGCCCGATCCATTGCCCCAGCGTCGGCGAATACCCGAAGGAGGTGACATGGCCGACAGGCTTGCCGTCCTGAAGCACCAGCGCGGATTCGCCCACCCCGGCCGCATTCCCCTCGTCCGGCAGGGCAAAGCCGCAAAGCCGGCGCTTGTCGCCCAGGGCGCGGCGGCGCTCGACCGCGGGCTTGCCGATGTAGAAGGGCTTCTTGCGCGACAGCGCCCAGCCCATGCCCAGCTCGTCCGGCGTGGACAGCGCATCGGTGTCCTGCCCGATGATGATATGGCCCTTTTCCAGCCGCAGGATGCGCGACGCCTCGAGCCCATAGGGCCGCAGCCCCAGGTCCGCCCCCGCCTCGAGCAGCGCCGCCCAAAGCCCGGCGGCATGGGATTGCGGCAGGTGGATCTCGTAGCTCAGCTCGCCGGTGAAGCCGATGCGCATGACCCGGACCGGACAACCCGCCAGTTCGCCCTCGCGCCCGTCCAGGAAGGCAAAGCCCTCGCGGCCGAAGTCGATGCTGCCGGGCAGGCGCTCCAGCACCTCGCGGGCCCTGGGGCCGGTCAGGTTCATGGCGCCGAAGGCCGCGGTCACGTTCTGGATGTCCACCCTGGCGCCCATGATGGTCTTTTGCAGCATCATCTCGGCGAAAAGCCGATCGACCGCGCCGGTGGTCGCCGTCACGTAGAAATGCTCGTCCGACAGGCGGAAGGCCACGCCGTCGTCCAGGATCGACCCCATCTCGTTCAGGGCCAGGCAATAGCGCACCCGGCCCACCGGCTGCCCGGCATGGGCCATGGTATAGATGCGGTCCAGGAAGGCCCCTGCATCCGGCCCGCGGATCTCCAGCTTGCCCAGGGTCGAGACGTCCAGCATCCCCGCCGCCTCGCGCACCATGTGGATCTCGCGCCGGATCGCATCCTCGGGCGCGTCGGCGCCGGGATAGACCAGGGGCCGCCACCAGGCGCCCACCGGCGTCATCCGGGCCCCGGCCGCCAGATGGGCGGCGTGCAGCGGCGTGCGGCGGTGGCGTTCGGGCGTGGTATCGGCCAGAAGGCCCAGCCTTTCCGGGCCGAAGGGCGGGCGCGCGGTGGTGATGCCGACCTCGGCCAGGCTGCGCGCGGTCTTGCGGGCGACGATGCGCGCCGTGGCCAGCGCCGAATGCCGCCCCTGCGACGGCCCCATGCCGACGGTGGAATAGCGCTTCACCAGCTCCAGTTCGCGATAGCCGTCGGCGATGGCGTTCTCGATGTCCTTGACCTGGAGATCCTCGTCGAAATCGACGAAGTCGCGGCCCTTGGGATGGGCCGGCGAGGGCGCGGCGCGGCGCCAGCCGGCCTGCACCGGCGCCGGCGCCGGCAGATCCTGCGCGGGCGCCAGGCCCAGCCCGGCCGCGGCGCGCAGCCCGGTGATCCGGCCGCTTTCGATCACCGCCGCCAGGTCGGACAGGCCCGCCGCCGCCCCGGCAAGGTGGACGTGCGCCGGCACCCCGGTGATCGAGAAACGCGTGCCGCCGTCGTCCGAGGACAGCCGCGCCCCGGCATGAAGCGCAAGCTGGTAGCCCGGCGTATAGCCGCCGGCCATGACCAGCAGGTCGCAGTCCAGCCGGGTCCGGCCGCCCTGGCGGTCCTGGACCTCGACCGCCTTCAGGTGCAGGCCGCCGCGGGCCTGCCGGATGGTGCAGCCGCGCATGACCGGCACCCCGCGCCGCGCCAGTTCCGGGGCAAGGCCGTCGCGGTCCTCGGCCTCGGGGTCGATCACCGCGGCGATCCTGACGCCGGCATCGTCCAGGTCCAGGGCCGCCAGATAGCCGTCGCGGTCGCCGGCATAGACCACCGCCCGCCGGCCCGGACGCACGCCGTAATGCCGCATCAGGCGCTGCGCGGCCGAGGACAGCATGATGCCGGGCAGGTCGTTGTTGCGAAAGATCAGCGGCTGCTCGTGCGCGCCGGTGGCCAGCACCAGCTCGGCCGCGCGGATGCGGATCAGGCGGTCGCCTTGCAGCACCGGCAGCCAGTTGTCGGCGAAATGCCCGTTGCAGGTCGCGCCGGACAGGACCGCGATCCCGGCCGCCGCCGCCTGCCGGCGCAGCGCGTCCAGGTGGCGGGCCGCATCGGCGGTTTCGACGCCGAAGCGGGCATAGGTCAGCGCGCCGCCCAGTTCCGGCTCCTTCTCGGCCAGGATCACGTCGGCGCCCGCCTCGGCGGCGGCGATGGCGGCGGCAAGGCCGGCCGGCCCCGCCCCCACCACCAGCACGTCGCAATGCCGGGTTTCCTTGAGATAGCGGCGCGGCGCCGGGTCCAGGCTGACGGTGCCCAGCCCGGCCGAGGCGCGGATGATCGGCTCCCACAGCTTCAGCCAGCTGGTCCTGCGCGGCCCGAAGAAGGTGCGGTAATAGAAACCCACCGGCAGGAAGCGGCCCAGGTGGTCGATGATGCGGCCGCGATCCCGGCGCAGGCTGCCGCTGACGTTCAGCGGCGTGACCGCCATGCCCTCGGCCACCTGGCGCAGGTCGGCGCGGACATTGGCCTCGTCGCCGATCTGCACCAGGGTATTGGCGTCCTGCCCGGCCATGGTCAGGATGCCGCGCGGGCGGTGATACTTGAAGGACCGCGACAGGATCCATTCGCCCTTGGCGGCCAGCGCGCTGGCGATGGTGTCGCCGGGATGGGCAGAGACGGGCCGCCCCTCGAAGGTGAAGCCGATGGCGGCGTTGCGGTCGATGCGGCTGCCCCAGCCGTGGCCAAGTCTGTTGCTCATGCGGCGCTCGTGGGTTTGTCTGCGTCCGAACCCTTCAGCCAGGTGCGCAGGATTTCATCGGAAATCAGGTTGCGTTCGGCGATGAACACCGTGTTCGAGGGGGTGTGGCGCCACCATTCGCGCAGCACGCCCATCGGGTTCGGCGCCAGGAAAAGCCGCTCGACCAGGGTTTCGTCGCGGGCCTCGTCCTCGGCTTGGACGGGGCCGAGCCATTGGAATTCGGAAATATTGCGGGGCCCGTTCACCGGGCAGGTCATGATCTTCATCGCAGCACCTCAATGCCCGGCCGCCGTGGCGCCCATTTCGTTCAGAAGCTCGAATCGCGCAAAGCGCTCCAGCGCAAAGGGCATCAGGATGTCGGGCACCCGCCCGGTCGCGATGGTTTCGGCCATGCGCTTGCCCGCCACCGCCGTCGCCTTGAACCCCCAGGTGCCCCAGCCCGCGTCCAGCCAATAGTTCTGCAGGGGCGAGGCGCCCATGATCGGGCTGAAATCCGGGGTGATGTCGGTGATCCCCGCCCATTGCCGCAAAAGCTTGACGTTGTGCAGGAAGGGCATCAGCTGCAGCGCGCCGGTGGCCAGCGCCTCTTTCTGCGGCAAGCTGGAGCGGGTCGAGGCCAGCTGGTAGGGGTCGGTCCCGCCGCCGATCACGATCTCCCCGCGCGAGGACTGCACCAGATAGGTATGCAGGTTCGACGAGGACAGCAGGATGTCCAGGAACGGCTTGAGCGGCTGCGTGACCATGGCCTGCAGGGGAAAGCAGCGGATCGGCAGCCGGATGCCGGCCATTTCGGCGATGCGCCCGTTCATCCCGCCCGCCGCCTGCAAGACCTGCCCAGCCAGGACGGTGCCGCGGTTGGTCCGTATTTCGGTCACGCGGCCGCTGGCGATGCCGAAGCCCGTGACCTCGGTGCGCTGGTGGATCTCGACCCCGCGCTCGGCGGCGCGCTTGGCATAGCCCCAGGCGACGGCATCGTGGCGCGCGGTGCCGCCGTCGGCGTGCCACAGCCCGCCCAGGACCTCGTGCTGGCCACCGAAATCCATGTTCACATGCGGGCACAGCTCCTGCACGGTCTGGGCATCGACGACCTCGGCGCGGATGCCGGCATGCTTGCCCATCTCGGCCCGCAGGCGAAAGCTGCGCATGGCCGCGTCGGAATGGGCCAGCGTCAGCTGGCCGCGCTGCGAGAACATGACGTTGAAGCCCAGCTCCTGCGACATGGTCTCGAACAGCGAGACGCCTTCGCGATAGAACTCGATCGAGGGCAGCGTCAGGTAGTTCGAGCGCACCGTCGTCGTGTTGCGCGCCGTGTTGCCGCCGGCCAGATAGCCCTTTTCCAGCACGGCGATGTTCGAGATGCCGTGGTAATGCGACAGGTAATAGGCCGCCGCCAGCCCGTGGCCGCCGCCGCCGATGATGACGACATCGTAGCTTCTGCGCAGCTCAGGCGTGGAGGGAATGTCGCGATAGGGCCGGTGGCCCCGTCTCAACCCGTATTTCAGCAATTCGATCGGCATGCGTCGTCCCCGGTTTTCCGCCGCCAGTCTTGCCGCCGGCCGCTGCGCGGGCAAGAAACGGAACCTGGCCCTCAGACCCCGTTTTCGTAATGGCCGGAAAAGAAAACCCGCTGGCAAGGGGCAGGCCGTCCCGCCATAATGACCGGCGGCCCGGCAGATGAGGATCGGCCCCATGGACCTGCGCTTTCTGGAAACCTTCATCGCCATCGCCGATTGCGGCTCGATCGCCGAGGCGGCCCGGCGGCTGAACCGCACGCCGGCGGCCCTGACCCAGCGCCTGCACGCGCTGGAGCAGGAGCTGGGGCACAAGCTGGTCCTGCGCTCGGGGCGCACGGTGCAGCCCACGGCCCAGGGGCTGGCGATCCTGGATCACGCCCGCGCGCTGGTGCAGGGCGCGCGCGATCTTCAGGCGCTGGCGGCGAACGGGGTGCCGGCGGGGCAGTTGCGGCTGGGCGCGACCGCGACCTCGCTGACCGGATTGCTGCCGGCCATCATCACCCGGCTCAGCGCCGACTATCCCTCGATCGAATATTTCGTCCAGCCCGGCTCGTCGGTCGATCTCTACCATCGCGTGGTCGAGGGACAGCTGGACGCGGCGATCATCGTCAGGCCGCAATTCGCCATCCCGAAATCCACCGACTGGCTGACCATCCGCGACGAGCCGCTGGTCTTCATCGCCTCGCAATCCGCGCCGCCGCTCGACCCGCATGTGCTGATCGAGCGGTCGCGCTTCATCCGCTACGACCGCAACCAATGGGGCGGGCAGATCGTGGACAAATACATCCGCGACCACGGGCTGAAGGTGCAGGAATGGCTGGAGCTGGACGCGCTGGACGCCATCGCCGCGCTGGTGGACCGGGGCCTGGGGGTGGCCATCGTCCCCGACTGGGCACCGCCCTGGCCGGATGGGCTGCGGCTGCGCAAGACCCTGCTGCCCGCCGGCGAGGCGCGGCATACCGGGGTGATCTGGCAGCGGTCCGGCGCCCGGCATCCGGCGGTCCACGCCTTTGTGCAGGCCTGCCGGACGGTCTTTGCCGGGCCGGCCGCCGGCGGCAGGGGCCGGCCGCCGCCCTGAGGCGGGGCCCTACCAGATCTGCGCCGGCCGCGCGATCATCAGCCAGAAGATGCCCGGCACGGCGGCAAAGGCCGGAAAGCCGAAGGCGAACCAGGCCCGAAAACAGCGCGGCGGAAGCGCGCGCGCCGGTGCAGCGCCGCGACGGCCAGGTCGCGCATCTGCATCTGCATCCAGACCACCGGCAGCCAGAAGGCGCCGGTCAGCAAATAAAGCAGCAGCGACAGCACGATCCGATGCTCGCCCAGCCCATAGCCCAGGTGCCAGGCCAGCGCGCCCGCGACCACCCCCGGCCCGGCCAGCGCCCGATGCATCAGTTCCAGCCCGTTCTCGAAATCCGTGGTCAGCGAGATGATCGCGGTCAGCGTCCAGAACAGCACCAGCACCACGAACAGCACCGGCTTGATGGGATAAAGCCGGGCGAACCAGCGCTCCTGCACCGTGGCCGGGCGCGCGCGCAAGGTCTCCTCCAGGCCGCGGGGCCGGATGCCGGTCAGTTGCGTCCAGGGCGCCGGGTCGCCGACGGCGCCGTGGCGGATCTCGGCCCGCGCGGTGCTGCGCAGCGGCGGGCGCCGGCCCAGCCTGCCCGCCAGGTCGCCCGCCCGGTAAAGCAGGCCCGCCACCAGCCAGGCAGCGCCAGCGGCCGCGCCGGGCGCCAGCCCAGCCAGGCGCGATGCAGCGCCACCACCTGGGCAAAGGACAGCCGCTCTGGCCCGGCCAGTTCCAGCGCCAGCCGTGCCGGCCGGTCGGGCGGGACGAAGAACGCCACGGTTTCGGCCACATTCTCCAGCGCCGCCCCCTGCAGGGGGCCGGTCACGGGCATCACCGGCAGCACGGGCAGGGCCGCCTAGCACCACCGAGGGCCGCAGGATCACCCAGTCCGGGTCCAGCGCCATCAGCGCCCTGTCGCCCTTGAGCTTGCTGGCCGAATAGGCCGAGGCCTGCCGCCGGTCCACCCGATGGCCGAGAAATGCACGGCCCGCCGCACCCCCGCCGCCGCGCAGGCGCGAAACAGCGCCTCCGCCCCGGTGGCATGGGCGGCGGCGGTATCCTCGCGCGCATTGTCCTGCAGCACGCCGACGCAGTTCACCACCGCGTCGATGTCGCGAAGATGCGGCAGCCAGGTCTCGGGCTCGCGCGCCTGGCGGAAATCCACCCGGATCCAGCCCGAGACCGCGCCGGGTGCCGCCGGCGCGGCGCTGCGGGTGGTGCCCAGGACGACATGGCCGTCGGCGACCAGCCGGGTGCAGACGCTTTGCCCGATCAGCCCCGTCGCCCCCGTCACCAGCACCCCCATGGCCGGCCTGCATCGGGGGCTGTATCGGGGGCTGGGCCGGCCGCCTCACGCCTGACCGGGCGGCTCATCGGTCGTCTCTCCTTGGGATTTGCACGAAAATTCCGCGAGGACCGGGTGAAACGCCCGCAAGCGGCCTTGTTCCAGCGCCGCAGCGGATCAGGAACCATGTCCCCTTCCGGGTCGTTTTGCACGCATGACGTGTCCGAAGATCGCCGGCACAGCCCCAGGGCGCTGCGACCCGCATTTCCATCGTGCTTTCGTTCAGGTTTTTCCAGTCGTGCCGCAGGCGTTCTTCCATCGCATCAGGAGGAAAACACGATGCCGCACGAAATCCCCCACCCCGCATGCACGGCGGTTGCGGCCTGCCTGCTGCTTGCCGCATGCACGGCGCCGCCAAGCGCCGGGCCGGACAAGGCCTATGACGTGCAGGTCTCGGCGCCGGGCCTGGTCGAATGCAGCGCCCCCAGCCCGCAGGTCGTCCGGTCCGGCCTCAGCGCCACCAACCGCGCCCGCAGCCAGGCCGGGCTGCCCGCGGTCCAGGCCAATGCCCTGCTGTCGCAGGCCGCGGCCGCCCATGCCTGCGACATGGCGCAGCGCGGCCGGATGAGCCATGCCGGCAGCCGCAGCAGCGGCCCGGCGCAACGGCTCAAGGCGCTGGGATATGCGCCGCGCATCACCGCCGAGAACATCGCCGCCGGCCCCTACGGCGCCGACCAGGTGCTGGGGGAATGGAACAGCTCCAGCGGGCACCGGGCCAATATCCTGATCCCGCAGGTCCGGCAGTTCGGCATCGGCCACGCCACCGGCGCGGATGGCCGGACCCGCTTCTGGTCGGCCGTCTATGCCGCCCCGGCCGGGCGCTGAACGCAGCGGGTCGGGCCGCCGCTAGGACGCGGCGACCGGCCCGGGCTCTGCTGTCTGGACGGCGGTTACGGCTGCTGCGTCGACGATGTCTTTGACGGAGCATCCTCGCGAGAGGTCGTTTGCGGGTTTTGCCAGTCCCTGCAGGATGGGCCCGATGGCGGTGAGGCCGCCCAGGCGCTCGGCGATCTTGTAGCCGATATTGCCCGCGGCGAGGTCGGGAAAGACGAAGACGTTCGGCCGCCCCGACAGCCGGCTGGCCGGCGCCTTCCTCGCCCGGATCGCCTCGTCCAGCGCGGCGTCGAACTGCATCTCGCCATCCACCTCGAGATCCGGGGCCGCGGCGCGGATCAGCGCCAGCGCCTCGCGCAGCCGCCCGAGGCTCGGGTGGTCGGCCGAGCCCGCGGTCGAGAAGGACAGCAGCGCCACCCGCGGCTCCTCGGCCAGCAGCCGGCGGCAGCTTCCGGCGGCCGAAAGCGCGATGGCGGCGAGCTCCTGCGCGTCGGGCTGGATCACCAGCCCGCAATCGGCAAAGATCATGCCGCCCCTGATCGGCGCGCCCGGCCCGCAGGACAGCATCAGGAAAAAGCTCGACACGATGCCGGCATCGGGGGCCCGGCCGATGATCTGCAATGCGGCGCGGACGGTGTCGGCGGTGGTGGCGACGGCGCCGCCCAGCGTGCCGTCGGCCTGGCCCAGCCGCACCCGCATCGCCGCCTGGCGGATCGGGTCGCGCATCTCGGCCAGCGCGCGTTCGCCGGTCATGCCCCTGGCCGCGCGCATGCGGTGCCAATGGTCGGCCAGTTCCGCCAGGTCGGGCGCGCCGGCCGGGTCGATGCGGCGGGCGCCGGGGATCTCGGGCCCGCCCATCAGGGTGACGCGCGCCAGCCCCTCGGCCAGCAGCCGGCGGGCGGCCTCGGCCACGCGCGGGTCGTCGCCCTCGGACAGGATGATGTGGCGGTCCAGCGCCTTGGCGGTCTGGTGGATGCGCTCGAGCGGTTTCATCTCTTACCCCAGGAAATGCAGGCCGGCGACGACGAAGACGCCCAGGAACACGGTCTCGGCCACGATCAGCCCGATGGCGCCGGCGCCGACCTCGAGCATCTTGCCGAGCGAGGTCTTGATGCCGACGGCGGCGATGGCGATCAGCAATGCCCAGCGGGACAGCTGCCCGGCGAAGTCCGAGACCGCCGGCGGCACCAGCCCCAGGCTGTTGAGCGTGGCGAGCGCGAGAAAGCCGATGACGAAGCCCGGCAGCAGCGGCGGCGCCTTGCCGCCCCGGCGGTCCGAAAGCCCGCGCGCCCGGATCGCCAGGGAAAAGCACAGCACCACCGGCGCCAGCATGGCGACGCGGATCAGCTTGACCAGGGTCGCGGTCTCGCCCGCCTCGGGGCCGATCGAGAAGCCGGCGCCGACCACCTGGGCGACGTCATGGATGGTGCCGCCCAGGAAGACGCCGGAATCGCGGGCGGTGAAGCCGAAAAGCCCGGCCAGCATCGGGTAGAGCACCATGGCCACGGTCGAAAGCACGGTGACGGACAGCACGGTGAAGACCAGGTCGCGTTCGGATTTCTCGTGCCGGGGCAGGACGGCGGCGATGGCCATGGCCGCCGAGGCGCCGCAGATCGCCACCGAGCCGCCGGTCAGCAGCGCAAAGCGCCAGCCGCGGCCGGCCAGCCGGCTGGCGGCAAGGGCGAACAGGATGGTCAGCACCACGCCCGCCGCCACCAGCGCGATGGCGCCCGGCCCCAGCGCCGCCAGCATGCCGGCCGAGATGCGCGCGCCCAGAAGCGCCACCCCCAGCCGCAGCACGGTGCGCGCGGTAAAGGCGATGCCGGGGGCGGTGCGGGTGCCCTCCTCGGCCAGGAAGTTCAGCGCCAGGCCCAGAAGCAGCGCCAGCAGCATGGCGGGGGCGCCGTAATGATCCGACAGGAACTGCGCCGTGGCCGCGACCAGCGCCGAGACGGCGAAGCCCGGAAAGGCTTCCTCGATCAGGCCGCGCGAAGGGATCATGGTGGAAATCATCGTCCTCACCGGGATGCGGGGATGGGCCGGGGCGCTTGTTGCTGCGCGCCGGGGGGTGTCATGGGGGCCGCGGGCGGGGCGGGGGCGCCGAGGGGGGCCCTGCCCCCCTCGCGCTTGCGCGGCCCCTCGATGGGGCCGCGCAAGCGCCCCCCCGGGGTATTTGGGAAACGGAGAAAGGCAGGGGACGCCCCGGCCTTCCGCCGCCGTCCCGCCTCAGGCCGCGCCCTGCTGGGGGCGCATGTCGGCCGGGTCGATGCCGGCGACCACCACCGGCTTCTTCATCGCGTCGCGGCGGAAGGGCTCGCCCAGTTCCTGGTTCAGCAGCACCTCGATGAAGGTGGTCTCGCGGTTCTTCATCTGCCGCTCGACCGCATCGTGCAGCGCCGCGGTCAGTTCCTCCTGGCTCTTCACCTGCACGCCGACGAGCCCGCAGGCCTGGGCGATCTTCGCATAGGAGGTGTCGCGGTCCAGCTCGGTGCCGACGAAGTTGTTGTCGTACCACAGCGTGGTGTTGCGCTTTTCCGCCCCCCACTGGTAGTTGCGGAAGATCACCATGGTGATCGCCGGCCAGTCCTCGCGGCCGCAGGCGGTCATCTCGTTCATCGAGATGCCGAAGGCGCCGTCGCCGGCAAAGCCGATCACCGGCACGTCCGGATTGCCGATCTTGGCGCCCAGGATCGCCGGGAAGCCGTAGCCGCAGGGCCCGAACAGCCCCGGCGCCAGGTATTTCCGCCCGGCCTCGAAGCTCGGGTAGGCATTGCCGATGGCGCAGTTGTTGCCGATGTCCGAGCTGACGATCGCCTCCTTCGGCACCGCCTGCATGATCGCCCGCCAGGCCTGGCGCGGGCTCATCAGCCCGGCGTCGCGCCTGCGCGCGTCCTCGTTCCATTCGGTGCCGGGATCGTCCTCCTCGTGGTCCAGGCTCGACAGTTCCTGCGCCCAGCGGGACCTGGTCTGCGCCACCAGCGCCTTGCGTTCCGCCCGGCCGGCATCGCCGGCGGTGGGGGCGAGCTGCGCCAGGATGCCGCGCGCCACCTTGGCCGCGTCGCCCTGGATGCCGACCGTGACCTTCTTGGTCAGCCCGATGCGGTCGGCGTTGATGTCGACCTGGATGATCCTGGCGTCCTTCGGCCAGTAGTCGATGCCATAGCCCGGCAGGGTCGAGAACGGGTTCAATCGCGTGCCCAGCGCCAGCACCACGTCGGCCCTGGCGATGATCTCCATCGCCGCCTTCGAGCCGTTGTAGCCCAAGGGGCCCATGGCCAGCGGGTGCGAGCCGGGGAAGCTGTCGTTGTGCTGGTAGTTCGAGCAGACCGGCGCATCCAGCCGCTCGGCCAGCCTGGCCAGCTCCGGGATCGCGCCCGACAGCACCACGCCGGCGCCCGACAGGATCACCGGGAACTCGGCCGCGGACAGCAGCTTTGCCGCCTCGGCCACCGCCTGCTCGCCGCCCGCGGGCCGCTCGAAGGCGACCACCTGCGGCAGCTCCACGTCGATGACCTGGGTCCAGAAGTCGCGCGGGATGTTGATCTGCGCCGGGGCCGAGTTGCGCCAGGCCTGCATGATCACCCGGTTCAGGACCTCGGGGATGCGCGAGGCGTCGCGCACCTCTTCCTGGTAGCAGACGCAATCGGCGAAGATGCGCATCTGCTCCATCTCCTGGAAGCCGCCCTGGCCGATGGTGCGGTTCGCCGCCTGCGGCGTGACCAAGAGCAGCGGGGTGTGGTTCCAGTAGGCGGTCTTGACCGGCGTGACGAAGCCGGTCACGCCGGGGCCGTTCTGCGCGATCGCCATCGACATCCGGCCGGTCGAGCGGGTGAACCCGTCCGCCATCATCCCGGCGTTCGTCTCGTGCGCGCAGTCCCAGAACGTGATCCCAGCCCTGGGAAACAGGTCCGACACAGGCATCATCGCAGAGCCGATGATCCCGAACGCATGCTCGATCCCGTGAAGCTGGAGAACTTTCACAAAAGACTCCTCAGTGGTCATTCTCATGGCGATGGCTCCTTATTTGCGCTCGTCGCGGAAGTGATAGAGTTTGTAGAGGCCCCATTGGCCGAGGCGCCGGAACGGCGTCCTCCAGCCCTCATGCGGCAATTCGTCGTTGAAGATCGGCAGCCTGGGCACAGCCTCGCCCGCGACCAGCTGCGCCATGCGCCGCCCGGCCATGGCGGAATACATCACGCCGTTGCCGCCATAGCCCAGCGCATAGAAGGCGCCGGGCAGGTCGGCCAGTCCGGTGATGCGCGGCATCATGTCGTGGCTGACATCCACCCAGCCCCACCAGCTGTAGTCCAGCTCGATCCCGCGCAGGGCGGGGAACTTGCGGGCCATCCCCTGCTTCAGCGCCTCCAGATGCGCCGGGTTCGCGGCATCGCGGCCGGTGATCGCGGCACGCGAGCCGATCTGCAGCCGGTTGTCGGGCAGCAGCCGGTAGTAATGCCGCAGCGTCCGGGTGTCGGTCAGCGGCGAGAGCTTCCGGATGCCGACCGCCTCCAGCTCGCCCGGCGTCAGCACACGGGTGACGATGCTGTTCGACATGATCGGCATCAGCCGGTCCCTGAGCCGCGGGTGCAGGCCGCGCGGCGCATAGGCCGCCGTCGCCACCGCCACGCGCTTGGCGCGCACCGTGCCGCCCGGCGTGCGCAGGTGATGCACGCCGCCGCGGTATTCCCAGCCCTGCACCGGGCTGTCGACATGCACTTTCGCGCCCAGTTCGCGGGCGACGCGCAGGTAGCCGAAGGCCAGCTTCGCGGCATGGATGCCGACGCCGTCCACCTCCCACATGGCGCCATGCGCCTCCATGTCGCGCACGACGGTCCGGTGCAGCTCGTCGCGCGAGATCATGCGGGCGTCGTAGCCGAAGGTTTCGCGCAGAAGCGCCGCATCCTTCTGCAGCGCGGGCATCACGCTGGCCTTGTGGGCGATGTAGTAATGCCCGCCGTCCTGCGGATCGCAGTCGATCGCATGGTCGCGGATCAGCCCGCGGAACAGCGCGAACCCTTCGCAGACCTCGGCATGCAGGCCCTTGGCGGTATCGAGGCCCCAGCGCTCGATCCACTGGCTGCGCTTGAGCCGGCCCGAGCTGACCTGCGCCTGCCCGCCGTTGCGGGTCGAACAGCCATAGGCGACGCCGTTCGCTTCCAGCACGGTGGCCTTGATGCCGTGCATCTTGGCCAGGTGGAGGGCGCAGGAAAGGCCGGTATAGCCCGAGCCGATCACCACCACGTCGGCATCCATGTCGCGCGTGACCGGGCCGTCGTCCGCAGGCGGCTCGCCGGCGGTGCCGATCCAGTAGGTCGGCGCGTAATCGCTGCGCGGGCCCAGGCTGCGGCTGGTGATGGGGTCATAGAACGGGTCGTAGGGCTGCGCGCCCGCTCGTTTCTCGATCGCCTGCATGGCGGGCCTCATTTCTCGGCAAGGGCGGAGGCGGGGGCAGGGGCGGGGATGGCCGGGCGCTGCTTGCGGATCGCCTGCTTCTCGACGATCCGGCCGTCCGCGATGCGGAACAGGTCCACGCCCTGAACTTCGGTCCGGCTGCCGTCCGGGTTGGTGGCGCGGAAGGTCCATTGCGACACGCCGCGGGTGCCGTCCTCGGACAGGAAATGCGTGTGGTCGGCCCATTCGACGTCCGGCATCGTGGTCCAGACGGTCTCGAAGGCCCTGGCGATGGCGGCCTTGCCCTCGACCTTGTTGCCGTATTCATGCTCGCCGGCGACGGTGTAGAACACGCAATCCTCGGCGAAATGGGTCATCACGCCGTCGATGTCGTGGCGGTTGAAGGCGTCGAAGGTGGCCTTCAGGTCGCCGGCGGTCAGCTTGCGGGTCATCGGTGGATACTCCTCTCCCGGTCGGCGGCGCGCGGGCGCGCCTCCGGGACGTTTGCGGTGAATGGTTGCGGGTCAGATCCGGCGGACGGGGGTCAGACCTTGCCCTTCCAGGGGATCAGCGCCCGTTCGATGCGGCGGATCAGCAGGTCGAAGGCAAAGGCCAGGATGCCGATCACGATGATCCCCATGATCACGGCGTCGCTGGCCAGGTATTCGGCCGAGTTCAGCACCATGAAGCCCAGGCCGCGGTGGGCGGCGACCATCTCGGCCGCGACCAGCGTCGTCCAGCCCACGCCGATGCCGATGCGCATGCCGGTGAAGATCTCGGGCAGCGCCGCCTTCAGGATGACGTGGAAGATCACCTGCAGCTTGCTGGCGCCCATGGCGTAGGCGGCATGGATCTGCTCGATCGAGACCGAGCGCACGCCGGCCCGCGCCGCGATGGCCATGGGGGCAAAGATCGCCAGGAAGATCAGGAAGACCTTGGGAAACTCGCCGATGCCCAGCCAGATGATGATCAGCGGCAGATAGGCCAAGGGCGGCAGCGGGCGGTAGAACTCGATGATCGGGTCCAGCAGGCCCCGGACCACCCGGTTCACCCCCATCAGGATGCCGACCGGCACCGCGACGGCCAGCGCCAGGAAGAAGGCGCCCAGCACCCGGCCGAGGCTGGCCAGCGTATGCTGCACCAGGGTCGAGTTCGACACGCCCTCGGTCGCGGCCAGCACGAACTTGCCCCAGACCGCGGCGGGCGAGGGCAGGAACAGCGGCCTGACCCAGCCCATGCCGGTGACAAGGAACCACAGCGCGATCAGCGCCAGCGCCGTGGCCAGGCTGATGAGCGCGCTGGAGCCGTCGCCGGGGGCGCCGTAGGATACGCCGGGCCGGGCCGGGCGTGCTTTCATCAGCCGGTCAAGCATGGATCTTTTCCTGCTCGCCGGCGCGTTCGTCGCCATAGATGATGCCAAGGATCTGCTCCCTCATCTCGATGAAATCGGGGCTGGACTTGATGGCGCGGGCATTGCCCTCGGCCAGGAAGCGGCGGTTGAAGTCCAGCTCGTAGGTGTGGGTGATGCGGCCCGGCCGCGGCGACATGACGATCAGCCGCGAGCCGAGGAACAGCGCCTCCTCGACGCTGTGGGTGATGAAGAAATACATCTTGTCGGTCTGCTGCCAGATCTGCAGCAGCAGTTCCTGCACCGTCTCGCGGGTCAGCGCGTCCAGCGCCGCCATCGGCTCGTCCATCAGCAGCATGGCCGGGTCGCAGGTCAGGGCGCGGGCGATGCCGACGCGCTGCTGCATGCCGCCCGACAGGTGATAGATCATGTGCTTGTGGAAGTCCTGCAGGCCGACCAGCGCCAGGTTCTTCACCGCGCGCTCGCGCCTTGTCCTGGCGTCCACGCCCTGCAGTTTCAGGCCGAATTCCACGTTGTCGATGACGTTCAGCCAGGGCAGCAGCGCGTGTTTCTGGAACACCACGCCGCGCTCGGCGCCGGGGCCGGCGACCGGGCGGTCGCCCAGCGTGATCTGCCCGGCCGAGGGCGCCATGAACCCGGCCATCAGGTTCAGGAGCGTGGTCTTGCCGCAACCCGAGGCACCCAGCGCCACGACGAAATCGCCGCTCTTGACCTCGAGGTTCACGCCTTTCAGCGCCGTGACGGGGGCGCCCTTGTGATGGCCCGGATAGATCAGGCTGACGTCGGAAACTTTCAGTGTCTGCATATCAGCGGTCTTTCAGAGGAAAGGGTTGAAGCGCGCGGGAAGGCGGCCCCGCAGGGGGCCCGCCGCCTATTGCGCCGCGGCCTGGGCGAAGCTCGGGTTCACGAAGGGGGCGTAATCGTCCAGCGCGCCGTCGATCTGCTTCTGCTCGACCAGGAAGCGGGCGCTTTCGCCCAGCGCGCGCACCGCGCCGCCGGTCAGCCAGGTCTCGGAGGCCTGCTCGGCCGCATCCGGGAAGGACAGCATGTTCAGCGCCTCGACCGTGCCGGCGGCGTCGCCGCCGATCATCTTGACGATGCCGGCGACCTGCGGGGAATCCTCGGTCCAGGCCGCCTTGTCGGCATTGTAATCGGCATAGGCCCCGGCCAGCGCCTTGGTAAAGGCGGCCATGAAGTCCGGGTTCTCGGCAGCGAATTTCTTGTCCGCCACCAGCCCGTCGAAGGTCGGCACGCTGGCCGCGCCAATCTGTTCGCTGTCGGCGATGACCGTGCCTTCCTTCATCAGCTCGGTCAGCACCGGCGGCCAGACATAGGCCGCGTCGATGTCGCCGCGCTGCCAGGCGGCCAGGATCTGCGGCGGCTTCATGTTCAGGATGTTGACGCCGCGCGGGTCGATCTTCCAGACCTGGTCCATCCCGACCAGCAGGTGGAAATGTGAGGTCGAGACGAAGGGCACGGCGACGTTCTTGCCGGCCAGATCCTCGGGCTTCTCGATGCCCGAGCCGTTGCGGGCGACCAGCGCCTCGGACTTGCCGATATTGTCGAGGATCCAGAACAGCTCGAACTCCACCCCGCGCGTCGCCGCGGCGGCGATCCCGGTCGAGCCGATCACCCCCACCGGCACGTTGCCCGAGGCAAGCGCCGTCGAGATGTCGCCGCCCGAGGAAAACTGCCGCCAGTCGATCTTGTAGCCCGCCTCCTTGGCCGCGGCGTCCAGCCGGCCGTCGGCGATGGCGGCGATGAAGGGGCCGACGATCTGCTGGTAGCCGACGACCACGGTGGTCTCGGCATGGGCGGGGGCCAGGCCGAGGCCGGCGCCAAGCGTCATCGCGGCCAGGAAGACTCCGGCCCGGTTCATGTTGGTCATTCTTGTGACTCCCTGTCTTTCGATTGTTGGTCTTGCGACGCGGCCGAGCCTGTCGGCTCAGCCCCGGTGATTGGCATGGGCAACTCTGCACGGTTGCTTCTGCGGCAAAATGTTGCAGGTGACGGGGCGTAACGATATGTCCAGATGAAAGCAAAGATAAGGCCAGATGAGCGACCGGATTCCCGTCGAAATGTTCTTTTCCCGCGACAGCGATGCAGGCACGCTGCAGGCGCGGCTGGCGGCGGCCATCGTGCGGGCGATCCTGGAGACGCGGGCGCGGCCGGGCACGCGGCTGCCCTCGTCGCGGGGGCTGGCCGCTGCGCTGGGGATTTCGCGGATGACCGTGACGCTGGTCTACCAGGAGCTGGTCAGCCAGGGCTATCTGGAGACGCGGGCACGGTCCGGCATCATCGTCGCCGCCACCGTGCCGCACCGCCGGCTGAAGGTGCAGGAGCCCGTGCCGCACGAGACCGCGCTCGACTGGGACAGCTGGCTTGCGGGCCAGCTGCCGCGGCAGCGGGTGATCCGCAAGCCGGCGAACTGGCGCGACTTCCGCTATCCCTTCATCTACGGGCAAAGCGACGCGGCGCTCTTCGACCACAACGCCTGGCGCGACTGCGCCCGCCGGGCCTGGGGGACGCGGGATTTCGGCGAGCTGGCCTCGGACCTCTACGGCGCCGACGACCCGATGCTGATCGACTACATCTGCTCGCATTCCCTGCCCCGCCGCGGCATCCAGGCCGAGCCGGACGAGGTGCTGGTGACGCTGGGGGCGCAGAACGCGCTGTTCATCGCCGTCGAGCTGCTGGCGCGCGGCGATCGGCTGGCCGTGACCGAGGATCCGGGCTATCCCGATTTCGCCGAGACCCTGCGCCGCGCCCACAGCCCGACCACCTTCCTCGACGTGGACGAGGGCGGGCTGAACCCCGAGCTGCTGCCGCAGGGGACGCGGCTGGTGATCGTGACGCCCAGCCACAACATCCCGACCGGCGCGACCATGCCGCTGGCGCGGCGCCGCGACCTGCTGGTCCGCGCCGCCGCGCATGATTTCCTGATCGTCGAGGACGATTACGACTTCGAGATGTCCTATCTCGCCCCGCCGGCGCCGGCGCTGAAATCGCTCGACCGGTCGGGGCGGGTGATCTATGTCGGCAGCTTCTCGAAATCGCTGTTTCCGGGGCTGCGCATCGGCTACATGGTGGCGCCGGCGCCCTTCATCGCGCGGGCCCGCGCGCTGCGCGCCATCATGCTGCGCCACCCGCCGAACCACCTGCAAAGGATCACCGCCTATTTCCTGGCGCTCGGCCATTACGACGCGCATATCGTGCGGCTGCGCGGGGCGCTGAAACGCCGCCGCGCGCTGATGGAGCAGGCGCTGGCGGCCACCGGGCTGCGCATCGCCGGGGCGGCGCGCTCGGGCGGGTCGAGCCTGTGGATCGAGGGACCGGCCGGCATCGACAGCGCCGTCCTGGCGGCAAGGCTGCAAGAGGACAGCGTGCTGATCGAGCCGGGCGAGGTCTTCTTCGAAACCCCGCCGCAGCCCTGCGCCTTCTTCCGGCTGGGCTATTCCTCGATCCGCGAGGGGGACATCGCGCCGGGCATCGCCCTGATCGCCCGCCGCACCCGCGAACTGGCCGCGGAACAGGCCGGCTGACCGCCCGTTCCCCCGTCATGGGGGCTTTGCCCCCGCGCGTTCCGCGCTCCCCCAGGATATTTCGGCACGAAAGAAGCCGCGGCCCGGTATTCTCCTGCCCGGTTCTTTCGTGTTGAAATATCCTGCGGGGGTCTGGGGGCGCAAAGCCCCCGGATGCGGCGCCGGCCATGGCGCGCAAGGCCCGCCCGTCCTGCCGGGCGGGGAAAGCTGCGGCAAATCGTCCGCCGCGCCTCCGTCTTTGGCAACCGCCGGCATATCCGACGCAAAAACCCGCAAAACCTGCGCCCTTGCGCCCTGCCGGGACGGAATGATAGACCCGAAAGCAAGTGCGGCGCGGGCCTTGCCCGGCAGCCGCCGCAGCAGTTAACGCAACGTCGGATCGAGGGGAACACACGCGCATGACGATGACACGGACCAGCTTTGACAAGGAAGATCTGCTGGCCTGCGCCCGTGGCGAGTTGTTCGGCCCCGGAAATGCCCAATTGCCCGAGCCGCCGATGCTGATGATGGATCGCATCACCGAGATTTCCGCCGATGCCGGCCCGCATGGCAAGGGCCATGTCGTCGCCGAATTCGACATCCATCCCGACCTGTGGTTCTTTGCCTGCCATTTTCCCGGCAATCCGATCATGCCGGGCTGCCTGGGCCTTGACGGGCTGTGGCAGCTGACCGGCTTCAACCTGGGCTGGCGCGGCTGGCAGGGGCGCGGCTATGCGCTTGGCGTGGGCGAGGTCAAGCTGACCGGCATGGTCCGCCCCGACCGCAAGCTCTTGCGCTATTTCGTCGATTTCACCAAGGCGGTCCAGACCCGTCGCCTGACCATGGGCGTCGCCGACGGCCGTGTCGAGGCCGACGGCGAAACCATCTATGAGGTCAAGGACATGAAGGTTGCCCTGTCGGCCGCCTGACACATGAACAAGGAGCACGCCATGCGCCGTGTCGTCATCACCGGGCTGGGCATCGTCTCTCCCATCGGCAACAATGCCACCGAGGTCACCGAAAGCCTGCGCGCCGGCCGCTCGGGCATCGTCTTCGCCCCCGAATATGCCGAGCACGGCTTTCGCAGCCAGGTTCACGGCATGCCGCAGATCGCCGTCGAGGACCATATCGACAAGCGCAACCTGCGCTTCATGGGCGCGGGCGCGGCCTATAACTTCATCGCCATGCAGCAGGCGATCGAGGATGCGGGCCTGGCGCCCGAGGATGTCTCGAACGAGCGCTCGGGCCTGGTCATGGGCTCGGGCGGGCCGTCGACCGCCAACCTGTTCGAGGCGCATCGCACCGTGATCGAGAAGGGTGCGCCCAAGCGCATGGGCCCCTTCATGGTCACGCGCTGCATGTCCTCGACCAATTCGGCCTGCCTGGCCACGCCCTTCAGGATCAAGGGCGTGAACTATTCGATCACCTCGGCCTGCTCGACCTCGGCGCATTGCATCGGCAACGGCACCGAGCTGATCCAGATGGGCAAGCAGGACATCGTCTTCGCCGGCGGCGGCGAGGAGCTGGACTGGACGCTCAGCTGCCTGTTCGACGCCATGGGCGCGATGTCGTCGAAATACAACGACACGCCCCAGACGGCCTCGCGCCCCTTCGACGCGACCCGCGACGGCTTCGTCATCGCCGGCGGCGCCGGGGTGGTGGTGCTGGAGGAGCTGGGCCACGCCCTGGCCCGCGGCGCCCGCATCTATGCCGAGGTCACCGGCTATGGCGCGACCAGCGACGGCTATGACATGGTCGCCCCTTCCGGCGAGGGCGGCGAGCGCTCGATGCGGCTGGCGCTGTCCACCCTGCCCGAGGGGCGGCGCGTCAGCTATGTCAATGCGCATGGCACCTCGACCCCGGTGGGCGACGTGGGCGAGATCAAGGCGCTGCGCCGGGTCTTTGGCGAGGGCGCGGTGCCGCCGGTGTCGTCGACCAAGTCGCTGACCGGCCATTCGCTGGGCGCGACCGGCGTGCATGAGGCGATCTATTCGCTCTTGATGATGCAGCAGGGCTTCATCGCCGCCTCGGCCAACATCACCGAGCTGGACCCCGAGATCCGGCCCGAGGAGATTGCGCAGACGCGCATGGATGACGTCGATTTCGATAGTGTCCTTTCCAACAGTTTCGGTTTTGGCGGCACCAACGCCACGCTGCTCCTGTCGAAATACCGCGAATAAACCAAGAAAAGGTTAAGCCATGAGCGAATTGATGAAAGGCAAACGCGGCCTTGTGATGGGGGTCGCGAATGACCGCTCGATCGCTTGGGGGATTGCGAAGGCGCTGGCGGATCAGGGCGCGGAACTGGCCTTTTCCTATCAGGGCGAGGCTTTCGGCAAGCGGGTCGAGCCCCTGGCGCAATCGCTGGGCTCGGACTTCCTGATGGATGTCGACGTGCTGGACGACGAATCGCTCGACCGCGCCTTTGCGGCGATCGAATCGCGCTGGGGCGGGCTGGATTTCCTGGTCCATGCCGTCGCCTATTCCGACAAGAACGAGCTGACCGGGCGATTCATCGATACGACCCGCGACAATTTCAAGAATTCCTTGACGATTTCGTGCTATTCGCTGATCGACCTGGCCCGGCGCGCGCAGCCCCTGATGAGGAATGGCGGCTCGATCATCACGCTGACCTATGCCGGCTCGAACCGGGTCACGCCGTTCTACAACGTCATGGGGGTGGCAAAGGCCGCATTGGAATCCTCGGTCCGCTACCTGGCCAACGACCTGGGCCCCGAGGGGATTCGCGTCAACGCGATCAGCCCCGGCCCGATGAAGACCCTGGCCGGCGCAGCCATCGGCGGCGCCCGCAAGACCTATCGCCATACCGAGGCCAATGCCCCGCTGCGCGCCAATGCCACGCTGGAGGCGATCGGCGGCACGGCGGTCTGGCTGTGTTCGGACTGGGGCGCCTGCACCACGGGCGAGATCGTGCTGGTCGATGGCGGCTATCACGTGCTGGGCATGCCGCAGTCGGAAAACCTGTGATGCCCGTCCGCTTCTTCCAGGCCGAGGACGGCGCCCGGCTGGCCTATCGCGACGAGGGCGAGGGGCTGGCGGTCCTGGCCCTGCCGGGGCTGACCCGGACGGGGCGGGATTTCGACTATCTGGCGCCGCATCTGGCCGGCGTGCGGCTGATCCGGCCGGATTACCGCGGCCGCGGCGATTCGGATTGGACCGGCGCGGACAGCTATACCGTCCCGCAAGAGGCGCGGGACGCGCTGGCGCTGCTGGATCACCTGGGCATCGCGCAGGCGGCGGTGCTGGGCACCTCGCGCGGGGGGATCATCGGCATGCTGCTGGCCGCGACGGCGCGCGACCGGCTGTTGGGCCTGTGCCTGAACGATGTCGGCCCGGCATTGGAGCGCAGCGGGCTGGAGCGGATCTTCGACTATGTCGGCCGCAACCCGGCCGCGAAAAGCCTGGAGGACATGGCAGAGCGCCTGCCCGCCCTCATGCCCGGCTTTGCCGGCGTGCCGGCAAGCCGATGGCTGGACGAGGCGCGGCGCCATTACGCCGAGACGCCCGCGGGCCTGCGCATCAACTACGACCCCGCCCTGCGCGAGGCGTTCCTGGCCGCCTTCAATGGGCCCGAGGTCGATCTGTGGCCGCTGTTCGACGCCGCGCAGGGGCTGCCTCTGGCGCTGGTGCGCGGGGCGAATTCGGACCTGCTGGCGCATGAGACCGCGACCGAGATGCGCTGCCGGCATCCCCAGATGATCCTGGCCGAGGTGCCCGATCGCGCCCATGTCCCCTTCCTCGACGAGCCCGAATCGCTGGCCGCGATTCAGGACTGGCTTGCCGCCATGCGCTAGGCTGATCCGCCCGCCGCAAGGTCGGGGCATGATCGAACGCCCGCCCCGGTTCTGGACCGGCACCGCGGCATTTCGCGGGCCTGTCCGCGGGGCCGTGGCAGCGCGGCCCGGCGGCCTGCCAGTCCGGCGGCTGGCGTGGCGAGGATCCGCCGCTCCAGTTCCGCCGATGCCGCGCCCGGTGGCCCGCCCTGAGCCGAGAACCGACGGCTAGGCTTCTGCACCTGATGCACAGGATCGGAACGGGGGCCTGCCTTGCAAGCCCCGCGCAATGCCGGCGTCGCGCATGATCGACCCCTGCCCTTGGGCCGGCCACACCGCCTGGGACGGATGGACGATTCTGCTCAGCCGCTTTCCGGCAGCCGGCGCACGAGACGGCCGCGATGCATGCCGACCGCCGGTCGTGCAGCCGCTTGGCCCCCGCCGGACCGCGATCAGCCCAGCGCCGCCAGCCCCTCGCGCTGGAAGCGCTCGATCAGCGCCAGTTCTGCGGCGGTCAGCGCGATGCCCTCGGCCTCGGAGCGGGCGCGGGCGGCAAGGCGGCGCTGGCCGGGCAGGCGCGCGCCCTGGCCCAGGATGGCGTCGAACAGCGCCTCGGCCGCAGCCAGCGGATCGCCGGGCCGGCCGGCGGCGAAACGCGCCGGCGAAAAGGCCAGGATCAGCTCGCCATGCCTGGGCGCCAGGGCCAGCGTGCCCAGTTCGTCCAGCGCGCCCTGGCTGGTCAGGTCGCCGATCATCACCCCCGCCAGCAGCTCGACCATGGTCGAGATGGCCGAGCCCTTGTGCCCGCCAAAGGGCAGCATGGCCCCGGCCAGCGCCGCCTGGGGATCGGTGGTGGGCTGGCCGGCCGCGTCCAGCGCCCAGCCTTCGGGCAGGGGTTCGCCCGCCCGCGCCAGCAGCTCGATCTCGCCCCGCGCCGCGGCCGAGGTGGCGAAGTCGAAGACGTAGGGGGCGGCCCCCGCACGCGGCCAGGCAAAGGCGATGGGGTTGGTGCCCAGGATCGGCCGGTTGCCGCCCGCCGGGGCGACGGCGGCATAGCTGGGGCACATGGCAAGCCCGGCAAGGCCGCGCGCCGCCAGCGCCTCGACCTCGGGCCACAGCGCCGAGTAATGCACGCAATCGTTGATGACCAGCGCCGCCAGCCCCAGCTTTTCCGCGCGGCCGGCCAGCGCCGGCAGGCCCAGTTCGAAGGCGGCGGGGGAAAAGCCGCCGCCGGCCCCGACCCGGATCACGGCGCTGCCCTCGTCGATCAGCTCCGGTCGCGCATCGGGGAAAACCTTGCCGGCCGCCAGGGTGCGCAGGCAGCCTTCGATACGATAGATGCCGTGCGATTTCGCGCCGTCGCGCTCGGCGGCGGTGATGATGCGGGCGATGGCATCGGCCTGCTGGGCGTTGAAGCCGGCGCGCATGAAAAGCGACTCGACCATCCGGCCAAGCTCGGCCACCGTCACCATCGTGCTGTCGTCCATGCTTCCTTCCCCGTCTGATGCCCGCCAGAAAACCGGATTTTCCGGCCAGGGGCAAGCATTCAGGCCCGATTGCCGCCCGCAAGGCGGCCAGGCATGGCGCGCCCGCGCCGGCTCGGCTAAAGCGGCAGGAAAGGGGGGCGCATGGATCTGAAATGGCTTGAGGACTTCCTGAGCCTGGCCGAGACGCACAGCTTCTCGCGCTCGGCCGAGCTGCGCGGCGTCACGCAAAGCGCCTTCAGCCGCCGCATCCGCGCGCTGGAGGAATGGCTGGGCACCGACCTGCTGTCGCGCGACAGCTACCCGGTGTCGCTGACGCCCGAGGGCGTGCTGTTCCGCGAGACGGCCGAGGAGGTCGTGCGCATGATCCTCGCCCGCCGCGCCGAGTTCCGCGACCATGCCCGAAGCCGGGGCGGCGAGATTTCCTTCGTGGCGCTGCACAGCCTGACCGTGACCTTCCTGCCGGGCTGGCTGATGCGGCTGAAGGCGGCGGCGGGGCAGATGACCAGCCGCGTCAAGCCCGAGAATTTCGACCGCTGCATCGAGGCCCTGACCGAGGGCGGCTATGACTTCTTCCTGACCTATGCCCATCCGCAGGTGAACATCCCGCTGGACCCCGCGGGCTATCCGCATCTGGTGGTGGGCCAGGACAGCCTGGTCGCCGTCGCCCGCCCCGGCTTTCCGCAGGAATGGCGGACCGAGGGCATGCCGATGCTGAAATATTCCCGCGGCTCGTTCCTGAACGCCATGGCGCGCATCGCGCTGGCGCAGCCCGGCGCGCCCAGGGTCTATGTCGCCCATACCGACGAAGCCAGCATGGCCGAGGCGATGAAAAGCATGGCCGTGGCCGGGCATGGCCTGGTCTGGCTGCCCCGCCGGCTGGTCGCGGCCGAGATCGCGACCGGCCGGCTGGAGGTCGTGGCCCCGGAACTGCCGATGGAGATCCGGCTTTACCGCAATGCGGCGCGCGGCCGCGGCATCACCGGGCGGGTCTGGCAGGCCGCGCGCGAGTTGGGCGAAGGTTATGCAGGATCGGAATAACCCAGCGCGACTTCGCATTGGAAAATACCCGCGATCCTGCCTAAATCTTTGACACATGGGGCGCGCGAACGCCCTGCCTATCGCAACAGATCCGACAGAAATGCGCATCGCGCCCGCACCGCCACCGGCGGGCGGCGCGCCTGCGCCCGAGGTGAACATGACCAAGACCCGCATCGAACACGACCTGCTTGGCGACCGCGAGGTGCCCGCCGACGCCTATTGGGGCGTCCACACCCTGCGCGCCGTCGAGAATTTCCCGATCTCCGGCAGGCCCATCGGCGAAATTCCCGAACTGATCCGCGCGCTGGCCGCGATCAAGCAGGCTGCGGCGCTGGCCAATGCCGATCTGGGGCTGCTTTCGGCCGAGCGCCGCGACGCCATCGTCGCCGCCTGCGAGGAAATCCGCGCCGGCCAGCTGCACGACCAGTTCGTCGTGGACCAGATCCAGGGCGGCGCCGGCACCTCAACCAACATGAACGCCAACGAGGTCATCGCCAACCGCGCGCTGGAGATCATGGGCCATGCCAAGGGTGAATACAAATACCTGCATCCCAACGAGCATGTGAACATGAGCCAATCGACCAACGACGTCTATCCGACGGCGTTGCGGCTGGCCTCGTGGCGGGGCTTGCAGAACGTGATCGCGGCGCTGGCCTCGCTGCGCGGCGCCTTTGCCGAGAAGGGCGCGGAATTCGCCGAAATCCTCAAGATGGGCCGCACCCAGCTGCAAGAGGCGGTGCCGATGACCCTGGGCCAGGAGTTCAACGCCTTCGCCATCACCATCGGCGAGGACGAGATGCGCCTGGCCGAGGCCGCCAGCCTGATCTGCGAGATCAACCTGGGCGCCACCGCCATCGGCACCGGCATCACCACCCATCCCGACTATGCCGAGCGGGTGCGGGCGCGGCTGGCCGAGATCACCGTGATCCCGGTCGTCACCGCCCCCGACTTGGTCGAGGCGACGCAGGATTGCGGCGCCTTCGTGCAGGTCTCGGGCGTGCTGAAGCGGGTGGCGGTCAAGCTGTCGAAGATCTGCAACGACCTGCGGCTGCTGTCCTCGGGCCCGCGCGCCGGCTTCAACGAGATCAACCTGCCGGCGAAACAGGCCGGTTCCTCGATCATGCCGGGCAAGGTGAACCCGGTCATCCCCGAGGTGGTCAACCAGGTCGCCTTCGAGGTGATCGGCAACGACATGACCATCACCATGGCCGCCGAGGGCGGGCAGTTGCAGCTGAATGCCTTCGAGCCGGTCATCGCCTACAGCATGTTCCGCTCGGTCAGCCACCTGATCGCGGCCTGCAACACGCTGGAGCACAATTGCGTGCGCGGCATCACCGCCAATCGCGACGTGCTGAAGGAAACCGTGCGCCGCTCGATCGGCATCGTCACGGCGCTGAACCCCTATATCGGCTATGCCGCCGCCACCGAACTCGCGACCGAGGCGCATCTGACCGGCCGCGGCGTCTATGAGCTGGTGCTGGAAAAGGGGCTTTTGCCGAAAGAACGGCTGGACGCCATCCTGCGCCCGGAAAGCCTGACCAGGCCGCAGCTTTTCGTCAACTAAGGCAGGCGGGGCGGGGTTTCGGCCCCGCCGCTTCGCTTTAGCGCAACCCCTCGCAGAACCCCTTGATCCGCGCGCAGGCATCCGCCAGCACCGCGTCCGATGTGGCGTAGGAGATGCGGAAATGCGGCGAAAGCCCGAAGGCCGCGCCAAAGACCACCGCGACCCCGGTCTCGTTCAACAGCGCGGTGGCGAATGCCTCGTCATCCGCGATCAACGTGCCGCCGGCCGAGGTCTTGCCGATCAGCGCCGCGATCGAGGGATAGACGTAGAACGCCCCCTGCGGCACCGGGCAGTCGATGCCGGGACAGGCGTTCAGCCCCGCCACCACCAGGTCGCGGCGGCGCTGGAACACGGCGCGGCTTTCCGCGATGTAGTCCTGCGGCCCCTGCAACGCGGCCAGCGCCGCATATTGGCTGATCGAGCAGGGGTTCGAGGTCGATTGCGACTGCAGCTTGGCCATGGCGCGAATCAGTTCCTCGGGGCCCGCGCCATAGCCGATGCGCCAGCCGGTCATGGCATAGGCCTTCGACACGCCGTTCATGGTCAGCGTGCGCGATTTCAGCCCCGGCTCGACCTGCGCCGGGGTGACGAAGCGGAAATCGTCAAAGACCAGATGCTCGTAGATGTCGTCCGCCAGCACCCAGACCTGCGGATGGCGCATCAGCACCTGGGTCAGGGCGCGCATGTGTTCGACGGCATAGCCCGCGCCGGTGGGGTTCGAGGGCGAATTGAGGATCAGCCATTTCGTCCGCGGCGTGATCGCCGCCTCCAGCTGTTCGGGGGTGATGCGATAGCCGTTCTGCATCGCGCCCTCGACCACCACGGGCGTGCCGCCGGCCAGCAGCACCATGTCCGGGTAGCTGACCCAATAGGGCGCGGGAATGATGACCTCGTCGCCCGGATTCAGCGTCGCCATCAGTGCGTTGTAGAGGATCTGCTTGCCGCCGGTGCCGACCGTCACCTGCGCGGGCGCATAGTCCAGCCCGTTTTCCCGCGCGAACTTGTCGCAGATGGCGCGTTTCAGTTCCGGGATGCCGTCTACCGCCGTGTAGCGGGTATGGCCGGCGTCGATGGCGGCCTTGGCCGCCTCGCGGATATGCGCGGGCGTGTCGAAATCGGGCTCGCCGGCGGACAGGCCGATGATGTCCCGCCCCTCGGCCGCAAGCTCGCGGGCGCGGGTGGTGATGGCGATGGTGGGCGAGGGTTTGACGCGGGCGAGCGTCTGCGACAAAAAGCTCATCGAATTCATCCTGCGGCTGGCTGCCCCGTCATAGGGGCGGCGCCGCGGACAGGCAAGCCGGGGGCAAGCGTGGACGAGAACGAAGCAAGGCTGAAGCGGCTGCGGATGCGCAGCTGGCGGCGGGGCACCAAGGAGATGGACCTGATCCTGGGCCCGTTCTCGGACAGCGAGCTTGACGGGCTGAGCCCCGAGGAACTGGACCTTTACGAGGCGCTGCTGAGCGAAAACGACCAGGATCTGTATCCCTGGATCACCGCCCGGCTGGGCGACGCCCGCCCAGGACCGCAGGCGCTGCTGCCCATCCTGGACCGCGTGGCGGGTTTTGCCCATCAGCGGCTGGCACGGAAATAGGCGCAATTTTAGCAAACTGCGCGGCGATTAACCGAAGATTGGCAAATCTGCGCCATTGTGGCGGAAACGAGGCCAAGAACGGAACCCGCTTATGCAACAGCGCAGCTCTGCCCACACGGTGCCGGCCCTGCGGCCCTTGCCGCCGCGGACCAACCGGGCCGACGCCTATCTGGAAAGCCTGCAAATGCTGGAGCGGCTGCATCGGCTTTTGCTGGACCTGGTCAAGGACGAGTTCGAGCGGCTGGGCCGCTCGGATCTGACGCCGGTGCAGGCGCTGCTGATCTACAATCTCGGCACGTCGGAGGTGACGGCGGGCGAGTTGCGCTCGCGCGGGATGTATCAGGGCTCGAACGTCTCCTACAATCTCAAGAAGCTGGTCGAGCTGGGCTATGTCCACCATGAACGCTGCGAGATGGACCGCCGCGCGGTCCGGGTGCGGCTGACCCAGACGGGGCAAGAGGTGCGCGATTGCGTGGCGCGGCTGTTTGCCCGCCATGCCGAAGGGCTGGAACTGTCCGGCGTGCTGGACGATCCGCCCATCGAGGCGGTGAACCTGCAATGGCGCCGGGTCGAAAGATTCTGGGCCGAGCAGATCCGCTACATCTATTGAACCACACCGCCCCGGCATGGCCCAGCGACGCCGTCATGCCCGGCCCGCACCGGCATCGGCCGCGGGGGCCCTTCTCCCCGCCGGCCGGTCCCGGCGACGGGTCGGGCATCCAGCGTCTCAATGCGCGCGGTCAGGTCTGCGATAGGCCGACCCGACCCGGCGCGGGCCGGGCATGTCCAGACCCTGCGCCGCCTTGCGCCGCGGCCCCGCCCTCTATCAGTGGCCCGTGTTCTGCATGCTGGCCCAGGGCTCTTGCGGCAGCTCGGCCGGGCCCGGCCCAGTGCGGGTCGGACATGAGCCAGACCCTGCGCCGCCTTGCGCCGGGGCCCCGCCCCCTACCAGTGGCCTGTGTTCTGCATGCTGGCCCAGGGCTCTTGCGGCGGCAGCGCCTCGCCCTCTTGCAGCAATTCGATCGAGATGTTGTCAGGGCTGCGGACAAAGGCCATGTGGCCGTCGCGCGGCGGGCGGTTGATGGTCACGCCCGCATCCATCAGCCTCTGGCACATCTCGTAGATATCTTCGACCCGATAGGCGAGATGGCCGAAATGCCGGCTGTCCGAGGGCAGGCCGTCGTCGCCGTCCCAGTTCCAGGTCAGCTCGACCGGGCATTCCGGCTGGCCGGGCGGCGCCATGAAGACCAGGGTGAAGCGCCCCTTCTCATTGTCGATTCGCCGCGTCTCCTCCAGCCCGAGCAGGCGGAAGAATGCCATCGTCTTTTCCAGATCGAGCACGCGGACCATGGTGTGCAGATAGCGGACCTTCATCTGTCGCTCCTTTCCGTTCGCTGCGGCCAGACTGGCATGGCGGCGGCCGGACCGCAACGTGGGGCGATCGGCTGCACCCGCCGCGTCCATACTGCCGGTTGATTGCATCCCCCGTCGGTGCCACAAGATATGCCCAACAGCACGAAGGATTCCGCCATGCCCCTGACCCCCGAACAACAGGCCGAGATCGACGAGCTGCGCGCCAGCCCGCGCCCCACCCTGCGCGCCGTCTCCGAGGGGATGGAGGGCCATCTCTACCGGGCGCATCCGGTGCTGGATCACGGGCTGGTGCGGGTCATCGACTACATGGGCGACGACGGCGCGATCACCCAGGCCGCGCGGGTCAGCTATGGCCGCGGCACGAAATCGGTCAGCAACGACGAGGGGCTGATCCGCTACCTGATGCGGCACTGGCACTCGACCCCGTTCGAGATGTGCGAGGTCAAGTTCCACGTCAAGCTGCCGGTCTTCGTCGCCCGGCAATGGATCCGCCACCGCACCGCCAACGTGAACGAATATTCGGCGCGCTATTCGATCCTGGACCGCGAATTCTACATCCCCGCCCCCGAACACCTGGCCGCGCAATCGACGGTGAACAACCAGGGCCGCGGCCAGGTGCTGGAGGGGGACGAGGCCGCCCGCGTCCTCGACATCCTGCGCGAGGACGCGATGCGCAGCTATGACCATTACGAGGCGATGCTGAGCCAGGAGGGCCAGCAGGGCCTGGCGCGCGAACTGGCGCGGATGAACCTGCCGGCGAATGTCTATACGCAATGGTACTGGAAGGTCGACCTGCACAACCTGTTCCATTTCCTGCGCCTGCGCGCCGATGCCCATGCGCAATACGAGATCCGCACCTATGCCGAAACCATGTGCGGCATCGTCAAGGACTGGGTGCCCTTCGCCTACGCCGCCTTCGAGGATTACCGGCTGGGCGGCATGCAGCTTTCCGCCAGGGGCGTCGAGGCGCTGAAGCGCCGCCTGGCCGGCGAGACGGTCACGCAGGAAAACAGCGGCATGAGCAAGGGCGAATGGCGTGAGTTCGAGGCGGCCTGGGGCTGACCGCCCGCCCGCGATCCCCTTGGGCAAAGGGGCGGGAAACCCTGCCGGAGCGGCGCCCTAAAGCGCCGTCCACCCCCCGTCCACCGAGATCGTCGTGCCGGTGATCTGCTCGGCCGCCGGCGAGCACAGAAAGACCGCCGTGCCGCCCATCTGCTCGACCGTGGCGAACTGCCCCGAGGGCTGGCGGTGCAGCATGACCTTGGCGATCACGTCCTCGCGGCTCAGGTTGTGGGTCTTCATCTGGTCGGGGATCTGCTTTTCCACGATGGGCGTCAGCACATAGCCGGGGCAGATGGCGTTGCAGGTGATCGGCTCCTTCGCCGTCTCCAGCGCCGTCACCTTGGTCAGGCCGACGATGCCGTGCTTGGCGGCGACATAGGCCGACTTGTATTCGCTGGCCGTCAGCCCGTGCGCCGAGGCGATGTTGATCACCCGCCCCCAGCCCGCCTCGCGCATCAGCGGCAGCGCCACCGCCGTGGTGTGAAAGGCGGAGGACAGGTTGATGGCGATGATCGCGTCCCATTTCTCGGCCGGGAAATCCGGGATCGGCGCGACATGCTGGATGCCGGCATTGTTCACCAGGATGTCGCAGGCGCCGGCCTTTTCGATCAGGGCGCGGCACTCGGCGCCCTTCGACATGTCGGCCTGGATGTAGCGGACCTTGACGCCATGCTCGGCGGCCAGGCTTTCGGCCAGGGCGTGATCCTCGGGCGCGTCGGTAAAGCTGTTCAGCACCAGATCCGCCCCGGCCCGCGCCAGCTCATGCGCGATGCCAAGCCCGATCCCCGAGTTCGAACCCGTCACCACCGCCGTCTTGCCGCCAAGGAATTTCTGGAACATCGCTGCCTCCACGCCTGCGTTGCTGTTGCCGCCGCAGCATGGGGAAAAAGCCCGCACCGCACAAGGTCGGACACCGGCGGCGCGGCAAGGCGCGGGGGCCGCCGGCGATGGCAGGGGAAATACCGCTTCGTTCACTTTTTTGCGCGCTCGATTCCCCCGGCGGGCGCGGGCAGGCAAGGCTGCGGCCGGATCGCGAAACCCCCAAGAAAAAAGCGCCCGCACAAGGCGGGCGCAAGTCATGAGGCAGGTTTCATACAGGCAAGAAACCTATCGAGCAGTGCCTTATCTATACGCTTTTCGCCCCATGAGTCCAAGGCGTAAGTTTGCTTCAAGGTGAACGGGCGGTTAATCTGGGCGCGGGCAGAACCAACGACCCGGAAAACAGGGCCATCGAGCATGCGATTCTTCAAGTTTGCTAACGAATCCGCGATCTGGCGGCGAATCGCCCTGTGCCTGTGTGTTGCATCCATGCCGCTGGCAAGCCTTGCCGAACCCCGGCATGCCATTGCAATGTATGGAGAACCTGCGCTTCCGGCCGGCTTCACCCACCTGCCCTATGCCAATCCCGAGGCGCCCAAGGGCGGCACGATTCGCCTGGCCGAGACGGGCACCTTCGATTCGCTCAACCCCTGGATCCTGATGGGCAACCCGGTCTGGCCGATCTTCACCCAGCCGGGGCTGGTGGCCGAGTCGCTGATGATGCGCTCGATCGACGAGCCCTTCACCCTCTACGGCCTTCTGGCCGAAAGCGTCGAGACCGATGCCGACCGGACATGGGTCGAGTTCACCCTGCGCCCCGAGGCGCGCTTTTCCGACGGCACGCCGGTAACGATCGAGGACGTGATGTGGTCCTATGAGGTGCTGGGGACCAAGGGGCATCCGCGCTATACCGCCGTCTGGTCCAAGGTCGAGACGATGGAACAGACCGGGCCGCGCTCGGTCCGGTTCACCTTCAACACCGCCGACCGCGAGCTGTCGATGCTGATGGGCATGCGGCCGATCCTGAAGAAGGCGCAATGGCAGGGGCGCGATTTCGGCCGGTCCAGCCTGATGGTCCCCATCGGATCGGGGCCCTATGTCATCGACAAGGTCGATCCGGGCCGGGCGATCAGCTTTCGCCGCAACCCGGATTACTGGGGCCGCGACCTGGCGGTCAGCCGGGGGCTGCACAATTTCGACGTGATCCGCTACGACTATTTCGGCGACGCCTCGGCCATGTTCGAGGCGTTCAAGGCCGGCGAGATCGACGTCTGGCGCGAACTGGTCGCGGCGCGCTGGGAACGCAATTTCGACTTTCCCGCCATGCGCGACGGCCGGATGGAGAAATCCGAGATCGCGCATGGCCGCCCCTCGGGGATCATGGGGCTGGTGATGAACACCCGCAATCCGCTGTTTGCCGACTGGCGGGTGCGGCAGGCGATGATCGAAGCCTTCAACTATCGCTTCATCAACATGACGCTGACCGGCGGCAAGGATCCGCGGATCACCAGCTATTTCGCCAATTCCGATCTGGCGATGCAGCCCGGCCCCGCCACCGGGCGCGAGGCCGCGTTGCTGGCGCCCTTCGCCGACCAGCTGCCGCCCGGCACCATCGAGGGCTATGCCCTGCCCGAGGGCGGCGAGCGCGCCATCGACCGCCGGGGCATCCGCGCCGCGCTGGACCTGCTGGGCGAGGCCGGCTGGACCGTGCAGGAGGGCGAGCTGCGCGACGCGAAGGGCCGCCCCTTCGCCTTCGAGATCCTGCTGAACCAGTCGGGCAGCGCCATGCGCACCAGCGCCGAGACCCGGCAGATCATCGACATCTTCGTGCAATCGCTGCGCAACCTGGGCATCCGGCCGACGGTGACGATGCTCGATGCCGCGCAATATGTGGAACGGACGAACAATTACCAGTTCGACATGACCTGGTATGAACGCGGGCTGTCGCTGTCGCCCGGCAACGAACAGCGGCTCTATTGGGGCCGCGAGGGCGTGGCCAAGCCGGGCAGCCGCAACTGGATGGGCATGGACAGCGCCGCCGCCGAGGCGATGATCGCCGAGATGGGCCACGCCCGCACGCATGAGGATTTCGTCGCAGCGGTCAGGGCCCTTGACCGAATCTTAACCGCCGGACGCTATGTCATCCCGGTCAGCTATTCACGGATTTCCCGCTTGGCCCATCGTGCCGACCTGGATTATCCTGAAAACACGCCGCTTTACGGTGACTGGCCCGGCTTCATGCCAGAAACCTGGTGGCAGGAGGAAAGAGAATGAAATTCAGTCGGATCGCAGCCATCCTGACCCTTCTTGCGCTTGCCGCGTGCAATACCGTGGCCGGCGTGGGCGAGGACATCACCGGCGCCTCGCGCATGGTGCAGGGCGGCCTGGGCGGAGGAGGCTACTGATGAAATGGGTTCACGTCCGCGACAACTGGCCCGCCTTCTTCGAGGCCATCGTCGAGAAATGGCCTGCGGCCGATGAAAGCGACCTTGAGGAGATCGACGGCGACCAGCGCGCCTTCATCACCTATATCGCCGAAGTCACCGGGCAGGAGATCGACGAGACCAAGGACGAGATCCGCGAATGGCTGGCGGGCGAAATCCCCTCGGACATCGTCATGGACCCGATCCACGACAATCACTCGATCAACCTGTCGGCGAAATATGTCGGCGAGGGCGAGGACGAATATGACGACGACGCCCGCTTCGGCGATGACGACGAAGTGCCCGACGACGGCGACTGACGCACGCCCCGCGGCCGGCCCCGGCCCATCCCGGCCGGGGGTCGTGCCGGGGCTGCAGGGCTAGACCAGCAGGTCGACCAGTTCGAACCGGGTCACGTCGACGATGCCCAGGTCCGAGATGCGCAGCTCGGGGATCACCACCAGCGCCAGGAGCGAATGCTGCATATAGGCGTTGTTGAGCCGGCAGCCGCAATCCTGCATCGCCTTGACGATCCCCTGCGTCGCCTCGGCCACTTCCTCGGCGGGCAGGTCGGACATCAGCCCGGCGATGGGCAGCGCCACCGTCGCCAGTTCCTCGCCGTCGCGGAACACGGTGACGCCGCCGCCGATCCGGCCCAGGTGGTTGGCCGCCGCCGCCATGCTGTCGCGGCAGGTGCCGACGACGATCATGTGATGGCTGTCATGCGCCACGGTCGAGGCCACCGCCATCCGGCCCTGGTAGCCGAAGCCCGAGACGAAGCCGTTCACTACGCCGCCCGTCGCCCGGTGGCGTTCGACCAGCGCGATATGGCAGGTCTCGCCCTGCGCCTCGATCACGCCGTCGCGGATCGGCAGCTCGGCGGTCAGCGCGCGGGTCGGGGCCTGGTTCTCGACCACGCCGATCACCCGCACCCGCGCGCTGTCGCCCGTGGCGCGCACGGCGAAATCCGCGCCGGCAAGGCTGCGCCCCAGATGCACCGAGTTGCGCGCCTCGTCGGGCCAGGCGATGCGCGGGCAATCCACCAGCAGCTTGCCGCCTTCGGCGACCAGCCGCCCCTGCGCGATCACCGCCTCGATGGGCAGGCTGCGCAGGTCGCGGGTCAGGATCACGTCCGCCCGCCGGCCCGGCGTGATGCTGCCCAGCTCGCGTTCCAGCCCGAAATGCTGGGCCGCGTTGATCGTCGCCATCTGGATCGCCACCAGCGGATCGCAGCCGCAGTCGATGGCATGGCGCACCACCCGGTTCATGTGTCCGTCATGGACCAGCGTGCCGGAATGGCTGTCGTCGGTGCAAAGGATGAAGAAGCGCGGGTCGAGCCCCTTTTCGGTGATCGCGGTGATCTGGCTTTCCACGTCATACCAGGCCGAGCCCAGCCGCATCATGCAGCCCATGCCCTGGCGCACGCGGGCGATGCCCTGCGCCTCGGTCGTGGTCTCGTGGTCGTCCGCGGCGCCGCCGGCGACATAGGCGTGGAAGGGCCGGCCCAGGTCGGGGCTGGCGTAATGGCCGCCCACCGTCTTGCCGGCGGCGCGGGTGGCGGCGATCTCGGCCAGCATCTGCCGGTCGCCCGCGGCGACGCCGGGAAAGTTCATCATCTCGCCCAGGCCGACGATGCCGTCCCAGCCCATGGCCTGCGCCACCTCGCCCTCGGTGATCGGCTGGCCGGTGGTCTCCAGGCCGGGGGCGGATGGCGCGCAGCTGGGCATCTGGGTGAACATGCTGATCGGCTGGAGCAGCGATTCGTCCCGCATCAGCCGCACGCCGTTGAGCCCCAGCACATTGGCGATCTCATGCGGGTCGTGGAAGATCGTCGTCGTGCCATGCGGGATCACGGCGGCGGCAAAGCCGGCGGGCGTCAGCATCCCCGATTCGACATGCATATGCGCGTCGACCAGGCCGGGGACCATGTAGCGGCCCGCCGCCTCGATCACCTGCGTATCGGGGCCGATCAAGGGCCCGGCATCGGCGCCGACATAGGCCACCCGGCCGTCGGCCACGGCGATGTCGATGCCGGGGATCACCTCGCGCGTGTGGACATTGACCCATTGCCCGCCCCGGATCACCAGATCCGCCGGCGCGCGCCCCGCCGCCACTTCGACCAGCCGGGCCTGGGCCTCGATCCACGGTTTCAACATGCCTGCCTCCTTGTCCGTCGCCCCCAGATTGCGGCAGGGTGGCGCGAAAGGAAAGGCGGCGCGATGGAATGGAGCGGCGAGGCCAGCGTGATGGCGCTGCAAAGGCACGGCGAAAGCGCCGTGATCCTGACCGTGCTGACGCGCGAGGCAGGGCTGATCCGCGGCCTGGTGCCCGGCGGCGCCAGCGCCAGGCGCGCCGCCATGCTGCAGCCGGGCAACCGGGTCAGCCTGCGCTGGCGGGCGCGGCTTGAGGAACAGCTGGGCACCTTCAGCATCGAGCCGGCGCGGGCGCGGCCGGGGCTGCTGGCCGGTGCCGATGCGCTGGCCGGGGTGAATGCCGTCACCGCGCTGCTGACCTTTGCCCTGCCCGAGCGCGACCCCCATCCCCACCTTGCCGCCGCGACCGAGGCGCTGCTGGACCTGATGGACGCGGGCGAGGATTGGGCGGAAGCCTATCTGCGCTGGGAAATGCGGCTTCTGGACGAGCTGGGCTTCGGGCTGGACCTGACCAGCTGCGCGGTGACGGGATCGCGCGAGGGGCTGGCCTATGTCAGCCCGCGCTCGGGCCGGGCGGTTTCGGCGCAGGCGGCGGGGGACTGGGCGCCGCGGCTCTTGCCCCTGCCCGCCATGCTGGGCGGACGCGGCAATGGCGGGATCGAGGACGCGCTGGCCCTGACCGGGCATTTCCTGCAATCGCGGCTCGCCGAGAGCCATGCGGGCAAGCCCCTGCCGCCCGCACGCGCCCGGCTGGTCGCCCGGCTTACGGCGTCGCGATCCGCCAGCGGATGGTGACATCCGGGCCGGTCATCACCAGCTCCTCGCCCTCGCGCCTGGCCTCGCGCACCGCGCCGAGCGCCTGGAAGAACGCGTGCTCGCCGCCCTCTTGCAGGCAGGCGCGGCGCGTCACCGCCAGCGCGCCCAGGTCCAGCGCCGGCAGCGCGGCGTTGTTGCGGCCGGTGAACAGGTTGCAGGGCCCCTGCCCCGAGACCGCGCCGTCCTCGGCGATGCGCAGGCTCGGCGTGCCCGAAACCGCGACGCCCTCGACCGCGACCAGCGCATAGTCGCCGGGGATCTGCGCCGCACCGTCCGGTTCGGCCGCGCAGGCGGCCAGCCCCAGGGGCAAGGACAGGGCCAGGATCAGCTTGCGCATGGCGCGCCTCCTTCCGGGCAAGGGGTCATTCCTTGCGATAGCCCGGCTCATAGGTCAGGTAGGTCGGCCCCTTGATTGTCAGCACGCCGCCCTCGAAGGTGATGCCGTCGGCGGCCGACAGCGCCTGCAGATAGCGCGTCTCCAGCCGGCCGGCATTGCCCGAACAGGCCATCTCGGTCGTGGTCAGCGGGCCCAGCGCAAAGCCCGGCGGCTCGGCGGTCTGGCTGGCCGAATACTGGTTGCAGGGCGCCTTGCCCGAAATCGAGCCGTCCGCCGCGATGGTCATGCCGACATTGCGCTGCGGCACGGTGTCGGAACCGATGCCGACCAGCACATAGGCGCCAGTCGGGATATTGCTGCCCGGAACGTCGGGCGTGGCGGGCTCGCAGGCGGCAAGGCCGAGCGTGGCGGCGAAGGCCACGGAAATCATCGGGATGCGGTTCATGGGCAGCTCCGTTACGTCATGTTGCTGCCATAATGCCCTAACGGCCCCCGCTGTCCAGCAGGGGCCGGAATTTCATCCTAGTCCAGTAGCCTGCGTGCAATAACCTGGGCCTGGATCTCGGCCGCGCCCTCGAAGATGTTCAGGATCCGCGCGTCGCACAGCACGCGGCTGATGGCGTATTCCAGCGCAAAGCCGTTGCCGCCATGGATCTGCAAGGCATTGTCGGCCGCCGCCCAGGCGACGCGCGCGCCCAAGAGCTTGGCCATGCCGGCCTCCAGGTCGCAGCGCCGGCCGTGGTCCTTTTCCCAGGCGCTGAAATAGGTCAGCTGGCGGGCGATCATGATTTCCACCGCCATCATCGCCAGCTTGTCGGCGACGCGCGGGAACTCGATCAGCGGTTTGCCGAACTGCTTGCGGTCGATGGCGTATTGCATGCCGATCTCGGCCGCCGATTGCGCCACGCCCACGGCGCGGGCGGCGGTCTGGATGCGCGCCGATTCGAAGGTCTCCATCAGCTGCTTGAAGCCGCGCCCCGGCTCGCCGCCCAGCAGGTTCTCGCCCTTGACCCGGAAGCCGTCGAAGCCGAGTTCGTATTCCTTCATGCCGCGATAGCCCAGCACCTCGATCTCGCCGCCGGTCATGCCGGGGGTCGGGAAGGGGTCGTCGTCGGTGCCCGGCGTCTTTTCCGCCAGGAACATCGACAACCCGCGCCAATCCGTGGTCTCGGGGTCGGTGCGCGCCAGCAGCGTCATGACATGGGTGCGCTGCGCATGGGTGATCCAGGTCTTGTTGCCGGTGACGACCCAGTCGTCGCCGTCGCGCACGGCCCGCGTGCGCAGGCTGCCCAGGTCCGAGCCGGTATTCGGCTCGGTAAAGACCGCCGTCGACAGGATCTCGCCCGAGGCCAGCGCCGGCAGCCATTTCGCCTTCTGCGCCTCGGTGCCGCCGCAGAGGATCAGCTCGGCCGCGATCTCGCTGCGGGTGCCCAGCGAGCCCACGCCGATATAGCCGCGCGACAGCTCCTCGGTCACGACCACCATCGAGGCTTTCGAGAGGCCCAGCCCCCCGAATTCCTCGGGGATGGTCAGGCCAAAAACGCCCAGCTCGGCCAGTTCCTCGATGATCTCCATCGGGATCAGCTGGTCCTTCAGGTGCCATTCATGGGCGTTGGGGATCACCCGCTCGTCGGCATAGCGGCGGAACTGGTCGCGGATCATCTCCAGATCCTCGTCCAGCCCGGTGGCGCCGAAGGTGGCGCGGCCATGGTTGTCCTGCATCAGCCGCGCCAGCTCGGCCCGCGCCTGGGCGGTATTGCCGCGCATCAGCGCGGCCGCCGCCTCGCCCGGGTTCCAGTCGAGGCCCAGGTCCGAAAGCCGGGCGAACTCGGTCTGGCTCATCGGGATGCCGCCGGCGATCTGGGTCAGGTATTCGCCCAGGCCGATCTGCAGGATCAGCGCCTCGGTGCGGCCCAGGCTGCCCGCCTCGGCCAGCCGCCCGGCCCAGCCGGCCAGCTGGCGCACCGATTCGACATAGGTCGCCAGCCAGGACAGCGCATGGGCGGCGTGCTGATGTTCCTCCAGAAGCGCCGGCTGTGGCTTGCCCGCCGGGGCGACCAGCGCGCGCAGCGCCTCGGTCGCGTGGGATTGCAGGGATTCGAGTTCCGGCAGGGCCTCGCCTGCAAGCGCAAGCAGGGCGGAAGGCGTATCGGCTGGCATCGCGGGCATGTCCTTCATGGCAGATTCCTTCATGCGGCGTTGCAGCATGACTAGCCGTTTCGCAATTGCAGCGCAACTATCATGCGCGATATAGCCGCATTATGAACTAAAATGTCCCGTCAGTCGTGCCCATTGCCGGGCTGGGTGCCCACGGAATATCGGCCGGGACGATGGCACAGCGCCAGGCTGCTGCCGTCGAGCAGGACGGTCTGGCAACGGTCGATCCCCCTTTGCGACCGGCCCTTGGGCAAGGGGGAACACCGTGTCGAACCCTTCCGCCCGGCCCCGCCCAGCAGCTTGCCTATTGCGTCCGCGCCCCGAGTGACGGCGGGGCCGTGCCTTGGCCCGAAGCGGCTGGCGAGGGCCTTGGCATGGCGGGGCGTGAACCGCTGGACATCCAGCCGGATGCGCAGCGATCCAGGGCCTGCCAGAGGCCAGGCGGACATCGCTGCGCCACATGGCCGGATGGGTCTGGTCCGCCACCGTCACCGGCACGCAATCGGCCGTCGGCGCTGCCGTTCCTCGGCAGCGCGCCCTTGATCCGGGCGCTGCTCCGGCTGGGGGCGAGGGGCGTGCTAGCCGCCCCGTGCTTCCGGCCCAGGCCGAGGCATCGCCGGTGATCCGGTCCCGCGCGCGCGGGGGGATGGCGCGCAATATGCATCGCAACCAGCGTCCTCGACTTCCGGTCCCGCGCGCGCGGGGGGATGGCTCGATGGCGTCGTAGACCGGGTCCAGATCGACCTCCGGTCCCGCGCGCGCGGGGGGATGGCGCCGCTTTCCGCCTGAGAGCCTGCCTCTTGTGCTTTGCGGAAAGATCCGAGGCGCGCTAAGCACCTTGCCAGAACCCGCAGAATCTTACCGTCGCCCAAGGAACATGTTCGGCCTCGATCCCTTCCATTTCTGGATCGCCATCGCGATCACGCTGTTTTCCGGCTTCGTGAAGGGCGCCATCGGCTTTGCCATGCCGATGATCATGCTGGCGGCGCTGGGTTCCTTCCTGCCCGCCCAGCAGGCGGTCGCCGCGGTGATCCTGCCGGTGCTGGTCACGAACATCCGCCAGGCGCTGCGCGGCGGCTGGCGCCCGGCATGGCAGGCGACCTGGGACTGGCGCTGGCATGTCGGCATGGTGGTGCTGTTCATCCCGGTCAGCGCCTTTTTCGCGACCCGCGTGCCGCAAGGGCTGATGTATGCGCTGATCGGCCTGCCGATCATGCTGTTCGCGCTGTGGCAGATCCTGGGGCGCAGCATGGTCCTGCCCGTCCATCACCGCCGCCGCGTGGAGATCGCGACCGGCGTGACCGGCGGGCTGATCGGCGGCATCTCGGGCATCTGGGGGCCGCCGCTGCTGGTGCTGCTGCTGTCGCTGCACGTGCCCAAGGCCGAGCAGATGCGCGTGCAGGGCGTGGTGTTCTTCATCGGCGCGGCGGTGCTGACCGCCTCGCATCTGCAATCGGGGCTGCTGAACGCCCGGACCCTGCCGTTCTCGGCGATCCTGGTCATCCCGGCGCTGATCGGCATGGGGCTGGGCTATCTGGCGCATGACCGGCTGGACGCGGCGCGGTTCCGGCGCTGGACGCTGCTGCTGCTGGTGCTGACCGGCGCCAACCTGCTGCGCCGCGCGCTGGAGCTTGCGGGCCCGGCGGTGTAACCAGGGGGCCAAAAGCGAAAGGCCGCCCATGACCACGATCCCCGATCCCGCCCAACTGACCGCAAGGCTGATCCGCTGCGCCTCGGTCACGCCCGACGAGGGCGGCGCGCTGCTGCTGCTGGCGGATGTGCTGGGCGCGGCGGGCTTCGAATGCCATCGCGTCGACCGCGAGGGGGTGCCGAACCTGTTCGCGCGCTGGGGGGCCAAGGGCGCGCGCAGCTTCGGCTTCAACGGCCATACCGACGTGGTGCCGCCCGGCGATCCGGCCAGCTGGACGCATCCGCCCTTTTCCGGGCACGAGGCCGAGGGCTGGATCTGGGGCCGGGGCGCCACCGACATGAAATCCGGCGTCGCCGCCTTCGTCGCCGCCGCCATCGGCTTCGTGACCGAGACCCCGCCGCCGGACGGCGCGGTGGTCCTGGCCATCACCGGCGACGAGGAGGGGCCGGGCAAGCACGGCACCCGCGCGCTGCTCGACTGGATGGCCGCGCATGGCGAGCGGATGGATGTCTGCATCGTCGGCGAGCCCTCGAACCCCGACCGCATGGGCGAGATGATCAAGATCGGCCGCCGCGGCTCGATGACCCTGCAGGTCGAGGCGCATGGCATCCAGGGCCATGCCGCCTATCCGCATCGCGCCCGCAACCCGATCCACGCGCTGCTGCGGCTGCTGCACGAGCTGACCGAGGCGCCGCTGGACGAGGGGACCGAGCATTTCGACCCCTCGGGCTTGCAGGTGACGACGGTGGATTGCGGCAACCCGGCCTCGAACGTGATCCCGGAACGGGTGCGGGCGACGATCAACATCCGCTTCAACGACGCGCATACGTCGGGCAGCCTCGACCGCACGATCCGGGCGCGGGCGGCGGCGATCTCGGCCGATACCAAGGTGGATTTCGCCATCTCGACCGACGTTTCGGGCGAAAGCTTCCTGACACGGCCCGGCCCCTTCGTCGACCTGGTCGCCGGCGTGGTGCGCGAGGAGACGGGGGTGGCCCCCGCGCTTTCCACCTCGGGCGGCACCTCGGACGCGCGTTTCGTCAAGGATCACTGCCCGGTGCTTGAATTCGGGCTGGTGGGGCATTTCATGCATCAGGTGGATGAGCGCGTGCCGGCCGAACAGGTGCGCCAGCTTGCCCGCATCTATCGCCGCATCCTGGAGCGTTACTTCGCATGATCGAAAAGACCACCGACCTTGCGACCTGCCGCGCGATCCGGCGCGAGGTCTTCATCATCGAGCAATCCGTCCCCGAGGCCGAGGAATGGGACGGCCGCGACGGCGAGGCGATCCACCTCTTGGCCCGCGACGCCTCGGGCGCGGCGGTGGGCACCGCCCGCATCCTGGTCCAGGGCGCGACCGGCAAGATCGGCCGCGTCGCCGTGCTGCAATCCGCCCGCGGCACCGGCGCCGGCGCGGCGCTGATCCGCGCGGCGCTGGAGGAATTGCGCGCCATGCCCGGCGTCACCCGCGCCAAGCTGGGCGCCCAGACCCATGCCATCGGCTTTTACGAAAAGCTGGGCTTTGCCGCCTATGGCCCGGAATACGACGATGCCGGCATCCCGCATCGGGACATGGCGCTGGACCTGGAATGATCCGCCCGGAGCTGGCCGAAAAGCTGCGCCCCTGGGCCGAGACCGGCACCGCGCTGGCCGCGACCGCCTTCGGGCTGTGGGTGTTCTCGCTGGGCGGCTGGATCCTGTGGCCGATCGGCGCCGCGATCGCCGGGGCCTCGGCGCTCTGGGCGCTGGACGCGCGGCGGCGGATGCGGTTCCGCCACGACACGCTGGGCCCCGGCATGGTCGAGCTGGACGAGGGCGCGATCCGCTACCTGTCGCCCAACCGGCTGCTGGGCGGCGAGATCGCGCTGCGCGAGTTGAACGAAATCCGGCTGATGCGGCTGAACGGCCGCCGGCACTGGCGGCTGAAAAGCGCCGACGGGCAGGCGCTGCTGATCCCCGTCGATGCCTCGGGGGCCGAACATCTGGCCGGCGCCTTCGCCACCTTGCCGGGGATCGAGATGGGCCGGGTCGCCGCCGCGCTGGCCGAGGGGGCGCCCACGATCCAAACCCTTTGGACGAGGCCGGTTCGCGCCCGCTTGACTTGAGCCGCCCGCCTTGCCACCTGTGGCGGGCAAAGGCAAACGAAAGGCCACCGATGTCCATTCCCCAACAGGGCGGCGGCCCGATCGAACGTCCCGAACAGCTGGCCGAATACCTCGCCTCGGGCGAAAAGCCGCGGGAAAGCTGGCGGATCGGCACGGAACACGAGAAATTCGGCTATCGCCACGCCGACCTGATGCCCCTGCCCTATGAGGCCGCGCCCGGCCAGCCTTCGGTCAAGGCCATGCTGGAGGGGTTGCAGGCCCGCTTCGGCTGGACCCCGGTGCTGGAGGCCGGCCATATCATCGGGCTGGAACGCGACGGCGCCAATGTCAGCCTGGAGCCGGGCGGCCAGCTGGAACTCTCGGGCGCGCCGCTGGAGACCATCCACCAGACCTGCGACGAAGTGAACCAGCACCTGGCCGAGGTCAGAAGCGTCGCCGACGAGCTGGGCGCGGGCTTCATCGGCCTGGGCGCGGCGCCGGTCTGGACCCAGGACCAGATGCCGATGATGCCCAAGGGGCGCTACCGGCTGATGACCGACTACATGGGCCGGGTCGGCACGCTGGGCACGCAGATGATGTATCGCACCTGCACGGTGCAGGTGAACCTGGACTTCGCCTCGGAAGCCGACATGGTGCAGAAGCTGCGCGTGGCGCTGGCCCTGCAGCCGGTGGCGAATGCGCTGTTTGCCAATTCGCCCTTCCTCGACGGCAAGCCGAACGGCTGGAAAAGCTGGCGCGCGCATATCTGGCAGAACCTCGACGCCGCGCGCACCGGCATGCTGCCCTTTGCCTTCGAGGACGGGTTCGGCTACGAGGCCTGGGTCGATTACGTCCTCGATGTGCCGATGTATTTCGTCTATCGCGACGGCAAGTATATCGACGCGCTGGGGCAGAGCTTCCGCGATTTCCTGAACGGCCGCCTGCCCGCCCTGCCGGGCGAGATCCCGACGCTCTCGGACTGGGCCGACCACCTGACCACCGTTTTCCCCGAGGCGCGGGTCAAGAAATTCATCGAGATGCGCGGCGCCGACGGCGGCCCCTGGCGGCGGCTCTGCGCCCTGCCGGCGCTGTGGGTCGGGCTGCTTTACGACGCCTCGGCGCTGGATGCGGCCTGGGATCTGGTCAAGGGCTGGGACGCCGAGACGCGCGAATCCTGGCGGCAGGGCGCCGGCCTTCTGGCGCTGGATGCCGAGGTGCACGGCACCAGGATGCGCGACCTGGCGCGCGAGGTGCTGGCGATTTCCGAGGCCGGGCTCAAGGCGCGGGCCCGCACCGGCTCGGGCGGGCTGGTCCCGGACGAGACGCATTTCCTGAACACGCTGAAGGAAAGCGTCGAGACCGGCAGGGTGCCGGCCGACGAGCTGCTGGAGAAATACCAGGGCGAATGGGCGGGCGACCTCAGCCGCATCTATGCCGAATATTCCTATTGAAGCAGGGCCGGGTGATCCCCGGCCCTTTTCGCATCACGCCTGCGGCTCGATCCTGGGAGCCGGCGGCTCATCCGATTCCTTGCGGCTTTGGATGAACTGGTCGAACTCGGCCTTGTCCTTGGCTTCGCGCAGCTTTTGCAGGAAGTCCAGGAACTCGCGATGCTCGTCCTCCAGCCGCTTCAGCGTTTCCTCGCGATAGGCGTCGAAGGCGGTGTTGCCGGTCGGCGCCGCGTATCCGAGGCCATGGCTGCGGCCGTGGCGGTGGTGATGATGGCGGTGGCGGCAGGAAAACATGCGTTTGCTCCAGATCATGTAACCCAGGATGGCAAGGCCCAAGGGCCAGCAGGCGATGAAGGCCAGGATCATGGCGGCGATCCAGGCGCCCTTCCCGCGTTCGTCCAGCCAGTCCCGGATGCCGGCCAGCACGGCGCCGACCCGGTCAAGGACGGAGGGGCGCGGGGCGATGTCAGTGTTCATTGCGGTCCCTTTCCGATGTGAATGTTAATCACATTTACATAGATGGAGCGCAGCCGGCCGGGTTCAAGGGAAACGGCGGAAATTTTCATGGGAAAGTTTCAGTCGGGGATCACGCCGAGCCCGCGCAGATAGATCAGCGCCCCGCTTTCCAGCATGTCGCCCGCCGAGATGGGCGAGCGCGAGCCGGGCTTGCCGCGGCCGAACAGCTCGACCACGCCATGGCTCAGCGCCCAGACATGGTCGGCGACCATGCCCGGCGGCGGGCGGCGCCCATTGGGCAATTGGGCAAACAGCGTCTCGGCCCCGCGCACCAGGATGCCGCGCGCCCGTTCCGAGGCCTGCGACAGCCCGGCATTGCCGGCGATCGAGATGCCCGATTCGAACATGGCCATGTAGAAGCCGCGCCGCTCGGCGGCAAAGGTCAGGTATTCCTGGCCCATGCGCAGGAATGCGGTCAGCGGCCGCGGCCGGCCCTGGTCGAAGGCGGCCTCGAGCCGGTCGGCGAATTCCTCGAAGCCCTGCCGGGCGACCTCCTCCAGCAGATCCTCGCGCCCGGCGAAATGGCGATAGGGCGCGGCGGCGCTGACCCCGGCCAGGCGTGCGGCCTCGGCCAGGGTAAAGGCCTGCGGGCCCTTTTCCTCGATCAGCTGCACCGTGGCCTCGACAAGGGCCTGGCGCAGGTTGCCATGGTGATAGGAGGTGCGGGCCATGTCCGGCCCTTACATGCCTTCGCCGAAGTAATCCTCGACCAGGGCGGTCAGCGCATCGGCCAGCTCCTGCGCCTCGACCCCGCGGGTGGTGACGCGAATCGCGGTGCCGCGCGGCGCGGCCAGCATCAGCAGGCCCATGATCGAATCGCCCGAGACGCTGATGCCGTCCTTTTCCACGGTGGCCTGGGCGTCGAAGCGTTCCACCGTCTCGACGAATTTCGCGCTGGCCCGCGCGTGCAGGCCCTTTTCGTTGATGATCGCCAGTTCGCGGGTGACGGCCCCGTTGGTCATGTCATTCATGAAGCGGCACGTTTGGGAATGGGAAGCACATCGGCAGGCAGGACGTCATAGCTGTTGATGTACTTGCGTCCCGCATCCTTGGCCAGCGTCACCGCATCGGCCACCGACAATTTGCGCGATTTCGCCAGTTTCACCAGCATCGGCAGGTTCGCCCCATAGAGAATCGAGCGGTTCCGCGTCGCACAGGCCATCAGCGACAGGTTCGAGGGCGAACCCCCGAACAGATCCGTGACCACCACCACGCCGTCGCCCGCGTCCACCGCATCCGCGGCGGCGCAGATTTCGGCCTGCTTCTCGCCCCGGTCATGGTTTTCCTCGATGGCCACGGCCTTGATCCCGGTTTGCGGCCCCACCACATGCTCGACGGCCGAGAGATATTCCCTGGCCAGCCCACCATGCGCCACGATGACAATCCCGATCAATTCGCCCCACCACGCACCAGCCGTTCACCCTTGCGCCAAAGCTGTGCGAGAGGCCCGCATATGGCCATCATCCCCAGGTGCCGGCGCCTTTTCACGGCGTTCAAGTTCCCGATGTCTAATTGACACTTGCCAGCCTGCTTTCGCAAGCGCATCTGCCATTTTTTCCGCCATTGTGACAGAACGGTGTCGCCCCCCGGTGCAGCCGAAGCCGATCGCCAGGTGCGCCTTTCCCTCATCCAGATGGGCAGGCAGGGTGAAAAGCACAAGATCCTGCACCCTGCGGAAGAATTCGTCGAATCGCGAATCGGCCATCACATAATGCTGAACCGGCGAATCGCGGCCATCCAGCGGCCGCAGTTCCGGCTGCCAATGCGGATTGGCCAGGAAGCGGCAGTCGAACATCATGTCCACCCCGCGCGGCACGCCGCGCTTGTAGGAAAAGGACTGGACCGAGACGGTCAGCCGCCGCCCCGGCTCGGTCTCGAACCAGCGGGCCAGTTCCGCCTTCAGGTCATGCGGCGACAGCTCGGACGTATCGACCAGCACGTCGGCGCGGGCGCGGATCGGCGACAGCATGTCGCGCTCGGCGATGATGGCGTCGAGCGGCGAGCCCTCGGCGCGCAGCGGATGGCGGCGCCGGGTTTCGTTGAACCGCCGCAAGAGCTGCTCGGTCGTGCAATCCAGGAACAGCACCTCGGGCGCATATTCCGGCAGCCGGGTCAGCCGGTCGATAAGCTCGATCAGGTTGGCGACCGAGAAGTCGCGGTTGCGCACGTCCAGCCCCAGGGCCAGCGGCATCGGCCGCGCCGGCCCGTCCAGCAGCCGCGGGATCAGCGACAGGGGCAGGTTGTCGATCGCCTCGTAGCCCAGATCCTCCAGCACGTTGATCGCCGTCGAGCGCCCGGCCCCCGACGGGCCGGTGATCAGCACCAGCCGCTGGGCCTGTTCCTCCTGGCTGTCCATGGCGCTTGCCGCCTCCGGCATGGCTTGACCCTACCTTTCGTGCAAATCCGTATCCGCCCGGCCAGCGACAAGGTATTGCAACAGTATTGACGCAAGATGAACGCGGCCGGCCCCAAGGACAAGGGGCACGGACCTGCCCATTAGGTCAAGCCGCCGGTCGGGCGGCAGTCGGTCGGGCTCGGGGCGCGCCAGATCGACCGCCAGGGCCAGCTCGACCGCGCCATGCGGCGCGGCATGCAGGATGCCCACCCCCCGCGCCTCGATCCTGCCGCGGATCGAATCGGGCGCATCGGCGAGGATCCGACCGCCCTCGCGGCGCAGGACGGTGCGGTCGTCCGCCACCAGCGCCGCGCCAAGCGCCATCATCTGCAGCGCCAGCACGGACTTGCCCGCGCCCGAGGGCCCCAGGATCAGCAGCCCCCGTTCCCGGTAGGCAATGCAGCTTGCATGCAGGATCATGGCTTCCTTCCCCTTGCCTCTTGCCGCGGCGCGAATCGCCCCGGACCCCTACGCCGGACCAAGGGCCTTTGTGACGTTTTCCCGAAGCCAAGACCACGATCCGACAAATGATTGCGCTAACCGTGTCTGATTGCGCTAACCCTGCCCATATGTGCGCTTTCGCCGGGGAAATGCCGTGTTATAGGACGCGCAACGGCCGCTGCCGGCCCGGACTATCAGCAGGAGCAAAGGTGCCATGACCGAACCGCGCGTCAATCCGAATTGCCGTCTCGAAGACCAGGGGATCACGGGGCTCGGCAATGTCCACTACAACCTGCTGGAACCGGCGCTGGTCGAGGCGGCGATCCAGCGCGGCGAAGGCAAGCTGGGCCTGGGCGGCACCTTCCTGGTCTCGACCGGCGCCCATACCGGCCGCTCGCCCAAGGACAAGCATGTGGTGCGCACGGCGTCGGTGGAAGACAGCATCTGGTGGGAAAACAACCGCCCGATGGAGCCCGAGGCCTTCGACCGGCTCCATGCCGACATGCTGGAGCACATGAAGGGCAAGGACTATTTCGTGCAAGACCTCTACGGCGGCGCGGATCCTGCCCTGCGCCTCGACGTCCGGGTCGTGACCGAACTGGCCTGGCACGGGCTTTTCATCCGCCACCTGCTGCGCCGCCCGGAAGCGGCCGAACTGGCCGGCTTCGTGCCCGATTTCACCATCATCAACTGCCCCTCGTTCAAGGCCGACCCGGCGAAACATGGCTGCCGCTCGGAAACGGTGATCGCGCTCAACTTCGAGAAGAAGCTGATCCTGATCGGCAATACCGCCTATGCCGGCGAGAACAAGAAATCGGTCTTCACGCTGCTGAACTACATCCTGCCGGAAAAGGGCGTGATGCCGATGCATTGCTCGGCCAACCACGCCATCGGCAATCCCGACGATTCGGCGATCTTCTTCGGCCTGTCGGGCACCGGCAAGACCACGCTTTCGGCCGATCCCTCGCGCACGCTGATCGGCGATGACGAGCATGGCTGGTCGGACCACGGCATCTTCAACTTCGAGGGCGGCTGCTACGCCAAGACCATCAACCTCTCGGCCGAGGCCGAGCCGGAAATCTACGCCACCTGCTTCAAGTTCGGCACCGTGGTCGAGAACATGGTCTACGACCCCGACACGCTGGAGCTGGACTTCGAGGACAACTCGCTGACCGACAACATGCGCTGCGCCTATCCGCTGGAGCAGATCTCGAACGCGTCGGAAACCTCGCTGGGCGGCCAGCCCAGGAACGTGATCATGCTGACCTGCGACGCCTATGGCGTGCTGCCGCCGATCGCGCGGCTGACCCCGGCGCAGGCGATGTATCACTTCCTGTCGGGCTTCACCTCCAAGACGCCGGGGACCGAGGTCGGCGTGACCGAGCCGACGCCCACCTTCTCGACCTGCTTCGGCGCCCCCTTCATGCCGCGGCGGCCGGAAATCTATGGCAAGCTCCTGCAGGAAAAGATCGCCAAGACCGGCGCGGCCTGCTGGCTGGTCAACACCGGCTGGACCGGCGGCGCCTTCGGCACCGGCAAGCGCATGCCGATCAAGGCGACCCGCGCCCTGCTGACCGCGGCGCTGGACGGCTCGCTGAACCAGGTCGAGTTCCGCAAGGATCCGAATTTCGGCTTCGAGGTTCCGGTTTCGGTTCCCGGCGTCGAGGACAAGCTGCTCGACCCGCGGCAGACCTGGGCGGACGGCGCCGCCTATGACGCCCAGGCCCGCAAGCTGGTCGGCATGTTCAGCGACAATTTCGCGCAATATGCCGACAAGATCGACGACGACGTCCGCGCCGCCGCCATCGGCTGAGAGCCAGGATCCAGGCGATGCAGGAGAGGCGGTCCAAGGGGCCGCCTTTTCGCTTGCACCGGCGCCGCAAGGGGGCTTTGCGCCCCCGTCGGCCTGCGGCCGACTCCCCCGCAGGATATTTGGACACGAAAGAAGCCGGCGGAGTCGCCACATCGCTTCTTTCGTGTCCAAATATCCTGGGGGAGCGCGGAACGCGCGGGGGCAAAGCCCCCTTCTTCAGCCCTGCCGCCGAACCCGCCGCCGCTTTTGCGCGCGCTTGATCTCGGCCAGCCGGGCCTGGGTGGCGCGCTTGCGCATGGGTCCCTTGCCGCGCCCGCCGCCCGAGCCTTGCGGCAGCGGCCGGCCTTCGAGTTCCAGCAGTTCCAGCATCAGCCCGCCGGTCAGCGGCACCGCCTCGGTCAGGCGGACGGTCACGCGCTGGCCGATGCCGATCTCGAGCCCGGTCTCGGAGCCCATCAGCACCTGCGCCTCGGGGTCGTAGTGGAAATATTCCCGGCCGATCTCGCGGATCGGCAAGAGCCCGTCCGCCCCGGTCTCGTCCAGCCGCACGAAGGCGCCGAAACGCTGCACGCCGCTGATGCGGCCGGTGAACTCGGCCCCCACCCGGTCGGCCAGATAGGCGGCGAGATAGCGGTCGGTGGTGTCGCGTTCCGCCGCCATCGAGCGCCGCTCGGTTTCCGAGATATGCTGGGCGGTTTCCGAAAGCGTCTCGATGTCCTGCGCCGACAGCCCGTCATCGCCCCATCCATGCCCCATGATCAGCGCACGATGCACGATCAGGTCGGAATAGCGCCGGATCGGCGAGGTGAAATGCGCGTAAGAGCGCAGCGCCAGCCCGAAATGGCCAAAATTCTCGGGGTTGTAATAGGCCTGCTGCATCGAGCGCAGTGCCGTCATGTTGATCAGCTCGTCGAATTCCGAGCCCTCGGCCTGTTCCAGCAGACGGTTCAGGTGCCGGGTCTGCAGCACCTGCCCCTTGGCCAGGGTGAAGCCCGAGGCCTCGGCCACTTCGCGCAGCGCGTCCAGCTTTTCGACCGTCGGCTCCTCGTGGACGCGGTAGAGCAGCGGGCGGCGCAGGCGTTCCAGTTCCTCGGCCGCGGCGACATTGGCCAGCACCATGAATTCCTCGATCAGCCGGTGCGCGTCGTAGCGTTCGCGGAAGTTCACCGATTTCACCCGACCGTCGGGGGTCAGCTCGATACGGCGCTCGGGCAGGTCCAGTTCCAGCGGCTGGCGGCGCTGCCGCGCGGCCTTGAGCAGCCCGTAGGCGTGCCAGAGCGGGTGGATCACGGCGTCGAGCAGCGGCGCGGTCTGGTCGTCCGGGCTGCCGTCGGCCGCCGCCTGCGCCTGTTCATAGGCCAGGCTCGCGGCCGAGCGGATCATGCCGCGGTGGAAGCTGTGGCCGGTCTTGTTGCCCTGCGCGTCCAGCCGCATCCTGACTGCGATGACCGGCCGGTCCACGCCCTGGTGCAGCGAGCAGAGGTCGCTCGACAGGATGTCGGGCAGCATCGGCACCACCCGGTCGGGGAAATAGGTGGAATTGCCGCGGTTCCTCGCCTCGCGGTCCAGCGCCGAGCCGGGGCGGACGTAATGCGCCACATCGGCGATGGCGACCCAGACCGTGGCGCCGCCGTCCTCATGCGTCTCGGCCGCCACGGCATCGTCGCGGTCGCGCGCGTCCGAGGGGTCGATGGTGATGAAGGGCAGGGGGCGCAGGTCCTCGCGCCCCTTCATCGTCGCCGGGCGGGCGGCATCGGCCTCGGCGATCGCCTCGTCGGGGAAATCGTCGGGGATGCCGTGCTGGTGGATGGCGATCAGGCTGACCGCCCTGGGCGCGGACGGGTCGCCCAGCCGCTCGACGATCCGCGCCACGGGCAGGCCGATGCGGCCGCGGGGGCCGACCTGCTCGGCCTCGACCAGCTCGCCGCTTTTCGCGCCATGCACGTCGCCGGGGCGGATCTGCCATTCCTTGTCCTGGCCCTTGTCGATGGGCAGGATGCGGCCGCCCGCCTCGGACCCGCCGGCCGCGGCGCGGAAGATGCCGACGATGCGGTGCTGCACCGTGCCGATGCGGCGGATCAGCCGGGCCTGGTAGTCGTGATCCTCGCCCCGCGTCTCGATCAGCCGGGCCAGGATGCGCTCGCCCGGCGCCACCGCCGGGTCGGATTTCAGCGCCGCATAGAGGATGCGCGGCATCGGCCCCTCGCCCTGCCATTCCAGCGGCTTGGCGAAGATGTCGCCGTCGCGGTCGGGCGGCAGCAGTTGCAGCACCGTGACCGGCGGCAGCCGCTCGGCATCGTGGTAATGGCGGCGGCGGCGCTCCAGCAGCCCTTCGGATTCCAGCTCCTTCAGCAACCGCTTCAGCTCGATGCGCTCGGCACCCTTGATGCCGAAGGCTTTCGCGATGTCGCGTTTCGCGGTGGCGTCCGGGTGGGCGGACACCCAGTCGAGAATCTCTTGCCGGGAAGGTAGCTGTGCCATGCCGCCACGCTAGCACGACGCCAGACGGGGTGGCAGGGGCAAAATCAGGCGGCCGGCAGGCGGACGAAGGCGGCCGCCTCGCGCACCACCGGGTCGGCCTCGGCCCCGGCGCGGATCTGGTCCACGAAATCCTGCCGCATCCGCGGCGTCCAGGATTCGTTGATATGCGCGGCCACCGCCTCGGGCGCCGGCCGGTCGGGCTGGGTGCCGAAGAATTGCGCCATCTGGCTGGCCATGCGGATCAGTTTCGAATGGTCGTGGGACATGTCGCCTCAGCTTCCGGCAATGCGCCGGGGATGGGTGTAAAGATCGAAGCTCGCGCCCCTGGCGCGGGCGATCAGGGTGATGCCGGCGCGCTCGGCCCATTGCAGCGCCAGGGCCGTCGGCGCGCTGGCGCCGATCAGGATCGGCGCGCCGATGCGGGCGGCCTTCTGCACCAGGTCGACCGACAGGCGCGAGGACATGACGATGGCGCCCTGCCCGGCCGCCAGTCCGGCAAGCGCCAGCGCGCCCGCCAGCTTGTCCAGCGCATTGTGCCGCCCGACATCCTCGCGCGTCAGGCCATGGGCACCGTCCCAGAAGGCGGCACCGTGGATGGCGGGGGTCCGGTGCCGCAAGACCTGGCCCTGGGTCAGCGCGGCCATGGCGCGGGCCACGTCCGCGGGCGGCATGGACCAGTCCGAGGCGACCGGCACGATCCGGGGCAGCGCCGCCTCGATGCTGTCGACGCCGCACAGCCCGCAGCCCACCGGGCCGATCATGCTGCGCCGCCGCTCGGCCAGCCGGGCGGCCAGGCCGGGGCGCAGCCAGAGCCGCGCCTCGCGCGCGGGAAAGCCGCCGGCGGAAACCTCGGCCTCCTCGAAACCCTCGACATCCTCGGGCGCGGCGACCAGCCCCTCGGTCAGGGCGAAGCCCAGGGCAAAGTCGCGCAGGTCATGCGGCGTCGCCATCAGCACCGCCTGGCTCATGCCGTCGATGACGATGGCCACCGGGCATTCCTGCGGTGCCGGGGGCGGCTCGATGGGCCGCCAGCCGCCGCCCTGGCCTTCGCCGTCCCAGCGCAGCACGCCGGCCTTCACGTCCCGCATGCCGTCACTCGGCAGCGGTGGGCAGGATGCGGCGGGCGAGGTCGGAATGATGGCGATACTCCTCTTGCCATTCCGAGGGGCCGTTCGAGGGGCTGACCTGCACGGCCGTCACCTTGAACTCGGGGCAGTTGGTGGCCCAGTCGGAATTGTCCGTCGTCACCACATTGGCCTGAGTCGTCGGGTGATGGAAGGTCGTATAGACCACGCCCGGCGCCACCCGCTCGGTGATATGCGCGCGCAGCGTCGTGTCGCCCGAACGCGAGGCCACGCGCACCCAGTCGCCTTCGCGGATGCCGCGGTTCTCGGCGTCCGAGGGATGGATCTCCAGGATGTCCTCGGGGTGCCAGACCACGTTCTCGGTCCGCCGGGTCTGGGCGCCGACGTTGTATTGCGACAGGATCCGCCCGGTGGTCAGCAACAGCGGGAAGCGCGCCCCGGTGCGTTCCTCGGTCGCCACATATTCGGTATGGACGAACTTGCCCCGGCCGCGCACGAAGCCGTCGATATGCATGACCGGCGTGCCCAGCGGCGCCTTGTCGTTGCAGGGCCATTGCACCGAGCCCTCGCGCTCCAGGAGGTCGTAGCTGACGCCGGCGAAGCTGGGGGTGGTCAGCGCGATCTCGGCCATGATCTCGCGCGGGTGCGCATAGGACCAGGCGGCGCCCATGCGGTTGGCCAGCATCTGGGTGACTTCCCAGTCCTCGTAGCCGTTCTTGGGCGTCATGGCGCGGCGGACCATGTTGATGCGGCGTTCCGCATTGGTGAAGGTGCCGTTCTTTTCCAGGAAGCTCGACCCCGGCAGGAAGACATGCGCGTAGTTCGAGGTCTCGTTCAGGAACAGATCCTGCACGACGACGATGTCCATCGCCGCCAGCGCCGCGGTGACGTGCCGGGTGTCGGGGTCGGATTGCACGATGTCCTCGCCCTGGCAATAGAGCCCGCGGAACCGGCCGGCCAGCGCCTCGTCGAACATGTTGGGGATGCGCAGGCCCGGTTCGGGCGACAGCTCGACGCCCCAGGCGCGTTCGTAGATCGCCCGCGTCTCGGGGTCCGAGACATGGCGATAGCCCGGATATTCATGCGGGAAGCTGCCCATGTCGCAGGAACCCTGCACGTTGTTCTGGCCGCGCAGCGGGTTCACGCCGGTGCCGGGCTTGCCGATATTGCCGGTCAGCATCGCCAGGTTGGCGATGGCCATGACGGTGGTCGAGCCTTGCGAATGCTCGGTCACGCCCAGGCCGTAATAGATGCTGGCGCGGGGCGCGGCGGCATAGGCGCGGGCGGCCTTGCGGATCAGCTCGGCCGGGACGCGGGCCAGCGTCTCGACCGCCTCGGGCGCATGGCGCGGATCCAGCAGGAATTCGGCATAGGCCAGGAACTCGTCCCAGTCGCAGCGCTCGCGGATGAAGGCCTCGTCATAAAGCTTTTCGGCCACGATCACATGCGCCATGGCGGTCAGCATGGCGACATTGGTGCCGGGGCGCAGCGGCAGGTGCAGTCCCTCGCCCATATGCGGGGTCTTGAGCAGGTCGATCTGGCGCGGGTCCAGCACGATCAGCCCAGCCCCCTCGCGCAGCCGCTTGCGCAGCCGGCTGGCAAAGACCGGATGCCCATCGGTCGGGTTGGCGCCGATGACCAGCGCCAGGTCGGTCTCATCCACCGAATCGAAGTCATGCGTGCCGGCCGAGGTGCCGAAGGTGGTCTTCAGCCCGTAGCCGGTGGGCGAATGGCAGACGCGGGCGCAGGTGTCGGTGTTGTTGTTGTGGAACACCGCACGCGCCAGCTTCTGCACCAGATAGGTTTCCTCGTTGGTGCAGCGCGACGAGGTGATGACACCGATGGAATCGCGCCCGAAATCCGCCTGCGCCTGGCGCAGCCGGGTGGCGGCGAAGTCCAGCGCCTCGTCCCAGCTGACCACGCGCCAGGGATCGGTGATCCGTTCGCGCACCATGGGCTGGGTCTGGCGTTCGCGATGCGTGGCATAGCCCCAGGCAAAGCGGCCCTTGACGCAGCTGTGGCCGTGGTTGGCCTTGCCGTCCTTGCTGGGCACCATGCGCACCACTTCCTCGCCGCGCATATGCGCGTCAAAGGAACAGCCGACGCCGCAATAGGCGCAGGTCGTCTTGACGATATGCTCGGGGGTGCCGATCTGGATCACGCTGTTCTCGATCAGCGTCGCGGTCGGGCAGACCTGCACGCAGGCGCCGCAGCTGACGCAATCCGACGACAGGAAACTGTCCGAGGCCATGCCGGCGGAAACGCGGCTGTCGAAGCCCCGCCCCTCGATGGTCAGCGCGAAGGTGCCCTGCACCTCCTCGCAGGCGCGCACGCAGCGCGAGCAGACGATGCATTTCGCCGGATCGAAGGTGAAATAGGGGTTCGACTGGTCCTTGGGCCGGTATTCCGGGTTCGGCCCCTCGGCGTCGCGGCGGGCAAAATGGTTCTTGCCCGGCTCATAGCGCACCTCGCGCAGGCCCACGGCGCCGGCCATGTCCTGAAGCTCGCAATCGCCATTGGCGGCGCAGGTCAGGCAGTCCAGCGGATGGTCGCTGATGTAAAGCTCCATCACCCCCTTGCGGACCTGGGCCACCTCGTCGGTCTGGGTATGGACCACCATGCCCTCGGCCACCGGAGTCGTGCAGGATGCCGGCAGGCCCCGCATCCCCTCGATCTGCACCACGCAAAGCCGGCAGGAGCCGAAAGCGGCAAGATGGTCGGTGGCGCAAAGCTTGGGCACCGAGATCCCCGCCACGGCGGCCGCGCGCATGACGCTGGTTCCGGCGGGAACGCTGACCGGGATACCGTCCACCAGCAGGTTCACGGTAACGTCGGAGTTGACCGCGGGGGTGCCCATGTCGCGGTCGGGAATGATGAAATCCTTCATTCGGCGGCCTCCCGGCTCCTGATTGTGGGGCGGGGCTCGCGGCGCCCGCTGAAATCCTCGGGGAAATGGGTCAGCGCCGACATGACCGGGAAGGGCGCAAAGCCCCCCAGCGCGCAAAGCGAGCCCCATTTCATCGTGTTGCAAAGATCGGTGAGGATCGGGATCCCCGTCTCGTCGCCCTGGGCGATGCGGTCGATGGTCTCGACGCCCCGGATCGAGCCGATGCGGCAGGGCGTGCATTTGCCGCAGCTTTCCACGGCGCAGAACTCCATGGCAAAGCGCGCCAGCTTCAGCATGTCGGCCGTGTCGTCGAAGACGGTGATGCCGGCATGGCCCAGCAGGCCCTCTTTCGTCGCCAGTTCCTCGTAGCCGAAGGGCACGTCGAAATCCCAATGCGGGATATAGGAGCCCAAGGGCCCGCCCACCTGCGCCGCCTTGACCGGCCGGCCCGAGGCGGTGCCGCCGCCGATCTCCTCGATGATCTGGCGCAGGCTCATGCCAAAGGCGGCCTCGAACAGCCCGCCGTATTTCACGTTCCCGGCGATCTGGATCGGGATCGTGCCCTTGGACCGCCCGATGCCCAGCTTCGCGTATCCCGCCCCGCCATGGGTCAGGATCCAAGGCACCGAGGCCAGCGAGATCACGTTGTTGACCACCGTCGGCCGGCCCAGGAAGCCCTCCAGCGCCGGGATCGGCGGCTTGGCGCGGACCACGCCGCGCTTGCCCTCCAGGCTGTTGAGCAGGCTGGTTTCCTCGCCGCAGACATAGGCACCGGCGCCGACCCGCACCTCCATGTCATAGGCATGGTCTGATCCCAGCACCGACTGGCCCAGGATGCCGGCCTGCCGCGCCTTGCTGATGGCGGCCTCCATCAGCCGGATCGCGTCGGGATATTCGCTGCGGATATAGACATAGCCCTGCACCGCGCCCACGGCGATGCCGGCGATCGCCATGCCCTCGATCAGGACCAGCGGATCGCCCTCCATCAGCATGCGGTCGGCGAAGCTGCCCGAATCGCCCTCGTCGGCATTGCAGACGATGTATTTCCGCGCCGCCTTGGCGCCAGCCACGGTCTTCCACTTGATCCCGGTCGGGAAACCGGCGCCGCCCCGGCCGCGCAACCCGGATTCGGTGACTTCCGCGACGATCCGTTCCGGCCCGATGCCGATGGCGCGGCGCAGGCCGGCCAAGCCGCCATGCGCCTCGTATTCCTCGACCGACAGCGGGTCGATCACGCCGACGCGGGCAAAGGTCAGCCGGGTCTGCGCCTTCATCCAGGGCAGATCCTCGACCGGACCCAGCGCCAGCGGATGATCGCCGCCGGTGCGGATCGCCTCGGCGACCGAGGCCGCGTCCTCGGGCCCGACCGGCCCATAGCCGTGGCGCACGCCCTCGCGCTCGACCTCGACCAGGGGCTCCAGCCAGATCATCCCGCGCGTGCCGTTGCGGGTGACGGTGAACTCGCGCCCCAGCGCCTCGGCCACCTCGTCGGCGCCCAGCGCCCGCGCGGCGGCATCCAGGGGAACCCAGACCCTCATGCGCCCGCCCCCATGCCCGCTTCGGCCACCAGTTTCCGCACCTTGGCCAGGTTCGCCCGGCCAACCAGCCTGTCGCCCATCTGGGCCGAGGGCGCGCAGGCGCAAAGCCCCAGGCAGAACACCGGCTCCAGCGTCAGCCGCCCGTCGGGCGTGGTCTGGTGCCAGTCGATCCCCAGCGCCTGGCGCACCTCATCGGCCAGCGCCTCGGCGCCCATCGACTGGCAGGCCTCGGCCCGGCACAGCCGCAACACATGCCGGCCATGCGGATGGTCGCGGAAATCGTGATAGAAGCTGACGACGCCATGAACCTCGGCGCGGGTCATGCCCAGGGCCTCGGCCAGCACCGGCTGCGCCTCCTCGGGAACATGGCCCCATTCGGCCTGGATGTCGTGCAGGATGGGCAAAAGCGGCCCCTCGCGGCCCTTGTGGGCGGCGATGATTTCGTCAAGGCGCAAAAGGAAATCAGCGTCGATCGCTGGTGAAGTCATGGCTGGGTCGGTCCGGGCTCAATTGTTTTACCCAGACTAGAGCCCCACGATAGACAGAACAATCGTGATATATCGTCTATTGATTGAAAGTATCAATCGACGAGACGATGCGGATCAGCGCCTCGACCAGCGGCGGATGCGGCTCGCGCCGGGCGACGACCAGCCCGACCATATGCCCGTTCCCGGTCAGGTCGCGCGCCCGCACCCCCTCGGGCAGCGGCAGGCCGCGCGCCAGCGCCCGCGGCAGGATGGCGGTCCAGTCGCCGGTCGCCACATGCGACAGGATCGCCAGCATCGAGGTCGATTCGACCCGCGGCAGCGCATCCGCCCCGGCCTCGACTAGGTGCCGGGTGACGATGCGGCGGTTCTGCATGTCCGGGGTCAGCAGGCATAGCGGCCGGGTGGCGGTCTCGGCCCAGTCCGCCGGCCCGGCCAGCTCGCCGCGGTCGATCAGGCAATAGGTCTCGCGATACAGCGGCAGGCTCTGCACCCGGCCCAGCGGCTCGCTGTCCAGGTAGGTGACGCCGGCATCCAGCTCCAGCGCCTCGATCTGGTCGCGGATCTCGTCCGAGCTGCGCGACAGGATCGAGACCCCGGCATTGGGATGACGGCGCAGGAAAGGCCCGGTCAGCTCGGCGATTCGCGGCATGGCGGTCGGGATGACGCCGATGCGCAGCCGCCCGGAAACGCCCTTGCGGCTCGCCTGCATCTCGGCCTGCATGGCGCGGGCATCGGCGACGATGCGCCGCGCCCAGCCCAGCACGCGCTCGCCCTCGGGCGTCAGCCCCTGGAAACGCGAACCGCGCCGGACCAGCTGCACGCCCAGCTGCTCTTCCAGCGCCCGGATGGCGGATGACAGGGTGGGCTGGGTGATGCCCAGCGATTCGGCGGCGCGGCCGAAATGCTTCTCGCGCGCCAGGGCCATGAACATGGAGAGCTTGTCGATCACGAAGCCGCCCTCCCCAAGCCCCTTCTTTCGTGTCCAAATATCCCGGGGTCCGGGGCAGAGCCCCGGCCCGAACGGATCAGACGATCTCGACCGCGTATTTCTCGATCACGGTATTGGCCAGCAGGCCCTCGCACATGCGCGCGACCTCGGCCTTCGCCGCCTCGGCATCGGATGCCGCCAGGTCCAGCTCGATCACCTTGCCCTGGCGCACGCCCGAGACGCCGGCAAAGCCCAGGCCCCCCAGCGCGTGCCGGATCGCCTCGCCCTGGGGATCCAGAACGCCATCCTTCAGCATGATGGTGACACGGGCTTTCATCGGCAGGGCCTCTCAGTTGATCAGGGTGGGTTTGGTCAGCGAGGTGGTGTTGGCGGGCATCAGGCCCAGCCGGCGCGCCACCTCGGTATAGGCATCGGTCAGGCTGCCCAGGTCGCGGCGGAACACGTCCTTGTCCAGCTTCTGCCCGGTCTTCACGTCCCAGAGCCGGCACGAATCCGGGCTGATCTCGTCGGCGACCACCAGGCGCATGAAATCGCCGTCCCAGATGCGGCCGACCTCGATCTTGAAGTCGATCAGCTTGATGCCGACGCCGAAGAACACGCCCGACAGGAAATCGTTCACCCGCAGCGCCAGGCTCACGATGTCGTCCAGGTCCTGCTGCGATGCCCAGCCGAAGGCGATGATGTATTCCTCGGACACGAAGGGATCGCCCAGCTCGTCGTTCTTGAAGCTGTATTCGACGATGGGGCGCGGCAGCGGCGTGCCCTCCTCCATGCCCAGGCGCTTCGAGATCGAGCCTGCGGCGAAATTACGCACGATCACTTCCAGCGGGATGATCTCGACCTGGCGCACCAGCTGCTCGCGCATGTTGATGCGGCGGATGAAGTGGTTCGGCACGCCGATATTGGTCAGCCCGGTCATGAAGAACTCGGACAGGCGGTTGTTCAGCACGCCCTTGCCCTCGACCGTGGCCTTCTTCTGGGCGTTGAAGGCGGTGGCGTCATCCTTGAAATACTGGATGAGCGTGCCGGGCTCGGTGCCCTCGTAGAGGATCTTGGCCTTGCCTTCGTAGATTTTCTTGCGCCTTGGTGCCATGCTGCGCGTCTCCCGTCCGCAAGGTGACAATCTTTATGCGGCTATAGGCCAGAAACGGGGTCATGGGCAATACGGGCTTGCGATGGCCCGCCCGCATGGGCATATCCTGCGCAATATCCACGGGATAATCCCAAGCCGGAGGCCGCCATGACCACTTTTGACGACCGCGAGCGCGCGCATGAGGCGAAATTCGCCCATGATGCGGAACTGAACTTCAAGGCCGAGGCGCGGCGCAACCGCCTGCTGGGCGAATGGGCGGCCGGCCTTCTGGGCAAGACGGGCGACGATGCCCGCGCCTATGCGCTGACCGTCGTCACCTCGGATTTCGACGAGCCGGGCGACGAGGACGTGTTCCGCAAGCTGGCGGCCGACCTGGCCGGCCAGGCCGACGAGGACATCATCCGCGCCAAGATGGCCGAGCTGCGCGTCACCGCGCGCGAACAGATCATCAACGAGCTTTGAGCTTTCGCAAGACGCCGACGCCCCGGATTCCGGGGCGTTCCGCATCTCAGCCCGCCGCCGCCACGACCCTGGGATAAAGCCGCCACATGGTCAGGCCGCGCAGCGCGTTCAACGCCATCAGCGCCGCCCAAAGCCCGTGGTTGCCCCAGATCGGCGGCAACACCACCACCAGCACCGCATAGATCCCGACCGCGACCAGCATGGCGTCGCGCATCTCGCGCGTGCGGGTGGCGCCGATGAAGATGCCGTCCAGCATCCACGAGGCGATGCCGACCAGCGGCGCCGCGACCAGCCAGGGCAGGAACACGCGCGCCTGGGCCCGCACCTCGGGCGCGGTGGTCAGCAGGTCGATGATCGCCGGCCCGCCCAGCAGGAACACCGCCGACAAAAGCCCCGCGCCCAGGACGCCCCAGGCCGAGGTCAGCCGCGCCGCCTGCCGCAGCCGGTCGGGCCGGCGCGCGCCCACCGCCTGCCCGACCAGCGATTCGGCGGCAAAGGCGAAACCGTCCAGCCCATAGGCGACGATGGACAGGAATTGCAGCAGCACCTGGTTGGCGGCCAGCGTCACGTCGCCCTGCCCCGCGGCCAGGAACATGAAGGTGGTGAACGATCCTTGCAGCAGCACCGACCGGATCAGGATGTCGCCGTTCACCCGCGCCAGTTCCTCGATCCGCTCGCGCGCCAGCAGCCCGGCGCGCCGGATCGCCGCGCGCAGGGCATGGCGCGCAAACCACAGCCCCAGCGCCAGGCCGGACCATTCCGCGATCAGCGTCGCGCCCGCGACGCCGCGCACGCCCCAGCCCAGATCCAGCACGAACCACAGGTCCAGGACGATGTTCAGCCCATTCATCAGCAATTGCAGCGCCAGGATCCGGCGCGTCCGCTCGGTGGCGATCAGCCAGCCGGTGACGGCGTAAAGCGAGATGGTCGCCGGCGCCCCCCAGATGCGCAGCGCCAGGTATTGCCGGGCCAGCGCCTCGACCTCGGCCGAGGCCGGCGCCAGCCGGAAGGCGCCGGCAAACAGCAACCCCTGCGCCAGGATGAAGACCAGCCCCGCCGCCAGCCCGATCCCCAGCGCCCGCAGCAGATGCGCGCCGGATTCGCCATCGTCGCCCGCGCCATGCGCCTGCGCCACCAGCCCCGAGGTGCCCATGCGCAGGAAGCCGAAGATCCAGTAGACCGAGGTCAGGATCACCGCGCCCAGCCCCACCGCACCGATGGGCGCGGCCTCGCCCAGCTGGCCGATGACGCCGGTATCCACCGCGCCAAGAATGGGAATCGTCGCGTTCGACAGCACCACGGGCAGGGCGATGGCCAGCACCCGGCGGTGCGAGAGATCGGCCTCGGCCCCCCGGTTCCCCGACCGGCCGGCCAGCGTCTCAGCCATGCTCCTCAGCCATCCTGCGGCATCAGGAAATGCCCGGTCGCCTGGGCCAGCAGCTTCTGGCGCTGGTCCTGCCAGGCCTCGACATGCACGCTGGCATAGCGCCGCCCCGAGCGCACCACCCGCGCCCGCGCATAGGCGTCGCGCGGCAGGCCGGAACGCAGGTAGTCCACGGTGAAGTCGATGGTCTTGGGCAGGCGCGGCAGGCTTTCGGGCACGGCGGCGTCGGGGGCGATGCGGCCCTGCTCCATGTCTTCCCAGATCGCGGTCCAGGTCAGCTCGACGATGGCCGTGACCTCCAGGAAGGCGGCCGTCACCCCGCCATGGATCGCCGGCAGCATCGGGTTGCCGATCAGCTTCTCGTCAAAGGGCAGCACGGCGGTCAGTTCGTCGCCGCGGCGGTCGAAGCCGATGCCCAGCCAGCGGATATAGGGCACGCTGGAAACCAGCGCGTTCAGCGTGTTGTTGCGCCGCGACTTGATGGCGTCGAGGGATTCGTTGCGCGGGGCCATGTCACCTCTCGACGGTAAAGGCGCCGGTGGCCGAGGCCACGGGGCGGGATTCGTCGTCATCCATCGCCCAGGCGCGCACGAAGGCGACCGACCGGGTGATGTGATAGCAGCTTGCCTTGGCGCGGATGGTCTGGCCGGGCGTCGCCGCGCGCATGTAGTCGATGCGCAGGTCGATGGTCGCGGTCGAGCGCGCCCCGGTCGGATGCGCCATCACCGCCGCGCCGCTGCACGTGTCCATCAGGGCCGAGATCACCCCGCCATGGATCACCCCGCTGCGCGGATCGCCGACCAGATCCTCGCGCCAGGGCAACGAGATCTCGGCCCCCTCGGCGGAAAGCTGGTCCAGCCGCATGCCAAGCGCCCGCGCATGGGGGATCACCTCGATGAACTGGCGCGCGATGCGCCGGCGTTGTTCAAGCTCGTCCTCTGGCGACGGTTCGCTCATGCCCCTGGCCTCTTGCTTGGCTCGCAGGCGGCAATGGTAGCAGCCCGCGACCCGCAGGCAAGCCCGCCCGACCAATGGTTGAGTTTGATCCGCCCCCGCGCTAGGCTGCGCCGCAACCGCAGCATAGAGTTCATCCGATGTCCGATAGCGAATACATTGGCTTCAAGGAAATGTGCGCACGGTTCGACGTGACGCCCCGGACGCTGCGCTATTACGAATACATCGAGCTGCTCAGCCCCCGCAAGGAAGGCCGCTCGCGCTTCTACGGCCCGCGCGAGATCGCCCGGATGAAGCTGATCCTGCGCGGCCGCCGCTTCGGCTTCTCGCTCGAGGACATCCGGCAATGGCTGCTGATCTATGGCGAAAAGGGCACGCAGGAGCAGTATCGCGTCTGGATCGAGCTGGCCGACCGCCAGCTCGAGGTGCTGCGCCAGCAGCGCGACGAGCTCGAAGCCTCGATGACCGAATTGCTGGCCCTGCGCAACGACACCGTCGCGATCCTGGACGGCATGGGCCAGGATGGCGCGGGCCAGGACGGGGCGGGCCAGAACGGCGCCGGGACGGCGAAAAGGGGCTGAGCCGGGCGCTGACGCCACGTCCCCCCTTACGCGCACGTCAACTCGACCTATATTCCCCGGCAAGTGAATGTGCCAAGGGGAGAGGATCGGCCATGGGCGACGAGCTGTTGACCATCCGCCAGATGTGCGACGCCTTCGACGTCACGCCGCGCACGCTGCGATTCTACGAATCCCGCGAATTGCTGTTTCCGCAGCGCCGCGGCCAGCATCGGCTTTACGGCCGCTCGGACCGCGCCCGGCTGACCCTGATCCTGCGCGGCAAGCGCTTCGGCTTCTCGCTGGAGCAGATCCGGCAATTGCTGGAGCTTTACGACCCGGCCGAACGCAACATCACCCAGACCGAAGCCACGCTCGCCACCGCCCGCGACCGGCTTGCCGACATGGAGCGGCAGCACCGCGAACTGGGCGAGGCCATCGCCGAGCTGCGCCAGCAGATCGCCGAGGGCGAGGCCGCGCTGCAAAGACTGAAATCCGACGCCTGAGGGCGAACTTTCGGGAGGACCGATGACCACCTATTCCGCGCCCGTCCGCGACATGCAATTCGTGCTGCATGACGTGCTGGACATCTCGAACCAGGATCTGCCGGGTTACGGCGATCTTGACCGCGACTTCACCCAGGCCGTGCTGGAGGCGGCCGGCAAGCTCGCCTCCGAGGTGCTGGCGCCGCTGAACGCCGTCGGCGACCGCGAGGGCTGCACGCTGGAAAACGGCGTGGTCCATACCCCCAGGGGCTTCCTGGAAGCCTTCGAACAGATGCGCGAGGGCGGCTGGACCGCGCTCGACTGCGACCCGGAATACGGCGGCCAGGGCATGCCCTATGTGATCGGCCTGGCGGCGGGCGAGATGTTCTCGGCCTCGAACATGGCCTTCACCATGTATCAGGGCCTGACGCATGGCGCCTATTCCGCCATCCACGCCCATGGCACCGAACAGCAGAAGGCCACCTACCTGCCGAAGATGGTCAGCTGCGAATGGACCGGCACCATGAACCTGACCGAGCCCCATGCCGGCACCGACCTGGGCCTGCTGCGCACCAGGGCCGAGCCGCAGCAGGACGGCAGCTACCTGATCACCGGGCAGAAGATCTTCATCTCGGCCGGCGACCACGACATGTCGCAAAACGTGATCCACCTGGTCCTGGCCAAGGCGCCGGGCGGGGGCGAGGGCACCAAGGGCATCTCGCTTTTCATCGTGCCGAAATTCCTGGTCGACGAGGACGGCTCCCTGGGCGACAGGAACGCCGTCTCGGTCGGCAACCTGGAAGAAAAGATGGGCATCCACGGCAATGCCACCTGCGTGATGAACTATGACGGCGCGAAAGGCTGGCTCCTGGGCGAGCTGCACAAGGGCATGCGCGCCATGTTCACCATGATGAACGAGGCCCGGATCGGCGTCGGCCTGCAAGGCTATTCCGTGGCCGAGGCCGCCTATCAGAACGCCGTCGCCTATGCCCGCGACCGGCTGCAGGGCCGCGCGGTGACGGGCGATGCCAACCCTGCGGGTCCGGCCGATCCGCTGATCGTGCATCCCGACATCCGCCGCAACCTGATGGACCAGAAAAGCTTCCTCGAGGGCGCCCGCGCGCTGGCCTTCTGGGGCGCGCATCTGATCGACCGCGCCGTTCTGGCCGAGGACAAGGAGGCCCATGACCTCGTCTCGCTGCTGACGCCGGTGATCAAGGGCTTCCTGACCGACAAGGGCTTCGAGACGGCGGTGCAGGCCCAGCAGGTCTTCGGCGGCCACGGCTATATCGAGGAACAGGGCATGTCGCAATTCGTCCGCGACGCCCGCATCGCCATGATCTACGAGGGCGCGAACGGGGTGCAGGCGCTGGACCTCGTCGGCCGCAAGCTCGCGGCCGAGGGCGGCAAGCCGGTCATGGCCTTCTTCGAACTGGTCAAGGCCGAGATCAAGGCGCATGAGGGCGACGCGGCGCTGAAAGCCGGCTTCTGCGAGCCGCTGAAGGCGGCCTCGAAGGATCTGCAATCGGCGGCGATGTTCTTCATGGAACAGGGCATGAAGAACCCGAACGCGGCGCTGGCGGGCTCCTACGACTTCATGCACCTCTTCGGCCATGTGGCGCTGGGGCTGATGTGGACGCGGATGGCGGCTGCGGCCAAGGCGGCGCTGGATGGCGGCACCGAGGATCCGGCCTTCCACGAGACCAAGCTGGCGACCGGCCGCTATTACATGGCGCGACAGCTGCCGATGACCGCGGCGCATCTGGCCCGCATCCGCTCGGGCGCCGAGCCGGTGATGGCGCTGGATGCAGGGCGGTTCTGAAACGGGCAAGGGGGGCGCCTGGCAGCAAGGTCGCATGGGTATTTGGGCAACGAAGAAATCGGCAGGTTGCGCCCCGGCCACCCCCGCGGTTCAGGCGGGACAGGTTTTGGCCAAATGACCGGGGCGACTTCTCCGTTGGCGGTCATCGGCTCCCCAGCCTGTACCGCACCGCCGAGTTTCGCAGGGAGCGGTTAAGACAAGGTTAAGGCGCGTCTTCTTCGTTGTAAAAATACCCATGCACCGGGAAGCCGGGCGCCAAGTCGAAGGAAAGGAAACAGCATGACCGCCCAGCTTCACTGCTTCGGAGAATCCGGCCATTCCTACAAGGTGGCGCTGATGATGCAGCTGACCGGTCATCCCTGGCAGCCGGTCTTCGTGGATTTCTTCGGCGGCGCCATGCGCGGCGCCGACTATCGCGCCTTGAACGAGATGGGCGAGGCGCCGGTCTACGTCGAGGACGGCCTGACCCTGGCCCAGTCGGGCGTGATCCTGCTGCACCTGGCCGAAAGGACCGGGCGCTTCATGGACGGCGACCGGAGCGAGATCCTGCGCTGGCTGTTCTGGGACAACCACAAGGGCTCGTCGCAATTCGGCACGCTGCGCTTCCTGATGAACTTCCTGCCGCCCGAGAAACGCCCCGCCGAGGTCATCGCCTGGCTGCAGGGGCGCTGCAAGGCGGCGCTGAAGACGCTGGACGGGCATCTGGCCGGGCGCGACTGGCTGGCGGGCGACCGGCCCACCATCGCCGACCTGTCCTGTTGCGGCTATCTCTATTACCCCGAGCCCTTCGGCTTCGACCGCGCCGAATGGCCCCGGATCGACGCCTGGCTGGACCGCATCCAGGCCCTGCCCGGCTGGAAACATCCCTATGACCTGATGCCCGGCAATCCCGCGGACCGGGCCGCGAAGGAGGACGCATGACCGAAGCCTATATCTACGACGCCGCCCGCACCCCGCGCGGCAAGGGCCGCCCGGACGGCAGCCTGCACGAAGTCACCTCGGTCGCGCTTTCCGCCCGGCTGCTGAATGCCGTCAAGGAGCGCAACGGGCTCGAGGGCCATGCCGTCGAGGACGTGATCTGGGGCAATGTCACCCAGGTCAAGGAACAGGGCGGCTGCCTCGCCCGCTCGGCGGTGCTGGAATCCGATCTGGACGAGTCGATCCCCGGCCTGGCCATCAACCGCTTCTGCGCCTCGGGCATGGAGGCGGTGAACCTGGCCGCAAACCAGGTCAGGGGCGGCGCAGGCGACGCCTATATCGCCGGCGGCGTCGAGATGATGGGCCGCGTCGCCATGGGCAGCGACGGCGCCGCCATCGCCGTGGACCCCAGCCTGACCTTCAAGACCTATTTCGTCCCGCAGGGCATCAGCGCCGACATCATCGCCACCGAATACGGCTTTACCCGCGAAGAGGCCGATGCCCTTGCCGTCGAGAGCCAGCGTCGCGCCGCCCTGGCCTGGCAAGAGAACCGCTTCGCCAAGTCCATCGTGCCGGTCAGGGACCAGAACGGCCTGACCATCCTCGACCGCGACGAATACATGCGCCCCGGCACCTCGCTGGAGGATCTGGCCAAGCTGAAGGCCAGCTTCAAGGAGATGGGCGAGTCCATGCCCGGCTTCGACAAGGTGGCGATGCTGAAATACCCGCATCTGGACCGCATCGAGCATATCCACCACGCGGGCAACAGCTCGGGCATTGTGGACGGCGCCGCTGCCGTGCTGATCGGCAATGCGGAATTCGGCAAGGCGCATGGGCTCAAGCCCCGCGCCCGCATCCGCGCCACCGCCAAGATCGGCACCGACCCGACCATCATGCTGACCGGCCCGGTGCCGGTGACGGAAAAGATCCTGCGCGACGCAGGCATGGCGATCAGCGACATCGACCTCTTTGAGGTGAACGAGGCCTTCGCCTCGGTCGTGCTGCGCTTCATGCAGGCCTTCCAGGTCGATCCCGCCGTGGTCAACGTCAATGGCGGCGCCATCGCCCTGGGCCACCCGCTGGGCGCCACCGGCGCCATCATCATCGGCACGCTGCTCGACGAGCTGGAGCGGCAGGACAAGACCGTGGGCCTCGCCACGCTCTGCATCGCGTCCGGCATGGGCGCGGCCACCATCATCGAGCGCGTCTGAGCGGAGGGGAAGATGACCGATTTCACCATGGATAAAGGCGCCGACGACGTCGCCATCATCACCTGGGACGTGCCCGGCAAGTCGATGAACGTGCTGTCGCTGGACGGCGCGGCCGAATTGAACGCGCTGATCGACGAGGCCCTGGCCGACGCGGCCGTGAAGGGCATCGTCATCACCAGCGGCAAGAAGGACTTCGCCGCCGGCATGGACCTGAACGTCATCGCCGGCATGAAGCAGGGCGGCGCGCAGGCGGTCTTCGACGGGGTGATGACGCTGCACCACCTGCTGCGCAAGATCGAGCTGGCCGGCATGGACCCCAAGACGAAAAAGGGCGGCAAGCCCATCGCAGCCGCCCTGCCCGGCACGGCGCTGGGAATCGGGCTGGAGCTGCCGCTGGCCACGCATCGCATCTTTGCCGCCGAGAACCCGAAGGCCAGGATCGGCCTGCCCGAGATCATGGTCGGCATCTTCCCCGGCGCCGGCGGCACCACCCGGCTGGTGCGCAAGCTGGGCGCCATGGGCGCCGCGCCCTTCCTGCTGGAAGGCAAGCTCTCGGACCCCGCCAAGGCGAAATCCGCCGGCCTGATCGACGAGGTCGTTGCCGACCCCCTGCAAGCCGCCCGCGAATGGGTGCTGAAGGCGGGCGATGCCGACCTGGTCAAGCCCTGGGACGCCAAGGGCTACAAGATGCCGGGCGGCGAGCCCTATAGCCCTTCCGGCTTCATGACCTTCGTCGGCGCCAGCGCCATGGTGCATGGCAAGACCCTGGGCGTCTATCCGGCGGCCAAGGCCCTGCTGAGCGCCGTCTATGAAGGCGCCATGGTGCCCTTCGACACGGCGATGAAGATCGAGGCGCGCTGGTTTACCAACGTGCTGATGAACCCCTCCAGCACGGCGATGATCCGCAGCCTCTTCATCAACAAGGAGGCGCTGGAGAAGGGCGCGAACCGCCCCGAGGCGCCGGACCAGACGGTCAGGAAACTCGGCATCCTCGGCGCCGGCATGATGGGCGCCGGCATCGCCCATGTCTCGGCCATGGCCGGGATCGAGGTGGTGCTGATCGATGCGACGCAAGAGGCGGCCGAGCGCGGCAAGTCCTATTCCACCGGCCTGCTGGACAAGGCGATCAGCCGCCGCAAATCCACCGAAGAGAAGAAGGCCGAGGTGCTTGCCCGCATCACGCCCACCACCGATTACGCCGCCCTGCAAGGCTGCGACCTGGTGGTCGAGGCGGTGTTCGAAGACCCCGCCGTCAAGGCCGAAGTCACCAAGCGCGCCGAGGCGGTGATCCCGCAGGACGCGATCTTCGCCACCAACACCTCGACCCTGCCGATCGGCGAGCTGGCCAAGGCCAGCGCCCGGCCCGACCAGTTCATCGGCATCCATTTCTTCAGCCCGGTGGACAAGATGCTGCTGGTCGAGATCATCAAGGGCCGCGAAACCGGGTCGCGCGCCGTGGCCAAGGCGCTGGACTTCGTGCGCCAGATCCGCAAGACGCCCATCGTGGTCAACGACGCGCGCTTCTTCTACGCCAATCGCTGCATCATCCCCTATATCAACGAGGGCATCCGCATGGTGGCCGAAGGGGTCAGCCCGACGCTGATCGAGAACGCGGCCAAGATGATGGGCATGCCGTTGGGACCGCTGCAACTGGTGGACGAAACCTCGATCGACCTGGGCGTCAAGATCGCCAAGGCGACGCGCGCGGCCATGGACGAGGCCTACCCGGACGGGGCGGTGGACCAGGTGATCTTCCGGCTCGCCGACCAGGGCCGGCTGGGCCGCAAGACCAAGGCCGGCTTCTACGATTATGACGAGGCCGGCAAGCGCCAGGGCTTCTGGTCGGGCCTCGCTGCCGAATGGCCCGAAGCCGACACCCAGCCCGAGCTGACCGAAATCCAGCACCGGCTGATGTTCGCGCAATCGCTGGAAGCCGTCCGTGCGCTGCAGGAAGGCGTGCTCGAGGACATCCGCGAGGGCGACGTGGGCGCCATCCTCGGCTGGGGCTTCGCACCCTGGTCGGGCGGCCCCTTCGGCTGGCTCGACATGCTGGGCGCCCCGCGTGCGGTCGAGATCGCCGAGGGTCTGGCGGCAAAATTCGGCCCCCGCTTCGCCGCGCCGCAACTGCTCAAGGACATGGCCGCGAAAGGCGAAAGCTTCTACGGCCGGATCGGCGCCGGCAACAAGGCTGCCTGAACTCTCGCGGCGGGCAGGGCCGGTTCAGCCTTGTCCGCCCGGTTGCCGGGGTATTTGAAGAACGGAGAAAAACCGGCGCCGGGCCAATTCCGCACCCCCGGCAGGAAGCCCGCGACCAGGGCATTTCACCGTTTCCCAAATACTCAAAGAAAAAGCGCCGAAGGGTTCCCCCTTCCGACGCTTCTCTGTTGCCCAAATACCCCAGGGACCGCGCCCCAAGGCGCGATCAGGCCAGTTCCTCGGCCCGGAAGGCCGCGCGCAGGTCGCTTTCGGGCCGGGCGCCGACATGGCCGATGACCTCTGCTGCCGCGATGCAGCCCATCCGCCCCGCCGCCGCCAGGTCGGCGCCGATGGCCAGCCCATAGATCAGCCCAGCCGCGAACTGGTCGCCCGCCCCGGTCGCATCCACCGGCACCACGCGATGCACCGGCGCCGTTACCCGCTCGGCCCCGCGGATCAGGATCGCATCCTCGCCCGAGCGGGTGCAGATCACCGTCCCGCAATCGGCCGAGGCCAGGCGCAGCGCCTCCTCCAAATCCTCGGCCTGATAGAGCGACTGCCATTCGTGGACATTGCCGATGACGTAATCCATCGGCCCCGCCACCAGCCGGCGGAAATCGGCGCGGTGGCGGTCGACGCAGAACGGATCGGACAGCGCGATCCCCGCCTGCCCGCCCGCCGCGTGGCAGGCATCGGCCGCCTTCAGGAAGGCCGCCTTGCCGGCATCCTTGTCAAAGAGATAGCCTTCCAGGAACAGCCAGTCCGCGCCGCTGAAGGTCGCGGGGTTCACGTCGTCGGGCCCCAGTTCGCCGGAAATCCCCAGGTAGGTGTTCATCGACCGCTCGCCATCCGGCGTCACGAAGATGATCGAGCGCGAGGTCGGGGCCACGTCCCCCGCCACAGGCGGGTTGACGAAGACCGTGCCCTGCGCCTCGGTCTGCTCGGCATAGCTCAGCCCCAGGGGATCGCCCGCCACCTTGCCGATGAAGGCCGTGCGCAGCCCCAGCATTCCCAGCCCCGCCAGGGTGTTCGCGACCGAGCCGCCCGGCACCAGCCGCGCCTTGCCCGCCTGCGGATCGGCCGATTGCGCCGCCATCAGGAACTCGGATCGCGCGCGGTCGACCAGCTGCATGATGCCCTTTTCCACCCCCAGCCGCGCCAGCGTCGCATCCGAGGTCGGCGCGATCACATCCATCACGGCATTGCCGATCCCGATCACATAGGGGGTGGTCATTCGGTCTTCTCCTCATAGGGGCAGAGATCTTCGATGGGGCAGATCCGGCAACGCGGGCGCCGCGCCTGGCAGATATAGCGGCCGTGCAGGATCAGCCAGTGATGCGCGTTCTGCTGGAAGGGGACGGGGACGTTGTCCTCGATGGCGCGCTCGACCTCCTCGACGTCGCGGCCCGGCGCGATGCGGGTGCGGTTGCCGACGCGGAAGATATGCGTGTCCACCGCCTGTGCCGGAAAGCTGAACACGCTGTTCAGCACGACATTCGCCGTCTTGCGCCCGACGCCGGGCAGGGTCATCAGCGCCGCGCGCGATTGCGGCACCTCGCCGCCATATTCCTCGACCAGCCGGCGCGACAGGGCGATGACGTTCTTCGCCTTCTGGCGGTAGAGCCCGATGGTCTTGATCTCCTCGGTCAGCGCCTCGACGCCCAGCTCCAGCATCTGTTGCGGCGTGGTCACGCGCTGGAACAGCGATTTGGTCGCCTTGTTCACCCCGACATCGGTCGCCTGCGCCGACAGCGCCACCGCCACCAGCAGGGTGAAGGCGTTCACATATTGCAGCTCGGTCACGGGATGCGGATTGGCCTCGCGCAGGCGCGAAAAGATCGCGACCTGGGCCGCATAGGGCAAGGCGGGGGGAAGGCGGGAAAGGGTGCTGCGTGCCATGCGCCCCCAGATGCCCTGCCCCGCCGCCATGCGCAAGCTTTCCCGTATGGATTCGGCCCGCGGTTGCGCTAGGCTGACACAGCGACAATTGCGAGGCAGGCATGACACGAACGCTTTTCTCCCTTGCCCAGCCCCAGCCGGGGCTGCGGGTCTCGATCACCACGCAGCCGGCCCAGCATGCCGGCGCGGTGCTTTGTCGCGGGCGCTTTCCGACGCCGCTCGGCACCGTGGTGGCGCTGGGGGCGGGCGGCGCGCTCTGGGCCCTGGGCTTTGTCGGCCCCATGCCCGAGGACCGGGTCGAGGCCGACCTGGTCGCCCGCTTCCCCGGCGCCCGGCTGGTCGAGGCGCCCGAGGCGCTGGCCCCCGCCATCCAGGCCCTGCTGGCCGGCGAGGGCGAGATCGCCGTCCGCCTTGGCGGCACCGCGTTCCAGTTGCAGGTCTGGCGTGCCCTGGCCGAAGTGCCGCCGGGACAGGTCATCAGCTATGCCATGCTGGCCGAGCGCATCGGCCGTCCGAACGCCCTGCGCGCGGTCGGCACGGCGGTCGGGCAGAACCCGGTCTCCTGGGCGATCCCCTGCCATCGCGTGACCCGCACCGACGGCCGCATCGGCGGCTATCATTGGGGCGAGGCGGTAAAGCGCGCCCTGCTTGCGCGCGAAGGCGCGAGCATCGCGCCCCGCGCCATCGCCGCTTTGTGAGCCGCGCACCGCGATTTCCCGTCTATTCCTGTGGAGTTGGCCCGGAACCCATGCCAATGTGACCGCGTTTGGGCATCAGCCGCCGGCCCCCGGAGACGGGAAGGCCGGCCGCGTCGCAAGGACAGGCGGCGTAGGATCGCCCTGAAAAGAAAGGTGAAGGAATGAAGACCCGTATTTCGCTGCTTCTCGCCTCGGCGGGCGTGATCGCCATCAGCGCCTGCGCGCCGACCGATCCCTACGGCCAGCCCCAACAGACCAGCCGCACCCAGCAGGGCGCCATCGCCGGCGCGGTGGTGGGCGGCCTGATCGGTGCCGGCGAAAGCCGCTCGAACGCCGTGAAGGGCGCGATCATCGGCGCGACGGCGGGCGCCGTCGGCGGCTCGATCCTGGACCAGCAGCAGCGCGCGCTGCAGCAATCGCTGAACAACCCGAACATCCAGATCGTGAACCACGGCACCCACCTGTCGGTGGTGATGCCGGAAACCACGCTGTTTGCGACCGATTCCGCGGCGGTGGGGGCGCAGGGGCAGAACGATCTCTACACCATCGCCCGCAACCTCAACCAATATCCCAACAGCCGCATCCAGATCGTCGGCCATACCGACAGCACCGGCTCGGCCGCCTACAACCAGGATCTGTCCGAGCGCCGGGCGCGTTCGGTCGCGGGCATCCTGGGCGCCGGCGGCGTGTCGCAATCGCGCCTCACCACCATGGGCCGCGGCGCGACCCAGCCGGTCGCCTCGAACGATACCGCCGCGGGCCGGGCGCAGAACCGCCGCGTGGAGATCCTGATCACCCCGACCCGCTGATCGCGGCAGGGACGCCAGGCGCGGGCCGGCAGCCGAAAGGCGGCCGGCCCTTTGCTTTTGCGCCCTCGATGGGCGGAAAAGGAAAAACCCCCGAAGCGTCTCCGCCTCGGGGGTCCGGTCACTGTCCCATGGGGATGCTTGGCCGCACCCCTCTCGTTCGATTCCGCAGCCTCAGTTCAGCCGCCGGCCCACTTCCTCGATAGCCTGGTCGATGCCGGCGCTGCGCTCGGCCGGGCTGGCCTGCTTGCCCAGGATCTCGGTCGCGGCGCCGATCGCCGTCTGGATAGCCCGGTCGCGCACGGCGCGCACGGCATCGGCCTCGGCGCTGGCGATCTGTTCCTCGGCGGCCTTCAGCCGGCGCTCGATCGACAGTTGCAGCGCCTTCTTGGCCTTTTCGGCTTCCGAAACCGCCTCGCGCTTGGCATTGGCGACGATCTCGTCCGCCTGGCCCTTGACCTCGCGCTGGCGGCGCTCGTAGCTCGCATAGATCTCCTGCGCTTCCTCGCGCAGGCGGCGGGCTTCGGCCAGGTCGTTGCGGATGCCCTCGGCCCGCTTGTCCAGCAAGCCGCCGACGATCTGCGGCACGCGGAACCAGACCAGGATGCCGACGAACAGCAGGAAGGCCAGCGTGACGATGAAGTCGGTATTGCGCAGCGAGAAGAACGGGCCCGAAGCCGCAAGCGCCGGGCTTGCCATCAGGGCAAAGAGAACGCTCAGACGTTTCATTGCAGCGCCCCCTTCAGTCGCTGGTCGACCGCCGCATCGACCAGACCCTGGTCAACCTTGCCGCCGAAATTCTCCACCAGGGCCGCAGTCACCTCGCGGGCGACATTGCGCGCGTCCTCGATGGCCGAGGCGCGGATCTCGCCGATGCGCTTCTCGGATTCCGCCGCGCGCGCGGCGATTTCCGCATCGGCATGGGCGATGGCGGCGTCCAGTTCCTTCTGGATCTCAGCCTTGTTGGCGGCCACGATCTTGCCGGCCTCGGCGCGGGCGTCGGCCAGCGCCTTGTCATAGGCGGCCTCGGCCTCCTTGGCCTTCTGCTTGAATTCCTCGGCAGCCATCAGGTCGCCGGTGATGGCGCCCTGGCGGTCCGAGATGACGCCGCCGATGCGCGGCAGCGCGATCCGCGACAGAACCCAGTAGATCACCGCCAGGATGACCAGCAGCCAGAAGATCTGGTTGCCGAAGGTGGTGAAATCCAGTTGCGGCATGCCGGGGGCGCTGGCGGCATGGCCAGCCGCGCCATGGGCTGCATCCGCCGCGACCACGGCATGGGCCGCATCGGCGCCATGACCCGCCGCTTCGGCGGATTCGGTGATGATCACCGTTTCAGATTCTTCGACCACGACGGGCGCGGTCTGTTGCAACAGGCTGAACATATCCTACCCCATGCCGGTCGTTTCACAATCGGGTGGGCGCATGACGCCCCCACCCAACCGCAAGGATGGCAAAAGGATCAGACTGCGAACAGCAGCAGCAGCGCGACCAGGAACGAGAAGATGCCCAGGGCTTCCGCAAAGGCCATGCCGATGAACAGCGTGGCGGTCTGCGAGGCAGCGGCCGACGGGTTGCGCAGCGCGCCCGCCAGGTAGTTGCCGGCGACATTGCCCACACCCATGGCGGCGCCCGCCATGCCGACGCAAGCCAGACCGGCGCCGAGATACTGTCCCAGTTGACCCAGATTTTCCATGTTCATGCTCCTTGAGGCTTTTGGAAAGGGTTTTCGTTTCAGACCTTGGCTGCCCGGCTCAGTGCGCCGGATGCAGCGCGTCCTTCAGGTAGACGCAGGTCAGGATGGTGAAGACATAGGCCTGGATCAGCGCCACCAGCACCTCGAGCCCATACATGGCGGTGATGGCGACGACCGAAACCGGCGCGATGGCGGCAATGGCGGCGAAGGCGGCAAAGACCTTGATCACCGCGTGGCCGGCCATGATGTTGCCGGCAAGTCGGATGGAATGGCTGACCGGCCGCACGAAATACGAGATCAGCTCGATCACAGCCAGCACCGGGCGCAGCGCCAGGGGCGCCGAGCTGACCCAGAACAAGCCCAGGAAATGCGCGCCGTTCTTGACGAAGCCCAGCACGGTCACGCCGACAAAGACCAGCACCGCCAGCACCGCCGTCACGGCGATATGCGAGGTCGGCGAAAAGCTTTTCGGCAGCAGGCCCAGGAAGTTCGCGAACAGGATGAAGCAGAACAGCGTCATCACATAGGGGAAGTATTTCAGCCCGTCCTTGCCGGTCACGTCCTCGACCATCTTGTGGACCATGCCGTAAAGCAGCTCGGCGATGGACTGGACGCGGTTCGGCACGATGGCCCGGCCGCGGGTGCCAAAGACCAGAAGCGCGGTGATCGCCAGCGCGGCCAGCGCCATCCACAGCGTCGCATTGGTCGGCGTGTACCAGTTCACCGGCCCTTCGCCAAACAGCGGTTTGACGACGAACTGGTCCATCGGATGGAAAACCAGACCACCTGCTTCTTCTTCTGCCATCGTCATTCACCCTTGTCGTCGCCGGGACGTCCCGGTGTCTTGCCTATCTCGTTCGCGGTCCGCATCATGGTCCTGATGCCGGCCGCCAGTCCCAGCAGCACGAAGACCACCATGAAGACCGGCTGCAGGCCGGTCAGATAGTCCAGCCCGTATCCGATCCCGAAGCCCAGGGCCAATCCCGCCACCAGCTCGGTCACCATGCGCCAGGCCATGTTGGCCTGGCTGAAATGCTCTTCCCCGCGCGAGGCCGGCTTGTCCGCCGCCTTCTTGCCCAGCCGGGCCTCCAGCGCGCGCAGCCGCTCCGCGTCTCGGGATCGCGCGGCGTCATGGTCGTCCTCGGCCACGGCTCACACCCCCGTTATCGGTTGGCGCGGTGATAGGGACTCGCGCCCCCCGAGTCAAGCAAGGCCCCGGAAATTGCAACCTGTTGAAAAACAAAGCTTCCGCGGAAGCCGCCCATCGCGGAAACCCGGCCTTGCGGTCCGGTGGCCATCCGCTCCATATTCAACCGGCAAGTTAAGCAAAGCCGATGCCCGCACAGCAACCCAGCCTCGACGCCATTTTCTCCGCCCTCGCCGATCCGACCCGGCGGGCGATCCTTGGCATGCTGCTGGAAGACGACATGGCGGTGACGGATGTGGCGGCGCCCTTCCAGGTCAGCCTGGCGGCGATCTCCAAGCATCTCGCCGTGCTGGCGGCCGCGGGACTGATCCGGCAGGAAAGGCGCGGGCGCATCATCTGGTGCAAGCTGGAACCCGACGGGCTGCGCAACGCCTCGGTCTGGATGCAGGGCTTCGGCCAGTTCGAGCCGGTGGACCTGGACGATTTCGAACGCTTCCTGCGCGAAGCCCTGCCGCTGGCGGATGGCGACGAAGCCAAGTCCTGATGGCCCCCGAACGCAAAAAAGGGCCGGGCTTATGCCCGGCCCCTTTGCGTTCCTGTCATTTCACGGTGATGCGGCCATCCACCCGCGCCACGAAGCCCGGCCCCTGCTTGGCCAGGTATTCGGCCAGCACATCCGCCAGATCCGGCCCGAAGTCATAGGCGTTCATCGCGTTCTCGGCAAAGACCCTGTAGCCGTCGCCGCCCGCGCGCATGTAGTTCTGCGAGACCACGCCATAGACCGCCTCGGGATCGATCGGCACCCAGTCCGAGCCGTCGCGCACCTGCACGTCGCTGATCCGGCTGCCCGCCGGGGCCGAGGGGTCCAGCGTGTATTTCAGCCCGGCGACCTGGGCAAAGCGCCCGGCGCCCTCCTCGATCTGGCTCGCGCCGTTTTCCAGCCCCGCGACCACGTCCGCGCCCTTCAGCTGGAACGTGGACAGCGTGTTCTGGAAGGGCAGGACCGACAGCACGTCTCCCATCGTCACCACCCCCGCGGCGATCGAGGCGCGCAAGCCCCCGCCGTTCTGGATCGCGATGGTGATGCCCTGGTCCTTGACGCGCGCCAGCATGGCGTCGGCCACCAGGCTGCCCATCTCGCATTCCCGCGCCCGGCAGGTTTCCCGGCTGCCGTCGATCGGCGCCGCGATCTCGGCCACGCGCTTCTGCTTGAGCTGCTCGATCGGCGCGGCCATCTCCTTGACCCGCGCGGCCAGCTTCTCGTCCGGCGCGACCGAGCCGTCCAGCAGGATCGGCTGCCCCTCGGCCTTGACCAGCTTGCCCTCGTCGTCCCAGGTCAGGACCAGATGGCCCAGGTATTTGCCATAGGCATAGGCGGTCGCCACCGGAACCTCGGTGCCGTCCGCGCCCTTGACCATGGTCGGATAGGGGCCGGCGGCACCTTCGAGCTGGCCCAGCAGCGTATGGCTGTGCCCGCCGACGACCGCGTCGATCCCGGCCACCTCGGCCGCGAATTCCTGGTCGCGCCTGTAGCCGGAATGGGTCAGCGCGATGATCTTGTTCACGCCCTGCTCGGTCAGTTCCTGGACGTCGGCCTTCAGGCTGTCCATGTCGTCCATGAAGATGACCTTGTCGCCCGGCGAGGCGGTCTCGGGCGTGTCCATCGCCAGGGCCGAGACGATGCCCACCTGCTCGCCGCCGACATCCAGCACCAGCACGTCGCCGACCTTGTCCTTCAACTCGGGCGATTGCGACAGGTCCAGGTTGCCCGAGACGACCGGAAACTTCGCGCCCTCCGCCAGGATCTGCAGCCCCTGTGGCCCGTCGTCGAATTCGTGATTGCCGACCGCCATGGCGTCGAAGCCGATGGCGTTCATGAACTCGACCGTGTCCTTGCCCTTGTAGGTCGTATAGAACAGGCTGCCCTGGTACTGGTCGCCCGCGTCCAGCACGATCACGTTCTGGCCCTCGGCCTTCAGCCCGTCGCGCAGCTCGCGGATCTTGGTCGCCAGCCGCGCCACGCCGCCGAAGCACCCGTCCTGCGCCTCGGTCTCGGCGTCGCAGGTGCTGTCATAGGCGTTGATCGGCTCGATCCGGCTGTGGAAATCGTTGATATGCAGGACATGCAGCGTGTAATCCGCCTGCGCCGCGCCCGAAGACAGCGCGACGATCGCCGCCGAAACCATGAGCCCGCGTTTCATCTCGATCCCTCTCACCCCGAATGTCTGGATGGGCGGCAGATTGCGGGATGCCGGCCGCGGCGTCAATTGACGAAGCCGTTGGGGCGACGCGATGCCGCTTGACGCCCCGCATCACGCGACGCATGAACCCGCCATGCTGGTTTACAAGATCCTCCGCGCCGCCGAGTTCCAGGCATTCCAACGGCAGGGCCGCAGCGCCGGCGCGCCGGTGGACCTGGCGGACGGCTATGTCCACCTCTCCACCGCCGCGCAGCTGCCCGGCACCCTGTCGCGCCATTTCGCGGCCGAGGACGGGCTGCACCTGCTGGCGCTGGACGGCGACGTCCTGCCCGAGCTGCGCTGGGAACCCTCGCGCGGCGGCGATCTCTTTCCGCACCTCTACCGCGAGTTGCGCATGGGCGACGTGATCTGGAGCCGCCCCCTGTCCCTCGGCCCCGCCGGCCACGACATCGGAGATCTCGCATGACCCCCATCGAGCGGCTGGGCCTTGCCGCGCTGCATCGCCTGGACCCCGAACGCGCGCATGACCTCTCGATCCTTGCCCTGCGGCTCGGGCTGGTGCCGCTGCCGGGCCGGCCCGTCACCTCCGACCGGCTGCGCACGCAGCTCGCCGGCCTCGACCTGCCGAACCCGGTGGGTCTGGCGGCCGGCTACGACAAGAACGCCCGTGCCCTGCCCGCATTGATGCGCGCCGGCTTCGGCTTCGTCGAGGTCGGCGCCGCCACCCCGCGCCCGCAGCCCGGCAACCCCAGGCCGCGCCTGTTCCGCCTGACCCCGGACCGCGCGATCATCAACCGCTTCGGCTTCAACAACGAGGGCGCGCAGGCCATCGCCGACCGGCTCGCCCAGCGCCCGCCGGGCATCCCCGTCGGGCTGAACATCGGCGCGAACAAGGACAGCGCCGACCGCAGCGCCGATTTCGCGCAGGTGGTGCGCATTGCCGGCGCCCATGCCGATTTCCTGACCGTCAACGTCTCTTCGCCCAATACCGAGAAGCTGCGCGACCTCCAGGGCCCCCAGGCGCTGTCGGCCCTGCTGCAAGGCGTGCTGGCGGCGCGCGACGCGCTGCCGAACCGCCCGCCGGTGTTCATCAAGATCGCCCCCGACCTCGACGATGCCGCGCTGGCCGACATCGCCGCCGTGGCGCTGGCCGCCCCGGTCGATGCGATCATCGCCACCAACACCACGCTTTCGCGCGACGGCCTCGCCTCGCCGCATTCCGGGGAAACCGGCGGCCTCTCCGGCGCGCCGCTCTTCGACCGCGCCACCCGCATCCTCGCCCGGCTCTATCGCGAGACGCAGGGCCGCGTGCCGCTGATCGGCGTCGGCGGCATCGGCTCGGCCGAGCAGGCATGGCAAAAGCTGCGGGCCGGCGCCTCGGCCGTCCAGATCTATTCCGCGCTGGTCTACCAGGGCTTCTCGCTGGCCGCCCGGATCGCGCGCGACCTCGACCAACGGCTCGCACACGAAAACCTCACGCTGGCCGAGCTGACCGGCAGCGGCAACGCCGACTGGCTCTAGAACAGGTCTTCGTGGCCCAGAAGCTGGTTCATCGTGTTCGACGGGTCGGCGCAGCCCGCATCGCCCACGATCCGCGCCGGCACCCCAGCCACGGTCTTGCAGGGCGGCACCTCGGCCAAGACGACCGAGCCGGCGGCGATGCGCGAATGATGGCCGACGCGGATATTGCCCAGCACCTTGGCGCCGGCGCCGATCATCACGCCGTTGCCGATCTTGGGATGGCGGTCGCCATCCTCCTTGCCGGTGCCGCCCAGCGTCACCGAATGCAGCATCGACACGTCGTTGCCGACCACCGCCGTCTCGCCGATGACGATGGAATGGGCATGGTCGATCATCACGCCCGTGCCGATCTTCGCCGCCGGGTGAATATCGACGCCGAACACTTCCGAGCAGCGCATCTGCACGAAATAGGCCATGTCGCGGCGGCCCTGCTGCCACAGCCAATGCCCGATGCGATAGGCTTGCAGCGCCTGGTAGCCCTTGAAGAACAGGATCGGCTGCATCAGCCGGTGCGTCGCCGGGTCGCGGTCATAGACCGCCAGCAGGTCGGCCTGTGCCGCCGCCGACAGTTCCGGCGCGCGGGCAAAGGCATCGTCGGCGATCTCGCGCAGGATCTGCTCGCTCATCTCGCGCGAGGCGAGCTTCAGCGAAAAGCGATAGGCCAGCGCCGCCTCGAATGTGGCATGATGCAGCAGCCCGGCATGGATCAGCGCGCCCAGCAGGGGCTCGTCGCGCACGGCGATCCGCGCCTCGCGCTGGATGCGGCCCCAGACCGAATCGCGCGGGGCATCGCGCGCGTCGGACAGCGGCTCGATCATGTCTTTCTGCAAGTTCATACGGGCGCCCGTCAGTTTCACCCGCCGAGTCTAGCGGAAACCGGCGGGCGCGAAAAGTCCGCTCAATCCGGCAGCCGCAATTCCCACCAATGCAGCACGATGCGCACCTTGCCGCCGGTGAACTGCCCGCCCGCGGCCGTCAGCCGCAGGGGCGCAGGCTCCCAGAACACCACGGGCGGCGAGGCAAGCCCGCGCGCCCAGGAGCCCTGCGCCTTGCCCAGCCCGTGACCGAATCGCGTCAGGCTGTCCGAACTGCCCGCCGTGCCCAGCGACCAGGATGTCGCGCTGCCGGTGATCGCCTCCAGCACCCGCGCCGTGGCGCCGATGACCAGCGCGCCGGACGGCACGGCCATCGCCGTCTCGAACCAGGCGCCCGCGCCCAGCGTCACATCCTCGTCAAGCTGCCGTGCCAGCAGGCCCGAGCCGTGCTGGCCCAGGGTGATGGCGCCGGGCACCCAGGCCGCCCCGCCATGGATCGCCACCACCCCCTGGTCGGCGACCAGCGCCCGCCGGCCGAAACCCGGCTCGACAAAGACCCAGCCGCCGTTCGCGCCGATGGCGATCTTGCCGCCCTGCCCCTCCCAGGCGTTGACCGCACCCTGCGGCACGCCCCAGCACAGCCCGTCCACCACCGTCTCGGGCGGGGTGATGCGGGTCAGGCTTTGCAGCACCAGGTCCACCTGCCCGTCCAGCCGCATCAGCGCCTCGTTCACCGTGACATGTTTCTGCGCCTGCGCCGGCATCAGCAGCGGCAGGGCGCAATTCGCGGTCGTGTTCTCAGACATGGATCATCCTCCTTGCATGGGGCCCGGCCCCGAACGTGTCGGAAAGCTGGGCGACCTCGACGGCAAAGCCGCCGCCCGCCGCGGCCTGGGCCCAGACGCCCCCGGGCACCGCCCAGCGCGGCTCGGCCAGCACGGCCTCGGCCAGCACCTGCCCGTCCCGGACCAGCCGGGCGGCGTAACGCTCCTGCGCCTCGCCCAGCGGCACGTCCGGCCCGTCCCAGCCGTCGCCCTGTATCCGCGTGCGCCGCACCCAGGTCACGACCCGGCCGCGGACCTCCAGGTGGCAGGGCGACAGCGGCCGCAGCCCGGCGCCGCGGAACGCCGCGGCGACGTGGCGATAGCTGGGGTCGTCCGGGCTGCGCGTGGCCGGCCCGATGCGCCAATGCCGCAGCTGGTTGCGGGCCGAGGGCGCCAGCTCCACCTGCGCCGCCGCCCCGTCCAGCAGCACCGCCACGCTGCCCGCCGGCCAGACCGCCGGCATGAAGGCATCCGTCCCCGCCTGCCCGCGCAGCCGCATCGAGATCTCCCATAGCCCGGCCGAAACCAGCCGCGCCTCGGCGAATTGCAAAAGCTCCCAGCCCTCGGCCGAGCCGTCGCCGATCGCCAGCAGGTTCGCGCCCGCCAGCAGCGCCTCGACCCCGGCCGAGCGCAGGTTGCCGCCCTTGACCCGCAGCCGCAGCGCCGGCCCGCGGTCCCAGACCCCCGGCCGCGCCGCCGAAAGCGGCCCTTCCGTCACCCCCATGACCGAAGGCTCGGCCAGCGTCGCGTTCAGCGCATAGCCCCCCGCCTCCTCGGTCGAGACCCAGGCCGCCGCCGCCCCCGGCCAGGGCGTCGCCGTCACCGCCAGATGCGGCGCATGCGCCACCTCGTCGCCGCGCAGCAGCGGCAAGTCCAGGAACACCGGCCAGACCGGGATCGGCGGCACGAAGGGGCGCAGCGCCGCCTCGCCCTCGACCACGCGGGCCGGGCGATAGACCCCCGGCTCGACCCGCACCGCGTCCACCGTGATCGCGCCCGCGCGCTCGATGCGGTCGATGCGCCAGCGCTTGGCCTCGGCCGACCCCTCGGCCAGCCGCACCACGTCCCCCGGCCCCAGATGCCCCAGCGAGGGCGGCAGGGCAAAGCGCACAGCGTCCCGCGCCACCGCCGCCTCCGACAGCCAGCGTTCCGCCAGCGCCCGCCCCTCGCCGCGGGTCAGCGCCATCGCCAGCTCGCTGTCCGAGACCGCCAGGAACTCGGCCCCCGGCATCACCGTCTCGGCCGTGCGCGCGGCATAATCGCCGCCCGCCTCGACATGGGTCAGCCGGATGCGGCCCACCATCTCGGCATCGGCGGCGCGCGAAATTTCCACCGCCTCGACCTCCTCGGCCAGCGCCATGTCCTCCGGCCCCAGCTCGGCATCGACCCGCGCGCCGCGCATGACAAAGCGCAGGACGCCGTCGCGCTCGACCGCGTCGAACCCATGCGCCAGCATCAGCGGTTGCAGCGCCGCCCGCCCCGTCTCGGCCCCCGACAGCGCATAGCCGCGCACCAGCCCGCGCAGCGCCTCGGCATCGAATGCCCGTACCCCCGCCTCGCGGCAGATCTCGGCCACCACATCGGCCAGCGGCACCGCGCCGGCGCGGCCGTTGAGCCAGTGCCCGCGCTCCCATGCCGGGCCGTCCGACCACAGGTCCAGGCGCGCCGGGAACGCCGGATAGGGCCGCGCGTCCCAGCACCAGACATGGGCGCGCGCCATGTCCACCATCCGCCCCGCCCCGGTCCGCCCGAACGCCGCCCGCGCCGGATTGTGCGCCGGATCGCCCCAGAACCCGGTCATCGCCCGCACATAGGCCGCCTGCACCAGGTCGTCCCGCCGCCCGTCCGAAAAATACGGCAGCATCGATTCCGAACTCATCGCGTCCAGGAACTTGTTGGGCTGGTTCGTGCCCTTGTCCAGCGCGGCGCAGCCCATCTCGGTAAACCACACCGGCTTGCTGCCCGGCACCCAGGCCGAGGGCTGCGCCCGCCGCACCCCGCCGATGCGGTCGTGATGCGCGTTCTGCCACCAGCCGCGGATGTCCTTGCAGCGCCAGATCCAATGCTCGTGATGCGCGCCGTCATGGATGGGCGTGCGCCGCTGCGCCTGCCGGTCGGCATCGCTGGCGTAATACCAGTCGTAGCCCTCGCCGCCGGGCGACATTGGCCAGCACATTGGCCAGCAGATAGGCCGGATCGTCGATCCGCCCGTGACGGGCGTCCAGGTGATCCTCGCCCTCGCGCCAGTCCGACAGCGGCATGTAGTTGTCGATACCGATGAAGTCGATGTTCTCGTCGGCCCAAAGCGGATCCAGGTGGAAATGCACGTCGCCGTTGCCGGGATGATGGCCGAAATATTCGGACCAGTCGGCGGCATAGCCGACCTTGACCCCCTCGCCCAGGATGCCGCGCACATCCGCCGCCAGCCGCCGCAACTCCTGCACGGCCGGAAAGGAATGCCCCGCCGCCATGATCGTCGTCAGCCCGACCATCTCGGACCCGATCAGGAAGGCGTCGATCCCGCCCGCGGCCGCGCAAAGATGCGCGTAATGCAGGATGAACCGGCGATAGGACCACTCGTCCGGCCCGCTATAGCGGATCGCCGAGCCGTCGCGGGTGAAATCCCCGGCCTCGGCCGTGCCAAAGAACCGCGCCACCTCCTCGGCGGCCTCGGCGGTGCCCACGGGACTGCCCTCGCGCCCCGGCGCGACGCTGGCGGTGATGCGCCCGCGCCAGGGCATGACCGGCTGGTCCGAGGCCCCGCTCCAGGGATCGGGCCGGCCGTTCCCCGCCAGCTGCTCCATCAGGATGAAGGGATAGAACACCGCCTTGCGCCCGCTTTCGGCGATCGCCCGCAGCGCCTCGACGACCGAGCCGTCGGCGGGCGTGCCGCCATAGATCGGCCGCCCGTCCACCCGCGCCACCGCCTGCGCCTCGTCGCGGCCGATGCCGCCGGCGCGCCAGGCCATCCCCTGGCCATCGCGCGACAGATCCTCGACCTTGGGCCGAACCGTGCATTCGCCGGCCCGCAGATCGTCGCCGAACCAGGACACCACCAGCGAGACCGAGCCGACACGCGGCAGTTCCCGCCCCAGGGTCGCCATCGAGGCCAGGAAGTCCGTCGCCCCCAGCGCGCTGTTGTGGTTGGCGACCTGCATCTCGCCCAGGCCCATGTCATAGCGGACCGGCGTCGTCGCCAGCGCATATTCGCCGGTGCCGGGGATCATGGCCACCGCCTGCACCTCGCGCGACAGACCCCGCCCCTGCCTGGCCGCCCGCACCACCTCGAAGGACAGCTGCGGCACCCGGTTGCCCCAGGTCTCCAGCGCCAGATCCTCCAGCACGACATAGGCCAGGCCGCGATAGGCCGGAGCCGCCTCGCCCTCCTCGGCCGCGATGGCCGGGTCGGGCAGCTGTTCCTCGTCGCCCAGGTAAACCCGCATGTTCAGCGCCTCGGCCGAGACCTCCTCGCCATCCGCCCAGATGCGCCCGACCCCCAGGATCGGCCCCTCGCACAGCGCCAGCGCCAGGCTTGCCCGATAGCCGATCTCGGTCACGCGCGGGCCCGAGCCCTTGCCGCCGCCCTGGCTGCGCCGGGTCTCGACCAAGGGGCCGGCCCAGATCGCATGGCCCGGCACCCGCATCTGCCCCCAGACACGCGCGATCGGCGTGCCCTCGCCCGCGGTCTGGATGCGCATCCGGTCCACGCGGCCGGTCTCGACCGCCTTCGAGCCGCCGCCCAGCAGGCGCTGGTCGATCATCCGGCCCAGGCTTGCACCCACCGCCCGGCCGATGACGGCGCCCGAAAGCCCCAGAACCGTGCCGCCAAAGCCCGCACCCAGCGAGGCACCCACCGCCGCCAGCAGAATCGTCGCCATTGCTTTCCCTTTTCCCTATAGCGGCGGAAACCGGAACCGCCCGGCGATCCGCGCCCGCCACGGCGCCGACAGCGGGCTTTCCACCACGCCATGCCGGTCATAGGCATGCACGAAGCTGGCCCGCTCGCCGATGTCCGCCACTATTCCCATATGCTTGGCCGGCGCCCCGGCCCGCATGCGAAAGACCAGCACGTCGCCCGGCCGCTCGTCGGGCGCGGGCAGCAGCAGCCGCCCCGCCCCGCCCAGCAGCAGCTCGGCCCCGCCGACCTCGCCCCAGTCGGGCGTATAGGCCGGCATGGCCTCGGGCTCGGCGCCGCACAATTCGCGCCACACCCCCCGCACCAGCCCCAGGCAATCCGTTCCCGCCCCCTTGACCGAGCCCTGATGCACATAAGGCGTGCCGATCCAGGCCCGCGCCGCCCGAACGACGGCCGCGCTCATCGGTTCACCTTGGGCGCGATCAGCCAGTCCTCGGGCGGCAGGTGCGGAAAGCCGCGAAAGTTCAGGTAGTTCAGGAACTTCATCCGGCAGGTCTCGGCCCGCTTGTCGCAACCCGCCTCCAGCCGCACCCGGTCGCCCGCGGCGGGCCGGATACCCAGCGCGGTCCACAACTCGACCTCGCGCCGCGCGCCGGGCAGGGCGGCATCCGCCTTGACCAGGCCCGACAGCCCCTCGGCCGCGCCGGTCAGCACGACCAGCCGGCCATGCTCGAACCAGCCGCCGTCATGGCCCGCGATGCCCGACAGCGCCAGCCGGCCCTCGTCCTCGGCCTCGACCACGCCCTCGGCCGAATAGCCGGCTCGCGCCAGGTCGAACCGGCACTGCCCGTCCCCCAGCATGGCCGAGCAGCGCGGATGATAGACCCGCCCCTGCGCCCGGTTCAGCGGCTCGGACAGGCCGCGCAACTCGGCGCGGAACGCCGCGCCGCTGCGCACCACCTCGCCCAGATGGCCGCGAAAGACCAGCCGGCGGTTCGCGCTGTCGGTCCAGTCCACCTCCCACAGGCGCACATCGGCGCCGTCCCAGCGCCCGGCCATCAGGTCGCGCTCGGTGATGGCGCTGTCCGACAGCGCCCCCACCGCCTCGCTGTTGTCCACCGACAGGCCCAGGCCCTGCACCAGCGCCCGCGCGCTCAGCCCGCTGTCGGGGCGGAAGGTCACGCCGTCGAAGGACAGCGCCAGGTCGTGGTCGGTAAAGCCCAGCACCAGCCCGTCGCGCCGCGCGACCGCCCAGGCCCGCGCAATCGTCTCGGTCATGCCCGCACCTCCACCACCGGCACCTGCGGCAGGTCGCCCGCCTGGAAGGACGCGACCGAGACCGCGATCCGGTCGGTGTCGAAGCGCACCGGCACGTCGAACTCGAACCCCGCCGTGACCACGGCCCCCGGCTCGGGCGGCGCGGCGAAACTGACCACGCCCGTCGCCCAGTCCACCGCGAAATCCACCCCGGCGCGCAGCTCGACATTCCCGGCCCCGGCCAGCACCGTGCCCTGGACCGGCTTCGCCACCGGCCGCCAATAGCGCGCCGGACCCGAGGCATAGGCCTTGCGCAGCGCAAACTCGCGCCGCACCCCGTCGCCCATGCCGATCTCCTGGTCCTGGAAACTCACCGCCGCGCTTGGCGCGCAGGACTTGCAATCGGCCCAGTCCTTCCAGCGAAACCCGTGCATCTGCCCGGCCCGCGCCTCGAAAAAGGCGATCAGCGCCGCCACGTCGTCCAGCGAGCGCAAGCCCAGCCCGGCGTCATAGCGCCGCCGCGAATGCGCCCAGGGCGTGCGCCGCTCCTCGTGGCCGTTGGTCAGCGCGACGATTTCCGTCCGCCGCTCCGGCCCCCCGACCGAGCCGAAGGACAGGTTCGCCGGGAACCTGATCTCGTGAAATGCCATGGCTCACCCGTTCCTTTCCCCGCGCGCCAGCAGCCGGCCCATCTGGGCGGCGATCTGGCTCTGGCTGCGCTGGAACCCCGCCACGTCGGGGGTCGAGACGTTGAAGGTCACGCTGACCGGCCGCCCCCCGCCCTGGGCCGCGACCCCCAGCCGCCCGTCCGCGCCGCGGCGCAAGGGCATGATCGCCTCGGCCCCGGCATCGCCCATCAGCCCGGTCGCGCCGCGCATCGGGAAATAGGTCGGCTGGCTCACCACGCCCCCCTTGGCAAAGGGCATCACCCGCCCCTGCGCGAAGGCAACGCCATCCGCAAAGGGCAGCGCCGCCGAGACCATGCCGTTCACCCCCTGCGCGATCGCCCCGGCCAGCGCCTGCTCGATCGGCTTCATCGCCACGGCGAATGCGCTGTCGGCCATGCTGCGCGCGATGCCCTTCAGCGCGTCCGACAGCTTCATGCCGTCGAATACCAGCCCCGAGAACGCCCGGCGCAGCCCGCTGCCGATGCCCGATGTCAGCGTGCCCACCTCGCGGTTGGTATGGACCATCGAGGCCCGCAGCCGCGCCAGCTCGGCGTCGAACTCCGCCGCCAGCCGCGCGCTCTGCTCCAGCCCCCGGCCCAGCGCGGGACCGTCCTCGTCCAGCCGGTCCAATCCGTCCTTGTTCGCCATGACGGCGCCTCCTTTTCCCTCATGCTAACCGGCGGGCCGGTCGGGATAGCGCACGACCAGCTCGGCCAGCCGGTCGCGCGTCATCGCCGCGCCCCGCGCCTCGACGCCCAGCATCAACGCCAGCTCGGCCGGGGTCAGCGCCCAGAACTCGGCCGGCGTCAGCCCCAGTCCGCCCAGCCGCGCCGGGCCCAGGCCCATGCGCATCAACCCCGGCCAGTCCAGCCCGCCGCTCATGCGCCCTCGATGCGAAAGGCCCGCGCCAGCAGCGCCGCCGCCGCATGGGCCGCGGCGACCGGCCCGCCGCGCAGGTCCGCCGAGGCCAGCGCGTCCATGCCGCCCGGCCAGCCGCCCGCCCGCAGGCCCGCGACCAGCACCGCCATCACGTCGCGGCTGGAAAACCGCCCGCCCTCGAAGCGCTCGACCAGCGCGATCATGCTTTCCGCGCCCAGCTCGGCCTCAAGCCCGGCCAGCGCGCCCAGCGTCAGCCGGGCGACATGGCGCCGCCCGTCCAGCCAGATCTCGACCTCGCCCGCCAGCGGATTGGCCATCTCAGAACGCGACGAAGCTGATCGCGCCCGCGCTTGCCATGGAAATCTCATAGGTCGCCTCGCCATTGTAACTGCCCGCATATTCCAGCGCCGTGATCTGGAACGGCCCCTCGACCGTGCCGAAATCCGGGATCACCACCTGGAAGCGCGGCACCTCGCCGTCGAAGAACACCTGCCGCGCGCGCTCGTCCGTGGTCCCGTCCCGGAACACCCCCGACCCCGAGATGCTGGCCGAGCGCACCCCCGCGCCCGCCAGCAGCTCGCGCCAGCGCCCCTCGCTTTCCAGGCTCGTCACGTCCACCGTCTCGGCATTGAAGCCCAGCCGGGTCGCCCGCAGCCCCGCCACGGTCTCGAAATGGCCGTCGCCGGTCATGTCCATCTTGATCAGCAGGTCGCGTCCGTTCTGCACCGCCATCACCGTCTCTCCTCAACCCAGGTCGATGCGCGCGCGAAAGGTCAGGTCGACCCGCCGCCCCGCGCCGTTTTCCGCCCGCCGCGCGCGGGCGCGCAGGAACCACAGCCCCGCCAGGTGCCCGCGATCCAGCGCCATGTCGGCCGCCTCCAGCGCCTCGCTGACCGCGACCGCCGCCGCCTTGACCGCGCCGAAGCCGCCCGCCGCCTCGGCCCCCGACAGGACCGAGACGACGAAATCATGCACCGCGCCGCCGGCCGTCATGTCGCCCGCGTCGCGCACCTCCTCGGGCCCCAGCGAGACATAAAGCCCCGCCGGCGCCGCCACCGGCATGGCGTCATAGATCGCGTCGCCCACCAGCGCCGCCAGCGCGCCGTCCTCGCGCAGGCGGCGATAGACCGCGGCCTGCAGGGCGGCCGTTGCAAGATAGCTCATGCCAGGGACTCCTCTTTCGCGATGCAGACCAGCCAGCGGCCGCCGGCATCGCTCTCGGCCACCGCCTCGATGCGAAAGCGCCGGGCGGCCGCGCCCGCGCCCAGCCGCAGCCGCTGCTCGGGGCGCGGGCGGCGGGCATCGCCGGCAGGCGCCGCCCTGACGGTGATCCGCCAGGTCACGACGCTCTGCGCCCCCACCTCGGCGATGCGCTCCGCCCCCGCGCCCGACCGCATCTCGGCCCAGAGGCGCCCGACCTCCTGCCAGGTCAGGCGGAACCCGCCCATCCCGTCGGGCACCCCAAGCGGCGCTTCCACCACCAGCGGCACCGTCGGCCGCGGCGCCCTCATGCCCGGCCGCGCGACTGGCCGCGCCCCCCCAGCACCCGGACCGAGCGCCAGCGCTCGATCAGCGCGCTGACGCCAAAGGGCAGCGCCCCCGCCGAGCCCTGAAAGCTGCGATCCTCGTGATAGCGCGCGGCCAGCAGCAGCACCGCCTGCGCCAAATCGGCCGGCACCTGCGCCCATTCCGCCCCGAACCCGGCGGCAAAGGTGATCTCGGCGAACCCGCCCAGGGGCACCGCCGGCAGGACCGTGCCCACCGGCGCCAGCACCGGCCGCTGCATGTCCGCCACCAGCCTCCAGGCCGCCGGATCGACCGGCACCGCTGCGCCCGCCGCATCGGCGATCTCGACCGCCTCGACCGTCTCGACCGGGGCCAGCGGCAGGGGCTGGGCCCATCGGGTCGCGCCATGCCTCCAGCCGCAGCCGGAACCGCCGGGCCAGCAGCACCTTGCCGGTGCGCGCCTCGACGGTGGCGATGGCCGCGCGCAGGAACCCCGCCAGCGCCGCGGTTTCGGCCGGGTCCTCGCCGGTGCCGAACCCGGTTCCCAGCCGCAGATGGTCGCGCAACACCGCGACGGGCAGCGCCCCGGCCGCGGGCGCCGTCACTTCCACAAGCATCATCCTCGTCTCTCCCACTCGCAGGGCTTCGGGCAAAGGGGGCCGCGCCGCCGCACCCTGGCGCGCGCGGACAGTTGCATTTGCCGGCAGGGCACAGGCGACCGGCGCGGCCCCCGCTTCGGCGCTGGATCAGCCGAAGACCATCAGCTTGACCGCGCGGGCATCGGTGACGCCGCCGCCCACCCGCTTGCTGGCATAAAACAGCACATGCGGCTTGGCCGAGAAGGGATCGCGCAGCACCCGCAGGTCCGGCCGCTCGACAATGGTATAGGCCGAGCGGAAGTCGCCAAAGGCGATGGAATGCGAGCCCTGGGCGATGTCGGGCATGTCCTCGCAGACCAGCACCGGATAGCCCAGAAGCTGCGCGGGCTGCCCCATGGCCAGGCTGTCCGCCCACAGGAAGCGGCCGTCCGCATCGCGCATCTTGCGCACCGCGGCGGCGGTTTTCGAGTTCATCACGAAGCTGGCATTGGCGCGGTATTGCGCCCCCAGCGCATAGACCAGGTCGATCAGCGCATTGGCCGGGTTGGTGGCGGCGAAATCGCCGTTCCCGCCCGACGGGATGGTGCCGATCTGCACATTGGTCGCGGTGCCGTTCGGCGCCTTGGCATGGGTCAGGATGCCGCGCGGCTTGTTCACGCCGTCGCCGCTGACAAAGGCCGTGGCCTCGGCGCGGGCGAATTTTTCGGCGATGCGCCCGGCCAGCCAGGTCTCGACATCGAAGGCCGCGTCGTCCAGCAGGCGCTGGCTGGCCTTGGGCATGGCGGAAAGCTCATGCACCGGGATCACCACCCGCTGCACGCTGGGGGTGCCGGTCTCGGCCTGGGCCGTGGCCTCGGTGGCCCAGCCATGGGCGATGTCGCCCATGTCCACCAGCACCTCGTAGCTTGCGGATTCCACCGTCACCACATTGGCGACGCGGCGCAATGACGCGGTAACGTTCAGCGCCTCCTGCACCTGCATGGCCACCGTCGGCGCCGCCAGGAACCCCCCGTCCGAGGTCGAGGTCATCGCCTTGCCCTCCAGCGGCAACCCGCGCAGCGCGCCGTCGTCGCCATGGCGGATATAGGCGTCAAAGGCCTTCTGATGCGGCGCGCCCTGGTCGGCCTCGGCCGACAGGGGGGCGCGGGGGCGGGAAATGGTCTTGCGGTCCAGCATGGTCATGCGTGTTTCCTGTGCTTCCAATCGGTTCTGAATCTCGCTGCGGAATGCCTTCAACTCCTGGACAAAGCCCAGCATCTCGGCCCCCAGGTCGCCGGGCACATCCGCCCCGGCCGCGGCTTTCACCTCGGTCATGATCCCCTCCGTTTCGGTGAAACTCACTTGGCGCGCAGCGCCAGCGTCGCGGCCCGAAAGGCCGCCGCCATCTCGTGCAGCCGGTCCGACTTGGTCCCGACCTTGGCCTCGGCCAGCATCGGGAACGTCACCAGCGACACCTCCCACAGCTCGACCTCGGTCAGCAGGCGCCGGCCCTTGCCGTCGCGCTCGGCGGAAACGGTGCGATAGCCGATCGACAGCCCGTCGATGGCCCCCGCCGCGACCAGCGCCGCCGCCTCGCGGGCCTGGGCGATCTCGGGCAGCAGGCGCCCCTTGACCCAAAGCCCCTTCTCGTCCTCGCGGATCTCCTCCCAGACGCCGATGGGCCGGGCGGGATCGTGCTGCCACAGCATCCGCACCCGGTCGCCCCGCGCCTCCAGCCGCTTCAGGCTGGCGGCATAGGCGCCGCGGACAACGACGTCGCCGCCCTGGTCGGCCAGGCCGAACAGGCTGGCATAGCCCTCGATCCGCGTGCCCTCGGCCACCACCGGTCCGCCGGCGGCATATTTCAACTCCAGCCCGTCATGGCTTGGGCCCATCTCAGCCTCCTTTCGGCGCATATTCCAGAATCGACTGCACCGCCTGGGTCAGGATGACCGCGACGACGCCATAGACGGTCATCCACAACCGCCGCTCCAGCCCCTCGATCAGCGCCTCGATACGCTCCAGCCGGCGCTCCACCTGGGAAAATTGCAGCGCCATGATCCGCTCCTGCGTCTCAAGGCGCTGGTCGTGCCAGTCGAAGGGCTCCTTGACGAAACGCGAGCCCTCCATCTACCCCTCCGCATCGGCCAAGGGCGGCAGGCCCAGCGCCGCCCGCTTCTCGGCCGGGGTCAGGAAACCGGCCTCGCCGACGCGCTTCCAATGCTGGTCGCGCTCCTCGGCCAAGGCCGGCACCTGGTCGGGATCGGCGCGCAGGTCGATCTCGGCCCCCAGGTGCTCGGACAGCCACCAGGCCAGGGCGCCGGCCACGCGCGAGACCAGCGGCAGCACCGTCAGCCGGTAGAAGGCCCGGTGCGCCTCGGCGTAATTGGCATAGGTCGCCTCGCCGGGAATGCCGATCAGCATCGGCGGCACGCCGAAGGCCTGCGCGATCTCGCGCGCGGCGGCCAGCTTGGTCTGGTGGAACTCCATGTCGCTCGGCGAAAACCCCATCGGCTTCCAGTCGAGCCCGCCCTCCAGCAACATCGGCCGCCCGGCGTTCCTCGCGCCCTGGTGATGCATCTCCATCTCGGTCACAAGGCGCTCGTACTGGTCCGGCGACAGGCTGCCCTGGCCGTCGGCGCCGCGGTAGACGATGGCGCCACTGGGCCGCGCCGCATTGTCCAGAAGCGCCTTGGACCAGCTCGAGGCGCTGTTGTGGACATCCACCGCCACCGCGGCCGCCTGCATGGGCGACAGCCCGTGATGGTCGTCCAGCGGATGAAAGCTGCGGATATGGCAGATCGGATCGGGACTGCCGGCCATGTCGAAGCGGACCTTGCGCCCGCCCACGCCATATTCATAGGCGACCGGCCAGCCGTCCGGCCCCGGCACCACCGCCATCCGGTCCGCGCGCAGCACGTGCAGCTCGGCCGGCAGCCCCTTCGCGCCCTCGCCCACCGCCTCCAGATAGCCGTCGCCGCTCAGCAGGATCTGGCCGTAGAGCGCCTCGAACAGCTCGGCCCGGCCCTGGCCCGGATTGGGCCGGCGCAAGAGGTCCAGCACCGGATGCACCTCATAGCGGCGCTCGCGGTCCTGGCAGATCAGCGGCACGGCGGCGGCCGCCTCGGCGATCAGCCGCACGGCGCGGAACCCGACCGGATTGCCGACGAAGCCCAGGCGCATCAGGCTGACCGTGTCGCGCGGCGACCAGACCACGCGGCCCGAACCCGCCGCCAGCGCCACCAGCTTGCCGGCGGCGCTGGCCTTCTTCTCGACCGCGACGGGCGGCCTCGCGGGCGCAGCCCCCCGCCCGAACCAGGGAAATGCCATCGGTTCCTCCTGAATCCCAAAGAAAAAGGGGCCGCGCCCGCGACCCCTCCCGGACCCCGAAAGGCCCTTCTCCGTTTCGAAAATACCCTGGGGGGAGCGCCTGCGGCCCCCCGTCGAGGGGGGCCGCAGGCGCGGGGGGCAAAGCCCCCTAAAGCCCCCGCACCGCCGGGCGCAGGTGATGCGCCCCCGGCTCGATCATCAGCTCGTGGATCGCCCAGACCAGCGCATCCAGCCGGTCGGGCGACCCCCTGCCGTCATAGCCCGCGACCGTCATGCGGCACATCTGCTCCTCCAACAGCCCCAGCCCGCGCAGGTGGCTGACCCGCCCCTGCTCGTAAAGCGCCGCCACCGGCTCGGCGCGCAAGCCCTTGCCGCGCCCCGCCCGCAGGGCGCGGAACGGCACCAGCGGATCGACCTGGCGGATCACGCTCTCGACCAGGTCGCCGCCCTGGTTGACCTCGGCCACCAGCCGCTCGGCCCCGTGCCGCCGCATCGCCGCGATCGCCGCCCGCGCCCAGTCCAGGGGCCCGCCCCGGACCGAGGCATCCTCCAGCACATAGGCCCGCCAATCCGTCACCGGCCCCTCGGCCACCACCCCGGCGACCACGATGCCGCATTCGTCCGAAGCCGCCCCCGCCGTCACCGCCGGATCGACCGCGACGACGATGCGCGACAGCGCCGGCGCCGCCTCGGCGCGGCAGCGCTCCAGCAGGCCCGCGCTCCACAGCGCCCCCTCGACATCCTCCAGCAGCAACCCCTCCAGCTCCTGCCGCCCCAGCCGGGTGCCGCCATAGCGCGCCTGCACCTCGGCCAGGAAGCTCTCGGCCAGATAGGCCCGGTTCGCGTCGGTCGGCGCATGGGTGGTCACGGTCGAGGACTGCCGCAACAGCCGCTTCAGCACCGCCACGTTGCGCGGCGTGGTGGTGACGACCTGCTGCGGATGCGGCCCCAGCCGCAGCGCGAATTGCAGCATGTCCCAGCATTCCTCGGCCTTCTTCCACTTGGCCAGCTCGTCGACCCAGGCCGCGTCGAACTGCGGCCCGCGCAGCGCCTCGGGCTCATGGGCCGAGTATAGCTGCGCCGTGGCCCCGTTCGGCCAGACCAGCCGCCGCCGCCCCGCCTCCCATTCCGGCCGCCGGTCCGGCGGGGACGAGGCCAGGATCCCCGATTCCCCGAACACCATCACGTCGCGCGCCTGGTCCAGCGTCTCGCTGACCAGCGCCACCCGGCGCGCGCGGCCCGGCCCCTCGGGGGTCGCGCCCTCGACCTGGGCGCGCACCCATTCGGCGCCGGCGCGGGTCTTGCCCGCGCCGCGCCCGCCCATGATCACCCAGCTCTTCCAGTCGCCCTCGGGCGGCAGTTGGTGCGGCAGCGCCCAGAACTCGAAAAGCCAGGGCAGCGCCGCCAGCGCATTGTCGCCCAGGCCCCCCAGGAACGCGTCAACCTCCTCGGGCCCGGCGCAGGCAAGCCAGGCGGCGCCCGATCTCGTCTCGTGCCGCGTCAAGGTCGAGTGCGCCTGCACCGACCCGCCCGGCAGCATCCTTGCGAAGCTTGTCAACCTTGCTCCTTTCCTCCAGCACCATCTGGGTCGCGGCCCGCAGTTCGCGCACCAGCTTGCCGGATTCCTTCAACTCGCCGGTCTCGCCGGCCTCGATCCTTTCCCGCAGCCGGTTCAGCTCGGCCGCATAGGACCGGAACAGCCCATCCGCGATCTCCAGCACGTTTGTGTCCGCCGCCTCGGCGCCGGGCACGAAAGGCCCTTCCGGCGCCTGCGGCCCCGGATCGAAACTCTTGGTCATTCTTGATCGCCCTGCCCTCGTGTGCCTGTCCGCACGAGCGAGACATGAAAAAAGCGGCCTCGGGGTCGCCCCCCGGCCGCTTGCCCATCTCTCCCAGCATGGGTAATTTCTACTTCAGGGCGTGCGCCGAGTCAACGCAAAACCCTCGGTTGATCGCCGCGGCGCCGATTTCCCCCGCAAGAACAATCCCTTGCCGAATGCAACACCGCAGCGCACGCCCGGCGCAACACCCGCCGCCGCCGGGTCCGGGGCACAGGCATGCGCCTTCTCCGTTCCCCAAATACCCAAAAAAACCGACCGGCCCTCCGGCAAGGCCGATCAGTCGCCCTGCACCGGCGACAGCGGCTGGCCGCGCTGGCGCTCGATCTCGCGCCAGCGGGCGACGTTGCGGTTGTGCTCCTCCAGCGTGCGGGCAAAGGCGTGCCCGCCCGAGCCGTCGGCCACGAAGAACACGTAATCGGTATCTTCCGGGTCCATCGCCGCGGCGATGGCGGCCCGGCCGGGATTGGCGATGGGCGTCGGCGGCAGCCCGTCGATCTGATAGGTGTTGTAGGGCGTGCGCCGCCGCAGTTCCGAGGCGCGGATGCCGCGGTCCAGGACCCCCTTGCCGCCGGTGATGCCGTAGATCACCGTCGGGTCGGTCTCCAGCCGCATCCCCTGCCGCATCCGGTTGACAAAGACGCTGGCCACCATCCGCCGCTCGTTCGGCTGCCCGGTCTCCTTCTCGATGATCGAGGCCATGACCAGCGCCTCCTCGGGCGTGGCATAGGGCAGGTCGGGCTCGCGCGCCTCCCAGGCCGCGGCCAGGATCGCCGCCTGCCGCCGCTCCATCTCGGCCAGCAGCGCGGCGCGGTCGGCGCCCTTCTCGACGTCGTAGGTGTCGGGGGCGAGGCTGCCCTCCTCGGGCAGGTCCGCGACCTCGCCGCCCAGGAAGCCGGCCTGCTTCAGCCCCTCGGCCACCTGCCAGCTCGTCACCCCCTCGGCGACCGAGATGCGCAGCCGCGCATCCGGCTTGGCTTCCGCGGCCGCGATGACCTCGGGCGCGGGCTCGCTGGCGGGGTTGTATTTCGCCTGCTCGGCAAAGACCCCGGTCTCGGCATCCATGTCGCGCAGGATCACCGAGTTCTCGCGCACACCGATGCGGAACACCACCTCGGTGCCGCAGGTGCTGGGACCGCCGGCGGTGATGACCCGGACGATCTCCTCCATGCTGGACTGCGGCGGCATCAGGTAGGAGCCGTATTTCAGATCGCGCGATTTCCCGGCATAATCGGCGCCCGCCCGGAAGATATAGGCATTGGACACCACGCCCTGCTCGGCCAGCTGCTGGCTGACCGCGTTCAGGCTGGCGCCGGGGGCGACGCGCACGCAGGCGGCCACGGCGCTGGGGCCGGGCCGGGTGTATTCGTGCTTGCCCCAGGCGATGGCCGCCGCGACCGCGATCAGGATCACGATCAGCAGCGTCAGGAAATTCGACGCGATGTGGCGCCAGATCATTCCTTGACCCGTCCCATCACCAGGCTCGCATTGGTGCCGCCGAAGCCGAAGCTGTTGGACAGCACATGGTCCACCTTGCGCCGCACCGCGGCATTGGCGGCCAGGTCGATCGGCGTCTCGCGCGCCTGGTCGTCCAGGTTGATGGTCGGCGGGCAGATCTGGTCGCGGATCGCCAGGATGCAGAAGATCGCCTCGACCGCGCCCGCCGCGCCCAGCAGGTGCCCGATGCTCGACTTGGTCGAGGACATCACCACATTGCCCGCCGCATCGCCCATCAGCCGCTCGACCGCGCCCAGCTCGATCACGTCGGCCATGGTCGAGGTGCCATGCGCGTTGATATAGTCCAGCTCGCCCGGCGTCAGGTTGGCGCGCTTCAGCGCGTTGGTCATGCTGCGGAAGCCGCCGTCGCCGTCCTCGCTGGGGGCGGTGATGTGATAGGCGTCGCCCGACAGGCCATAGCCCAGGATCTCGGCATAGATCTTGGCGCCGCGCGCCTTGGCATGCTCGTATTCCTCCAGCACGACGACGCCGGCGCCCTCGCCCATGACGAAGCCGTCGCGGTCCACGTCCCAGGGCCGGCTGGCCGCCTTGGGGTCGTCCTCGCGCTTGGTGGACAGCGCCTTGCAGGCGTTGAAGCCGGCGATGCCGATCTCGCAGATCGGGCTCTCGGCGCCGCCCGCGATCATCACGTCCGCATCGCCCAGCATGATCAGCCGCGCCGCGTCGCCGATGGCATGCGCCCCGGTCGAGCAGGCCGTGACCACCGCATGGTTCGGCCCCTTGAAGCCGAAGCGGATCGAGACCTGGCCCGAGACCAGGTTGATCAGCGCCCCCGGAATGAAGAAGGGCGAGACCCGCTTCGGCCCGCGTTCCTTGATCAGCACCGCGGTATCGGCGATCGAGGAAAGCCCGCCGATGCCCGAGCCGATCATGACCCCGGTGCGCTCGCGCTCGTCCTCGTTCGCCGGCTCCCAGCCGGAATCCTTCACCGCCTGCGTCGCGGCGGCCATGCCGTAAAGGATGAAGTCGTCGACCTTGCGCCGGTCCTTGGGCTCCATCCAGTCGTCGGGGTTGAACGTCCCGCCCGAGCCGTCGCCAAAGGGGAGCTCGCAGGCATATTTCGTCGCCACGTCCTTGGTGTCGAACCGGGTGATCGGTCCGGCGCCGGATTCCCCGGCCAGAAGCCTCGACCAGGTCTCCTCGACCCCCGAGGCCAGCGGCGTGACCATCCCCAGTCCGGTGACGACAACTCTGCGCATGCACGGGCTCCCTTCGCAACGCTCAATCGGGCAGGTTCTACACGCCGCCCGCCCGCCGCGCAACGCAAAGCGCCGCCCGGCCGGCGGGCTGCCGCCCCCGGTTCCGGTCAGTCGCGGTGAAACTCCGGCTTGCGCTTTTCCAGGAAGGCCCGCATGCCCTCGCGCTGGCCCTCGGTGCCGAACAGCCGGTGGAACAGCCGCCGTTCCCAGGCCACGCCCTCGGCCAGCGACAGCTCCTCGGCCCGCATCACCGCCTCGCGCGCCAGCCGCGTCGCCGGCCGCGAATAGCCGGCGATCTGCCGCGCCGCCGCCATCGCCTCGGGCACGACCTGATCGTCGGGCACCACCCGCGCCACCAGCCCGGCGCGCAGCGCCTCGGCCGCATCCATCATCCGCCCGGTCAGGTGCAGGTCCATCGACAGCGCCCGCCCGATCAGTTTCGTCATCCGCTGCGTGCCGCCCATGCCGGCGATCACCCCCAGCTTGACCTCGGGCTGGCCGAATTTCGCCCCCTCGCCGGCGATGGCGAAATCGCACATCATCATCAGCTCGCAGCCGCCGCCCAGGGCATAGCCGTTCACCGCCGCGATCTTCGGCGTGCGCGTCGCGGCGAAGCGGTCCCAGATGGCAAAGAAATCCGCCTCGACCATTGCCTCGGCGCTTTTCTCGGCCATTTCCGAAATATCCGCCCCCGCGGCGAAGGCGCGGTCCGAGCCGGTGACGACGATGGCCCCCACCCCCCGGTCCGCGTCCAGCGCCTCGGCCGCCGCCGTCAATTCCTCGGCCAGGGCCGAGTTCAGCGCGTTCAGCGCCTCGGGCCGGTTCAGGCGGATCAGCGCCACCCGACCCTCCCGCGTGATCTCGATCAGCTCAGCCATGCTCCCCCCTCACAGGTTGCGGGCGATGACGAGGCGCTGCACCTCGCTCGTCCCTTCGTAGATCTGGGTCACGCGCACGTCGCGATAGATGCGCTCGACCGGGTAATCGGCCAGGTAGCCGTAGCCGCCATGGATCTGGATCGCCGCCGAACAGACCTTCTCCGCCATTTCCGAGGCGAAGAGCTTGGCCATGCTGGCCTCGGTCAGGCAGGGCTTGCCCGCCTCGCGCAACTGCGCCGCGCGCAGCACCATCAGCCGCGCCGCGTCGATCTGCACCGCCATGTCGGCCAGCTTGAAGGCCACCGCCTGATGCTCGATGATCGGCCGGCCGAAGGTGATGCGTTCGCGCGCATAGGCCAGCGCCGCCTCATAGGCGCCGCGCGCCATGCCGACCGCCTGCGCGGCGATGCCGATGCGCCCGCCCTCCAGGTTCGACAGCGCGATCTTGTAGCCCTCGCCCTCTTCGCCCAGCCGGTTCTCGACCGGCACCCGCATCCCGCTGAACGCCAGCGCGCAGGTGTCCGACGAATGCTGCCCCAGCTTGTGCTCGACCGAGACCACCTCGTAGCCCGGCGTATCCGTCGGCACGATGAAGGCGGAAATCCCCTTCTTCCCCGCCGCCGCATCGGTCACGGCAAAGACGATCACCACCGAACCGTTCTTGCCGCTGGTGATGAACTGCTTGCTGCCGTCGATGACATAATACCCGCCCTCGCGCCGCGCCCGCGTGCGCAGGTTCGACGCGTCCGAGCCGGCATGCGGCTCGGTCAGCGCAAAGCCGCCGATCCACTCGCCGCTCGCCATCCTGGGCAGGAAGCGCGCCTTCTGCTCCTCGGTGCCGAAGCGCAGGATCGGCACGCAGCCGACCGAGCTATGCACCGACATGATGGTCGAGCACGCCCCGTCCGCCGCCGCGATCTCCTCCAGCGCCAGCGCATAGGCGACCGTGCCGGTCTCCGAGCCGCCATGTTCCTCGGGCACCAGCATGCCCAGGAACCCCAGCGCGCCCATCTCGGTCAGTTCGGCGCGCGGAAAGGCGTGCGCCCGGTCCCGCGCCGCCGCCCCCGGCGCCAGCCGCTCTTGCGCAAAGTCGCGCACGGCGTCGCGGATCTGCTCCTGTTCCTCGGTCAGCATCATGCCATCCTCTCGATGGCGACCGCCGTCGCCTCGCCCCCGCCGATGCAAAGCGTGGCGATGCCGCGCTGGCCGCCATGCGTCTCCAGCGCCGCCAGCAACGTGACCAGCACCCGCGCACCCGACGCGCCGATGGGATGGCCCAGCGCACAGGCGCCGCCATGGATATTCACCGCCTCATGCGACAGGCCCAGATCGCGCATCGCCGCCATGGCGACCACCGCGAAAGCCTCGTTCACCTCGAACAGATCATAGTCCGAAAGCGCCGTCCCCGTCCGCTCCAGCAACCGCCGGACCGCGCCGATGGGCGCGGTCGGAAACAGCCCCGGCTTGTCGGCAAAGGTCGCGTGCCCGACGATCCGCGCCCGCGGGGTCAGCCCGCGCCGCTCGGCCTCGGAGGCCCGCATCAAGACCAGCGCCGCCGCCCCGTCCGAGATCGAGGAACTGTTCGCCGCCGTCACCGTGCCCCCCGGCCGGAAGGCCGGCTTCAGCGTCGGGATCTTGTCCAGCCGCGCCTTGCCCGGCTGCTCGTCGGTATCGGCCACCACCTCGCCGCCGCGGCCCTTGACCGTCACCGGCGCGATCTCGCCCGCGAAATGCCCGGCGGCAATCGCCTTCTGCGCACGGGTCAGCGAGGAGATCGCGAACTCGTCCTGCGCTTGCCGTGTGAACTGATAGGCTTCGGCGCAATCCTCGGCGAATGTGCCCATCAGCCGGCCCTTGTCATAGGCATCCTCCAGCCCGTCCAGGAACATGTGGTCCATGACCTGCCCATGCCCCATGCGATAGCCCGAGCGCGCCTTCGGCAGCAGATAGGGCGCGTTCGACATGCTTTCCATGCCGCCCGCGACCACGACATCGGCCGAGCCGGCCAGGATCAGGTCATGGCCCAGCATCGCCGCCTTCATGCCCGAGCCGCACATCTTGTTGACGGTCGTGGCCCCCGCGCCCAGGGGCAGGCCCGCGCCCAGCGCCGCCTGCCGCGCCGGGGCCTGGCCCTGGCCGGCGGGCAGCACGCAGCCCATGATGATCTCGTCCACCGCCTGCGGGTCCAGGCCGCCCAGCGCGGCGCGGATCGCGGTCGCGCCCAGCGCCGCGGCCTCGACCCCGGCGAAATCGCCCTGGAAACCGCCCATCGGCGTGCGGGCCGCGCCCGTGATGACAATCGGATCGGTGCTCATGATGACTCTCCCCTATTTCGGCGCCCTTATTTCGGCGCCATGCGCAGCGCGCCGTCCAGCCGGATGACCTCGCCGTTCAGCATCTGATTTTCGACGATATGGCGCACCAGCGCCGCATATTCCGCAGGATTGCCCAGCCGCGGCGGGAAAGGCACGTTGGCGCCCAGGCTGTCCTGCACCTCCTGCGGCAGCCCGGCCATCATCGGCGTGGCAAAGATGCCCGGCGCGATGGTCATCACCCTTATGCCGTGCCGCGCCAGTTCCCGCGCCGCCGGCAGGGTCAGCGCCGCGACGCCGCCCTTCGAGGCCGCATAGGCCGCCTGCCCGATCTGCCCGTCATAGGCCGCGATCGAGGCGGTGTTGACGATCACCCCGCGCTCGCCGCCCTCGCCCGGCGCGTTCTTCGCCATGGCATCGGCGGCCAGCCGCAGCATGTTGAAGGTGCCCACCAGGTTGATCTGGATGGCGCGGGCAAAGCTCTCCAGCCCATGCGGCCCCTCGCGCCCGACGATCTTCTCGCCCGGAGCCACGCCGGCGCAGTTCACCGCCACGTCGATCCGGCCGAAAGCCTCCAGCGCCGCGGCGATGGCCGCCTCGCCCTCCGGGCCGCTGGTCACGTCGGTCCTGACGAAACGCGCCGCCGCGCCCAGTTCCCCCGCCATCGCCGCGCCGGCCTCGGCATTGACGTCCAGCAGCACCGCCCGCGCACCCGCGCCGACCGCCATGCGCGCCACGGCCGCGCCCAGGCCGGAGCCGGCGCCTGTGATCACAAAAACCCCGTTCTCGATCCGCATGGTATCCCCCTACCTCTGCGCCAGTTTCTCGACTTCCGCCTTGCGCAGGATGAAGCGCTGGATCTTGCCGCTCGGCGTCTTCGGCAGGTCGGCGACAAACTCGATCATCCGGGGATAGGCATGGGCCGACAAGCGTTTCTTCACGTGCTGCGCCAGTTCCTCGCGCAGCGCCTCGGTCCCCTCGACGCCCTTGGCCAGCACCACGAAGGCCTTCACCACCTCGGTCCGCTCGGGGTCGGGCACGCCGACCACCGCCGCCTCGACCACGGCCGGATGCTCGATCAGCGCGCTTTCCACGTCGAAGGGGCCGATGCGATAGCCCGAGGATGTGATCACATCGTCCGACCGGCCGATGAAGCTGATCGACCCGTCCGGCTCGAACTCCACCGAATCGCCGGTGCGGTAATAGCCCCCCGCCAGCGCCGGCGTCGCCTGGTTCAGGTAGCCCGAAAACCACATCAGCGGCGACCGCTTCATGTCGATGGCCAGCACGCCCGGCTGGTTCGGCCCCAATTCGCAGCCCGCATCGTCCAGCACCACCACGCGATAGCCCGGCATGGCGAGGCCGGCCGAGCCCGGACGCACCGGATGCTCCAGCCCGTGATGGTTGTTCACGCACATGCCCATCTCGGTCTGGCCGTAATGGTCATGGATCGGCACCGCCAGATGCTCGGCGAACCAGCGGATGATCTCGGGGTTCAGCGGCTCGCCGGCGGAACTGACCACCCGCAGCTGCCCCTTGACCGCCGCGGCCGCCTCCGGCCCCGCCGCGATCAGCAGCCGGTAGGCGGTGGGCGAGCCGGCAAGGCTCGTCACCCCCATGCGCCCGATGATGCGATAGGTGGTCTCGGCGGTAAAGCCGCCCTCGTAGAAGATCGTCGCCTGCCCCAGCAGCAAGGGCCCGGTCAGCGCGTAATACAGCCCATAGGCCCAGCCCGGATCGGCGATGTTCCAGAACACGTCGCTTTCGCGCAGGTCCACCGCATCGCGCATATAGGCGCCAAAGGCCAAGAGCGCCCGCAAGGGCACCGGCACCCCCTTGGGCAGTCCGGTGGTGCCCGAGGTGGACATCATCATGAACAGATCCTCGCCGCGCCGCATCACCGGCTCGAACGCGTCCGAGGCCATGGCCAGCGCCTCGCGGAAATCCACGTCGCCCGGCGCCAGCGGCCCGGCGCCGCGCAGCACGGCGACCAGCGGGCAGTCCTCGACCTCGTCCAGCTTGGGCCGCTGGGCGGCATTCGTCACCACCAGCTTGGCGCCGCTGGTCCTCAGCCGATGCTCGATCGCCTTGGGGCCGAAGGCGGTGAACAGCGGCTGGTAGACCGCGCCCAGCCGCCAGGCGCCCAGCACCGTGGCGACCAGCTCGACCGTGCGCGGCAACAGCCCGGCGACCACGTCGCCCGGCCGGACGCCCTTGTCGCGCATCAGGTTCGCCGCCCGCGCCGCCATGCCGCGCAGATCCTCGAAGGTGTATTCCGTCAGCGCCTCGTCCGGCGACAGGCAGCGCAGCGCCACCCGGTTCGCGCCGCAATGGCGGTCGCAGCATTCGACGCAGGCGTTCAGCCCGGTCTCCAGGTCGCCGCGCAGCCCGGCGATGGCGTCCTCGATACGGAACCGCGCCACGGCCTCGTCATAGCGCGTCCGGGACAGGGTGGTCGCAGACATGTCTCTCCTCCTCAACTCTCCCGCATTCCGCGGTTTCCCCGAGTTCGGCGGCAGCTTAGCGCCGGCGACATTGCAAACAATGCCATTGGCGGCCAGAATATCTGATCGGTTTTGCAACAAGGGGCGCCATGGAACGCCGCACCATCACCCCCGGCTTCGTCGAGGACGCGCTGGACTGCCTTCACCGCCGCGGCATCGACCCCGCGCCGCTCCTGGCGCAATCCGGCATCCCCGCCCTGGGCGAGCCGGTCTCGAACCTGCAATACGGCAAGCTCTGGCTCGCCATCGCCGACCGCATCCGCGACGAATTCTTCGACGAGGCCCCCCGCCCCATGCGCCCCGGCAGCTTCCAGCTGCTCTGCCAGGCGGCGCTGCATGCCGGCACGCTGGAGCGCGCCCTGCGCCGGGCGCTGCTGTTCCTGTCGGTCACGCTCGACGACCCCACCGGCACCCTGCGCCTGCGCGACGGCCAGGCCGAGATCGTGCTGCGCGACGCCGGCCCGCCGCGCCGCGCCTTCGCCTATCGCACCTACTGGCTGATCCTGCTGGGCGTCATGTGCTGGCTGATCGGCCGCCGCATCCCGCTGATGCAGGTGGATTTCGCCTGCCCCGCGCCGGAGAACCGCCGCGACTACCACCAGTTCTTCGGCGCGCCGGTGCATTTCGGCCAGCCCGCCAGCCGGCTGAGCTTTGCCGCCAGCTACCTCGCCCTGCCCACCATCCGCAGCGAAAAGGCGCTGGAAGGCTTCCTGCGCGGCGCGCCCGCCAACATCCTTCTGCGCTATCGCCACGACCAGGGGCTTTCCGCGCGCATCCGCGCCCGGCTGCGCGCCGCCGCGCCCGAGGACTGGCCGGATTTCGACCGCCTCGCCGCCGAGCTGCGCCTGTCCCCCGCCACCCTGCGCCGCCGGCTGCGAGCCGAGGGCCAGGGCTTCGCCGCCATCCGCGCCGAGATCCGGCTGATGCGCGCGCGCCAGCTTCTGCGCGACACCGACCTCAGCGTGGCCGAGATCGCCGCCCGCCTGGGCTATGGCGAACCCAGCGCCTTCCACCGCGCCTTCCTGAAGATCGCCGGCACCACGCCGGCCGCCTTCCGCCGCGACGCGCTCAGCCCGCCAGCATCCACAGCCGGAACCGCCGCCCGCCGGTGATCTCGCGCGCCAGGCCCAGTGCCTTCATCCGCGACAGCATCCGCTCGGCGGTGTCGCGGCTGATGCCGGCGCTTTCCTCCAGCATCGCCGCGTTCAGCAAGGGATGCGCCGCCAGCGCCCGGATCACCCGGCCGGCGTTCTCGCCCTTGACCCCGGCCATCGCCTCCAGCGCGCGGGCCTGCCAGTCGGCCACCCGCGCCAGCTCGTGCCGCGCATCCTGGATCCCGGCGGTGACTGCGGCAAGATGCCGCGCCACGCGCTCGGCCGGGCTGCCGCCATCGACCCAGACCCCGCGACCATGCCGGCCCAGCGGCACGAAGCGCAGCGCCTCGCAGCCCTCGGCCATGTCGCGCGCGGTCCAGGTCGCGGGCTCGGCCAGCATCTCGGGCGCCGACAGACCGCAGAGCCGCCACAACACCCGCAGCGCCGCCGCCCTGACCAGCGGCGACAGCCCCGCGACCTGCCCGGCCAGGTCGCGGAACTCGGCCACCGCCGCGTCGAAATCCCGGCCCGTCGGCCGCGTCGCCAACAGCTCGTCCAGCCCGGAAACCGCGGCCCGGTGCAGCCCCAGGAAGCCGCGCAGGTCGCGCGCATCGCCCTGCCCCTCCAGCCGGCGGATGCCCCAGCGCGCCAGCCGCATCGCCTCCAGGTCGGCGCCGGCCCGCGCCTCCATCAGGTCGCGGCCGATCTCCTCGCGGCGCAAGGGCGTGCCCTGCGCCCATAGCATCGCCTCGACCTCGATCAGCGCCAGCCGGCGGTTGGCGCCGGCCCGCGCCTCGGGCTCCAGCGCCGCCACCGCGCCCTCCAGCCGCCCCAGCGCGAATGCGGCGCGGGCCAGTTCCGCGGCCTGCCCGGCCTCGGCGGAAAACCACGCCGAGGCATCAAAAAACTGGTGCGCGACCGATTTTCCGTGATATTCTATGTCCGAAGCGGATGGCATGTTTCCCGACCTGCAAGCAGCCTTATCCGCAGAATAACCCCATTTTGCGGATCACTGGAAGAGGGGGTGTTCACCCCCTGCCCCGATGCCCCCGGCCGGCCCCGAAAGGCCCGCGGCGGGGGCCGGACCTTCCCCGTGGGGAAGGTCAATCCAGGCTCTCCAGCATCACCCGCACCGCCGCCTCCAGCTTGCGCCGGTCCACGGCCGAGAAGTCGCGCGGCAGCCGGATCTCCAGCCGCCCGTTCGAGGCGGTGCATTTGGCGCTGCCCTGCGGCCGCTGGATCTGGAAGCTGATGCGGGCCTTCCCAGCGGGGACGGTCGGCGTGGTGCTGCGCGGCGCGGCGGCCGGCGATTCCTCGTCGCCCGCCAGCCCGGCATAGCGGCGCAGCAGCTCCAGCTCGTCCTTGACCGAGCGCGAATCCCAGTTCTTCAGCTCGGCCCGGATCGCGGCCGCCGTGCCCGGCACCTCGTCCAGCCGCTGCGCCAGCGCCAGCCCCAGCGCGCGCGGGATGTCGGGCGCGTAAAGCAAGGCATCGCCCAGGGCCTCGACCAGCCGGATGAAGCTGCGGATATAGCTGCGCTTCTGGTAGCCGGCGGATTTGAACAGGATCGCCACCGCCTTCTCGGGGTCGTTCTCCTCGGTCACGGGGTCCATGGCGTAATGCAGCGCCAGCTGCGCCATCTCGGCAAACGAGATGTCCTTGCGCACCATGTTCTCGTCGACCATGCGCCGGTATAGCCGCTCCAGCTCGTCGCCGCGCGCCGCGATGCCGGCCGGGATGCGGCCCCATTTCTCGACGTCGCCCGTCTCTTCCAGCAGCTGGCGATAGGCCGACAGCCGGCGCCAGCCCTGGATCAGCTCATAGCGGCCGTCCTCGGCCGGCTCGACCCGGATCGGGTTCGACAGGCCGATGTCGCGGATCGACTCGACCAGCTCGGTCAGCTCGTAATCCGGCCCCGCGGCGCGGTCGCGGATCAGCTTCTGCGCGTCGATGGCGTCCAGCGGGATCAGGTCGGTGATCAGCCCGGCGCGCTTCAGCCGCACATGTTCCTGCGCCAGCGCATCGTTCTCGGCCCGGATCTGCGCCTCCAGCCGCGCGCGGTCGCGGGTGGATTCGGCGGTCTCGGTGATGGCGGTGGCCATCGGGCCGCGGCGATGCTCCTTTTCCTCCTTCCCCGCGGGGAAGGTTTCCGGCACGGCCGCGGCGGGCTCGTCCGGCATCTCGATCTCGAACATGCGGCGCTTGCGGCTCATGCCTCGCCCTCCAGCTTGTCCCAGGCAGCGACGACATGGGACTTGAACTCCTCATAGGCCTGGTCGAAGGTCGCCCGCGCCCGGCGCCAGGTGCCGCGCGTCATCTCGCGATAGTCGATCTCGTAGATCGAGGACAGGAACCGGCCGGATTGCTCGACCGCGCGGGTCAGCTCGATCGGATGCTGGGCCATGTGCTGGCCGAAGACCTGCTGGAAGGCGCCATACATCGCCTGGTGCAGCTCGTTCGACGGCTCGTAGCGCGTCATCAGGAAGCGGATGTCGGCAAAGGCCTTGGGCAGCTTGATCTTCCCCGTGGGGAAGTTTTCGAAGCCATGCGACAGGTCTTCCAGCGCCTCGGACAGCTGGCCGATGAAGCTGGTGGTCGAGTCGTATTCCCAATAGCCGGGGCCCGAGGGGATATAGAGCATGTCGGCGGCAAAGACCGCGTTCATCGACTGGTAGCCGATGGCCGGCGGGCAGTCGAAGAGGATCAGGTCATAGGCATCGTCCGCCAGGCTGTCGAGAAAGCGCGACACCGCACCGAAGAAGGTCCATTCCGGGTTCAGGTGCCGGTATTGCGCGCTGGCGAACTCGACGAAGGCAGCGTTGGCGCAGCTCGGGATGATGTCGATGGTCGGCCAGGCGGTCGGCTTGATGAAGTCCGCCGGGCGCAGCATGCCCAGGCCCATGTCGCGGATCGAGGCCGGCAGCTTGCGCTGCGGGAGCGCAGTGCCGGACTCGGCGCCGCGGGCGGCGGCGTTCATGCGGTCGGTCTCGCGTTCCAGGTCGCGGGCCATGATGCCCCAGACGGTATGGTCCTCGCCCACGTCGGTCAGGCCCATGGAATGCGACAGCGTGGCCTGGGGGTCGAAGTCGACGACCAGCACCCGGTAGCCGTCCAGCGCCGCGGCATGGGCGAAGTGCAGCGCCACGGTCGACTTGCCGGCGCCGCCCTTGAAATTGGCGATGGCGGCGCGGAAGGCGCGCTTGCCCTCGGCCCGCCAGGGCATCAGCGTCTTGCGGTTGATGCGGATGCGGCGGCGCAGCTCGTTGATCTCGTCGAGCGAGAACCAGCGCTGGCGGCCGTCCTCCTCGACTTCCCCGAGGGGAAGGTTCGGCTCGGCGGCGAGCTTGCCGCGGAAGGTGGACTGGTTGATGCGGAAGATCAGCTCGGCCACCTCCCAGCTGGAGAAGCGGCGCAGCGTCTTTTCATTGGCCGGGCTGAAGGTCTGGCGCCGGATCCAGCCCTGCATCTTCAAGGATTGCGCCTGCAGCTTGGCGAGGTCTTCGTGCGTATACATAGGATGCCTGTATTTCTAGGACGCAGATTTTCTTCCGTTTCGCTTTTACGCCGGATTTGCACATTTGGCAAAAGGCGTTTTAATGGAATGGCCAGGATGCGGAGATCGCGGGGTTTTCCTGCATCGCCCGGCGAATCGGCCGGCGAATCCCTGGGCCGCAAACCCCGGAACGCTAACGCGGAAATGGGGGACGGGTTGGCGCGTTGCATCCCGGATTGGGGGACAAAACGCTGCTATTGGGGGACGGCCTGGATGACCCCCTATACCATTTGATACCGATTTTCTTTGATGATTTGGACGGGGAAACCGGGTCGGCGGGGAATCGCTTGACAGAATCGGATTTCAGGACGCAAATACGGAAGGGATGACGAAAAGCGTTTCAAACGGTGGCAAACCGACGCCGTCATCCCGGTCTTGCCCGGCGGGCAGGACAAGGCGGGCAGATGGAAGGCAGCCGGGAATACCGGGGCGCAGGAGCAGACATGCAGGTGATCCGTGCCGTCGGCCGAGAGGCGGCGGCGAAGAAATACGACTTGCTCTCGGCCATGATGGCGCATGGGCTGGCCGGCGACAAGCATCGCCAGCGCCTGGTGCTGCGGCTGATGGCGCTGATCACCACCCGTTATAACTGGCAGCGCGACGAACTGACCATCGGCCAGCGCGAGATCGCCCGGCTGTGGTGCGTGGACGAGCGCACCGTCAAGCGCGAGATGGCCAAGCTGCGCGCCCTTGGCTGGATCGAGATCAAGCAGCAGGGCGCGCGCGGCCGGGTGTCGGTCCTGGGCCTGAACCTTGAGCGTATCTTGTTGGATACAAAGGCGGAATGGCCGAACATCGGCCCGGATTTCGTCGAGCGCGTCGGCGGCCGCCGGGCCGAGCCGGCCAATAATGTCGTGCCGCTGCACCGGCCCGAGCCGATGCCGGCCGAGGGGCTGTGGGCCGAGGCGCGCGCCCGGCTGGCCGAGGAGGATCCGGCGCTATTCGATGCCTGGTTCGCCGGGCTGATGGAGGCCGAGCGCAACGAGACCTGCCTGACGCTGTTCGCGCCCAGCCGCTTTCATGCCAATTACGTCCAGACCCATCTGCTGGAGCGGCTGCGCATCGCCGTGCAGCGCTGCGACGGGCGCGTCGGCAAGCTGCGCATCCTGGGCCCCTGAGCGCCGCGGGCGCTGTAAGCGGGCTGTCAGCCCGGTCCTGCTATTGCGGTGGCACGGAACGCAAATGCAGGAGAAAGAATCATGCGTCTTGTTGCCTTGATCCCGGCCATTCTGGCCCTGGCGACCCCCGCCGTCGCCCATGACCGCTGCCATGTGCCGCACGATCAGCGGCGTCCGGCCAACGAATTGCGGGCCGACCTGGCCGCCAAGGGCTGGACCGTCCGCAAGATCGAGATGGAGGACGGCTGCTACGAGGTCCACGGCCAGGACCGCAGCGGCCTGTCGGTCGAAGTCCTGTTCGATCCGGCCAGTTTCCAGGAAAGGGGACGGGACGATTGAGCGGGCAGGGCGCCCTTTTGCCCGGCGAAGGGGTGCCCGCCCAGCCAGTCGGCGATTGTTCCTGAAATAATAGATAATATATACGGATTAACAAAGCGGCCCTGCCGGTTTTATAGATATCTCCACATGAGGCTCAGGGAGGTATCCATGCCCCAGCAATCGCGCCGCGCCGCCGAGATCTATCGCCAGCCGCTGATGGAACTGCTGTTCCAGGCCCAGACCGTGCATCGCGCGCATTTCGACCCGAATGTCGTGCAATGCTCCAAGCTCTTGTCGATCAAGACCGGCGGCTGCCCCGAGGATTGCGCCTATTGCTCGCAATCGGCGCGCAACGGCTCGGACCTGTCGGCCTCGAAGCTGATGGAGGTGCAGCGGGTGCTGGCCGAGGCCCGGCGCGCCAAGGAGGCCGGGGCCACGCGCTATTGCATGGGCGCGGCCTGGCGTTCGCCCAAGGAACGCGACATGCCGGCGGTGCTGGCGATGATCCGCGGCGTCAAGGCGCTGGGGATGGAGACCTGCATGACGCTGGGCATGCTGGACGCGGACCAGGCGCTGCGGCTGAAGGACGCAGGGCTGGACTATTACAACCACAATATCGACACCTCGGAGCGCTATTATTCCGAGATCATCACCACGCGGACCTTCCAGGACCGCATCGAGACGCTGGAGCGGGTGCAGGCGGCCGGCATCAACGTCTGCGCCGGCGGCATCGTCGGCATGGGCGAGACCGAGGAGGACCGCATCTCCATGCTGGAGACGCTGGCCGGGCTGGAGGTGCCGCCGCAATCGGTGCCGATCAACATGCTGATGCCGATGGCGGGCACGCCGCTGGCGGATGTGCCCAAGCTCGACCCGATCGAGATGGTGCGCACCATCGCCACGGCGCGCATCCTGATGCCGACATCCCATGTGCGGCTGTCGGCCGGACGGTCCGAGATGAGCGACGAGATGCAGGCGATGTGCTTCTTTGCCGGGGCCAATTCGATCTTCGTCGGCGACACGCTGCTGACCGCCGGCAATCCCGGCGAGGACAAGGATGCGCGGCTGTTCGCGAGGCTCGGGCTGCGGGCCGAGGTGCTGGACGCGTCGCAGGAGGGCTGCGCGGCATGAGCTTTGCGCGGCATCGGGCGGCGCTGGACGCGCTGGCGCGGCGCGGGCGGCTGCGGCGGGTGGCGCCGGCCGCGGGGCTGGATTTCGCCTCGAACGACTACCTGGGGCTGGCGGGGTCGGAACTGCTGGCCGGGGCGGCGCGGGATGCGCTGGCGCGCGGCGTGGCACTGGGGGCAGGGGGGTCGCGGCTTTTGCGCGGCAACCACGGCGAGCATGAGGCGCTGGAGGCCGAGGCGGCGGCTTTCTTTGGCGCCGAGGCGTGCCTTTACATGGGCGGCGGCTTCCAGGCCAACCAGGCGATCTTTTCGGCGCTGCCGATGCAGGGCGACCTGGTGCTGCACGATGCGCTGGTCCATGCCAGCGCGCATGAGGGGATGCGGCTGGGCCGGGCGGAATGCCGCGGTTTTGCCCATAACGATGCCGCGGATGCGGCGCGGGTCGTCGCGGAATGGCGCGCGGGCGGCGGGCGCGGCCGGGTCTGGATCGCGGTCGAGAGCGTCTATTCGATGGAGGGCGACCTGGCGCCCTTGCCCGCGCTGGCGGCGCTGGCCGCGCGCGAGGATGCGGTGCTGGTGGTGGACGAGGCACATGCGACCGGCGTCTTTGGCCCGCAGGGCAGGGGGCTGGCGCATGGGTTGGGCTGCGCGCTGGTGACGCTGCATACCGGGGGCAAGGGGCTGGGCGCCTCGGGCGCGCTGGTCTGCGCCGACCGGGTGCTGGTCGAGGTGCTGGTGAACCGGGCGCGGCCCTTCGTCTATGCCACCGCGCCCTCGCCCTTGTCGGCGGCGGTGCTGCGCGCGGCTTTGCGGGCGTTGGCGGATGATCCGGCGCTGGTCGCGGGCGCGCGGGCGCGCATGGCGCAGGCGGGCGATGCGGCGCGGGGCTGCGGCATCGCGGCGCAGAGCCAGATCGTTCCGGTGATCGTCGGCGACGACCATCGGGCCCTGGCGCTGGCCGCGGCCTTGCAGGCGCAGGGCTTCGACGTCCGCGCGGTGCGGCCGCCGACGGTGCCCAGGGGGACGGCGCGGCTGCGCCTGTCCGTCACCGGCAATGTCGGGGCGGCCGAGATCGCGGCGCTGTTTGCGGCGCTGGAGGCGGCATGGGTGCGGTGATCGTGGCGGGCACCGATACCGGCATCGGCAAGACGGTCTTCAGCGCCGGGCTGACCCGCGCGCTGGGGGCGAGCTATTGGAAGCCGGTGCAGGCCGGGCTGGAGGAGGGGACCGACAGCGAGACCGTCGCGCGGCTGTCCGGCCGGCCGGTGCTGGCCGAGGTCTATCGGCTGCGGCTGCCGGCCTCGCCGCATCTGGCGGCCGAGCGCGAGGGGGTCGAGATCGATCCGGCGCGGCTGGCGCTGCCGCAGGTGGCCGGCCCGCTGGTGGTCGAGGGCGCGGGCGGGCTGATGGTGCCGCTGACCCGGCGGCTGCTTTACCTGCAGGTCATCGCCGGCTGGGGCGCGCCGGTGGTGCTGTGCTGCCGCACCGCCTTGGGCACGATCAACCATGCGCTGCTGTCGCTGGTGGCGCTGCGGGCCGCGGGCTGCCGGGTGGCGGGCGTGGCCTTCATCGGCGAGGAGGCCGAGGACAGCCGCCGGGTGATCTGCGAGATCGGCGCGGTGCGCGACCTGGGCCGGCTGCCGCTGCTGGAGACGGTGACGGCCGGGACGCTGGAGGCGGGTTTCGCCGGCATCGACGTCGATGCGATCCGCGAGGTGCTGTGATGCGGGATGTCGACCGGCGGCACCTGTGGCATCCCTATGGCTCGATGCGCGAGCCGGGGCCGGTGCATGAGGTCGCGGCGGCCGAGGGGGTGTGGCTCACGCTGGCGGACGGGGCGCGGATGATCGACGCCATGTCCTCCTGGTGGGCGGCGGCGCATGGGCATCGCCATCCGCGGCTGGTCGCGGCGATGCAGGCGCAGCTGGCCCGGCTGCCGCATGTCATGTTCGGCGGGCTGACGCATGGGCCGGCCGTCGGGCTGGCGCGGCGGCTGGTCGGGATGCTGCCCGCGGGGCTGGACCGCATCTTCTATTCCGACAGCGGCTCGGTCGCGGTCGAGGTGGCGCTGAAGATGGCGGTGCAGGCGCAGCTTGGGCTGGGGCAGGCGGGGCGGGTGGCTTTCGCCTCGGCCCGCGGCGGCTATTACGGCGATACCTGGAAGGCGATGAGCCTGTGCGACCCCGAGACCGGCATGCACAGCCATTTCGGCGCCGCCTTGCAGGTGCAGCATTTCGTGCCGCGCCCGCCCATCCCCTTCGGCGCGGAATGGACGGACGATCCGGCGCGGAACGGGCTGGGCGCGGTCGAGGCGCTGCTTGCCGAGAAAGCGCATGAAATCGCCGGGTTCATCATCGAGCCGGTGGTGCAGGGCGCGGGGGGCATGTGGTTCTATCACCCGCGCTGGTTGGCCGGGGTTCGGGCGCTGTGCGACCGGCATGGCGTGCTGCTGATCCTGGACGAGATCGCCACCGGCTTCGGCCGCACCGGCAGGCTATTCGCCATGGAACGCGCCGGGGTGGTGCCGGACATCCTGTGCCTGGGCAAGGCGCTGACCGGCGGCATGATGAGCTTTGCCGCCACCGTCGCCTCCGGCCGGGTGGCCGAGGCGATCTCGGTCGGGCCGGCGCCGGTCCTGATGCACGGGCCGACCTTCATGGGCAATCCGCTGGCCTGCGCCGTGGCCTGCGCAAGCCTGGACCTGCTGGCCGAGGGCGCCTGGCAGGGGCAGGTCGCGGGGATCGAGACGGGGTTGGCGCAGGGCCTTGCCCCGGCGCGCGGCCTGCCCGGCGTGCGCGACGTGCGGGTGCTGGGCGCGATCGGCGTGATCGAGCTGCGCGAGGCCCTGGACATGGCGCGCGTGCATGGCTTTTGCCGCGAAAGCGGGGTCTGGCTGCGGCCCTTCGGGCGGCTGCTTTACTGCATGCCGCCCTTTGTCGCCCGGCCCGAGGAGGTGGCGCGCATCTGCGCCGCCATGGTCGAGATCGCGGGCTGGCCCGCGGACCGGCCATGAGGGCGGAATGGCTGCGCCGCGAGGGCGCGCCCGAGCTGATCGTGGTGCTGACCGGCTGGGCGGCCGGGGCGGCGCCGTTCCGGCACCTGGCCGGGCCGGCGGATGTGCTGGTGCTGTCGGATTACCGCGACCTGGCCCTGCCGGACTGGCCGCGGGGATACGCGGCGATGGACCTGGTCGCCTGGTCCTTTGGCGTGGCGGCGGCCTGCCGGCTGCCGGGCCTGGCCGGCTTTCGCCGCAAGGTCGCGGCCTGCGGTTCCTGGGCGCCCTGCGACGACGACCTGGGCATCCCGCGCGAGACGGTGCGGGCCACGGCGGCGAACCTGTCCGAGGTCTCGCTGCGGCAATTCGGCCGGCGGGCCGGTTGCGCCGTCGCCGCGGACGCCGATCCCGCCGCGCTGCGCGACGAGTTGCAGGCGGTGATGGGCTGGGACGCCGGGCAGGTGCCGGGTTTCGACCGCATCTGGCTGGGCGCGGCCGACCGCATCTTTCCACTGAAGAACCTGATCCGCGCCTGGCAGGGCTGGCCGGTCGAGACGCGGGTGCTGGAGTGCGGGCACAATCCCTTTGCGCAATGGCGCGACTGGGCCGAGGTGCTGGCATGACCGCGCTGGCCGGGCGGGTGGCGCGGTCATTCGCGCGCGGCATGGCGACCTATGACGGCGCGGCGCTGGCGCAGCGGCGGATCGCGGCGCGGCTGTTCGCGGCCTATCGCCGGGCCGCGCCGGGGCACCGGCCGGCGCGGGTGCTGGAGGCGGGCCATGGCTCGGGCCACCTGACGCGGCACCTGCTGGGGCTGCGGCCGGCGCGGCTGTGGCTCAATGACCTGGCCGCGCCGGAACTGCCGGGGGTGGCGGCGGAATACCGGCCGGGCGACATCGCCGAGGTGGCGCTGCCGGGGGCGGTGGACCTGGCCGCCTCGGCCTCGATGATCCAATGGGTCACCGATCCGGCGCGGGCCGTGGGCCGGCTGTGCGATGCGGTGGCGCCGGGGGGCTGGCTGGCGCTTTCGGGGTTCGCGCCGGGGCATTTTCCCGAGCTGCGGGCGCTGGGCAGCCGGGCGGCGGCGCCGTCATACCTGAGCGGGGCGCAGATGGCGGCGCTGCTGCCGGCGGGCTGGCGGGTCCGGGGCGCGGGGGAATGGCCGATCGTGCTGCATTTCCCCGGCGCGCTGGAGGTCTTGCGCCACCTGCGCGCCACCGGGGTCAACGGCTGCGCCGGGCATATCCGGTCGCCGGGCGCGCTGCGCGACTTCATGGCGCGCTACGAGGCATTGCACGGGGGCGCGCGGGACGTCGCGCTGACCTATGTCGCCAGCTGGCTGGTGGCCGAGCGGCGCGGCTAGCCGTGGATGGCGAAGGCGTCGCGCTTGTCGCTGGCCGGGGGCGCCGGGCGGCGGCCGATCCAGCGCACATGGCGCGCCAGCGTGGCGCATGCGGCGTCCACGTCGCCCTTGCGCAGCGCGGCCAGGATGGCGCGGTGGTCGTGGTCGGTCCGCGTCTCCCAGTTCGACTGCCAGGCGGCGAAGAGGAAGCGCGCGCTGGCGGCGTGCAGGTCGTCGATGGCGGCCAGCAGCCGCGGCATGGCGCAGGGGGTCAGGATCAGCTTGTGGAAGCGGCGGTTCGCCGCCTCCCACGAGCGCACGTCGCGCGAGGCGTCGCCGGCCTTGGTCGCCTCTTCCGCCGCATGGAGGATGGCCGGGGTCAGGTGCGGCGCGGCATGGCGCAGCGCCAGTTCCTCGAGCGCGGCGCGCATCTCGGCCACCTCCTTGACCTCGGGCAGGTCGAAGGCGGCGACGCGGACGCCGCGGCGCGGCTCGCTGATCGCCAGGCCCTGGGCTTCGAGGCGGCGGAAGGCTTCGCGGACGGGGACGTGGCTGGCGCCGAATTCCTCGGCGATGCGGTCCTGGCGCAGGCGCTCGCCGGGGCCGATCTCGCCCGCCACGATGCGGTCGGCCAGCACGCGGCTGATGCGGACCGCCAGGGTTTCTTCTGATCCCGCGCTCATGGCGCCATGGATAAGGCGGGCGGCGGGGATTGTCGATAAGGCTTCGGCGCCCCGAGGTTCAGCGCAGCGGCCAGCGCGCCAGCGGCACGTGCCGGCCCAGGCCCTGCAGGTTGTCGATCAGCGTAAGCTGGTCCACCCGCCAATGCACCGGCGGGACCGCGATGCCCTGCGGCGGCAGGGGCTTGCCATAGGCCAGCGTCACATGCGGGGTGACGCGGTGGCGGGCGACGCCCAGCCCGGCGCCGGCCAGCCGCTGCCACAGCGTCTGGCACAGCGCGTCGGGGGCGGGGTTTTCCTGCCGGCCGACCAGCACCAGCGGCCGGTCGCGGCGGCGCGGCGGCCCGAAGGTGGTCAGCTGGTCCAGCACCAGGTCGAAGGCGGGAAAATCCAGCCCCTCCAGCGGGCGGCCAAGCGCCTCGGCCATCCATGGCTGGAGCTGCGGGGTGCGGATCACCGGCAGGATGGTCATGTGCAGCGTCGCGCGGCGAAAGCGGTCGCGGCGCTGGGCGAGCTGCCAGGCGGCCTCGATCCGCGCCACCACCTCGGGCGGCGGGATGGCGACGAAAAGCAGGAAATGCTCGCGCGGCGTTTCCTGCGGCATTTCCTGCGCTTGCGGGGCGTCGGGCATCGCGGCCTCCCATCGGTGCCGCAATGCTAGGGCAAATCGGCGCGGCGGTCAGCCCGCGATCAGGATGACATGCAGGAAGCCGGGGCCATGGGCGCCGCGGACATAGCTGCCCTCGATGTCGGTGGTGCCGCTGGGGCCGGTGATCAGGATGGCGTTGCGCGGGATCGCCTGGGCGGCAAGGCGGGCGGCATAGTCCTCAAGGTAGGGCAAGAGCGTCGCCTCGCGCAGCAGCACGACATGGTGCAGCGGCAGGAAGGACAGCAGGATCGGGTTCTGCGGTCCCGAATGGACGACCAGAGAGCCGCTTTCGGCGATGCCGTAAAGCGCCAGGCCAAGCGCCGCGGGCTCGTCCGCGGCGATGCCCGGATGCGGGGCGAGGCCCTGCCAGTCCAGCGCCGCCAGTTCCGGCGCCGGCTGCATGGCGAAGCGGGGCGGCAGGCCATGCGCGTCCAGATAGCGGGCCATGGCCCGCGGCACCTCGGCCAGCGTGGCGATGCGGTCGATGGTGGTGCCGAGCGCGGCGGCCTTCAGCGCGAAGGCCTCGGGCAGTTCCGGCGCGGCAAGGCGCGGGCGGGCGGCGTCGGGATCCTCAAGCAGGGCGGCGGCCTCGGCCGCGATCCGCTCGGGCGGCTTGCCAGGGCCGAGGGTGGCGCGGATGGCCGAAAGGATGCGGTCGCGGGCGGTCATTTGCGGGCCTTCTGCTGGGCGCGGTATTGGTCCATGAAGCTGCGGGCCGCCGGGCGCGGCAGGTCGCGGTGGTCGGTCCAGCCCCCGGCCAGCGGCAGGCGCGAAATCCAGCCGCCCTTGCCGAAAAGCCGCAGCGCAGGCAGCCCGATGCGGGTCGCCAGGCGATAAAGCCGCGGCCGGCGGGCAAGTTGCGCCCAAAGCCCGATGCCGGTGCGGACCGGGCCGGGCTCCAGCCCCTCGCGCCAGCTGCGGCGGCGCCAGGCGCGCAAGAGCGTGGGGATCGGGATGCCGACCGGGCAGACCTCGGCGCAGCGGCCGTTCATGGTGCAGGCGTTGGGCAGGTCGCGGGACGCCGCCAGCCCGTCCAGCACCGGCGTCAGCACCGAGCCCATCGGGCCGGGATAGGTGCCGCCATAGGCATGCCCGCCGATCTGGCGATAGACCACGCAATGGTTCATGCAGGCGCCGCAGCGGATGCAGCGCAGCATCTCGCGGAACTCGTCGGCCAGCATCTTCGTGCGGCCGTTGTCGACCAGGACGATATGCATCTCCTCGGGCCCGTCGGCATCGCCGGGGCGCTTCGGGCCGGCGTGGAAGGTGGTGTATTGCGTCATCTCGCCGCCCGTCGCCGACCGCACCAGCAGGCGCAGCAGCGCAAGGGCATGCGCGGTCGAGGGCACCAGCTTCTCGATCCCCGCGGTGACGATATGGATGCGCGGGGGCGTGGTGGTCAGCTCGGCATTGCCCTCGTTGGTGACGGTGCAGGTGGCGCCGGTATCGGCGACCAGGAAATTCGCGCCGGATATGCCGATGTCGGCCGACAGGAATTTCTCGCGCAGGACGCGGCGGGCGCTTTGCACCATGGTCGCCGGGTCTTCGGCGGCGGGCGGCGGCTGGTGGCCGGTCTTGAAGAGCTCCGCCACCTGCTCGCGGGTGCGGTGCATGGCGGGCCAGATGATATGCGAGGGCGCCTCGCCCGCCAGCTGGATGATATGCTCGGCCAGGTCGGTCTCGACCCGCTCGATGCCGGCATCGGCCAGGGCATGGGGCAGGCCGATCTCCTCGCCCAGCATGGATTTGGCGCGCGTCACCAGCCTGGCGTCGGCGGCCAGGCAGATGCGGGTGACGATGGCGCGGGCCTCGGCATCGTCGCCGGCCCAGTGGACCTGCGCGCCGCGGGCGGTGGCGTTCCGCTCGAACATCTCCAGGTAATGGCCCAGATGGGCGATGACATGATCCTTGATCGCCTGGCCGCGGGCGCGGGCGGCCTCGAATTCGGGGAATGCGGCCAGGGCCGCGGCGCGCTTTCGCTCGGCATTGCCGGTGGTGCGGTCGATGGCGGTCTTCAGCACCGGGTCGGCCAGGGCCGCCGCGGCGCGAGCCTTGAACGGGGCCTTGAACGGGGCCTTGAAGGGTGCGTTCATGGCGCGTCCTCGCCGATGGCGGGGCCCTGGGCGCGGCCGGCCAGCACCTCGACGGTGTGGAAGCAGCGGGTCTTGGCGCCGCGGCGATGCAGCTTGCCGGCCATGTTCATCAGGCAGCCCAGGTCGCCGGCCAGCAGGATGTCGGCGCCGGTGGATTCGACCGCCTCGGCCTTTTCGGTGACGATGGCGTTCGAGATGGCGGAATATTTCACGCAGAAGGTGCCGCCGAAGCCGCAGCAGGCGTCGTTGCCGGGCAGGCCGCGCATCTCCAGCCCCTCGACCTGGGCCAGCAGCGCGCGCGGCTGCGCGGCGACGCCCAGCTCGCGCAGGCCCGAGCAGCTGTCGTGATAGGTGGCGGAGGCATCGCACCTCCGCCCCCGTGGCGCGAAGCCCATGACATCGTGGAGGAAACTGGTGATCTCATGGGTCTTCGCCGCCATGGCGCGGGCGCGGGCGGCCCAGTCGGGGTCCTCCGCCAGCAGCTCCGGGTAGCCATGCACCATGGTCGCCGCGCAGGAGCCCGAGGGCAGGACGACATGGTCGTAGCCCTCGAAGGCGGCGATGGTCTGGCGGGCCAGATGCGCCGCGTCGCGGTCGTCGCCGCTGTTCAGCGCCGGCTGGCCGCAGCAGGTCTGGGCCTGCGGCACCTCGACCACGCAGCCCGCTTCCTCAAGAAGCTGGAGGGCCGCGAAGCCGATCTGCGGGCGGATGGCGTCGACAAGGCAGGTCACGAACAGACCGACTGTCGGTTTTGGCTCTCCGGTCATGGTTTCCCCCTAGTTGGCGACGGTGTCGGGACGGGGGCCGCGGTTGCGCGACATGAAGAACAGCACCGCACCCGCCCAGATCGCGGCGGCGACCCACCACATGGGGTTGCCGGTCAGCAGCGCAAAGCCGATCAGCCCGCCCTGCACGACGTAATAGGCCATTGGGATCAGGGTCTGGCGGATGATCGCGCCCTCGCGGTCGGTCAGCCCGACGGTGGCCGAGGCGGCGACGACGTTATGGACGCAGATCATGTTGCCGGCGGCCCCGCCGATGGCTTGCAGCGCCACCACGGTGCCCGCGCCCGCAGCCCCCAGGCCGATCTGCTCGGCGGTCGAGAACTGGAAGAGCGAGAACATCATGTTGCTGACCGTGTTCGAGCCGGCGACGAAGGCGCCCATGGCCCCGATCAGCGGCGCGAACATCGGCCAGGCATCCCCCACCACCGACGAGACGCCCTGCGCCAGGACGATGGGCATGCTGGCATAGCTGTCCGAGGCCGAGTTCAGGAACACCTGCACCATCGGCACCGCCAGCAGCAGCGCCGGGGCGGCGGCGATCATGGTCGTGCCCGAAGCCTTGAGCGCCCGGCCGTAGTCGCGCCCCGACATGCCGTGCAGCACAAAGGTAAAGAGCGAGGCCAGGATCAGGATCGTGCCGGGCAGGAACAGCACCTGCACCGAGGCGTTGATGCCCGAGCCGAACAGGTCGCGGAAGGCGATCGTCATCTCGGGCGAGGTGAGCCATGCCTTGATCGGCGCGATCGAGCGGGTGATGACCAGCAGGGCCACGACGAAGACATAGGGCGCCCAGGCCTTGACCAGCGGCATCACCGGCTTGTGGGCATTGTGGTCCTCGAGATCGTCGAGCTTGCCGACCCAGTTGTCGTTCCAGTCGCGGCGCGGCGGGAAGTCGAAGCTTTCCCTGGGGATCAGGAAGCCGCGTTTCGCCGCCGGCACCACGATCATGAGCCCGACGATGCCGCCCAGGAGCGAGGGGAATTCCGGTCCCAGCGTCGCGGCGATGAGGTAGTAGGGCACGGTGAAGGCGAGGCCCGCGAACAGTGCGAACTTCCAGATGCGGAAGCCTTCGGCAAAGGAGCGGTTGGCGCCGAAGAAGCGCGTGAGCATCCCGACCAGGATCAGCGGGATCAGGAAGCCGATCAGCCCGTGGATGGTGGCGACCTTGACCGCGATCTCCAGCAGGTAGTCGCCGAAGGCCATGGGCGCGATGGTCGCCTCGACGATCTGCTGGTCGGCAAGGCCGGTGCGCACGCCGACCAGGATCGGCGTCCCGACCGCACCGAACGACACCGGCGTGCTCTGGATAATCAGCGTGACCATGACGGCGGCCATGGCGGGAAAGCCGATGGCCACCAGCAGCGGCGCGGCGATGGCCGCCGGCGTGCCGAAGCCCGAGGCGCCCTCGATCAGCGAGCCGAAGAGCCAGGCGATGATGATCGCCTGCACCCTCCGGTCGGGCGAGATCGAGGTGAAGCCGGCCCGGATCGAGCGGATGCCGCCGCTTTCCTCGAGCGTGTAGAGCATCAGGATGGCGCCGAAGACGATATAGAGCAGGCTGACCGCGGTCACGGCGCCGTTGACGGTGGCGCCCAGGACCTTGTTAAGCTCGGTGCCCCAGATCAGCAGGGCGGTGGCGGCGGTGACGAGATAGGCCACCAGCATCGAGAACTTGGCCGATTTCGCCAGCACCACCAGCAGCACGAAGACCGTGGCGATGGGCAGCAGGGCCAGGATGAATGTGATTAGTCCAGCCATCTTTCCTCCTCAGATGGGGCGGGCGGTTCCGCCGTTGCGGGTGCGCAGTCCTGCGCGGTCGTCTTGGATGGCGCCGGCGTCAATGCCAATGCGCGCATTTCGAGGTCTGGCCGATGCCGGGGTTCAGGCTGTTGGTCGGGTCCAGCTGCCGGTAGAAGCCGGCCAGCTCCGGCTTGGCGTGGTAAAGATGGCCGACGTTATGCTCGGCCGGGTATTCGGCGCCGCGCCGGTCCAGCAGGCGCCACATCTCGTGTTCCACGGCCAGGCAGTCCTGGCCCTTTTTCACCACATAGTCCTGGTGGAAGACGTGGCAGAAGAAATGGCCGTAATAGAGCTTCTTCTCGATCTTCGCGTCCAGGCCGGGCGGCAGGCGCTCGACCCAGTCGCGGTCGTTGCGGCGCAGCGCGATGTCCAGCGCCACGATGTCCTGCACCTCGCGGGCGTGGATGGCGCGGTAGCGCACGGCGGCGCCGGCCACGGCGAAGCGGTGCAGGAAGGCGGCCTTGCCCTCGTCCGGGGTGCATTCGAACATGTCGCCCCGGGCCGAGGGGAAGATGCCGGTCAGGTAGTCGCGCGCCTCGGCGATGCCCGCCCCGCCCATGCGCAGAAGCAGGTGGTGTTCGTAGCGGTCGCGGAAGTCGTTCATGCGCTTGGGCAGGTGCTGGGGGGCGAGGGATGCCACCCCCTGCGCCAGCCGGTCCGAAAGCGTCGCGCCCAGGCCCAGCCGCTCGGTCAGCGCGTCCATGCGCGCCTTGGCGGCGAAGAAGGCGGGCATGCGGTCGGTGCCGGCATGGCGGATGAACAGGAAGGTGTCCTTGCCGTATTTCGCCGCCACGTCATAGGCTTCGCGGTGGATGTATTCGCCGGCGATGGGCAGGCTCTGGAAATGCGCCAGGATATGGCGGCGGATCCCGGTCAGCTCGTCGGGGTCGTTGCTGCCGACATAGAACACCGCCGTGTCCTTTTCGGCCTGGAACGTGTCCAGCCGCACGGCAAAGACGGCGAGCTTGCCGGCGCAGCCCGACGCCTCGTGCAGCCGGCGCGGATCGGCGTTGAAGCGGGCGGGGGTCTGGGCCTCGATGTCGCGGACGTGGTCGGCATATTCGCGGTCCGAGGCCCAGGCGTCGGTGGGCGCGGGCGCGGGCAGCTTGCCCGCCTCGACGCGGGCGAGGATTTCCTCGGGGTCGTCGCCGAGGTCGAGGCCCAGGTGGTTGACCAGCGCGACCGAGCCGTCGGCGCGGATCTCGGCGTAAAGGCTCATCTCGGTATAGGCGGGGCCGCGCTGGATCAGTGCGCCGCCGGAATTGTTGCAGATGCCGCCCAGGACCGAGGCGCCGATGCAGGATGAGCCGATCACGGAATGCGGCTCGCGTCCCAGCGGGCGCAGGCGCTTTTCCAGGCTGTCGAGCGTCGCGCCGGGCAGGCAGACCGCCTGTTCGCCCGCGCCGAGCAGGTGGATGCCGCGCAGGCGCATGACCGAGACCAGCACGATCTCGCGGTCGTAGTCATCGCCCCAGGGAGTCGAGCCGCCGGTCAGCCCGGTATTCGCGGCCTGAAGGATCACCGCGCGCCCCGAGGCGACGGCGGCGTTCAGCACCCGCCACATCTGCACCAGAGAGCCGGGGCGGACCACCGCGGCCACCGGCCCCTCGCCATAGCGGAAGCCGCGGGTGTAGCGGCGCGTCGTGCGGGGCGCGGTCAGCACATGCCCCCGCCCGACGATGGCGCGCAGGCGGTCCAGCAGGTCCGCACGGTCTGCCGTCATGGCTTTCCCCCCTCCCTTGATGCAATCGACCCGGCGCTGCACGGCACCGGCTGATCAGATTACTTTACCTTCCCTTCTTTCTTGGTAAAATAATTTTACCGCTTGGGTCAAGTGGGAAATCCATTGCGCCCGACCTGGCGCTGCGGCTAATCTGCAGGACCGGATGCCGCCGCCTAACCCACTGAATTTCCGGCGGTTGCCCAGAGGAGTCGGAGATGGCCAGCGAAGTGAACAAGGGCGCCCCCGCTGCGGAGACCACCGCGCGCCATATCGAGGATCTGATTCTCGAAGGTTCGCTGCGCCCCGGCGATCCGCTGCTGGCCGAGCGCGAGATGGCGCTGCGGCTGAACGTGTCGCGCCCGACGCTGCGCCAGGGCATCCGCATGCTGGAGGACAAGGGCCTGATCGTCGCCGATCCGGGCGGCGGGCGGCGGGTGGCGCCGCTGGCCACCTCGATCACCGATCCGCTGGTCGAGCTGATGGCCTCGCGTCCCGAGGTGGTGGACGACTACCTAGAGCTGCGCGCCACGCTGGAGGGCATGGCGGCCAGCCTGGCGGCCACGCGGGCCAACGACGTGGACCGCGCGACCCTGACCCGCTGCATGGAGCGCATCCACCAGGCCCATGCCGAGGCCGATTTCCGCGAGGAGGCCGAGGCGGACGTGGACCTGCATGTCGCCGTCTACGAGGCCAGCCACAACATCGTGCTGTTGCAGATCATGCGGGCGCTGTCGGGGATGCTGCGCAAGGGCGTGTTCCACAACCGCGAAAAGCTGTATGCCCGGCCCGAGGTGCGCGACGTGCTGCGCGCCCAGCACCGCGCCATCCATGACGCGATCATGGCCCGCGACGCGCCGGCGGCGGCGCGGGCGGCGCAGGACCACATGATCTATACCAAGCGCGTGCGCGCCGAGATCATCGCCGCCGAGGCGCGGCTGGAAATCTCGCTGCGGCGGATCGAGGGCGGCAGCCTGACCTCGCGGAACTGAACGGCTTTGCCGGTTCCGGCATCTGTGCCATCATGATTCCCGGAAAACTCAGGGAAATCGCGCATGGACAGGATGGACAGGCTGGCCGCGCGGATCGACGGCCTCGAAGGCCGGGTGATCGCGCATCGCCGCACCTTTCAGAAGCTGCTGGAGCTTTCGCCCGAGAGCGTGCAGGCCGAGATGCTGCAATGGCTGGAGGATCGCGAGGTGATGCTGGACGGCCAGGAAGACCCCGGCGTCGTGTCCGGCCCCGAGGCGGCGCTGGAGCTGGCGCTGTCGGACGAAATGCGGCTGCTGCACGATCTTGCCACCGCGGCGCGGCACCGGCGCGAAACGTCTTAACTTTTCACCCGGCATCTGTTATCGCTAACGGCCACGAAAACCGACGGATGCCTGGCCACCCCCCGAATCTGCGGGGGGCAGGACCAGGCCCTAGCCGTCCCACGACCCTTTCGCTGGAGGAGCCCCTTTCATGAATCCTGTCGAGCCCGTTCACAGCACGGTCGTGCTGTTGCTGATCGCCCTGGCGGCGGTTCTAGTGCTGCTGGTCCTGATCATGCGGTTCCGGCTGCATGCCTTTGTCTCGCTGGTCCTGGTCAGCCTGATGACCGCGATGGTCGCGGGCGTTCCCATGGCCGATGTCATCGCGGTGCTGATGCAGGGCTTCGGCTCGACCCTGGCAACGGTGGCGCTGCTGGTGGGTTTCGGCGCCATGATCGGGCGCCTGCTGGAGATCACCGGCGGTGCGCAGGTGCTGGCGGACCGGCTGATCGGCCAGTTCGGCGCCGAGCGCGCGCCCTTTGCGCTGGGCGTGGCCTCGCTGCTGTTCGGCTTTCCGATCTTCTTCGACGCCGGGCTGGTGGTGATGCTGCCGATCATCTTCAGCGTGGCTTACCGCTTTGGCGGCTCGGTGCTGCTTTACGCGCTGCCGGCGGCCGGGGCCTTTGCGGCTATGCATGCGCTGCTGCCGCCGCATCCGGGGCCGGTGGCGGCGGGCGACCTGCTGGGCGCGGACATCGGGCTTTTGGTGGTGGTCGGGCTGGTCGTGGCGCTGCCGACCTGGTTCTTCGGCAGCTACCTGTTCGGGCTTTGGGCCGGGCGGCGCTTCGTGCTGCCGATCCCCGAGATCCTGGGCGCGGTCGAGGCCGAGGGCCATGACCGCATCCCGCCCAGCTTCGGCACGGTGATGCTGGTGCTGCTGCTGCCGCTGGCGCTGATCTTCCTGAACACCGGGCTGGGCACGCTGGCGACCATGGGCGTCGTCGATGCCGGCGCGGGCTGGGTCACGGTGCTGCGGCTGATCGGCCAGACGCCCATCGCGCTGCTGATCACCGTGCTGGTGGCCATGGCGCTGCTGGGCCGCGGCCGCAGCGCGACCGAGATCGAGCGCATCATGGACGGCGCGCTGGCGCCGATCTGCGCCATCATCCTGGTCACGGGCGCCGGCGGCATGTTCGGCGGCGTGCTGCGCGCCAGCGGCATCGGCGAGGCGCTGGCTTCCAGCCTCGACGCGGTGGGCATGCCGCTGATCGTGGCGGCCTTCGTCATCTCGATGGCGCTGCGGGTGGCGCAGGGCTCGGCCACGGTGGCCTTGACCACCACCGCCGGGCTGATCGCGCCGACGGTGGCGGCGACCACCGGGCTCAGCGAGTTCGACCGCTGCTTCCTGGTGGTGGCCATCGCCGGCGGCGCGACCGTGCTGAGCCATTTCAACGATTCCGGCTTCTGGCTGGTCGGGCGGTTCCTCGACATGGACGAAAAGACCACGCTGAAGACCTGGACGGTGATGGAGACGCTGCTGGGCACCATCGCCTTCGGCTTCGCCCTGATCGGCTGGTGGCTGCTGTGAGCGGCGTGGTGCAGCATATCGTGGTCATGGGCGTCTCGGGCTGCGGCAAGAGCACCACGGGCGAGGCGCTGGCCGCGCATCTGGGCTGGCCCTTCGTCGAGGGCGACAGCTTCCACCCCGAGGCCAATGTGGCCAAGATGCGCGCGGGCATCCCGCTGGACGACGACGACCGCGCGCCCTGGCTGCGGGCGCTGGCCGCCGAGATCGGCCGCAACGAGGCGCTGGGGCAGTCCTCGGTCATCGGCTGTTCCTCGTTGAAGCGGGCCTATCGCGACATCCTGCGCGAGGGCGCGCCGCGGGTGCGCTTTCTGCACGTGCATGGCTCGCGCGCGCTTCTGGAAAGCCGGCTGTCGCATCGCGAGGGGCATTTCTTCCCGGCCAAGCTGCTGGATTCGCAGCTGGCCACGCTGGAGCCGCTGGCGGCGGACGAGGACGGCGTGGTGGTCGACATGGCCCTGTCGGTCGAGGACCAGGTCCGGCAGGCGCTGCGCCAAATGGGGCTGGAGGGCTAGCAGGCTGCTGAAAAAGTCCTTGCGACAGGACAGCGCGGGCGGGAACCGGGAAATCCGCCTCACACTTGCCGAAAACACCCCATTTCGGGCCGATATCAACTGGATCCAGAACGATTTCCGCTGCGCCGCCCTCTCGAAATCCTTTTTCAGCAGCCTGCCAGGGCCGCGCCGGGCTGGCGCGGCGGTCAGCGGTCATCGACTGGGGCCTGGCGGCGGAAGGTGGCATGGGCCTCCAGCGCGCGGGACCGGCCCTGGGCCAGCCTCTCGGGCGTGGCGCGGTCCTGCCAGGTGCGGGGCACGTCCCAGCCGGGCGGCAGGCTGTCGAAATAGGCCCGCGCCTCTTCGCCCTCGGCGCCCTGCCAGCCCAGCAGCCAGCGCCGGCGATAGCGGCCCTGCGGGTCGAATTGCGCGGCCTGCCGTTCGGGGTTGAAGATGCGGAAGAAGGGCGCCGCATCCGGGCCGCAGCCCGCCACCCATTGCCAGTTCATCGCATTCGCGGCCGGATCCCAGTCGGTCAGGCTGTCGGCGAAATGCGCCAGCCCCAGCCGCCAGTCGGTCAGCAGGTGCTTGGTCAGCCAGCTGGCCGCCACCATGCGCACCCGGTTGTGCATCCGCCCGGTCACGCGCATCTCGCGCAGCCCGGCATCGACCAGCGCGATGCCGGTTTCGGCCCGGCGCCAGCGGGTCAGCGCGGCGCTGTCGCCGCGCCAGGGGAAATCCGCCCATTCCGGCCGCCACGGCTGGCGTGCCAGCCGGGGAAACTCGATCAGCAGGTGCCAGGCGAATTCGCGCCAGATCAGCTCGGTCAGGAAGGCGGCGATGCCGGGGCTGGCGGCGGGATCGGCCTTGGCGCGGGCCGAGGCGATGGCCCAGAGGTCGCGCGGGCCGATCTCGCCCATGGCCAGATGCTCGGACAGGCCCGAGGCCGCCTGCAGGTCGGGGCGGTCGCGCTGCGCGGCGTAACCCGCGGCGCGGTCCAGGAAATCGCCAAGCCGGGCCTGCGCCGCGGCCTCGCCCGCGGGCAGGGCGTGGCGCTCCAGCACCGCGCGGCCGCGATGCAGGTCCGGGGCCAGGTCCAGCCGGTCGAGCGCCAGCCCCCGCGGCGGGTCGGCCAGCGGTGAAAGGCTCGCCGCTTCGCCGCCGGGCCGGTCGGGGCCGATGGCGCGCAGGGCGCGGGCGAAGGGGGTAAAGACGCGATAGGCGCCGCCCGAGCCGGTGCGCAGGGCGCGGGGATGCACAAGCAGATGGCCCGGATGCAGCACCAGCCGCACCGGCGTGCCGGCCAGCGCCCGGCCCAGCCGCTGCTGCGCGGCGATGGTCGCGGGTTCGGGCCAGTCGTTCCTGTGCAGCGACCCCGCGCCGATGCGGGCGGCCAGGGCGGGCAGGATGTCCCAGGGCTCGCCTTCCAGCACCAGCACGGTCGCGCCGTGGCGGCGGCGCAGTTCGGCATCGAAGGCCAGCAGGGCGCGCTGCAACCGCCAGCGGCTGGCCGCGCCCTGCGTCCGCAAGGCGCCGTCGATCAGGAAGACCGGCAGCACCGGCCCCGCGCCCGCGGCGGCGGCCAGGGCGGCATTGTCCCGGAAACGGAAGTCGCGGCAAAGCCACAGGATGCTGGGCGGCATGGGCGGGGTCCGGCTGGATGCTCGCCGGCCAGTCATCAGGGTTTCGCAGGCCGGCGCAAGCCCCGCCTAGCGAGACCGGTCGGTGGGGCCGGTTCGGCGGGGCAAGGCCGCCCCCGCCCCGCCGCCTTGCGGCAGGACCGGGGGCTTGGCGGGTCTATTCCGGCAGGATGCGCACCGCGCCCTTGTCGGCCGAGGATGCGAATTGCGCATAGACCTTGAGCGCGGCCGAGACCTGGCGCTGGCGCGGCTGTGCCGGTTTCCAGCCCCTGGCGTCCTGTTCGGCGCGGCGGGCGGCCAGCTCGTCCTCGGGCACGGCCAGGCGGATCGAGCGGTTGGGGATGTCGATCTCGATCCGGTCGCCGTCGCGGACCAGGCCGATGGTGCCGCCGGCCGCCGCCTCGGGGCTGACATGGCCGATGGAAAGCCCCGAGGTGCCGCCCGAGAAGCGGCCGTCGGTGATCAGCGCGCAGGCCTTGCCCAGCCCTTTCGATTTCAGGTAGCTGGTCGGATACAGCATTTCCTGCATGCCCGGCCCGCCCTTGGGGCCTTCGTAGCGGATGACGACCACGTCGCCGGCCTCGACCTTGCCGGTCAGGATGCCGGAGACGGCGGCGTCCTGGCTTTCATAGACCTTGGCCCGGCCGGAAAACACCAGGATGGATTCGTCCACGCCAGCGGTCTTCACGATGCAGCCGTCCAGCGCGATATTGCCCTTGAGCACCGCCAGCCCGCCGTCCTTGGAGAACGGCGCCTTGGCCGAGCGGATCACGCCCTTTTCGCGGTCGAGGTCCAGGTCCGGCCAGAGCGTCGCCTGGCTGAAGGCCACCTGCGTCGGCACGCCGCCCGGCGCGGCCAGGAACAGTTCGCGCGCCTGCGGGTCGTTGCTGCGGGCGATGTCCCATTGGTCGATGGCGGCGCCGATGGTGGGGGCGTGGACGGTCGGGCAGTCGCGGTCGATCAGCCCGGCGCGGTCGAGTTCCCCAAGGATCGCCATGATGCCGCCGGCGCGATGCACGTCCTCCATATGGACATTGGCGGTGTTCGGCGCGACCTTGCACAGGCACGGCACCTTGCGCGACAGCGCGTCGATGTCGTCCATGGTGAAATCCACCCCGCCTTCCTGGGCGATGGCCAGCAGGTGCAGCACGGTGTTGGTCGAGCCGCCCATGGCGATGTCGAGCGACATGGCGTTCAGGAACGCGGCCTTGCTGGCGATGGCGCGGGGCAGGACGCTGGCGTCGTCCTGTTCGTAATGGCGGCGCGTCACCTCGACGATGCGGCGGCCGGCCTCCAGGAACAGGGTCTTGCGCAAGGCATGCGTGGCCAGGGTCGAGCCGTTGCCGGGCAGCGACAGGCCGAGCGCCTCGCTGAGGCAGTTCATGGAATTGGCGGTGAACATGCCCGAGCAGGAGCCGCAGGTCGGGCAGGCGGCTTCCTCGATGGCGGCCAGGTCGGCGTCCGAGACCTTGTCGTCGGCGGCGGCGACCATGGCGTCCACCAGGTCCAGCGAGACCTTGCGCCCGTCGCCCAGCGTGACCTTGCCCGCCTCCATCGGCCCGCCCGAGACGAAGATCGCCGGGATGTTCAGCCGCATCGCCGCCATCAGCATGCCGGGGGTGATCTTGTCGCAGTTCGAGATGCAGACCATGGCGTCGGCGCAATGGGCGTTGACCATGTATTCCACCGAATCGGCGATGAGTTCGCGCGAGGGCAGGGAATAAAGCATGCCGTCATGGCCCATGGCGATGCCGTCGTCGACCGCGATGGTGTTGAATTCCTTGGCGATGCCGCCGGTCGCCTCGACCTCGCGGGCGACCATCTGGCCCAGGTCCTTCAGATGCACATGGCCCGGCACGAACTGGGTGAAGCTGTTCACGATGGCGATGATCGGCTTGCCGAAATCGCTGTTCTTCACCCCGGTCGCGCGCCAGAGGCCGCGGGCCCCCGCCATGTTGCGGCCGTGGGTGGTGGTGCGGGAACGATATGCGGGCATGGCTGGGTTCTCTGTCGTCTGATTGTCCGTGCTGAGCGGCCAGTATCACGAAGGAATTGGCGAGGTTATCCCTTATCACGCTTTGCGCCGGGCGATACCCCCGATTTCGCGGGGCGACCCGGGGCATCAGCCGCCCGGCCAGCCGGCCCATGGGCAGAAGCGTCCCGACATGGCGCGGCGGCGGGACGGTGGCCGGGGCCGAGGGGGCTGCGCATCGCCGCAACCAGCCCCGCGCCGGTCCGCCTTGCCGGAATCGTCGCCGTCATCGCCTGCCTTCGCTGCGCCCCGTCCTGGGGCGGTTCCGGCCGGGTTCCGGCATGAAACCGCCATCGGGCGGAAGGCGCATTTTTCCTCAGGCGCCTGGGATGGCGCGCAGCCGGTGCCGCCGCAGGGCGGGCCGCGTCATTCCAGCCACAGATCGCGCAGGAGCGATTGCGCCAGATGATCCACCGAGCCGCCGTCGAGCCGCACGCATCGCTCGTGGCCCGCATAGGACACCCGGATGGTGTCGCCCGTGACCTCGTATTCGCCGGAGACGAGCGCCCCCTTGCGCCCGGTAAGAGTGACTGTGCCTTTCATTGTCCCTGTTCCTTTCCTCCTTCCATACCAGCAGTTTGGGCGCGGAAGCCGAGTCTGGGAAGTTCGCCTTTGGGACAGGTGCCGCGACTGTGTGCCTGCTGCAACAGTCGCGGCAAAGGCGCAAAACGGGGGAATCTCACCCTTTTTCGAGTGCTGTTACGGGTTCGAGCTTTGCGGCGTTGACGGCTGGGAGGTAGCCGAAGATCAGGCCGATGCCGCAGGCGCTGGCCAGGGCGGCGACCATGGAGAGGGGCGAATAGACCAGGGTGAAATTGCTGCTCAGCCGCTCGAAGGCCAGGCCGAAGCCAAGCGCCGCCAGGATGCCCGCCGCGCCGCCGATGACGCAGACCAGAACCGCCTCGATCAGGAATTGCGCGCGGATGTCGCCGCGCCGCGCGCCCACCGCCATGCGCAGCCCGATCTCGCCGATGCGCTCGGTCACGGAAACCAGCATGATGTTCATCACCCCGATGCCGCCCACCAGCAGCGAGATCACCGCGATGGCCGCGACCAGCAGCGTCAGCGTCTGCGTGGTCGAGGTGATGGTCTGGCGGATCTGGTCGTTGTTGACGATGAAGAAATCCTTGCCGCCATGGCGCCGGACCAGCAGGTCCGAGACCATCTGCTCGGCCAGGGCCATGTCCACCTCGTCGGCGACGCGCAGCGTCAGCCCGCTGACGCTGGTCGAGCCCAGGTAGCGCGCCTGCACCGTGGTATAGGGCGCATAGACCGTCAGGCTGGTGGAGCCGCCGGGGCCGCGGTTCTGCGCCTCGGCCACGCCGATCACCCGCAAGGGCACCTTGCCGGCCATGAAGACCTGCCCCAGCGCCGCGCCCTCGCCGAACAGGCTCTGGCGGGTGCTCTCGTCGATGACGACGTTCTGGCCCATCTCCGCCACGTCGCTTGCGTCGAAGCCGCGGCCCTGGGTCAGCGCGACGCCGGCCACGTCGAAATACTGCTCGCCCACGCCGCTGATCTGGGCGCTGGCCTCGGTCGCGCCGTGGCGCAGGGTCTGCGCGCTGCTGACCGTCGGGCTGACCGAGGCGACATGGGGCTGGCGCGCCAGCGCCGCGCCGTCGGCCGTGACCAGCGTCGTCACCCGCCCCGAGCGCATGTCGCCGAAATCCCGGCCGGGATAGATCTGCAGCGTGTTCGTGCCCAGCCCGGCGATATTCTGCAGCACGCGCTGGCGCGAGCCCTCGCCAAGCGCCACCACCGAGACGACCGAGGCGATGCCGATGATGATGCCCAGCATGGTCAGGAAGCTGCGCAGCTTGTGGGCGCGCATGGCCAGCACCGCCATGCGCAGCGCCTCGGCCAGCCGGCCCAGCACCGGGGCGGCGGCGCGGGCGGGCGGCAAGGCGGCCAGCCGCGCGGGCTCGGCGGGCGCATCGCTGCGGCGGTCGGCGATGATGCGGCCGTCGGCGATCTCGACCACGCGGCGGGCGCGGGCGGCGACCTTGGGGTCGTGGGTGACGATGATGACGGTGCGGCCCTCGGCGTTCAGCCGTTCCAGGATGCCCAGCACCTCGTCGCCGCTGCGGCTGTCGAGCGCGCCCGTCGGCTCGTCCGCCAGGATCACGCGGGCGTCGTTGACCAGCGCGCGGGCGATCGAGACCCGCTGCTGCTGGCCGCCCGAAAGCTGGCCCGGCCGGTGGCCCAGCCGGTCGCCCAGGCCCAGCCGGTCCAGCAGGTCGCGGGCGCGGGCGCGGCGCGCCTCGCGCGGCAGGCCGCGATAGATCGCCGGCACCTCGACATTCCCCAGCGCCGTCATCTCGGAAAGCAGGTGGTAGCGCTGGAAGATGAAGCCGAAGGTTTCGCGGCGCAGCGCCGCCAGCTCGCCCGGATCGCGCTGCGCCACCTCGCGCCCGTCCAGCAGGTAGCTGCCCGAACTGGGCCGGTCGAGGCAGCCCAGGATGTTCATCAGCGTCGACTTGCCCGAGCCCGAGGCGCCCATGACGGCGACGAATTCGCCCTGGGCGATGTCGAGGTCGATGTCCTTGAGCACGCGCAGCACCCCCTCGCCCGAGGGGTATTCGCGCGCGATGCCGCGCAGCCGGATCAGCGGGGATCCCATCTCAGCCACCCAGCGGGCCCATCATGCGCCGGCTGCTGCGGGGGGCCGCGCCGGCCGCCGGGGCGCCGCCCTGTTCGCCGGTCACCACCTGCTCGCCCTCGTCGAGGCCCGAGACCACCTCGGCCACCACCTTGTCGTTGAGCCCGATCACCACGTCGCGGGTCTGGATGCCGCCGCCCGCGGCCAGCACCCGGACCTGGTGGCTGCCGTCGGGGTTGCGCCGGCCAAGCGCGCTCGACGGGATGGTCAGCACGTCCTGCGCCGCGCCCAGGACGATGCTGACCTGCGCCGTCATGTAGCTGCGCAGGTGCCCGTCGGGGTTTTCGACCGGGACGATGCCGGTGTAATAGATGGCGCCGCTGCTGCTGTCGGTGCTGGCGCCGCCCTGGATGGCGCTGTCGTTGACGATGCTTTGCGGCGCCGGCGCGATGGAGGCCAGCACGCCGCGATAGCTGCGGCCGCTGTCGTCGAGCAGGGTGAAGCGCACCTGCTGGCCGGGCCGGACCTTGCCGATGTCGGCTTCCGAGATCTCGGCATGCACCTCCATGCGGTCCAGCTGCCCCAGCACGACGATGGTGGGCGAGGACTGCACCGCGTTCACCGTCTGCCCGGCCTGGCTGACGATGGCCAGCACCGTGCCGGCAGTGGGCGCGGTGATGCGGGTATAGTCGAGGTCGGTCCGGGCGATCTCGATCGCGACCTCGGCCTGGGCGATCTGCGCCTGGAGCGCGGTGATCTGGGCGCGGGCCACCGCGACGTCCTGCTGGGCGCTGTCGATGGTGCTGCGCGCGGCCGCGGCCGAGCGGATCAGGTTTTCCGACCGCTCCAGCGTCTTTTCCGCCAGCGCCAGCACCGCCTGCCGCTCGGCCATCTGCGCGCTGAGATTGGCCAGCGCCGCCTGGGCGGTGCGCAATTCGTTCGCCTGCTGGACCGAGTCGATCCGGGCGATCAGGTCGCCCTGTTCCACCCGCTGGCCCAGCCGGACCGCCAGTTCGGTGATCCGCCCCGAGACCTGCGCCCCCACCGCCACCAGGCTCGAGGGCTTCAGCCGCCCCTCGGCCAGAACCGCCATCTCGATGTCGCCGCGCGCGACCGGCGCGCTCATGTAGCCGGGGGTCGCGGACTTGCCCTCGGTAAGCCCGGCAAGCCCGGCCAGAACGGCGACCAGCGCCACGGCGGTCAGGGCAAGGGCTAAGGGCTGGCGCATCGGGGCACTCCGTAACATTCGGCCGGACCCGGCCGGGCGACAAGGTATCACACGGGCGCGGCTTCGCCCCCGTTTCGCGACGCTTTTAGCGTGGTTCCCGCCGCGACGCGACCATGGTTTTGCCATCCGGGCCGGGTTGTAAATGCGGCCGATTGTACCCTGCCGCCGCGGAAATGACCTTGTATTTCAGTAAGGAAGCGGTCCGGCAGGCCGGGCCTGCCTCGCGCCGGCGCCGGGCAGGCGGGCAGGGGTTGCCGCTCTTGTGATCCCGGTCGCGGGGGGCTTTCCCTGCGGCCGGTTTGCTGCAACGCTGGACCGGCATCGGCCGGAGCGCGCCCGGCCCGCCGGCAAGGCGGCGGCCGCGACAGGGGGCGGCCCGGCCGGAACCCGAAAGCGGAGGCGAAGATGACCAGCAGAAAGACCCCGAGCGCCGAGGGAACGAAGGGGCAGGGCGCGGCGGGCCCGGTGCTGTTGTCGGGCGGCAATCCCCAGATCGCCAAGGGTTATGGCGACGGCCCGGTCCAAGCCTATATCGCCGCCATGCCGGAATGGAAAAGCGACCTCGGCCGGCGGATGGACGACATCATCACGCGCGTCGTCCCCGGCGTGCGCAAGGCGGTCAAATGGAACTCGCCCTTCTACGGGATGGAGGACGACCTCTGGTTCCTCAGCTTTCATTGCTTCACGAAATACGTGAAGGTCACGTTCTTTCGCGGCGCCGCGCTGGAGCCGCCGCCGCCGGGCAAGTCCAAATATCCCGAGGTGCGCTATCTCGACATCCGCGAAGGCGGGTTCGACGAAGCGCAGTTCGCCCGCTGGGTCAAGCAGGCCAGCCGGTTGCCGGGCGAGAAGCTGTGACGGGGCCGCATCGCCGCGCCGGACTTCGCCGCGCGGCGGGCTTTGCCTGGGGGAAAGGCGCCGGGAAAGACGCTGGGGCGGGGGGCGAAAGCCCCGCGGTCGCGGCGGCGGCCTCTGTGGTCATGGCGTGGCAGGCGGGCGGCTGCCGCGACAACCCGCGGCTGCGGGCCTAGTCCACGATGCGGTCCACCTGGCGAATGATCGACAGCACCTGGGCGCTTTCCGGATCGTAGCGGATCAGCTTGCCGTCCACGATGCCGTAGCGGCTGCCCGAGGGCGCCTCGCTCATCCCGTAAAGACCGGGGCGCGTCACCTGGTGCAGGCGCGCGCTGTCCAGCCGGTCCCCGACCCGCAGCATGGCGGATTGGCCGAAGGTGGCCTGGGCGTTGGCCTTGGCCGCCTGGCCCACCCCTTGCGCAAGGGTGGCCGGCGCGAGGAGGCCAATCAGGGCCGCGGCGAGAATCAGGCTCTGGCGATTGCGTAACATGGCTTCCAGCCTGGCACGAAAATCCTTTATCAAAGGTTAAACGCCGCAAGCCCCCGATCGGCTCCCTCACGAATCCGAGAAATCAGCCTTCCCGGTGTCGTCCGACGAATCTCGGGAGCATTGCCGAGAAGTCCTGGCCCTTTCCGTCCTCGTCCTCGACGAAGCGGGCGTAGAGGGCTGCGGCGAGCTGGCCCATGGGGGTGTCGGCATCGGCGGCCTCGGCGGCCTGCTGGGACAGGCGCAGGTCCTTGAGCATCAGTTCCGCGGCGAAGCCCGGCTTGTAGCCGTTGTCGGCGGGCGATTGCGGGCCGACGCCCGGCGCCGGGCAATAGGCGTTCATCGACCAGCTGTAGCCCGAGGAGGTCGAGACCACGTCGAACATCTTTTGCCGGTCCAGCCCCAGCTTGTCGGCCAGGGCAAAGGCCTCGCAGGTGGCGATCATGGTCACGCCCAGGATCATGTTGTTGCAGATCTTGGCAGCCTGGCCGGCGCCCGCCTCGCCGCAATGCACGGCCTTCTGGCCCATGACGTCGAAAAGCGGCTTCACCTTGGCGAAGGCATCGGCCGAGCCGCCGACCATGAAGGTCAGCGTGCCGGCGGTGGCGCCGCCGACCCCGCCCGAGACCGGCGCGTCCAGCGCGCCCAGGCCCGCCGCCGCGGCCTGCGCCGCCGCCGCGCGGGCGCTGTCCACGTCCACCGTCGAGCAGTCGCAGAACACCGCGCCCGCGGCCATGGCCGGGATCGCCTCTGCCGCGACCGCGCGCAGGATGGCGCCGTTCGGCAGCATGGTGATCACCACCTCGGCGCCCGCGGCCGCCTCGGCCGCCGTCGCCGCCTTGGCGACGCCCTCGGGCATCGGCGCGGCCAGGTCGAAGCCTGCGACCGCGTGCCCCGCCCTGGCCAGGTTGGCCGCCATCGGGCCGCCCATGTTGCCCAGGCCGATGAATCCGATCTTCATGTCCGGTCCTCCCATTCGATTTCGTCCTCGCCCAGCGGCGCCAGCATGGCCGCGACATGCGCGGGGCCGGCATCGGCCGACCATCGCGGGTTGCGGTCCTTGTCGATGATCTGCGCCCGCACGCCTTCCAGGAAGTCGCTTTCCGCCGTGGCGCGGGCGGTAAAGCGCAGCTCGCGCGCCAGGCTGTCGCGCAGGCTGGCGTCGCCGCGCGCCGCGCGCACCAGCGCCAGCGTCGCCGCCATCGACAGGGGCGAGTTGCGGCGCAGGGGCTTGAGCGCCGCCTCGTCGCCCGCCGCCTCCAGCGCGGCCGCGATCTCGGCCACGCTCGGACCGCCGAAGGCCGAAAGGTCGCGGCCCTCCAGCGGCGCCGTGGGGCGGGGGTGGGGCGCGATCGCCGTCGCGTCGCCGGTCTCGGCCAGCCGGTCGATCAGCGCCGGCCATTCCGCCTCGGGGATATAGGCGTCGGCGAAGCCGGTGAAGATCGCGTCGCCGGCGCCGATCCGCGCCCCGGTCAGGCCCAGGTATTCGCCGCAGCGGCCCGGCGCATGGCCCAGAAGCCAGCTGCCGCCCACGTCGGGGATCAGGCCGATGCCGGTCTCGGGCATGGCGATCTGGGTGGTGTCGCCGACGATGCGGTGGCTGGCATGGCCGCCGACGCCGACGCCGCCGCCCATGACGAAGCCCTGCATCAGCGCGACCACGGGCTTGGGATATTCGGCGATCCGCGCGTTCATGCGGTATTCGTCGCGAAAGAACGCGCGCCCGACCCGGTGGTCGCCCTCGAGCCCCGCGCGATAGACCGCGGCGATGTCGCCGCCCGAGCAGAAGGCGCGCTCGCCCGCGGCGTCGATGACGACCAGCGCCACCTCGGGGTCGTGCTGCCATTCGCGCAAGGCGGCGTCGATGGCCAGCGCCATCTCGTGGCTCAGCGCGTTCAGCGCCTGCGGGCGGTTGAAGGTCAGCCGGCCGGCGCGGCGGTCCTTGCGGGCGATCATCTCGGATTCGGGCATCTCGGATTCGGGCATCTCGGATTGGGGCATCTCGGATTCAGGCATCTCGGATTTGGGCATCTCGGCCATCAGTCACGCTCCGCCAGCAGGGCGCGGCCGACGATCAGCCGCATGATCTCGTTGGTGCCTTCCAGGATCTGGTGCACGCGCAGGTCGCGCACGATCTTCTCGATGCCGTAATCGGCCAGGTAGCCATAGCCGCCATGCAGCTGCAGGCATTGGTTGGCGACCTCGAAGGCGCGGTCGGTGACATGCAGCTTGGCCATGGCGCAGAACTTGGTCGCGTCGGGCGCGCCGCGGTCCAGCTTCCAGGCCGCCTGGCGCAGGAAGATGCGCGCCGATTGCAGCGCCGTCTCCATCTCGGCCAGGCGGAATTGCAGCGCCTGGAACTGGTCCAGCGTCTGGCCGAAGGCGCGCCGCTCGCCCATGTAGCGCAGGGTCGCCTCCAGCGCCGCCTGCGCGCCCCCCAGCGCGCCGGCCGAGATGTTCAGCCGCCCGCCGTCCAGGCCGGCCATGGCATAGGCAAAGCCGCGGCCCTCCTCGCCGATCAGGTTCTCTTCGGGGATGACGCAATCGTCGAACTGCACCTGGGCGGTCGGCTGCGCCTTCCAGCCCATCTTGTGCTCGAGCGCGCCGAAGCTGAGGCCGGGCGTGCCGGCCTCGACCACCATGGTCGAGATGCCGCGCGGCCCGTCCTGGCCGGTGCGGGCCATGACCAGGTAGCAATCCGAATAGCTGCCGCCCGAGATGAAGGCCTTGGTGCCGTTCAGCTTCCAGCCGCCCTCGACCCGCTCGGCGCGCGTGCGCAGGGCGGCGGCGTCGGAACCGGCGCCGGGCTCGGTCAGGCAATAGGAGAACACCGTCTCCATGCTGCACAGGCCGGGCAGCCAGCGCGCCTTGTTCGCGGGGGTGCCGAACTTGTCGATCATGCCGCCGCACATGTTGTGGATCGACAGGAACGAGCCGACCGAGGGGCAGGCCATGGCCAGCGCCTCGAAGACCAGCGTGGCATCCAGCCGCGAAAGCCCGGTGCCGCCATGCTCCTCGCCGACATAGACCCCGCCCAGGCCCAGTTCGGCCGCCTGCGCCCACAAGGCGCGCGGGATGGTCCCCGCCTCTTCCCAGGCGCGGGCCTGCGGCGCGATATGATCGGCCCCGAAATCCCGAGCCAGATCGAAGATCGCCCCCTGCTCCTCGCTCAGACCGAAATCCATGCTCTCCCCCTCATGTCTTTCGTGATGAATTGCCTTGCCCGGTCATGGCCGGGAAATGTTGCGCCAGTTTTGCAGCCTTGCGCGAAACTGCGGAGGTCGCCGCCCCGGCTTCTTTCGTGTCGAAATATCCCGGGGGAGCGTGCCCTGCACCCCGTCGAGGGGTGCAGGGCACGCGGGGGCAGAGCCCCCGCCCGCCCCTGCCGTCAGTCCATGGCCTTGAAGTTCAGCGCCACGCCGTCCTTGATGCCCGAGAACCAGCGGGCGGTCACGGTCTTGGTCTTGGTGTAGAAGCGGAAGGCGTCCGGGCCATACTGGTTCAGGTCGCCGAAGGCCGACTTCTTCCAGCCGCCGAAGGTGTAGTAGCTCAGCGGCACCGGGATCGGGAAGTTGATGCCGACCATGCCCACGTTCACCCGGCTGGCGAAGTCGCGCGCCGTGTCGCCGTCGGCGGTATAGATCGCCGTGCCGTTGCCGTAGTCGTTGTCCATGACCAGGTTCAGCGCGTCCTCGTAGCTTTGCGCGCGCACGGTGGACAGCACCGGGCCGAAGATCTCTTCCTTGTAGATGTCCATGTCGCGGGTCACGTTGTCGAAAAGCGACGGGCCGCAGAAGAAGCCGTTCTCATAGCCCTGGATCTTCAGCCCGCGGCCGTCCACCACCAGCTTCGCGCCCTGTTCCACGCCGGAATCGATCAGCCGGTTGATGCGCTCCTGCGCGGCCTTGGTGATGACCGGGCCGAAATCCACGTCCTCGCCGGCGGTATAGGGGGCGACCTTCAGCTTCTCGATCTTGGGGATCAGCCGCTCGATCAGCGCGTCGGCGGTCTTGTCGCCCACCGGCACCGCGACCGAGATCGCCATGCAGCGTTCGCCCGCCGCGCCGAAGCCGGCGCCGACCAGCGCGTCCGCCGCCTTGTCCAGGTCGGCATCGGGCATGATCAGCATGTGGTTCTTGGCGCCGCCGAAGCATTGCGCGCGCTTGCCGTTGGTCGCGGCGCGGCCATAGATGTATTGCGCGATCGGGGTCGAGCCGACGAAGCCCACCGCCTGCACGGTCGGATGGTCGAGGATCGCGTCCACGATCTCCTTGTCGCCGTTGACGACCTGCAGCACGCCGTCGGGCAGCCCGGCCTCTTGCGCGAGCTTGGCCAGCATGATCGAGGTCGAGGGCACGCGCTCGGACGGCTTCAGGATCATCGCGTTGCCGGCCGAAAGCGCCGGGCCCATCTTCCACAGCGGAATCATCGCCGGGAAGTTGAAGGGGGTGATGGCCGCGACCACGCCCAGCGGCTGGCGCATCGAGTAAAGGTCGATGCCGGGGCCGGCATTGTCGGTGAACTCGCCCTTGAGCATCGCGGGCACGCCCATGCAGACCTCGATCACCTCGAGCCCGCGCTGCACGTCGCCGCGCGCGTCGGGCAGGGTCTTGCCATGCTCGCGCGAGACCAGCTCGGCCAGGGCATCCATGTTGTCCTGGATCAGCTGGCCGAATTTCATCATCACCCGCGCGCGGCGCTGCGGGTTGGTGGCGGCCCAGGCGACCTGCGCCTTTTCGGCGCTCTTCACGGCGGCGTCCAGCTCGGCCGGGGTGGCCAGCGGCAGCCTGGCGATCACCTCGCCGGTCGCGGGGTTCATGACATCGCTGAAGCGGCCCGAGGTGCCCTTGACCTCTTTGCCGTCGATCCAGTGGCTCAGTTCTTCCATGGGTGCCTCCCGAGGGGTTCAGGTTTCGGGGGGATCATAGACTTGCAGCATTGCCGGAAAAAGAGGAAGTCTGGCAAAAGGGTTTTGCATTTCTGCAAAGGCGGCGGGCATGGACTGGGACGACCTGCGCATTTTCCTGGCCGTGGCGCGGGCCGACAGCCTGTCGGGGGCCGGGCGGCGGCTGGGCATCGACGCCTCGACCGTGGGCCGGCGGGTGGCGCGGCTGGAAGGCGCGCTGGGGGCCAAGCTTTTCATCAAGACGCCGCAGGGCTATGGCCTGGCGCCCGAGGGCGAGCGGCTGCTGCCCCATGCCGAGGCGGTCGAGGCGGCGCTGAGCGGCGCCGAGGAGGCGCTGACCGGCCCCGGCGACCTGGCCGGGCAATTGCGCATCGGCGCGCCGGACGGCTGTGCCAACTACCTGCTGCCGCAGGTCTGCGCGCGCCTGTCCGAGGCGCATCCGCGGCTGGAGATCCAGATCGTCGCCCTGCCGCGGGTCTTCAACCTGTCCAAGCGCGAGGCGGACATGGCCATCGCCGTCTCGCAGCCGCAGGCCGGGCGGCTGGTGGTGCAGCGGCTGACCGACTACCAGCTGCACCTGGCGGCGCATGAGGACTACCTGCGCGCCCATCAGCCGATCCGCTCGCGCGAGGATCTGCGCGGCCATCGCATGATCGGCTATATCGCCGACATGATCTTCGACCGCGAACTGGACTACCTGACCGAGACGGGGGCGGAATGGGCGGCGCTGACCTCGAACTCGGTCTCGGTGCAGATGCAGGCGATCCGGGTCGGTGCGGGCCTGGGCATCGTGCATGACTTCGCGATTCCCTTCTGCCCCGGCGTGCGGCGGGTGCTGACCGACCAGGTTTCGCTGACGCGCAGCTTCTGGCTGATCCGGCATGCCGACGACCGCCGCTCGCAGCGGATGAACCGGCTGGCGGATGCGCTGGCGCAGGGCATCCGGGCCGAGGTGGCGCGGCTCCAGGCGCTTGTCATCCCTTGATCGCTGCACTGCAACATCGGGCTTGACGCAAGCCGGGGTTGAGGTGACGCTGGGCGCCAGGACGCTTGCGCCAACCCGGAGGAGGAACAGCAATGCTCGTCAACCAGATCCTGTCGATGAAGGCCAGCGGCGAGATTTTCACCGTCGGCCCGGAAACCAGCGTGGCCGAGGCCACGAAGCTGCTTTCGGAAAAGCGCATCGGTGCGATCGTGGTATCCGAGGACGGCAAGATCCCGCTGGGCATCCTGTCGGAACGCGACGTGGTGCGCGAACTGGGCAAGCGCGGCGCCGCCGTCCTGGAGCAGCCGATCACCGAGCTGATGACCCGCAAGCTGGCGACCTGCACCACGGGCGAGGATGCGCTGGTGATTCTGGACCGCATGACCCAGGGCCGCTTCCGCCACCTGCCGGTGGTGGACGAGCGGGGCGAGATGGTCGGCATCGTCTCGATCGGCGATGCGGTTTCGGCCCGGCTCAAGGAACTCGCGGCGGAAAAAGAGGCGCTGACCGGGATGATCATGGGCAACTGACCCGGCCCGCTTGCCCGCCCTGCGAAATGCGGCCGGGCGCATGGTCTTGCATTCCTTGGCGAAACCCTGTTTGACTGCCGGCATTCGGCGAGGAGACGGCACCCCATGCGCATCGGGCTTTACCCAGGCACCTTCGATCCCATCACCCTGGGCCACCTGGACATCATCCAGCGCGCGCTGGAGCTGGTGGACCGGCTGGTGATCGGCGTCGCCATCAACCGCGACAAGAGCCCGCTGTTCGCGCTGGAGGACCGCGTCGCCATGGTGCGCGAGGAATGCGACCGCATCGTCGCCAAGCGCGGCGGCGAGATCGTGGTCCACCCGTTCGAGAACCTGCTGATCGACTGCGCCCGCGACGTCGGCGCCACGGTGATCGTGCGCGGCCTGCGGGCGGTGGCGGATTTCGAATACGAATTCCAGATGGTCGGCATGAACCGCGCCATGGACGACAGCATCGAGACGGTCTTCCTGATGGCCGACGCCCGCCGGCAGGCCATCGCCTCGAAACTGGTCAAGGAGATCGCGCGGCTGGGCGGGGACGTGTCGAAATTCGTTCCCCCCGCCGTCCGGGACGCGCTGGTCGAGCGCTTCGCGCGCTAAGGCTTTTTCTTTGCCGCGGGCCTGCTAACCTTCGTCGCATTGACGGAGGAGCAGATGGTATTTACCGATTCGGACCCCAAGCCCATTCCCACCCCCATCCCCGAGCCCGAGCGGCAGCCGCTGCCCGACCCCTTGCCCGATCCGGGCCCGGACGAGATCCCGCTGCCGGCGGTGATCGGGCTGGACGCCATCCCGGCGGTGCTGGCGGCGGGCTGGCGGGATTTCCGCCGCGCCCCGGCCTTCGGCCTGCTGTTCGCGGCCTTCTATGTCGCGGGCGGGCTGGTGCTGACCGCGGTGGCCACGGCGGCGGGGCAGGAATGGTGGCTGATGCCCTTCATCGTCGGCTTTCCGCTGATCGCGCCCTTTGCCGCCGTCGGCCTCTACGAGGTCAGCCGGCGCATCGAATCGGACCGGCCGCTGATCTGGCGCGAGGTGCTGGCCGTGGTCATCGCGCAAAAGGACCGGCAGGTGCCGTCGATGGCCATGGTCATCCTGCTGATGTTCATGTTCTGGGTCTTTGTCGCCCATACCACCTTCGCGCTGTTCATGGGCGTTTCGGCGCTGACCAACATCACCTCCTCGCCCGAGGTGCTGCTGCAGGGCCGCGGGCTGGTGATGCTGGGGGCGGGCACGGCGATCGGGGCGGGCTTTGCCGCGGTGCTGTTCTCGATCACCGTGGTCGGGCTGCCGCTGATCCTGGACCGCGAGGTGGACCTGGTCTCGGCCATCATCGCCAGCTTCCAGGCGGTGGGGGCGAACCTGCCGGTGATGCTGTCCTGGGCCGTGGTCATCGCCACGCTGCTGTTCGCGGGCATCGTGCCGCTGTTCCTGGGGCTTTTCGTCGTGCTGCCGGTGCTGGGCCATGCCAGCTGGCACATGTACCGGCTGCTGATGCCGGACCCCGAGCCATGAAAAAGGGCGGCCCCGCGGCCGCCCGATCATCTATCTTGCGCCGATCTTGCGCCGATGCCGGGATCACTCGGCTTCGGCATTGGCCGCGCGGGCGGGCGGCGCCAGCTTGGGGGTCACGCCATTGGCCAGCGGATCTTCCTGGCGCTGGACCGAGCCCTCGAAATGGGCGCCGGATTCGATGGCGATGGTCTTGTGGATGATGTCGCCCTCGACCCGCGCGGTGGCGGTCAGGCGGACCTTGAGGCCGCGGACGCGGCCGACGACGCGGCCGTTCACCACGACCTCCTCGGCGACGATCTCGCCGCGGATGGTGGCGCTTTCGCCGACGATCAGCTGATGGGCGCGGATGTCGCCCTCGACGGTGCCTTCGACCTGGACGTCGCCCTGGGTCTGGATGTTGCCGGTGACGGTCAGGTCCGCGGACAGCACCGAAGGCGCGGTGCGCGCACGCGGGGCCGCGGCTGCCGGAATGTCGTAACTCGTGTCAAGGCCGCGCGCCGGTTCGGGCTCGGGGGTCGGCTGGGTACGGGGGCCGGGTTCGGTAACACGGGTCTTAGAAAACATTTTGGGCTGCCTTGATGAAGCTCATGGGATTCACGGCACGGCCGTTCACGCGGACTTCATAGTGAAGATGCGGCCCGGTCGATCTGCCGGTATTGCCCATATCACCGATCTGGCTGCCGCGCGACACCTTTTGACCGGCCTTCACGCGAATCTTGGACAGGTGGCCATAGCGGGTCTCGGTGCCCAGCTCGTGCCGGATCTTGATCAGGTTGCCGTAGCCGCGCTGCCAGCCGGCAAAGATCACCGTGCCCTCGCCCGTGGCATAGACCGGCGTGCCGACCGGGGCGGCCATGTCGATGCCCTCATGCGCGCGGCCCCAGCGGCGGCCGAAGGGCGAGGTATAGCGGAAGGCCGATTTCACCGGCATGGCCAGCGGCATCTTCTCGACCGCGATGCGGTAGCTGTTCATCTGGTCCAGGGTGATCAGGATCTCTTGCGCCTTGGCCTCGCCCTGGCTGATCTCGGCATTGCCGCTGGAGGAATAGCTGACCGGGTTCAGCGGGCCGCCCTGCCCGGCATAGCCGCGGCGCACGGTGCGCAGGATCTCGTCCGGGTTCATGCCGACGCTGCGGAACATGTCGTCCAGCGGCTTGACCGAGACGGACACGGCGTCTTCCAGCTGCGACAGGATCTCGTCGTTGCGGGCGACGATCTGGTCGCGCTCCAGCGTGACGGCCTCGGCCAGGCGGCGGGCGTCCTCGGCCTGCTGCACCGCCTCGATGCGCTGGCCGGCGGCCTGTTTCAGCTCGCCCGCCAGGATGTCCAGCGCGGCCTGCAGTTCGGCGGTGCGGACGGGGGCGGCCTCGCCCTCGGGGCCGGCCAGCGCCTCGGCCTGCTGGCGGGCCTTCACCGCGTCCTGCAGGTCGGCCTGCACCGCGCCCAGCCCGGTTTCCAGTTCGCGCCGCTGCGCCTCGGTCTCCAGCAGCAGCGATTGCATGTGCGAGACCTGGTCCAGCGCCACGGCAAAGCGGTTCTGCGCCGCCACCGCCTCGGCGGCGCGGCGGTCGCGTTCGGCGGAAAGGTCGGTCAGCCGCGCTTCCAGGGCGCTTTGCGCCAGCCGGGCCTGGTGGCGCGACGAGCCGGCGCTGATCGCGTCGATGACCAGGATCGAGCTGGCGATGATCGACCAGCCGAAGACCAGCGCGATGCCCCCCAGGGCAAGAAGCTGCGTGGCCGGACGCAGCCGCAGGAAGCGGGTGGTCTTGTCCGACTTCAGGAAAAGGCGCTGTTCTGGCAGCCAGCGCTCAAGCACCGAATTCAGGCTGTGGGTGATCCGCAATGTCCCAGGTCCATGTTGTTTCGGCCGACCTGCCGGGCAAAGGCGGTCATGGCTGCGCACGGATAAATCCGACCTGTGGTCAAAGCGCAACAGGGGCGGGGGGCCTGCCCGAAGCTTGGGCGGATTGACGCCGATCGGGGCTGGCGGCGCGGGTGGTTATCCGCCGGGCGCAAAGGGGCCAAAACTGCAACCATGGGTTGATGGGAACGGGCCTTTCCATGAATCTATGAAAGATTGAAGGCATTTTTCCCCGCGGAATCGGATGGCGCGTCTTGACCGTCCGGTTCGGTTCGGCGCAGCAGGCGGCCGGATGACGCTGCCCGCAAAATGGGCAAACGAACGGGTTCAGATCGGCCGTTTCAGTGATTCCCCGCGGCTGTTCCGCCTGCGCGCCGGGAACCGCGCCGCGGGTCGCGGCGTTTGCGGCGGTTTCAGGCGATCTCGTAGGGCAGCGGGCCGGGGCGATCCGCCGGGATGCGGATATGGCGGTCCACCGGCGGCACCGAGCGCTGGTGGCAGTTCGGCCGCGGGCAGATCCGGCAGGACACGCCGATCGGCTCGAACAGCTGCGGATTGCCGATGTCCAGCCCATCGGCATAGACCACGTCGCGGGCATGGCTGATCTCGCAGCCCAGGCCGATGGCGAAGCGGCGCACCGGCGCGCCAAAGGCGCCCGCGGGCTTGGACACGTCCCGCGCCAGCAGCAGGTAGCGCTTGCCGTCCGGCGTCTCGGCCAGCTGGCGCAGGAAGCGGCCGGGCGTCTCGAAGGCCTGATGCACGTTCCACAGCGGACAGGCGCCGCCGAAGCGGGCGAATTGCATCCGCGTGGCGGAATGGCGCTTGGTGATCGTGCCCGCCTGGTCGACGCGGACGAAAAAGAACGGCACCCCCCGGTCGCCGCCGCGTTGCAGGGTCGAAAGCCGATGCGCCACCTGTTCCAGCGAGGCGTGGAACAGATGCGCCAGCCGCTCGAGGTCGTGCCGCTCGGCCCGCGCGGTGGCCAGGAAGCGGGAATAGGGCATCATCGCCGCGCCGGCGAAATAGTTCGCCAGCCCCAGCCGGGCGATGTCGCGGGCCGAGCCGCTGCGAAAGCGCGCCAGCTCCAGCGTCGCCTCCAGCAGGTCGCCGCGCGATTCCAGCGCCAGCAGGTGCAGCAGCTGGAAGGCCTGCGTGGCGGGCTCGGCGGCGGCGTTCAGGGTGATGCGCTTGCCGTCGCGCAGATAGACCGGGCCGCTGCCCAGCTCGGCCGTCACCACCTCGATGCCGCGCTCGGCCAGGGCGGCGATGGCGCGGTCCAGCGGGCGCTGCTCGGGGCGGATGCGGGCGAAATGCTCGGCGGCGTGGTCCACCGCGTCGATATAGTTGTCGCAATAGTGGAAGAAGTCGCGCACCTCTTCCCAGGGCGAGGGGGTGGCGTTCTGCGCCCCCGCCCCCAGCGCCTCGTCCAGCGCCGCCAGCCGCTCCTGCCCCTCGCGATGGGCGCGATAGAGGTCCAGGAAGGCGCGCGCCAGCGCCGGGGCGTTGGTCGCGGCCAGCCGCAGGTCGGCGCGGGGCGGCGTGGCGTCGAACAGCGGATCGGCCAGCGCCTCGGCCATGTCCATCACCATGCGCTCGGCATCGCCGACCGCCATGGCGCCCAGATCGACCGAAAACTCGGAGGCCAGCTTCAGCAGCACCCCGGCCGAGACCGGGCGGTGGTTGTTCTCCATCTGCGACAGATAGGGCAGCGACACGCCCAGCCGGTCGGCAAAGGCGCGCTGGGTCAGGCCGGCGCGGGCCCGCGTCTCGCGCAGGGCGACGCCGGCATAGATCTTTTGTGTGGCCATGCGAGTCCTCTTTGCAAAGCAGCCATACGCTTTGCAAAGGCGTTGCCGCAAGGGGGATCAGCGGCCGGCGATGACCTGCCTTTCGCGGATCATGACCCAGAGGATGAAGCCGATCGAGGCGATGGCCGACCCTGCCATGATGACCAGAAGCGGCGCCGCCCCCGATTCGTCGTGCAAGAGCGCGCCGGCCAGCGCCGCCAGCCCGGCGCCGCCCGCCACCGCCATGGCGCCGCCCAGCCCGCTGGCGGTGCCGGCCAGTTCGGGGCGCACGCTCATCATCCCGGCATTGGCATTGGGCAGCACCATGCCGTTGCCCAGCCCCATCAGCCCGACCGCGCCGAAGAAGACCAGCGGCGTCAGCCCGCCCATCAGGTCCACCGCCAGCGCCATCACCAGGAAGACCGAGCAGATCAGCGCCCCCGACAGGATCATCCGGTTCATGCCGATGCGGGTCGAGAACCGCGCCGAAAGGTAGTTCCCCAGCGCATAGCCGATCGAGGGGCCGGCGAACCAATAGCCGACCTCGGCCGGCGACAGGTGCAGCACCACCTGGCCGACAAAGGGCGCGCCGCCCAGATAGGCATAGAACGACCCCGCGCTGAGCGTCGCCGCCAGCGCATAGCCCCAGAAGCGCTGCGAGCGGGCAAGCACCGGATAGGTGGCGACCTGCCGGCGCAGCGGCACGCCGCCGCCGCGCGCCGTCTCGGGCAGGTCGAAGGCGCAAAGCGCCATGACCGCCAGCCCGGTCAGCCCCATGGCGACGAAGCTGGCGCGCCAGCCCAGGGTCTCGTCCAGCACGCCCCCCAGCGTGGGCGCGACCATCGGCACCAGCGACATGCCCATGGTGACATAGCCGATCATGCTGGCCGCCTGCTCGGCCGGCACGATGTCGCGCACCACGGCGCGGCTGATGACGAAGCCGGTGGTGGCGACCGCCTGGATCAGGCGGAACAGCATGAACCAGGCCGCATCCCTGGCCAGCAGCGCCCCCACGGTCGCCAGCAGGAAGATCGCGAAGGAGCCCAGCACCACCGGCCGGCGGCCATAGCGGTCGCTGATCGGGCCGCAAAGCAGTTGCAGCACCGCGCTGACCCCCAGGAAGGCCGAGACGGACAGCTGCATGAAGCCGTATTCCACGCCGAAATCCCGCGCCATGGCCGGCAGCGAGGGCAGGAAGATGTTCATCGAAAGTGCCCCGGCGGCCGAGATGGAAACCAGGGTCAGGATGCTTGGCCGGCGGGGAAGGGAAGGGGTCGCGCTGCTCATGCCCGCACCTTTGCCCGGCCGGCGGGCAAAGGCAATCGCCTGTTTACAGGGCACAGTTTCGCGTCAATGCGCCGAGCCGCCGAAATCGTGGAAGATCAGGAAGGCGCCCAGGCAGATGCAGGCAAAGCCGGCCGCCACGTTCCAGGTCAGCTTCTCGCCCAGCCACGCCCAGGAGAACAGCACGAAGACCGACAGGCTGATGACCTCCTGGATGGTCTTGAGCTGCGCGGCGTTGAAATGGCCGTAGCCGCTGCGGTTCGCGGGCACCTGCAGCACATATTCGAAGAAGGCGATGCCCCAGCTGACCAGGATGACCAGCATGAGCGGCGCGGTCTTGAACTTCAGGTGCCCGTACCAGGCGACGGTCATGAACAGGTTCGACAGGATCAGCAGGCCGATGGTGACGAACGGCACCGGCAGGTTCATTCGGCAGGATCCCAGCTGCGATGTTTTTCCAGGTTGCCGAAGCGGGTGAAGCGGCCCTCGAAGGACAGCTCGACCGTGCCGATCGGGCCGTGGCGCTGCTTGCCGATGATGACCTCGGCCTTGCCGTGGCAGGATTCCATGACCTGCTGCCACGTGGCCATCTTGTCGAGGTCGTGGTCGGCGGGCTTTTCGCGCTCGCGGTAATATTCCTCGCGGAAGACGAACATGACGATGTCGGCGTCCTGCTCGATGCTGCCGGATTCGCGCAGGTCGGACAGCTGCGGGCGCTTGTCCTCGCGGCTCTCGACCTGGCGCGACAGCTGCGACAGCGCGATGACGGGGATGTCCAGCTCCTTGGCGACGGCTTTCAGGCCCTGGGTGATCTCGCTCACCTCGTTGACGCGGCTGTCCTTGGCCGATGCGGCGCGCAGAAGCTGGAGATAGTCCACGATCAGCAGGTCCAGCCCCATGGTGCGCTTGAGCTTGCGGGCGCGGGCGGCCAGCTGGTTGATCGGCAGGGCGGGCGTGTCGTCGATGTAAAGCGGGCAGTTCTGCAGGTCGTGGGCGGCCTTGACGAAGCGGCGGAACTCGTCCTCGGTCATGTCGCCGCGGCGGATCGCCTCGCTGGGCACCTCGGCCGCCTCGGACAGGATGCGCGCGGCCAGCTGCTCGGCCGACATCTCGAGGCTGAAGAAGCCGACGACGCCCCCCGCCACCGTGCCGTGGCTGCCGTCGGGCAATTCGCCCAGGCGATGCGCCTTGGCGACGTTGAAGGCGATGTTGGTGGCCAGCGAGGTCTTGCCCATCGAGGGCCGCCCGGCCAGGATGACCAGGTCCGAGCGGTTCAGCCCGCCCATCTTGCCGTCTAGGTCCACGAGCCCGGTCGAGATCCCCGACAGCCCGCCGCCGCGGCTGAAGGCGGCATTGGCGGCGTTCAGCGCCCCGGTGACGGCGGCCAGGAAGCTCTGGAAGCCGCGCTCGGCCACGCCCTGCTCGCCAAGCTTGTAGAGGATCTGCTCGGCCTCCTTGATCTGCTCCTCGGCGGAATCGCTGACCGTGACGGTGGCGGCGCGCGCGGCGATGTCCTGCCCCAGCCCGATCAGCTCGCGGCGCAGGGCGAATTCGCGGATCATCTGCGCATAGTCGCGCGCGGCATGGGACGAGATCGCCGCCCCCGCCAGCCGCGCCAGATAGGCCGGGCCGCCCAGTTCCTTCAGGCCCGCGTCATGCTCCATGAAGGCCTTGATCGTGACCGGGCTCGCCAGGGCGTTGCGGGCGATGCGCTCGGCGCAGATCTCGTAGATGCGGCGATGGACCGGGTCGTAGAAATGCCCGGCCTGGATAATGCGCGAGACGTGGTCGTAGACCTCGTTATTGGTCAGGAGCGCGCCCAGCAATTGCTGCTCGGCCTCGATCGAGAAGGGCACCGCCTGCGCGGCGGCGGCCTCGGCGATCTCGCCGGGCTTCCTGATTTCGACGGCGCGCAACTCGCTCATCCCATGGTCTCCGACCTTCGACTCGGCTGGGGGCCGTTATCCACCTTATGCGCCCCGCGGTCCATCGGGATATGCTGTGGATAAGCTGTGGGCGGAATGCCGCGCCTGCACGGGTGGCAAGGGCGGCATGGGTATTTGGCCAACAGAGAAGGACAGGGCGGCGCCCCGGTCTTCTTCGTTGCTCAAATACCCCTTGCCACCGTGCAGCCGGGCCGGCCGGATCAGGGATGCGCGGCCTGCCAGGCGCGGGGATCGGTCAGGAAGCTTTCGACCTCGGAGAGCGTCGCCTCGTCGTAGAAGCCCTGCGCCTTGGCCTCGGCCAGCACGTCCCACCAGGTGCAGAGATGGTGCAGCCTGACGCCGTGGTCCGCCAGGCGCTGCGTGGTTTCCGGGAAGATGCCGTAGTAGAAGATCACCGCCGTATGGCCGCAGGTCGCGCCGGTTTCGCGGATCGCGTCGACGAAGCTCAGCTTCGAGCCGCCGTCGGTGGTCAGGTCCTCGACCAGCAGCACGCGCTGGCCCTCGGTCATGGCGCCCTCGATGCGGGCGTTGCGGCCGTAGCCCTTGGGCTTCTTGCGCACATAGGTCATCGGCAGCTCCAGCCGCTCGGCCACCCAGGCGGCGAAGGGAATGCCCGCCGTCTCGCCGCCGGCCACGTTGTCGAAGGCGGCGAAGCCCGCCTCGCGCAGCACGGTCGCCGCCAGGAAGTCCATCAGCGTCGCGCGGATGCGCGGGAAGCTGATCAGCTTGCGGCAGTCGATATAGGTCGGCCCCTTCAGCCCCGAGGCATAGGTGAAGGGCTCGGCCGCATTGAAATGCACCGCCTTGATCTCCAGCAGCATGCGGGCGGTCAGCCGGGCGATTTCCTCATGCGGGGGGAAGGGCAGGGTCATGCGGGATCCTCGAGGTGCCAGTAGAGCGGGAAGCCGGGGTCGAAGACGGTGACGGTTTCGTCGCCGGCGGGGATATGGGTCGGATATGCGGCGGGTATCTCGCGCCTGACCAGCCGGATGCGATCCTCGTTGGGCTCCATGCGGTAGAAAGCGGCGCCGTGGAGCGAGGTGAAGCCTTCCAGCCGGTCGAGCGCGCCCTCCTCCTCGAAGACCTGGGCCAGGATCGACATGGTGTTGGGCGCGGTGAAGCAGCCGGCGCAGCCGCAGGCCGATTCCTTGGCGCGGTCCGGGTGCGGCGCCGAATCGGTGCCCAGGAAGAAGCGCGCGTCCCCCGAGGTCGCCGCGCGGCGCAGCGCCAGCCGGTGCGTCTCGCGCTTGGCGACCGGCAGGCAGTAGTAATGCGGCCGGATGCCGCCCGCCAGGATGTGGTTTCGGTTGATGACCAGGTGATGCGTGGTGATGGTGGCGCCGATGTCGTCGTTGCCCGCGACGTAATCCACCCCGTCCGAGGTGGTGATATGTTCCATCACCACCCGCAGGCCGGGCGTGGCGCGGCGGATCGGCTCCAGGACGCGGTCGATGAACGCCGCCTCGCGGTCGAAGATGTCCACCGCCGGGTCCGTGACCTCGCCGTGGAAGCAAAGCGGGATGCCGGCCTGGGCCATGGCCTCCAGCACGCCGCGCACCTTGTCGAAATCGCGCACGCCCGAGGCCGAATTGGTGGTCGCCCCGGCCGGGTAGAGCTTGACCGCCGAGATGATTCCCTGCGCATGGGCAGCCAGCACATCGGCCGGATCGGTGGTTTCGGTCAGGTAGAGCGTCATCAAGGGACGCAACGTCATTTCCGGGGCCAGGGCGGCGCGGATGCGGTCGCGATAGGCCGCGGCCTGCGCCCCTGTCACCACCGGCGGCACCAGGTTCGGCATGATGATCGCCCGGCCGAAATGGCCGGAAAATGAAGCCACTGCCTGCAACATGGCGCCGTCGCGCAGGTGCAGGTGCCAGTCGTCGGGGCGTCGGAGCGTCACGGATTTGGTCATGATTTTCCCTCTATACCGGGTGCGGCAGCAAGGCCATAGGGCAAAGATCCTGTCCACGGGGGCTCTTGGCATTTCCCCGCCATGGGCGCAGCCTTGCCCGCCTGTTGTTCGTTCATAGGGAATTCGTGATGGGTTTCGGGAAGATGAATTATGCGGCGATGCAGGCGCCGCTGCTGTTGTGGCAGCAGATGGCGCGCATGGCCTGGGAATCGCAGATGGTCATTGCCTTGCGGACGGCGGGGATGATGGGGCTTGTGCGCCAGGACGCGGCCGAGCCGCAGCGCATGGTGGTGGAAAAGGCCGATGCCGCCTCCGAGGCGCTGCAGGCCGCGCTGCGTGCCGCCGGGCGGGGCGAGCGGGCCGACCGGGTGATGGCGGCGGCGCTGCGGCCCTATCGCAAGCGCACCCGTGCCAATGTGCGGCGCCTTTCGGGCAAGAACTGACGGGCGACCGGCGGCGCCGGTCCGCCGGAAATGAAAACGCGCCCGGCGAGGGCGCGTTTCGGTTTTCGGATCGAGCCCTTGCGGGTTCAGATGTGGGCTCAGATCAGCTTGCCCATGGCGACCGCGGTGTCGGACATGCGGTTCGAGAAGCCCCATTCGTTGTCATACCAGGTCAGGATGCGGCAAAGCTTGCCCTCCATCACCTTGGTCTGGTCCATGTGGAAGACCGAGCTGTGGCTGTCGTGGTTGAAGTCCGAGGAGACCAGCGGCTCGTCGGTATAGCCCAGGATGCCCTTCAGCGGGCCGTCGGCGGCGGCGCGGATGGCCTGGTTGATTTCCTCGACCGAGGTGTCGCGGGCGGCTTCGAAGACCAGGTCCACGACCGAGACGTTGGGCGTCGGCACGCGGATCGCCACGCCGTCCAGGCGGCCCTTGAGTTCGGGCAGCACCAGGCCCACGGCCTTGGCCGCGCCGGTCGAGGTCGGGATCATCGACAGCGCCGCGGCGCGGGCGCGATACAGATCCTTGTGCATGGTGTCGAGCGTCGGCTGGTCGCCGGTATAGCTGTGGATCGTGGTCATGAAGCCGCGGGCGATGCCGATCGAATCGTTCAGCACCTTGGCCACCGGCGACAGGCAGTTCGTCGTGCAGCTGGCGTTCGAGACGACGATGTCGTCCTTGGTCAGCGTGTCGTGGTTCACGCCGAAGACGATGGTCTTGTCGGCATTGTCGCCGGGGGCCGAGATCAGCACCCGCTTGGCGCCGGTCGACAGGTGCGGCTGCACCTTTTCCTTGGAGGCGAAGATGCCGGTGCATTCCATGATGACGTCGATGTCGCCCCAGGGCAGGTCGGCCGGGTTGCGGATCGCCGTGACCTTGATCGGACCGCGGCCGACGTCGATCGAATCGCCCGAAACCGTGACCTGGGCGGGGAAGCGGCCGTGGACCGAGTCGTAGCGCAGCAGATGCGCATTGGTTTCGACCGGGCCCAGGTCGTTGATCGCCACGACCTCGATATCATTGCGCCCCGATTCGATGATCGCGCGCAGCACGTTCCGACCGATCCGGCCAAAGCCGTTGATCGCTACCTTGACAGCCATAGGTTTCCTCCGCCGCTGATGATGTTCGCGCTGCAAATAGCCCGCATCGCCGGGGGAATGCAAATGCCTGCAAGCGAAAGGGGCGGAAACTCGGCGGAAAGGGGGGTGCCGAGGGCATGGTTGCGACGTATGGTCGCTGCCGCTGCGCCCGGCCGGCGGCGGGGATGGCCGGCGCGGGCGGCGCAAGCCGCTTGCCGCGGTGCCGAATGCTGCAGGGCGGCGAATCGCGGTGCCGGCGTCAGCGCCAGAAGCTGAGATATTCGATGAGGCTGGCGAACGCCTTGCCCAGAAACAGCGGCAGGTTCCAATGCAGCACCAGCGCATCCGCCGCGAAGAGGCCCAGGACCAGGAGCCCCAGCACGAGCGCGATCTGATTTGTCATGCCATCCGTCCCGTCCCTGCCGTCCCCCGGCGCGATGCGCCGTCCCGCCCCCTGCTAGGGCAGAGGCCGGGGCCGGGCAAGCCTTTGCGGCCTGCCGCCGCACCGCGCCTTGCGCCATGGGGCCCTGCCGTCTGTCCGTGCCGTCCTTGCTGCGGGCCTTGGGGGGCCTTGGCGAGCCTGCGGCGGGTTTTCGGATTGCGGCGGGCGGGATCCGTCAGCCGGGCGGGGCTTGCGGTTCCTCTTCCGCTTCCTCCTCGGCTTCCTGGGCGATCAGGAACAGGTCGCCCGCCGCCTCCATGCGGCGGATCGTGACCACGACCTGGTCCATCGCCTCCTCGGCGTCGCGGGCCGAGACCTTGCCGAGCGCCTCGATCTCTTCGCGCATCGACTCGGCCAGGCGCGAGGAAATGCCGCCCAGCAGGAAATCCACGGTTTCGCGCGCCGGGCCGCGGGCGCCGGCCAGCGCCTTGAGCAGCACGGGATTGTCCACCTCGCGCAGGATACGGGCGATGTCGCGCCGGTCGATGCGGCGCGGGATATGCGCCCAGGTGAAGATGGTCTTGCGCACCTCGCCGGCAAAGGCGGCATCGTCGTCCTCGAGCCCGGCCAGGACGCCGTCGCGCATGCTGGAGGGCGAGAAGTTCAGGATCGCGCCGACCTTTTCGCCCGCCTTGCCCTCCAGCGCCGGCTGCGGCACGGCGTCGGCGGCATGGAGCAGCGCCCGGCCGATGCGTTGCAGCGCCTCGGGGGTGATGCCGCCGGTCAGCGACATGGCATAGGCGATCTGGCGCGCGCGTTCCTGTTCGAGCAGGCCGAACACCTCGGCCGCGCGCGGCACCGGCAGTTTCGAAAACATCACCGCCCCGATCTCGACCGCTTCGGTGCGGGCCAGTTCGGCCAAGAGCGCGGGGGGCAGGGCGGCGATGCTGTCCCAGGGGTTGCCGGCGCCGTTGAGCGCCGCCATGCGCCGCAGCTGGTCGGTCGTGTCGGGCGAAAGATGCCCGTCGAGCAGGTCCAGCGTGCCGTCGATGTCGCCTGGAAAGGACAGGCCGACCGCTTCCAGCCTGTCGCAGAACTCGGCCACGATGGCATTGCGCGTCTCGCGGTCGATCATCCCCATCAGCGCCATTTCCTGCGCCAGGTCGGTCTGCAGTTCCGGCGGCAGCCGGGCGAGGTCGATGTCCCCGCCCTCGGCCAGCACCAGCCGCACGATCACCGCAGCCTTTTGCCGCGGACTGAGCCCCGCCGTCGCCCCGAGCGCCGGAACACCCATGGATTGCCCCCGATTCCAAACCTGTCGGGGGCAATCTGGCAGGAAAAAGCGAACACCGGGTTAATGCGCGCCGTTTTCGCCGAAGACGCGGGCGAAAATCGTGTCCACGTGCTTGGTGTGATAGCCTAGGTCGAATTTCTCCTCGATCTCGGCGGGGGACAGCGCGGCCGTCACCTCGGCGTCGGCCAGCAGCTCGGTCTTGAAATCGGCGCCCTGTTCCCAGACCTTCATGGCGTTGCGCTGGACCAGGCGATAGGCGTCCTCGCGGCTGACGCCGGCCTGGGTCAGGGCCAGCAGCACGCGCTGCGACATGACCAGCCCCTTGAACTTGTTCATGTTCCTGAGCATGTTCTCGGGGTAGACCACCAGCTTTTCGATCACGCCGGCCAGGCGGTTCAGGGCGAAGTCCAGGGTGATGGTCGCATCCGGGGCGATGCCGCGCTCGACCGAGGAATGGCTGATGTCGCGTTCGTGCCACAGCGCCACGTTCTCCATCGCCGGCACCACGGCCATGCGCACAAGGCGGGCAAGGCCGGTCAGGTTCTCGGTCAGCACCGGGTTCCGCTTATGCGGCATGGCCGAGCTGCCCTTCTGGCCGGGGCTGAAATATTCCTCGGCCTCCAGCACCTCGGTGCGCTGCATGTGGCGGATCTCGATGGCGATGTTCTCGATCGAGCTGGCGATGACGCCCAGCGTGGCGAAGAACATGGCGTGGCGGTCGCGCGGGATGACCTGGGTGCTGATCGGCTCGGGCGAGAGGCCCATCTTGGCGCAGACATGCTCTTCGACCGCGGGGTCGATGTTGGCGAAGGTGCCGACCGCGCCGGAAATGGCGCCGGTCGCCACTTCCTCGCGGGCGCGCAGCAGGCGTTCGCGGCCCCGCGCCATCTCGGCGTAGAAGCGGGCGAAGGTCAGGCCCATGGTCGTCGGCTCGGCATGGATGCCGTGGCTGCGGCCGATGCGGACGGTGTCCTTGTGCTCGTAGGCGCGTTTCTTCAGCGCGGCCAGCACCTTGTCCATGTCGGCCAGCAGGATGTCGGCGGCGCGCACCAGCTGCACGTTCAGCGTGGTGTCCAGCACGTCCGAGCTGGTCATGCCCTGGTGGACGAAGCGCGCCTCCTCGGCGCCGATATGCTCGGCCAGGTGGGTCAGGAAGGCGATGACGTCATGCTTGGTCACGGCCTCGATCTCGTCGATGCGGGCGACGTCGAACTCCACGTCCCGGGCCTTCCAGACGGCCTCGGCATTCTCGCGCGGGATCACGCCAAGGTCGGCCTGGGCGTCGCAGGCATGCGCCTCGATCTCGTACCAGATGCGGAACTTGGTCTCGGGCGACCAGATGGCGACCATTTCGGGACGGGCATAGCGCGGGATCATGCAGGGCTCCTTGGGTTTGCCGGGGTTTTAGCGGCAAGGCCCCGGACCCGCAACCGCGGCGGCAGGGGCCGCGGCGGCCCCTGCGCGGCTGTTGCCGATTCAGGCCAGGACGAGCGGCTGGCCGTTCTTCGAATGGCGATGCGCCAGCTTGCGCGCCTTGCGCCCCGAGGCCAGCATCCGCGCCCCCGCGGGGGCATGGGTGCGCTCGGTCAGCTCGGGGAAGATGGCGAGGATTTCCTCGACCGCCGTGGCGGGCAGGGCGGCAAGGGCCTGCGGGCCCAGATACAGCGACTCGGTCGCGGTGCCGTTGGCCCGGACCACCTCGTGCTGGTCGAAGAGGATATGGACATATTCCACCTCGGCCAGGTCCGTGGCCAGATCGACGCCCTCGATCTGCAAAAGCTGCTTGGCGGCGACCAGGATCTCGTCGGTGCCGAACATCCGCAGGGCGACGCGCGAGCGCAGCAGGATCCGGTGCTGCGGCGAGACGACCAGGTCCGCCGAGGGCATGTCCGGCCCCACCGCCCCGGCCCTGATGCGGACGGGCGTCAGCCGGGCGCCATGGGCGGCAAGCCGATGCGCGGCAAAGCGGCGGCGCCCGATCCAGCGGACCGGCTGGGGGCCGTGGTCGGCCGTCAGCACCAGGTCGCCGACCGACAGGCTTTCGACCGGAACCGGGCCCTGGGGCGTGTCGATCAGCGTGCCGGCGGTGAAGCAGGGAAAGACGTCGTCGTCGTCAAGGACCAGCGTGCCGGCGGGATTGTAGGCGACGTTGACGACGATGGTGTCGAGAAGATTCTGCACCGCCGCAAGAACGTCGCCGGTCAACGAACCGCCAAGGTCCGAGATGTTCACATCCGCCAGGGTGAGCGGTAGTCCAGCGACGGTGCCGGTGATCTTGACGCTGATATGGTCCTCGGTCAGGGGCTGGTCGGTGACGAAATAGGTGTCTTCGCCCTTCACGACGAAAGAGCCGCCGATCGGGTTGACCTGGACCGTCAGCGAGGCCAGCTCGATGCCGAGGAGCTTGACGGTCAGTCCCACGGCCGCCGTGGACAGCGTGCCGGTGCCGGCGAAGGTGCCGCCCGACAGCAGCGGATCGCCCTCGCCATCCACCAGCGAGATGTCGTCCCCTCGGGACAGTGTGGTGCCGTGGGGTTCATCCACGTCGTACTGGGTGAACTGGGTGGAGCCGCTGAGTTCGTTCAGCAGAAGATTGTTCCCCAGAACCAGGACCGGGGTCTCGGCCTCCAGGTCGATGGTCGCGTCGGGTATTTTGGTGAAATAAGGCATTCTAAGATCCTGTAACAGGCAGGGCTGCGCCCATGCCGTAGGCTGGAAACCAGCCATCCGCCGACCCCAGAGGACGGATGACCGCACGTTTTGCAACCAAAACGCCATGCGTCTGGCACAGGATCACTGTAGCCGGTTTCGCGTTCGGATTTCCATCCATTTTGCAGACAAATTGAACTAATTGCCGATTGCCCCCGGTGCAGGGCGCCGAATGTTCCGGCATCTGCGGTCGATCAGCCGGGCCAGCCCCCGGCCCGCCCTTATCGACAAGCGCTGCAGGGACGGGCTGGCGGCGCGGAAATCGGGCGATAAGTCCGGCCGTTGGGTGGCTTGGCTTCGCCGTGATGCGGATCTGCCGTGCAATCCTTTCGGAAGCAACGGCGCGCCGCGCTGTCGCGGCTCTGGGCTCCAGCAAGACGTTGCTGCTGTGCTGAGGCGATCGTGGCTCCGGCCCGCCCCCGCCCTTGGATCTGCGGGGTTCCAGAGCCTGCCGACCCGCGGCGCCGGATTGCTGGTTTCCTGGATCGGGAAATGAAAAAGCCGCCCCGAAGGGCGGCTTTCCGGTTCGTTCCGGGCTGCGGCTCAGCAGCTGTAATACATCGCATATTCGATGGGATGGGGGGTATGCTCATAGGCATAGACCTCTTCCCATTTCAGCTTGATGTAGCCTTCCAACTGGTCGCGGGTGAAGACGTCGCCGGCCAGCAGGAAGTCCATGTCCTTCTCCAGCTCCTCCAGCGCCTCGCGCAGGCTGCCGCAGACGGTCGGGATCTCGGCCAGCTCTTCCGGCGGCAGGTCGTAGAGATCCTTGTCCGAGGCCGGGCCCGGGTCGATCTTGTTCTTGATGCCGTCAAGGCCGGCCATCAGCAGCGCCGCAAAGGCCAGGTAGGGGTTGGCCGCCGGGTCGGGGAAGCGGGCCTCGACGCGCTTGGCCTTGGGCGACTCGGTCCACGGAATGCGCACGCAGCCCGAGCGGTTGCGGGCGGAATAGGCGCGCAGCACCGGGGCCTCGAAGCCGGGGATCAGCCGCTTGTAGCTGTTGGTCGCGGGGTTGGTCAGCGCGTTCAGCGCCTTGGCGTGCTTGAGCACCCCGCCGATGAACCACAGCGCCTCTTGCGACAGGTCGGCATATTTGTCGCCGGCAAACAGCGGCTTGCCGTCCTTCCAGATCGACATGTTCACGTGCATCCCGGAGCCGTTGTCGCCCTTCATCGGCTTGGGCATGAAGGTCGCGGTCTTGCCATAGGCGGCGGCGACGTTGTGGATGACGTATTTGTATTTCTGGATGTTGTCGGCCTGCTCGACCAGCCCGCCGAAGATCATCCCCAGCTCGTGCTGGGCGGTGGCGACCTCGTGGTGGTGCTTGTCGACCTTGATGCCCATGCGCTTCATGGTCGACAGCATCTCGCCGCGGATGTCCTGGGCGGCGTCGATCGGGTTCACCGGGAAATAGCCGCCCTTGTGGGCCGCGCGATGGGCGAGGTTGCCGTCCTCGTAGACGGTGTCGGTGTTCCAGGCGGCATCGACCGAGTCGAGTTCGAACGAGACCTTCTGCGGCGTGACCGAATAGCGCACGTCGTCGAACAGGAAGAACTCGGCCTCGGGACCGAAATAGGCCGCATCGCCGATTCCGCTGGATTTCAGATAGGCCTCGGCCTTCAGCGCGGTGCCGCGCGGGTCGCGGGCATAGGGCTCGCCCGTGTCGGGCTCGACCACGTTGCAATGCACGCAGAGGGTCTTTTCGGCATAGAACGGGTCGATATAGGCCGAGGAGGCGTCCGGCATCAGCTTCATGTCGGACTGGTCGATGGACTTCCAGCCGGCGATCGAGGAGCCGTCGAACATGAAGCCTTCCTCGAAGAAGTCCTCGTCCACCAGGTCGGCGACCAGCGTCACGTGCTGCAACTTGCCCTTGGGATCGGTGAAGCGGACGTCGACATATTCGACCTCTTCCGTCTTCATCAGATCCAGAACGTCCTTGACTGTCATTGGGATCCTTCCTCCATCAGTCTGCCCGGCGCCGCCGCGGGGCTGGGGTCATCGGTTTCTTGTTGCGGGTCGGGCGGGATCAGACCGCGTCGTCGCCGGTCTCGCCGGTGCGGATGCGGATGGCCTGTTCGACCGGGATGATGAAGATCTTGCCGTCGCCGATCTTCTCGGTGCGCGCGGCCGAGATGATGGCGTCGACGGCGGCCTCGACCAGGTCGTCGGGCAGCACCATCTCGATCTTCACCTTGGGCAGGAAGTCCACGACATATTCCGCGCCGCGATAAAGCTCGGTATGGCCCTTCTGCCGGCCAAAGCCCTTGACCTCGGTGACCGAGAGGCCCTGGACGCCGACTTCCTGAAGTGCCTCTTTCACATCGTCCAGTTTGAAGGGCTTGATGATGGCTTCGACTTTCTTCATCGCCTGATCCTTCTCTCGCGACTTGCCTGCGACCTGATTGGCGGGTTTGATGATGCGGGTAAATGGGGCAAGGCCAGGATCATGCGGCCGATCGCATTTGCCCGGCCGATATGCGTATATTTCGTGCAGAACGATGATAATTTAGGCAGTCACCATGTTTCACGGCACCGAAATCCTGACGACCGCTCAAATGCGCGCCATCGAATCTGCCGCGATGGCCAGCGGCCGGGTCACGGGCGCAGAGTTGATGGAGCGTGCCGGCTGCGCCGTCGCCGGGCAGATCCGGCTGCGCTGGCCCAAGGCGGGCCTGGCGGTGGTGCTGTGCGGGCCGGGCAACAACGGCGGCGACGGCTATGTGGTCGCGCGGCACCTGCACCGGGCGGGCTGGCAGCTGCGGGTGCTGGGCATGGACAATGCCGCCGGCGCGGATGCGGCCCGGATGAAGGCCGAATGGCGGGCGTTGGGCCCGATCCTGCCCCTGACCGAGGACGCCCTGCGCGAGGGCCCCGATGCGGATGTCTATGTGGACGCGATCTTCGGCACCGGCCTGACCCGCGCGCCCGAGGGCGAGATCGCCGCGATCCTGGATCATCTGGGCGGCTCGGGCGGCGATTGGGCGTTCTTCCGCGAACGGCTGGTGGCGGTGGACTGCCCCAGCGGATTGTGCCTCGACAGCGGCGCCTTTCCCGGCCGGCCGCGCGAGCCGGGCGATTTCGACCTGCGCGCCCGGCTGACCGTTGCCTTCGACAGCCCCAAGCCGGGGCATCTGCTGGAACGCGGGCCGGAATGCTGCGGCGAGCTGGTCGTCGCCGACATCGGCCTGCGGCATTGGAGAGAGCGCAACATCGACGGCCGCGGGTTCCGGCCCGCCCGGCTGACCGGCATCTGGCCCCCGTTCGATATTCCCGACGCCCGGTCTGGCACGGTGCTGGCCGACCGGCTTGCCAAGCGGTCGTCCTCGCATCCCCACAAGTTCAGCCACGGCCATGCGCTGGTCGTTGCCGGGGGGCCGGGCAGGGGTGGGGCGGGGCGCCTGTCGGCCCGCGCCGCCCTGCGCATCGGCGCGGGCCTGGTGACGCTTGCGCCGCCGGCCGAGGCCCTGCCGGCCCATGCCGGCCCGCCCGATGCGCTGATGCGCCGGGGAATCGACGATCCGGCCGGGCTGCAGGACATGCTGGCGGACCGCCGGATCAACGCGCTCTGCATCGGTCCCGGCTGCGGGGTCGAGCGCGCGGCGGTGCTGCTGCCCGCGATCCTGGGCGCGGGGCGGGCGGCGGTGCTGGATGCCGATGCGCTGACCGCCCTGTCCCGCGACCCCGGCCTGATGGCGGTGCTGCACGAGAACTGCGTGCTGACCCCCCATGCGGGCGAGTTCGGGCGCGTCTTTCCCGATCTTGCCGCGCGCCTTGACCATCCGCCTGCGCCTGCCGGCATCGGTGATGCCCAGGCGTCCGATCCGGCGCGGATGGCGCGGTTCCTGGCGGAACATGCGGCCTATCGCGAGGAATTGGCAAAAATGCGCGGCCCGCTTTATTCGCGGCTCGACGCCGCCCGCGACGCGGCCGCGCGCAGCGGCGCCGTCGTGCTGCTGAAGGGCCCCGACACGGTGATCGCCGCCCCCGACGGGCGGGCTTGCATCCATTCCGCCTTCGACGTGCCCTGGCTGGCGACGGCGGGCGCGGGCGATGTGCTGGCGGGGATCATCGCCGGCCTCCTGGCCCGCGGCCTGCCGGGGCTGGAGGCGGCGGCAACCGGCGCCCGGCTTCATGCCGAGGCGGCGCGTCGCTTCGGTCCCGGTCTGATCGCCGACGATCTGCCCGAGGCGCTGCCCGCCGTGCTGCGTGGGATGGGAGTCTGAAATTACCCCTCGCATGTGGGCGGTGGCTTTGCTAGACAGCGCGCCATTGCGGGTGTGGCGAAATTGGCAGACGCACCAGATTTAGGTTCTGGCGCCGCAAGGCGTGGGGGTTCAAGTCCCTCCACCCGCACCATTTTGAAAGCAGACGATAATCCGCCTGCGATCGCAATGGTGCCGGCCCTCGGCTCAAGGCGTTTCGGCACATTTTCGGCGCGGTCATGTTCGGTTCCCGGCGGCGTTGCGCCGCCTTTGGCTCGCGCTTTCGGTTGGCCTGGGACCGGAACTTCCAGACCAGGGCGGGCGTCTTGTGCCCGGTGAGGGGCTGAATACTCCCCAGCTTCGGCATATCGCCCGCCGTGGATCACCAGCCGGCCGGCGTCATCCAGGGCGCCGATCTTCTCGCGCATGTCCTCTACAGCCCGCTGCCCGAGCGGGCCCATGTGGCGGCTGATCCGGGGGCGTTCCTTGCGATGGGCGCGCAGCCGGGCCGGATTCTTCCTTGGCCAGTTTGATCCCCGTCAAAGCGCGTCGCGGCCGGATGTGCCCTACAGGGCATGGTAACTGGTCTGGGGGTGGAAATGACCCGTCTTTTCATGCTTCTGTTGTCCATCAGCCTGACGACGCTCGCCGGGATCGGCGTGATCATCGTCCTGGCGATGGGATTTTACGATCTGCGCGCCATCCTTCTGGCCGCCGCCGGGGGTGCGATCATCGCCTTGCCCATCACCTGGTATGTCGCCGGGAAGCTGAAGGACAACATGGGCTAGCAAGCGCCGGGCGCCAGCCCGCAGGGCAGGCAATCAGCCGCGGGGCTGGCCTGCCTGTCAAGCCGCCAGCGCATCCGCGCAGGCGGCAGCCGTGCTTTTTTTCCGGCATATCCAAGGCCCAAAAGCCGAAAGGAACGGTCCTGCCCATTTGCGGCGGGGCTTTCCCGTTTTGTTGATTCCCGCGCGGGGGCTGCCCCGGCGGGCCGGCCGCAAGCGCGGGTCGGCCGAAGCCGCCGGCCCCGGATGACCCTGCGGCAAGGAAAGACAGGGCCCCGCGAATCCATCGCAACCTGGGGGTGTTCGCCACCGCCGCGCAGGGCGCTTATTAAAATCAAGTAAAAACAACGTATTGACGCGCCGCTGTTAAGAAATTGTTAACCTGTCTTAAAGGGCAACTGGCCTAAACCGAACAGATCGTTTTAATTGTAAGTCATTGCGTGATCTCTATTGTTGGTTGGTGAGTGATGTTGGTGAATGGCAAGGCCACGCATGCCGCTGGCATGCATTATACCCCTGGCGACAACGGTTGCCTGAGCTTTCTTCAGGTTCCGGGAATCGGGGTCGGCAGCCGAAGCTTCTCGGGCTCGGTGGCGGACTGGTGCGAGCAGGGGTTCTCGATCTGCGAAAGCTACCTGATCGAGGCGCAGACCCTTTCCATCGAAGGCGATCCCTCGGGGTTCGTCGCCATGGCCGAGGCGCAGTTCGACGACGAGCTGGCCGACGAGGTGCTGCTGCACGCCAATGCCCTGCTGAGGGGCATGGCCTTCCGCCGGCTGGGTGGGCGGCTGCAACTGGTCGAAACCGGCGACGAGCCCCTGGGCCTGAACTGGACCGCCATCGCGAACCTGTGGTGCGCGATGGAGACGACCAAGGGCGACATGCGCTTGCCGCGCCTTGACCCGCAGTTCGAAAAGCGGATGCGCGCGGCGATGCGCCTGTCCTGAACGGGACGGCGGCGCCGGGACGCTTGGATCGGCGGCCGGTTTTGTCTAAGACGGCGTTCCAGTCAGCAGAGGATGCCGCCCGTGGACGCGACCGACCGCATTGCCCGCACCATCGCCGCCGAGATCAGCGCCAGCCCCGCCCAGGTGGCGGCGGCGACCGGCCTCTTGGACGGGGGCGCGACGGTTCCCTTCGTCGCGCGCTATCGCAAGGAGGTCACGGGCGGGCTGGACGACACGCAGCTGCGCACGCTGGCCGAACGGCTGGCCTATCTGCGCGAACTCGAGGCGCGGCGGGCGGCGATCCTGGATACGATCCGCGGCCAGGGCAAGCTGACCGAGGATCTGGCCCGCGCCATTGCCGGGGCCGAGACCAAGGCCACGCTGGAAGACATCTACCTGCCCTTCAAGCCCAAGCGGCGCACCAAGGCGATGATCGCGCGCGAAAACGGGCTGGAGCCGCTGCTGCGCGCCATCCAGGAGAACCGCAGCCCCGAGCCCGAGGCGCTGGCGGCGGGCTATCTGACCGAGGCGGTGCCGGATGTGAAATCGGCGCTGGAGGGCGCGCGCGACATCCTGGTCGAGGAACTGTCCGAGAATGCGGCGCTGCTGGGCCGGCTGCGCGAATTCATGCAGGCCGAGGCGATCATTTCCGCCAAGGTGGTGCCGGGCAAGGAGCAGGTCGGCGCCAAGTTCAGCGATTATTTCGACCAGTCCGAGAAATGGGCCGCGATCCCGGCGCATCGGGCGCTGGCGATCCTGCGCGGCGCCAAGGAAGAGGTGCTGACCATCGAGATCGCGCCCGAGCCGGAAACCGGCGCGGCGCGGGCCGAGGGCATCGTCGCCTCGGCGCTGGGTCGGCTGGGCGACCAGCCGGGCGACAGGTGGCTGCGCAAGGTGGCGGGCTGGTGCTGGCGGGTGCGGCTGTCGAACACGATGTATATCGACCTGCTGACCGAATTGCGCACCCGCGCCCATGCCGAGGCGATCCGGGTCTTTGCCCGCAACCTGCGCGACCTGCTGCTGGCCTCGCCCGCCGGGCCGCGCGCGACCATCGGGCTTGACCCCGGCATCCGCACCGGGGTCAAGCTGGCCGCGGTGGACGGCACCGGCAAGCTGGTCGAGACGGCGACGCTCTATCCCTTTCCGCCGAAATCCGACCTGCGCGGGGCGGAAGCCGCGCTGGCCGCCGCCATCACCCGCCACAAGATCGAGCTGATCGCCATCGGCAACGGCACCGCCAGCCGCGAGACCGAGCGTTTCGTGGCCGAGGTGCTGAAACGCCTGCCCGAGGGGGTGAAGCAGCCAGTGAAGGTGATCGTGTCCGAGGCCGGCGCCTCGGTCTATTCGGCCTCGGAACTGGCGGCCAAGGAGTTCCCCGGCCTCGACGTGTCGCTGCGCGGTGCGGTGTCCATCGCCCGGCGCTTGCAGGATCCGCTGGCCGAGCTGGTCAAGGTGCCGCCCGAATCCATCGGCGTCGGCCAGTATCAGCATGACGTGGACCAGCGGCAGCTGGCGAAAACGCTGGAGGCGGTGGTCGAGGATGCGGTGAACGCGGTGGGGGTGGACCTGAACACCGCCTCGGCGCCGCTCTTGGCGCATGTCGCCGGGCTGGGGCCGTCGCTGGCGCAGAACATCGTCGCGCATCGCGATGCCTCGGGCGCCTTCCGCTCGCGCGCGGCCTTGAAGAAGGTGACGGGGCTTGGCCCGCGCGCCTTCGAGCAATGCGCGGGCTTCCTGCGCATCCGCGAGGGCGACGAGCCGCTGGACGCCTCGGCCGTCCATCCCGAGGCTTACGGCGTCGCCCGCCGGATCGTCGCCGCCTGCGGCCGCGACATCCGCCAGATCATGGGCAATGGCGCGGCGCTGAAGGACATCCGGGCGGAAGCCTTTGTCGATGAGCATTTCGGCCTGCCCACCATCCGCGACATCCTGTCGGAACTGGAAAAGCCCGGCCGCGACCCGCGCCCGAGCTTCGTCACGGCAAGCTTTGCCGAAGGGGTCGAGGATATCAAGGACCTGCGCCCCGGCATGGCCCTGGAGGGCACGGTGACGAATGTGGCGGCCTTCGGCGCCTTCGTCGACATCGGCGTGCATCAGGACGGGCTGGTGCATATCAGCCAGCTGGCCGACCGTTTCGTGAAGGATCCGAACGAGGTGGTGAAGGTCGGCGACGTGGTCAAGGTGCGCGTGACCGAGGTGGACGTGGCCCGCAAGCGCATCGGCCTGACCATGCGCAAGGACGGCGGCGCCAGCGCCAGGGATGCGCAGAAGGAGCGCGGCCCCAAGGCCCAGCCGGCGCGCGGTCCGAAATCCGCCGCCCCCGCCGGCAAGGAACAGCCGGGCGCCCTGGGCGCGGCGCTGCTGAACGCGCTGCGCAAGAACTGAGCGGGCCGGTCGCCTAGTCCGGCACCGAGGATCGCCGGGGGACCAGATCCGGCAGGTCCGCATCGACCCTGCGGCCGGTCCCCTCGATCCGGTCCAGCAGCAGGTGGACCGCCTGCTCGGCGATCGCTGGAAGATGCAGGTCCAGGGCGGTCAGCGGCGGATCGGACAGCTTCGCCCGCAGCCCGTCATAGCGGGTGGCGATGCGCAATTGCCGGGGCATCGCCAGCCCCAGCTCATGCGCCGCGCGCACCGCGCCGCTGGCAAAGGCGTCGATGGCGGCGAATATCCCGTCGATCGAGGGGTCCGCGCGCAGCAGGCGCAGGGTTTCGCGATAGGCGATCTCCTCGCCCTCTTCCTCGTCCAGGGCGACCAGGGTGGCTTGCTGGCCGCGCCGGGCGACGAAGGCGCGATAGGCCTCTGCGGCCTCGATCTGGCTGGTGCGCGGGGTCGCGCCGACCAGCGCGGCGACATGGCGGCAACCCTGCTGCGCCAGATGGTCCAGCAGCAGCAGCGCGGTTTCCCGCGAGCGGATGTTGACGGCGGGAATGTCGGGCCGGCCCGGCACGGTGCCGATGGAGACGACGGGGATCTTGCGCTGCTCGAACAGGGCGACCAGCGGGTCGTCGCGCATGGGCTCGACCAGGATCACCCCGTCGAAGGCGACCGAGCCCTGGCTGCGGATCGCCGGATGCGGCGGGATCAGGCACAGCGCCAGCTGGCGGGTCAATGCCGACATCGCGGCCGAGGCTGCGATCTCCATCAGGAAGCCCAGCCGCGACGGCCCGGCGGCAATGGCGAAGGGCATCGAGGAGGCCAGCGCGATGGTGCCGCTGCGGCCGCTGCGCAGCGCCCGCGCCATGCTGCTGGGGTGATAGCCGATCTCCTCGGCGATGGCGTGGATGCGCTTGCGGGTCTCGGGGTCGACGTGGCGGCGGCCGCTGAAGGCATGGGAAACGGTCGTGACCGACACCCCCGCGGCCCTGGCCAGATCCGATATGGTGGGCTTGCGCAATGCGTCCTCATTCGCCGCTTTTCGCGGCAAGGCTAGCAGCATCGCCGCACCGGAGGCAACAAAACGATTTGCACGAATCGCGCCGCGTGGTATTTCGGAGGCAAGCAAAACGATTTGCATAAATGTAAACGCCGCTTCAACAACAGGGAAACGCCACGATGGCCAATGCAAAGACGCTTACGCCGCCCGATCCGGTGGACCGGGTTCTGCCGCCGAGGGATCTGATCCTCTATGGTTTCCAGCATGTGCTGGTGATGGCCGCATCGCCGATAACGGCGGTGTTTCTGGTGGCGCAGACGCTGGGCTTCGACCCGGCGCTGACCGTGTCGATCATCAGCGCCACCTTCCTGGTCTGCGGGCTGGGCTCGATCCTGCAAAGCTTCGGGCCGGCCGGTTTCGGGGCGCGGCTGCCCTTCATCATGGTTCCGGGCGGCGCCCCCATCGCGATCTTCCTGGCCATCGCCAGCCAGACCGACGTGCAGACGGCGGTGGGCGCGGTGCTGATGACCGGGGTGTTCTATTTCCTGGCGCTGCCGGTCTTTCGCCGGCTGCTGCGCTTTTTCCCGCCCATCGTGGTGGGCACCATGCTGCTGCTGGTGGCGGTCAACCTGGTCAAGATCTATGGCGGCACCATCACCGGCAAGCCCGGCAGCGAGGGCTTTGCCGATCCGGTCAATGTCGGGCTGGCGCTGGCGACCATCGCGCTGACGGTGATCTTCTCGCGCGTGTTCACCGGCACGCTCCAGCGCATCTCGGTGATGCTGGGGCTGATCGCGGGGACGCTGCTGGCGGCGGCGCTGGGCCGGCTCGACCTGTCGGGCGTGATGCAGGGACCGCTGGTCGCGGTGCCGCAGCTGTTTCCGTTCGGGATGCCGAAGTTCGACCTGATCGCCTCGCTGCCGCTGGTCATCTTCTCGATCATCTCGATGGCCGAGGCGACCGGCCAGACCATCGCCACCGCCGAGATCGTGGACCGCAAGGGCGACGCCCATGCCATCGTGCCGCGCACCATCCGCGGCGATGCGGTGGCCTCGATCCTGGGCGGGCTGTTCGGCACCTCGCTGATCATCACCTCGGGCGAGAACATCGGCATCGTCCGCGCGACCGGGGTGCGCTCGCGCCATGTCACCGCCATGGCGGGGGTGATCCTGGTGCTGATCGCGCTGCTGGCGCCGGTGTCGCGGCTGGCCAGCGTCCTGCCCGGCCCGGTCGTCGGCGGCACGGCCGTCATCGTCTTTTCCATCATCGGCGTGATCGGCATCCACGTGCTGAGCCGCGTCGACCTGCGCGAACATGGCGCGATGTTCACGCTGGCCTCGGGGCTGGCCATGGGGCTGATGCCGATCCTGGTGCCCGGCGTCTACAGCCAGTTCCCGCAATGGTCGCAGATGATCCTGGGCAACGGGCTGGCGATGGGCACCATCACCGCGGCCGTGGTCAACGCCTTCTTCCAGTTCAGCGCCCCCAAACCTGTCGATGCCACGGAGCATGCCTGATGACCGACCTGCGCCAGACCTTTGCCCGAACCGACGAGACGATCGTCGCGCCGGGGCGCCTGCTTCTTGACGGAGGGCCGCAGCGCGACATGGCCGTGCTGCTGCGCGCCGGCCGCTTTGCCGATGTCGGCCAAGCCGCCGCGCTTTGCGCCCGCCATCCCCAGGCGCGGCTGGTCGAACTGCCCGATCACCTGATGATGCCGGGCTTCATCGACACCCATACCCACCTGACGCAATCGCTGGGCAAGTCGCTGGTCTTCGGCGAACCCTCCGAGATCTTTCGCCGCATCTGGGTGCCGCTGGAGGGCAGCCTGGACGAACACATGGTCTACCTGTCCTCGAAGCTGGCGGCGCTGGAATGCCTGCGGGGCGGCTTTACCACGGCGATCGACGCCGGCACGCGCTCGGCCGGCCATATCGGCAAGCTCGCCCTTGCCTCGCGCGAGGTGGGGTTGCGGCTGGTGGTGGCGCAGATCTGCAACGACCTGGGCGGCGCGGCGGTGGTGCCGGATCGCGGCCAGATCCTGCGCAACGCCCAGGCGCATCTGGCCGCCTGCCAGGGCGATCCGCTGATCCATGCCTCGCTGGCCATCTCGATCCCCGAGGTGGCCAGCGACGAGATGCTGCGCGAGGTCTCGGCCATGGCGGCCGAGGCGGGCGTGACCTTCCAGACCCATGTGAACGAGCATCTGGTGGCGGTCGAACGCTCGCTGGTGGCGCATGGCCGCCGGCCGCTGGAGCATCTGGCCCATGTCGGCGCGCTGGGGCCGCAGACCCTGATCGCGCATTCGACGCTGGTCACGCCGTCGGAGCTGAACCTGCTGCGCGATACCGGCACCGCCGTCGCCTACAATCCCGTCGCCTCGGTCTGGAAGGGGAACGCGGTCGCGCCGGCGTTGCAGATGCAGGCGCTTGGCATCCGCTTCGGGCTGGGCACGGACGGCACGCGGGCCGACGGGTTCCGGCTGATGGACGCGGCCGAAAGCATGCAGCGCGTGGCCTATGGGCTGGCCTCGGGCGACAGTTCCTGCGGCGGTGGCTGGCTGTGGCTGGATGCGGCGACGCGGATGGCCGCCGATGCCGGCGGGCTGGCCGGCGTGACCGGCCGCATCGCCAAGGGGCTGGCGGCCGACTTCCTGCTGGTCGACCTGGACCGGCCCGAATTCACCCCCTCGCACGACCTGAGCTGGGAGCTGGTGCGCTATGGCAACCGCGACCAGATCGACGCGGTCTTTACCAATGGCCGGCTGAGGATGGTGCAGGGCTGGCCGGTGGACTGGGACGCGCGCGCCCTGATGGAAGAGATCAGGGATCTGGCCGCGCCGGCCATCGCCGCCGCGCCGATCCAACGCATCCATCCGACGGCGGACAGCCTGATCGACATGAGGCTGGCGTGACCCTTTCCATCTTTCTGGGCCTGTCGCTGCTGGTCGCCGCATCCGCATTCGTCCAGGGTGCGGTGGGCATCGGCTTTGCCCTGATCATGGCGCCGGTCTTCGGCTTCGTCGATGCCAGCCACCTGCCCGTCACCCTGCTTATCCTGATGCTGCCGCTGAACTTCCTGGTCGCATGGCGCGAGCGGCAGATGATCGACCGGCAGGGCACCGGGTGGATCACCTTCGGCCGCTTCTTCGGGACGTTCCTGGGCATGGCGGTGCTGGTCGCGCTGTCGGTGCGCCAGCTCGAGATCGCCGTCGGCCTGCTGACGGTGCTGGCCGCCGTCGCGGCCCTGCTGGCGCCGCCCTTCGCCCCCAGCCGCTCGGCCTCGCTGGGGGTGGGGCTGTTCACCGGCGTGACCGAGACGGCGACGGGCATCGGCGGCCCGCCGCTGGCGCTGCTATACCAGCACGCCCCCGGCCCGGTGCTGCGCTCGACCGTGGCGACCTGCTTTCTGGTCGGAGAGGCGATCTCGCTGGTGATCCTGCTGGTCGCCGGGCGGATCGGCGGGCAGCAGATCCTGGCGGCGCTGGCGCTGATCCCGGCGGTGCTGGTCGGCAGCCTGCTGTCGCGGCATGTCCACGCCCATGTCAATGGGCCGGCGCTGCGGCTGGCGGTGCTGGTATTCTCCATCGTCAGCGGCGCGGCGCTGGTCCTGAAGGGTTAGGGCGCGCGGGCTCAGCCGGACTTGCGCCGCGAGCCCGCCCCCGCCGCCTTCCTGCGGGCGGGCGGCTTTTTCCGGGCCAAGCCCGCGCTTTCGCGCAACGCCGCCATCAGGTCCACGACATTCTCGCGCTTGGGCGCCGGGCGGGGCTTGATCTTGCGGCCCTCCAGCTTGGCGCGGACCAGGTCCGCCAGCGCCGCCTCGTAACGGTCGTCGAAGGCGGCGATGTCGAACGCGCCCATCTTGGTGGCGATGATATGCTTGGCCAGCTCCAGCATCTCGCCCTTGATCTTCACGGCCGAGATGTCGCGGAACGCCTCGCTGGCCGAGCGCACCTCGTAGTCGAAATTCAGCGTCGAGGCGATCATGCCCGGCCCATGCGCGCGGATCAGCACCGTGCGCACGCGGCGAAACAGCACCGCCCGCGCCAGCGCCGCCGCCTGCTTGCGGCGCATGCCTTCGCGGATCAGGGCAAAGGCTTCCTCGGCCGTCCGGTCCGCCGGCGTCAGGTAATAGGGGCGGTCGAAATAGACGTCGTCGATGTCCTTGCAGGCGATGAAAGCCGCGACGGCCAGGGTCTTGTCGCTTTCCGGCATGGCCGCGGCGATCTCGTCGGGATCCAGGACGACGTAGTCGCCCTCGCCGACCTCGTAGCCCTTGACCTGGTCGTCCTTTTCGACCGGCTTGCCGGTGTCGCTGTCGATGAACTGCCGGCGCACCCGGTTCCCGGTCGCCCGGTTCAGCGTGTGAAAGGCGATGCGTTCCGAGGTCGAGGCCGCGGCGTGAAGCGCGACCGGGCAGCTGACCTCGGCGATCTTCAGCATCCCCTTCCAGATCGCCCGCGGTGCCATGGCCTGCCTTCCCGGTGAAATACGACGTCGGCCCAACGTCCCCAGCCTGGCGGCGGTTCCGGCGGCGCGGGCGGCCTATCCCTGGTCCTTGCGGGGGATGATGCTGATCGCGCCGCTGATCTCCAGCACGGCGGCGTCGATCTGTTGCAGGTTGGCCAGGCCATGCTGGACGCGTGCTGCCTCAAGGATGTCGGTGATGCCCATGCGCGAACGCTCCAGCGCGGCGCGGTCGACCTCGCCCCGGCTCATCAGCACCGTGGGGGTGCCGTCCAGCCAGGTCGCCAGCCGGGTCGAGCGCATCTTGGCAAAGGACAGGATCACGTCGACCGTGACCAGGGTGATCATCAGCACCACCGCGTTCACGATGGAGAAATCGTCGCCCAGCAGCGCCTGCTGCGTGGTCTCGGCGATGATGAGCAGCAGCACGAAGTCGAAGGGCGTGGTCTGCGCCAGCGTCCGGCGTCCCGACAGCCGGGTCATGACCAGCAGCGCCAGATAGATCGCGACGCCTCGGATGACGGAATCCATGGCTTGGCCTTCAGGGCAGGATCAGGATATGGGCGGCGCGGCGTTGCGCGCCGATGGCGATGTCAAGCCGGGTCCAGCCGAAATGCAGCGCCCGCACCTCCAGGACCACCTTGTGCGGCCCCGGCCCCTGCGCCGGCACGGCAAAGCCTTGGCCGCGGTCCGAAAGCGTGGCTTGCGCCGGTTCGGGCTGGATGCGCTCGACCGAGAAGCGGTCGAAGAAATCCTGTCCGATGCGAAAGGAATGCATTGCGGCCGGGCGTTCGAAGGTGATCGAGACCTCGTCGGTGCCCTCCCAGCGGCTGATGCGGGGAAATTCGACCCGCGCGCCGTCCAGGCGCAATTCGCCCCTGTGCAGCGCGCCGCCGCTTCCCGTCAAGCCCAGCAGCGCCAGCAGGCAGACCGCGCCGAAGAGCAGCCAGGCGATGCGCTGGATGCGCCAGAACCGGCGCTGGAAGCGGCGGTCCTCGTCCAGTTGCAGGCCGTCGTCGCGCAGGGAGGGGACGCGCAGGGTGGGGCTGTCGGATCGGGGGTTCGGCATGGCGGTCCTGGCAAGGCGATATGCTGGCGCCCGCAGCCGGGGCCGGCTGCGGGGCCGGGGCTGCCGGCGCTTACTGGGTCACGGGGGCGGGGCCGTCCTCGTCGAACTCGGGCAGGGCCTCGAGCTGCTGGCGGGCCCAGGGCAGATAGATGCGGATGTCGGTATCCTTGCGATAGACCACCAGGTCGCCGACCGGGATGGCGACGCGATGCTCGCCCATGCCCAGGAAGCCGCCCACGTCGATGATGGCATGGCTGATCTCGGCCGAGCCCATCGGCTGGGCTTCCCCCTCGGGCGCGGTCTGCACCGGGGGCGTGGTGGCATCGGTGGGGGTGATGGTGCCGGCATCCGAGCCGATCCCCTCGATCCGGTCGCTGTCGCCGCGGTCGGTGCCGCTGGCCACGTTCGAGGAATCGGTGTCGAGGGCCGGCGCGGTGGCCTCGGGGCTGGCCGTGCCGCTTTCGACCGAGGTGTTCGCATCCTCGGTGGCGGGGGCGGTGTCGGTGGTGGTCGTCTCGGTGTCGCCGGTGGCGGCCATGCCGGTCGTGTCGCCGGTGTCGGTGCCCGTCTCGGCCGCGGCGGGCGGCGGTTCCGGCGTGGTTTCGGTGGCGGCATCCGGCACCTCGGTATCGGCACCCGGCGCAGGCATGGTCGTGGCGGCATCGCTGCCTTGCATCGCCGCGCCGGCGTCGCCGCCTTGCAGCGAGGTGGAGCCGTTGGCGAAGACCAGCCCATGCACCTCGCCGATCTCGTCGCCGCTGGCGTCGTAGACGGTGGCGCCCTGCAGGTTCTCGGTGGTCAGCACCACCTCGCCTTCGACATAGCCGTCGGGCGGGGTGATGGTGGGCAGGGGCTCGTCGGCGGCGGGCGCGGTTTCCTGGCCCATCGGAACGGGCTGGCTTTCGGTCTCCTGGGCCTGGGCGGCGGTCACGCTCAGCGCGGCGGCAAGGGCGGTGGTGACGAACAGCTGTTTCATCTCATTCCTCCTCTGGATGCGGTGTTTGCGCAGGGCGGTTGAACCGTGGCCGGCGGCAAATGTTCCCGCCGCAGCCTTCACGGCACCGTTATGGAACAGACCGGCCTTCCGGCGGTTGGGGGTGCCTCAACCGGACAAAGCAGAGGAGGGCCCAATGGACCACAGCACCCATATCCGACTGAACGAAAGCGAGCTGACCGAGGCCGCGCTGACCGGCGCCACCATCTATGGCCCCGGCGACGAAAGGATCGGCCATGTCTCGCATGTCCATGGCGTCGGCAACGAGGCGGTGGTGGTGATCGACGTCGGCGGCTTCCTGGGCATCGGCTCCAAGCCCGTCGCCGTTCCCGCCCGCGAGCTGGATTTCATGCGCGACGGCAGCAACAGCGTCCACGCCGTCTCGCGCTGGACCAAGGACGAGCTGAAGCAGATGCCCGAGCATCGGGACTGACCCCCGCGGCCGGCCGCGATCCGCTCCGGCCAGCCCTGACCAGCCCCTGACAAGGAGGACTTCGCCATGGGCGAGAAATTCGATCCCAAAGCCGAAAACGAGAAGTTCAATGTCCAGCAAAGGGCGCAGCAGCTGAAGATGGGCAATGCCGATCCGGTGCTGAACCCCAAGCAGATGCAGCGTTCGAACGAACCCAATGCCGGCGGGGAGAACCGCGAGGCGGGCGACCGCAAGGCCCGGCAGAACGACCGCGCCACCAATGGCGGCGAATGACGCCGCGCCCTGGCCGGAACCGGGTGCCTAACCAGGAGGCCTAACCAGGAGGATCGAGACCATGCCAGCCAAATCCAAGGCGCAGCAAAAGGCGGCCGGCGCGGCGCTGGCCGCCAAGCGCGGCGAGACGAGCAAGGACGAATTGCGCGGCCCCTCGAAGCAGATGCACGATTCGATGAGCGAAAGCGAGCTTGAGGAACTGGCCGCCACCAAGCGCAAGGGCAAGCCCGAACACAAGCCCGAACACAAGGGCTGACCCCGAACACAAGGGTTGAACCGGGACCGACAGGTGCCGGAAAGGGGGCAGGGACCGCGGTCCCCGCCCCTTTTCGTTCAGTAGTTTCCCGGCGGGTCGCTGGCCGGGAAGGATTCGTCGCTTTGCTCGTCCACGATGTCCCAGTTGCGCGGCGGGTTTTCCATCTGCCGCCGGCCGGCGGGGCGGATCTCGTCCTGGCGCCGGCGGCTGCGGTGGCGGGGTCCGGTGGCGGGCCGGGCCAGCGCATCGCAGGCGCCCTTGAGCGCGAAACCGGCGGCCAGGCCGCAGAGGAACGCAAGATGGCGGTTGTTCATGGTCGACTCCCTTCTCAGATCATCGGTTTGCCGCCGGTGACGGCGATGGTCGCACCCGAGACATAGCTCGACATCGGCTCGGCCAGCATGACATAGGCCGAGGCCAGCTCGACCGGCTGGGCGGGACGCTTCATCGGGTAGTTGGCGCCGAACTCGGCCACGTCCTCGGGCGGCATGCTGGCTGGGATCAGCGGCGTCCAGACCGGGCCGGGCGCCACGGCATTCACCCGGATGCCGCGTTCGGCCAGCATCTGCGCCAGCCCGGTGGTGAAGTTCTGGATCGCGCCCTTGGTCGTGGCATAGGCCAGTAGCTTGGGATTGGGCTTGTCGGCGTTGATCGAGGCGGTGTTGATGATCGCCGAGCCCCTGGGCATATGCGGCACCGCCGCCTTGGTCAGGTAGAAGATCGCGTCGATGTTGACCGCGAAGGTGCGGCGCCATTCCTCGTCCGCGATCTCTTCGATGCTGTCGAACAGCGCCTGGTGCGCGGCGTTGTTGACCAGGATGTCGATGCGGCCGAAGCGCTCGACCACGTCGGCGACGATCTTGCGGCAATGGTCCGGGTCGGCGATGTCGCCGGGGATGGACAGGCAGTCGCGCCCGGCCTCGCGCACCAGATCGGCGGTGCTGGCGGCGTCCTCGGTCTCGTTCAGCCAGGACAGCGCCAGGTCGGCGCCCTCGCGGGCATAGGCGATGGCGACGGCGCGGCCGATGCCGCTGTCGCCGCCGGTGATCAGCGCCACCTTGCCCTCCAGCCGGCCCGCGCCCTTCCAGCTTTCCTCGCCATGGTCGGGGCGCGGATCCATGTTTCGAAAGCTGCCGGGCAGGGATTGCTGCTGTTTCGGAAAGGGCGGCTTGGGATAATCGCTCATCTGTCGGGCCTTTCATCGGGATGGGGGACGCCGGGCTGCTTGTTGCCGTCGCCCTGGCGGTTCGGATCCTCGGTGACGGTGCCGGCCGGGTCCATGCGCTGCTGGCGCTGGTCCAGCACATGCGGCGCGGGATGGCGCAGCCGCTCGACGGCCGAGACCGGCGCCTGCGGCGGCTCGGCCGCGCCGGGGACGGGGGGATAACGATCCAGCGCCGGCGATGTTCCCGGCGCGCGCCGGCCGATGGCCCATGCGGCCAGCAATCCCAGCGACAGCCCGACGCCCAGGGCGGCAAGCCCGGCCAGGACGGCCCAGGGCGGCAGCACCAGCTCCCATCCCGGACGCAGCCGGGCGGGCAGCAGGCCATAATCGATCAGCCCGGCCATGGCGGCGGTGGCCAGCCCCGCCAGCCAGGCCAGCCATGGCCCGCCCCGTGCCGCCCGGCGGACCAGCAGCACCGCCACCCCCGCCCAAAAGAAGCACGAGGCGACATGGATGGCGGTGCCCAGGCCGGTATGGGCCAGGTCCAGGGCGGTGGTCCGGGCGGCCTCGGCCCCGTGCAGCGCATGGGTGGTGGCGTTCAGCGGCATCCAGGGCGGCAGGCCACGCCCGGCCGAAAGCGCCGCCAGGACCGGGATCGACAGCAGCGCCGCGCCTGCGCCGGCCAGGGGCCATGCCAGGGTGAATCGGGCCATGGGGATGGGACGGGCCATGGGTTTCCTCCTTCTTTGACGGGCAACCAGCGGCCGGGGCGTTTGTTCCTTGGGAACATTTTCCGCCGGTTCTGGTTCAGGGCGTCCCGATTGGATTTTTTCAACGCAGGAGACCTGAGAGATGGCCCACAAGGTTCTTGACGACCTGTTCCACGACACGCTGAAGGACATCTATTATGCCGAGCGCCAGATCCTGAAGGCGCTGCCCAAGATGGCGCGGGGCGCGCAGTCCGACCGGCTGCGCAAGGCCTTCGAGAAGCATCGCGAGGAGACCGAGATCCATGTCGAGCGCCTCCAGCAGGTGTTCGAGATCCTGGGCAAGGCGGCGCGCGGCAAGACCTGCCCGGCCATCGACGGCATCATCGAGGAGGGCGAGGAGGTGATGGCCGCCTTCAAGGGCGCCCCGGCGCTGGATGCCGGGCTTGTGGCGGCTGCGCAGGCGGTCGAGCATTACGAGATCGCCCGCTACGGCACCTTGCGGCAATGGGCCAAACAGCTGGGCCTGAAGGAGGCCGCGGCGCTTCTGGGCCAGACGCTGGAGGAGGAATCGGCGACCGACGAGCTGCTGACCGAGATCGCCGAAAGCGAGGCCAACCGCGAAGCGGCCGAACCGGCCTGAGCGCGGGTTCCCCGGCTTGCCCCCCCGTGCGGCGGGGGACTGTCGGGGCTTTTCGGGGCCTGAAGGCGTGCCTCGGTGCCCCGTCGTGGCCCGGCCTCGTTCGGCATCGGTGAGGTGGCCGCGTGCAGCGGCGGAGGGGCCGCTTCGCCGAGCTGAAGGCCGCGTCCCGGCTGCCCCACGATCCGGAGTCGAGGCCGCTGCTGCAGCGGCTGGGCCTCGCCGCGTTCCCGGCCCAGATCCGGCAAAAGCCGCCTATCCCAGCGCCTCCCTTACCAGCGCGTCCGCAAGCGCCGCGCTCCTGGCCCTGCTGCCGGCTGCGCTTTTGCTGGTGCTGCCGGGCCTGCGCCTCCAACCCTTCAGGTCGGGCGCGACATCTTCTGCCGCTGCCAGATCCGCTCGACCAGCGTGACCAGCAGCGCGCCCAACTCGCGCTCGCGGCCGAGATGCGGCAGAAGCGCCAGCGCCTGTTCCAGCGCATCCTCGACCAGCGCATCCGCCAGCGCCGCGTCCTGCACCAGATAGCGCGCCAGCGCCCGCAGCCGCGGCAGCATCTCCGTCACCGTCATCTCGGGCGTGCAGCACAGCCCGGCCCGGTAGATTGCGCTGTGCAGCAGGATGGCCGAGGCGAGCGCCTCGGGGCCCTCGTGGCTCGGCACGCAATGGCCATGCGGGTAGAGGCCCAGGCCGGGCCCCGGCGCCTGGGCGAAGATGACGAAGGGGATGCCGGCGGCCTGCAGGCTCTGCGCCAGCGGCGCCGGGTCGCGCAGGTTCAGCACCGCCGCGTCGACCTGCATCGGTCCGGGCCGGACCAGCGCGGCCGCAAGGCTGCCGCTGAAGCGGATCTCCGCCGGCCCGTCACCCTCTCCGTCCCCAGCCCCGTCCCCAGCCCCATCTCCGGCCCCGTCTCCGGCCCCGTCTCCGGCCCCATCTCCGGCCCCGTCTCCGGCCCAAGGCGCGGCCAGCCGGTGGCGCGCCAGCATCGGCGGCAGGACCGGCGCGTGAACCGACGCATGGGTTGGCGGGTGGGCCGAAGCATGGGCCGAAGCATGGGTTGGCGCGCAGGTTTGCGTATGGGTCCGGGGCGCATCCTCCACCAGCACCTCGACCGAGGCGCCGGCCTGGCGCAGGTAATCCGCCACCGATCCCGCCCCGGCCGCGCCGTCCTCCCACAGCGCCAGCCGCAGCCCGTGCAGGTCGGCGCTGCGGTAGAAATGCCGCACCCCCGCGGGCGAGATGCAGGAAAGGGTTTTCCGGTTCGGCATGACCCGGATCCTCAGGCCCCGGCCGGCGACGAAAGGCGCCCAAACGCCAGCCGCCAGAACCGGAAGACGGCGCTTTCCCCTTCCCGCGATGCCGGGGGCATGTCGGTCTTGCGAGGGAAACGCCCGGTCCCGGCGGGCGGGAGGCTGGCGGGGGTCTTGCGGTCGGGCATCGCGGGGCTTCCCATGCTGCTTGGGGGCTCGGGCGGCCGGGCGGTGCCGCCCGAGGCGCTCATTGCGACGGCTGGCCGGGATCGGCCGGGGCCGTTCCGGCGGGGGCGCTGTCCGGGGATGCGGCGTCGGCGGGGGCAGTCCCGGCCGGCGCGGTATCGCTCGGCGCGGTCTCGTCGGGCGCGACGTCAGCAGACCCCGCGTCGGCAGGTGCGGTCTCGCCGGAGGGGGCGTCGGCGGCGGGCGCGGTCTCGGCAGGAGTGGTATCCGTGGGCGCCGCGTCAGCAGGGGTGCTGTCGGCGGGGGCAGGCTCGGCGGGGGCGGTATCGGCAGGCGCGGCCTCGGGCGTGCTGCTGGTGGGCGCGGTCTCGTCGGCAGCAGGCGCCGCGTCGGCGGGTGTGGTGGCGGGTGCGGTCTCGACCCCGGTGGCGGGGGCGCCCGAGGCGGGGGGGTCGGCGATCTCGTCCACCGGACCCGGCACCTGGCCGGGGATCTCGGGATCGCTGGTCTCGTCGTTGAACCACCAGAGAAACCCCGCCAGCGCGATCAGCACGGCCGCGAGGATGCCGATGATCGGGACGAGGTGGCGGCGTCTTTGCCTTTCCAGGTCGGTGCGTGGTGCGGACATTGCAAAGCTCCTGTGCTGGTGTCGGACGGGTCTCCAGACGGGCCCCATTGGCGCGGCCGCCCCGTCGGGCGGCCTTCCGCGGGATCCCCCTCCGGCGTGCTTGGGGACGGTCATGGAAAGGAAACACCCGCCGCCCCCGGCTTGTTCCCCTAGGCCGCGGCCCAGGCGTCCAGAACCTCGCCCAGCGGCGCGGTCTCGACCTGCTGCGAGAACCGCGTGCGGTAGAGCGTCATCGCCGCGTCATGGCCCTGGTCGGTCGAGGAACAGACCGCATCGCCCACCAGCACCACCCGGTAGCCCAGGTCGACCGCGCCCATCACCGTGCCGAGCACGCAGACGTCGGTCTCGCCGCCGGTGATCACCAGCGTGGTGATCCCGGCGCGGCGCAGCCAGCGGTGCAGCCGCCCGTCGTGCCAGGGCGAATAGACCGGCTTGTCGACCACCCGGGCCGGCGGCACATGCCGCGCCAGTTCAGGCAGCAGCTCGAGCCATGTCCGGTCCAGCCGCTCGCGCAGCATCTCGGGCCATTGCGCGTAATAGCGCGCCCAGGCGCCGGGCGCCGCCCCGAGCCGCTCGGGCGGGATGAAGCGGGTGAAGACGGTGTGCTGCGGCCGCGCCTCGACCAGCGTCGCAACCGCCGGCCGAACCTGCTCGATCCACGGCACCGCCCAGGCAGAGCCGGGCCCGAACAGCCGCTGCATGTCGACGCAAAGATGAACCGTCGCCGCCGGAAGGCGGCCGAAGCGAAGGGTTTCTGCCATGGCGCCGGGGTTCTTGATGATCGGGACGTTCCATGCAGAACCGGGCAGCGCCGGAATCGTTCCGCGAATCGTTCCGCGCCAGGGCCTGGGGCGGGCGAATTTTTCCGGGAACATTCCCGCGCCCGGCCGGTTGGGTGGCGCATGATTTCGTGCGGCGGGCCGCGATCGCGGCCGGCACGAGCCGGCGCCGGTCATTTTCCCCGGCGCCGCGTGCCAGGATGGGAAACCGCCGGACAATGTCCCGCGTTGCGCTATTTTGCGTCGGACGGGGACGGGCATACCGGATGGGGCGGCAGCAGCGCGACGGAGGGGCGATGGACGGATCGGTGCATTTTCTGGATGGCGGCGGCGAGATGGGCAGGGCGATCCGCGACCATGACTGGTCCGGCAACGCGCTTGGCCCGCCCGACGGCTGGCCCTCGGCGCTGAAGATCGCGCTGGGGATGGCGCTGAACTCGAAATTCCCGAAATGCATCGTCTGGGGTCCGGGGCTGATCACCCTGCACAACGACGCCTTTCGCCCGATCCTGGGCGACAAGGGCAATGTGCTGGGCCGGTCCTTCGCCGAGGTCTGGAGCGAGGCTTGGGAGGAGATCGGCCCCCTCGCCGAGCGCGCCTATGCCGGCGAGGCGACCTTCATCGAGGACTTCCCGCTGGTCATCGACCGCTACGGCTATCCCGAGCAATGCCATTTCACCTTTTGCTACAGCCCGATCCGCGACGAGAACGGAGTGGTGCGCGGCATGATCGACACGGTGATCGAGACCACCGGCAAGGTCGAGGCCACCCGCCAGCTGCGGCTGGTGAACGGCGAGCTGGGCCACCGGATCAAGAACACGCTGACCGTGGTCTCGGCCATCGTCAACCAGACGCTGCTGAGCCATGACGGCCCCGAGGCGCGCGAGATCCTGCGCCAGCGCATCGGCGCCCTGGCCCAGGCGCAGACGCTGCTGACCGATTCCAGCGCGCTGGATGCCGAAATCGGCCAGGTGGTCCGGCAGGCGCTGACGCCGTTTCGCACCGGGCAGCGGCGCTTCCGCATCGCCGGCCCGCCGGTGCGGCTGTCGGCCAGGCAGGCGCTGACCCTGGCGCTGGCCATCAACGAACTGGCGACCAACGCGCTGAAATACGGCGCGCTGTCGGTCCCGCAGGGCGCGGTGGACCTGGGCTGGACCGGCGGGCGGCCGGGCAGCGACGACCCGTTCCGGTTGCTCTGGGCGGAATCGGGCGGCCCGCCCGTCGCCTCCCATGCCGGCAAGGGCTTCGGCTCGCTCATCATCGAGGAGGCGCTGGCCCAGGACTTCATGGGCGAAAGCGTGATCCGCCACGAGCCCGAGGGCCTGCGCTGCGAATTGCACAGCCGCATGAGCCACCTGGGCGCGGGCGAGGGCGAGGGTGCGCCGAGCTGATCCCGGCGCCGCTGGCCTATTCGATCACCGCGCAGGCCAGCCGGTCGCCGGCGCCGCCGGTGGGCTGGGTCTGGTAGTCGTCGGGGCCGGCATGGATCATCAGCGCCCGGCCCTTGATCGCATTGTCGCCCTCGGCCAGCGTCACCAGCGGGTTGAAGACCTGCGCCCGCGCGGTGCCCTCGGCATCGACCCAGATGTTGGGCATGTCGCCGGCATGGGGGCCGCCCTCGGCCAGCACGCCATGCGGGGCCTGCGATGGGTTGAAGTGGCCGCCCGCCGATTCATGGCCGGTGGCGTGGTCGCAGCTGCCGGTTTCGTGGACGTGGAAGGCGACCCATTGGCTGGCCGGCAGCCCGGTCGCCTCGACCTCGATCAGCACGCCGGTCGGCGTCGCCGTCAGCGCCGCGGTTCCGGCCTCTTGTCCCTCGGTGTCAAGGAAAACCGCCTTGGCATCCTGGGCATGGGCCGAAAGCGGCATCAGGGCGAGGCCGAGGGCCAGAAGATATTTGGGCATTGCTGTTTCTCCCAGTGCTGCATGTCGGCGGGGGAACCCCCGGCCTGCGGGCTTTGTTCCCGCGAGCCGGGGAAATCCGCCGCCAGGCCGGATCACAGGCCGCGGCGGAACTCTTCGACCAGCCAGGCGACGATGCTGCGAAAGGCTTCCTGCGGCGTGGCCCCGGCGGCCATGGCCGAGGCGAACAGCGCCCGCTGCCGCTCGGCCGCGCTGCCGCGGGCGATCATGTCGCGCAGCCCGGCTACCGCGGGCTGGCTGTCCAGCGCATCGGCATCCTCGGCGATGGCGGCAAGCCAGCCCTCGGCGATCTCGTCGAAGGGAAGGATGCGGCGGGTGCCGAAGTCGATCAGTCCCTCGGTCAACCCATAGCGGGTCGCGCGCCAGCGGTTCTCGCCCAGCAGGAAGTTATCGTATTGCCGCCAGCGCAGGTTCTGCCGCGACAGCCGCCACAACATGCGCAGCGTCGCCTGCACCAGCGCGACCAGGGTGATCGTGTCATCCAGCCGGGGGCAGGCGTCGCAGATCCGGGTTTCGAGCGTGGGAAAGCGCGCCGAGGGGCGCAGATCCCACCAGATCTTGCTGGCATCGCCGATGATCCCGGTCTCGGTCAGCGCCGCGACCGAGCGGTCGTATTCGGCCCAGCTGCCCAGCCGCGGCGGCAGGCCGGTGCGGGGATAGCCGGCAAAGACCGTGGTGCGATACGAGGCGAGCAGCGTATCCTCGCCCAGCCAGAACGGGCTCGAGGCCGAAAGCGCCAGCAGATGCGGCAGGAACCACGAGAACTGGTTCATCAGGTCGATGCGCATGTCCTGGTCGGGGACGCCGACATGGACATGCATGCCGCAGATCAGCATGCGCCGGGACACCCCGCCCATTTCTTGCGAAAGCTGGTTGTAGCGGTCCTTGTCGGTATGGTCCTGGCTGCGCCAGTCCGCGACCGGATGGCAGGCGACGGAAATCGGCGCCAGGCCGAATTCGGCGGCATGGCGGGCGATGCTGCCGCGCAGCCGGGCCAGATGATCGCGCGCCTCGCGCACATTGGCGGCGACGGGGGTGCCGATCTCGATCTGGCAGCGCAGGAACTCGGGGCCGACCTGGTCGGCCAACTCGGCCTTGCAGGCGGCCATCAGCGCATCGGGCGCCTCGCGCACGTCGCCGGTTTCAACATCGACCAGCAGGTATTCCTCTTCGACGCCCAGCGAGAATTCGGGCTCGTCGGCCATGTGCTGTCCCTTTCGTCAGATGCCGCCTTCAGGCCGAACCCCAAGCGGGCGGCGGTTGTTCCCGCCACCGATGCCGGCGGATGGGTCTTGCAGGGCAGGGGGCTTTCAGCCCTCGGCCTGGTCCTCTGGCGTGCCGCTGTGCTTGCGATGCCGGCTTTCCTGGTTTTCGCCCCTGGGCGTGGGATCGCCGTCCTCCTTGGCCTCGGCCCGCGGCTTGGGGGACTCGGCGATCTCCTGGTGCGGGTGCTTGGCCGCGTCCAGATAGGGGCGGGGGTCGAAATCCTTGCCGGCGTTGCTGGTATCCACGCGCTTTTCGATGATCTGCCGCTGCTGCTGGCGGGTCTTCTTGCCGATCATGTCCGGTCTCCTTTTCCTCCGGCTGGCTATTTGTTCTCGCGGCCGCGCTGGCGGGGGTCTATGCCGCCCTGCGGGGTGGTGTCGTTCAGCACGTCGCCTTCGAAGGTGTTCTCGCCGCCGATCTCGGGGTCCTTGCGACCGGCGCCCTTGGAGCGGCCGATGCCCGGATCGTGCCGCAGGTCCGCGTCCGAGGGCTGGCTGGGCTTGGGTTGCTTGTCGGTCATGTCGGTGTTCCTTGCTGAAGGATTTCCGGGAAAGAAGGCGGACAACCGCCAAGCCCGGACAATGTTCCAGGCCGGCCGGGCCGCCGCCGCAAGCGCCGCCGGATTGGGCAGGACGGCCATTTTCCGCCCAGGGGTTTGCGCTTGCGCGTTGACTCTGCAAGCACGCCCGAGGGCACCGCTCAGGACATGAGGAGTTGAGCATGCCACATGAAACCGTTTTCGCCTCTGCCCTGGTGTTCGGCGTCATCGCCAGCGCCAGCATCGCGGCCGCGTCGGTGCTGACCATGCAGTCCATGGGGCTGTGGGTCGGACCGCCCCGATTCTAGCGGGGCGCCTGCCTGCGGCGATGCCCAGGTATTGCGGCAGGCTGGGGTTGCAGGCCCGCAGGGGCCACGTTCCTCCGAAACCGCCATGGGTCTGGTTATGCGCCTCCCCGCCGTCGAGGACGGCGCCGGGCGATCCGCGAGACAGGAGGATGACAAGGCAGATCGTTTGAGCGACAAAGAGCGCAACCGCCGCGACGGGACCATTCCGATCACGAGGATTGGCGCGGCGCCCATGGCCGCGACGACGACCACGACCCGGCTATGGCGATTATGGGCGCGGGGCCTATGGGGGGATTTCCGGCGGGATGACGACCATGTCCGTGGCGGCCCCGGCGATTATCGCCGCGGCTACCGGACGATGACGGCTGGCGCGACCGCCGGGACCGGGACTGGATGGACCCCGCCGGGGACGACGCGGCGTCCTGCTTTGGCCCGGAGGAGGCCGAACGCCACCGCCGCCAGGACGCGTAGCGCGACCATGACGAGTGCCGCCGCGGCTGTCGCTGTGCGGACGACCGAATCGGCGAGGGCAGGTGCGGCCGCTATCGCGATGGCTGGCCCGCCGCCGGGCCCGGCGGCGGGCCGGGCCGATGCCCCCTAGAAGGAGTTGCTGAGGCCCAGGTAGAGCCGCCGCCCCTCCACTATGCTTTCGTCCGGCACCACGTTGGCGACGTTGTAAAGGCCGATGGCGCCGGTCACGCCTTCGCGCAGGCGGTAGTCCAGCCCCAGATCGACGACCAGATGCGCCCGCAGCCCGGCGGTGCGGCCAAGCGCCTGCGAGGTGCTGCGATAGCGGGCGCGGGCCCAGAGGTTCAGCGCCTCGTCCGGCTGCCAGTCCAGCGCCAGGTTCAGCATGTGCCGGGGCAGGTTGTGAAACGGCTGCCCGGCGTTGCGGCCGCTGGCGATGCGGGAATCCGACCAGGTGTAATTCGCCGACACCGTCGCATCCCCCAGCGGGATGTCCAGCGTCAGCTCGACGCCGCGCAGCCGGGCTTCGTCCTGGTTGCGGTATTGCGTGACCGCCACGTAATGCGCGCCGTTCAGCACGCAGGCCGGGGCCTGACCCGCGGGCGTGCGGCACAGGTCCACCCGGCCGATGCGGTCGCGAAACCGCGTGTAGAAGGCGGTCGCCCCGAACTGGAGGCCGGTTTGCCCCTCCCACACCAGGCCCAGTTCGTAATTGCTGCTCCGCTCGGGCTTCAGGGCGCTGTTGCCGCGGTCGCGCGAGCGGCCGTCGCCGCCCGACGGCTCCCACACCCCGTCGTCGGCCTGTTTCAGCGCCGGCACCCGGTAGCCGCTGCCGAACCCGCCCTTGATGGTCAGGCCGGGCAGGGGGCGCCAGACCGCATAGGCCCTGGGCGTCAGCTGCGCGCCGTATCTCTGGTTGCGGTCGTGGCGCAGGCCCAGCGTCAGGGTCAGGTCGGGCGACAGCGCCAGCCTGCCCTCGGCGTAAAGCGCCTGGTGCCAGCGGCCGGGATCGGTGACGGCGGAATCGGGCAGGCGGCCGGGGTCGTGCCGGGTGCGCTCGTGGCGATGCTCGAACCCGAAGGTCAGGTGATGCCGCCCCCAGGGCTGGGTCGAGCGGGTGCCGAAGGTCAGCGCCTCGTGCCCGCTGCGATTGCCGGCATCGAAATCCGTGGTCTCGCGGAACAGGAAGGAAACCGTCTCGGCCTCGTCGCCGCGGCGCAGGCGGTGGGTCAGGCTGGTGCCCCGGTCGCGGATCACGGTCGGGGCCGGGGCTGCGGGCCCGCCCTCGTCCAGCCGCAGGCGGCTGCCCCACAGGTCCAGTTCCAGCGACTGGTCCGGCGCCGGGGTCCAGCCCAGCCTGCCGCCCAGGTTGGCCCGCCGCCCGGAGGACGAAGGCGCGACGGCCCCGTCCTGGCGATGGCGCGAGCCGTAGAGCATCAGCCCCAGCCGGTCGCTGACCAGCGGCCCGCCCAGCATGAAGCGCGCCTCGTTCGCGCTGCCGGGGCCAAGGTCATGCGTCAGGCCAAGGTCCAGCCTGCCCGTCCAGGCGTCGGGCACCGGCCGGGTGATGACGTTGACGACGCCGCCCGAGGCCGCCGATCCGTAAAGCGCCGACATCGGGCCGCGGATCACCTCGATCCGGTCGATGGCGGGGACGGGGGGCAGGAAGCCGGCCTTGGCGCCCACGCCGCGCCCGTTATAGGCGGCCTCCTCGGAGGCGCTGAGCGGCTTGCCGTCGATCATGAACAGCACATAGGGCTGCCCCATGCCGCGCAGGGTGATCGGGGTGCCGCCGTCGCGGCCCGGCGCGCCGACGAACAGGCCCGGCACGTCGCGCAGCGCCTCGGCCAGGGTCGGGCCGGGGCGGCGGGCCAGATCCCCGGCCCCGACCACGGTCATCGTCGCGGGCGCATCGGCCAGCTGCTGGGGATAGCCGGTCGCCGTGACCACGACGGTCTTCAGCGTGACCGTGGGCGCGGCCTCATCCGCCGGCGCCGGCAGTTCGACGACCAGGCTGCCCTGCGCGGTAAAGCGATGCCGGCCCCGCCCCGCGGGCAGCACGCTGCGCAGGGCCGCGTCCAGCGTCATGCGCCCGGAAAGCGGCGGGGCCACCAGGGCCGCGCCATCCCCCTCGACCAGCACGGAGAGGCCCGCGACCTGCCCGATGCGGTTGAGCGTCCGCGCCAGCGGCTGCGCGGGAATGTCGAAGTCGTATTCCGCCGCCGCGGCTTGCCCGGCCGCCGCGACGGCCGGCGCGGGCGCGGCGGCGCAGCCCAGCGACAGCAGGACGGCCAGCCCGAGCAGCGAGACCCCGTATCGAGACAAGAGCGGCGACATCGTTCCTTCCGTGCGAGGGGCCGGCCGAATGCCGCCCCACACATGCTCGACGCATGAGCCGGCGGCACGCTGAACCCGCGGTTTCGTTTTTCAGGCGCTGGCGGAAGGGCTGGCGGAAACGGGCAAGGGCGGCGCGCCCCGGCCCGGAATGCAGGGCTACATCAGCAGGCTGCCGCCGGGCAGGGGCAGGATGCGGAAACCCACGGCCTCGGCAAGCGCCTCGAGTTCGCCCCTGGGGTCGGCCAGGCTGATGCTGCCGGTGATCGGCCGCCGGGCCAGCGTCTCGCTGGCGAAAAGGATCGCGCCCGCGCCGTGGCGTTGCAGGACACCGGCGACCTCGCGCAGGCTGGCGTCGTAGAAGGTGAAGCGGCCCTCGCGCCAGGACAGCGCGTCGGGCACGTCGACCCGCTGCACCAGCGGGCGGGCGCCGGGCTGCGCGGGGATGCGGGCCTGCTGCCCCGGTTCCAGCATCGCCAGGCTTTGTCCCTGCGGGTCCAGGATCTCGACGCGGCCCTCTTCCAGCGTGACCAGCATGCAGCCGCCGCAATCGCGCACCTCGAAGCGGGTGCCATGCACGCGCACCTCGTTCCCGCCCAGCCGGACCGAGAAGGGGCGCCCGTCCCGCTGGACATCGAAGAAGGCGGCGCCGGAGCGCAGGGTCACGCGGCGGGTGGCGCCGTCCTCGGCATAGTCCAGCGCCGAGCCGCCGTCGAGCAGGGTCCGGCTGCCGTCCGGCAACGCCAGATCCTGCGCCGGACCGGGCCGGGCGACGTGATCGGCCAGCAGCCGCAGCCGCAGGTCGGGCCGCGCCAGGTCCAGCCACAGCGCGGCCATGGCGCAGGCGCCAAGCGCGAGGCCCGCGGCGAGGGGGCGGAACCAGCCCCGGCCCGTCCCTGACGGACGCTGGCCCGCCGGCCGGATGGGCTGCGTGCCGGCCATGACCGTGCCGCCGACCTCGCCGGCGATCTGCCAGGCCAGGCGCGCGTCGGCAAAGGCGCGTGCCCGGTCCTTGCCGCCCCCGAGCCAGCGGCGAAAGGCCGGGTCGTGTTCCAGCGCGGGATCGGCCACGATCCGCACCACCCAATCCGCAGCCTCTGCCCGGAGTCGTTCCTGCGGATCGGGTCGTGGCAGCAAGGGGGCGGCCCTCATTCGTTGCGAAGATCTTCCAGGGCCTGCGCGCAGCGGGCCACGGCCTTGGCCATGTGTTTTGCCACGTTCCGTTCGGACATGCCACAGATCGCGGCGATTTCCTGGAAGCTCAGCCCCTGGGCGCGGTTCATCAGGAAAAGCCGGCGGGTGGTCTCGGGCAGGTCGGCGATGGCCCTGCGCACCGCATCCCCCGATTGCTGCGCCGAAAGCGCGTCGAAGGCCGGATCCTGCGCCGGCAAGGGGGCCTCGGCCCCGGCCGCATGGGTGCAGCGCACCTTTTCGCGGCGCAGGTGGTCGATGGCGACATTGCGGGCCGAACGGGTCACGAAGGCGGCGGGATTGCCGCGCAGCTCGCCCGCCCGTTCCCAGAAGCGCAGGAAGACGTCATGCACCAGATCCCGCGCGATGCTGCGGTTGCCGATGCGCCGCGCGATCTGGCGTTCCAGCCGCGCGCCCTCGTCGCGGTAAAGCCGGCCAACCTTGTCACTGTCGCAGGAAGACATCGCAGCAGCCAAACATCCGCATCGGGGTCCGCATCGGGGCAGGAAGAGCGTTCTGGCGAAATGCGCGCGGCGCATCGGCTGACCGGGGCGAGATTAGGCCGCGGCGGGACGGGCTGTCCACCCCTCTGGCCGGCGCCCGGCGGGCCGTTGTTGCAGTTCCGATACAGTCGCGCCGAGAAAGCCGACAAAAAAACTCTGCGATCGGGTTCAGTGTCCGCCGCCCTGGTGCGTGAAGCCCTCGTAACAAGGCCGAACGCCGAACAGGAAAGAGGGACCGAACCGATGAGAGGATTGAAGAACACCACGGCCGATATGCTGGGCCGGCTGCCGTTGTGGCTGGCGGTGACGGGGGCGGCGGCCCTGCCCGCCGCGCCGGCGCTGGCACAGGCGACGGTCGAGGACGAGCAGGCGGTGGTGCAGCTTGATACCGTGGTCGTGACCGCGACCGGCCAGGCCCAGGCCCTGCCGGACGCCCCCGCGACGGTGACGGTGATCGACGGCGAAGAGATCAACTCGAAGCCCTATGCCACCGTGGCCGATGTGCTGAAGAACGTGCCGGGCGTGATCGTCAGCGCGCCCTCGGGGCGGTCCGGGGCCGAGACCATCTCGATCCGCGGCCTGGGCGAGAGCTATGTGCTGACCCTGGTCGACGGCAAGCCCATCGGCAACTCGCAGGAGGCGACCTACAACGGTTTCGGCTCGGGGCTGGCGATGTCCTATCTGCCGCCGCCTTCGGCCATCGAGCGCATCGAGGTGATCCGCGGCCCGATGTCCTCGCTTTACGGCTCTGCCGCCTCGGGCGGGGTGATCAATATCATCACCAAGCCGATCTCGGATGTGTGGTCGGGCTCGCTGACGCTGGGCAGCAGCCATTACAAGCATGGTGGCGCCGGCGATGCCAACGAGGGGCGGTTCTATCTCAGCGGGCCGCTGGTCCAGGACCGGCTGGGGCTGGCGCTGTTCGGCTCGCGCCATGACCGCAGCAAGGACGAGATGGCCGTCGCGGGCCGCGGCGGCAGCGTCAGCTACCAGTCCCAGGACATCGAGCGCAAGTCGCTGGGCGCCCGCCTGACCTGGAAGATCGACGAGACGCAGAACCTGGATTTCGAGACGGTCTATAGCGCACAGGACACCATCTCGACCCCGCAGGGCGGCGGAACGCCCGGCGGCGTCAGCGTCAAGCGCATGAACTACGGCCTTTCGCATGAAATCACCTGGGGCAACGACTATCGCACCGACAGCTTCCTGACGCTGGAGGATGTCGATTTCGAGAACGGCTCGAACGTCTCGGGCTACGAGATGCTGAACCTGAACACCCGGACCAGCATGAGCCTGGGCCGCCACGACCTGACCTTTGGCGCCGACTGGCGGGACGAGACCACCCGCCACGACCCCGAGCGGGTCAGCGTCGATCCCGAGATGACCCGCTGGCAATGGGCGCTGTTCGCCGAGGACAACTTCCACCTGCGCGACGACCTGACCCTGACGCTGGGCCTGCGCTACGACCATAACGAACGCTACGGCTCGCAGGTCACGCCGCGGGTCTATGCGGTCTGGCACGCCAACCCCTCGCTGACGCTGAAGGGCGGGGTCAGCGGCGGCTACAAGACGCCGACGCTGAAACAGGCCGACAGCAACATCTTCGAGCCCTCGGGCGGCGACGGCCGGGCGCGCGACCAGGGCAACACCGCCCTGAAGCCCGAGGAAAGCACCAACTATGAAATCGGCGCGATCTGGGAAACCGCGGGCGGCGTGCAGCTGGGCCTGACCGCCTATCACACCCGGTTCAAGAACAAGATCACCACTGAGCAGATCTGCGCCCATGACACGCCGGTTCCGGGCCTGCCGACGGATTGCGGCATGAACAGCCCGACCGATCCGATCAAGTGGATCAACCAATACGTCAACCGCGACGCCGCCGAGCTGAACGGGGTCGAGGCCACGGTGGACTTCACCCTGCGCAACGTCGATGTCTCGTTCAACTATACCTATGCCGACAGCAAGATCACCAAGGGCGACGCCGTCGGCACCGCCTTCAACAACAGCCCGCTGCATGTGGCGAACCTTGGCCTCGACTGGCAGGCCACGGATGCGCTGTCCTTGTGGAGCAACGTCCAGTATCGCAGCGCCACCACCGATACCGGCAGCGGTTATATCCGCGAGCATGCGATCGTCGACCTGGGCGCCGACTATCACTTCAACGACCACGTGATGGGCAGCCTGGCCATCTACAACGTCGATGACAAGACCTTCGACAATACCGGCTACAACGACGGCCGCCGGTTCTACATGGGCCTGACCAGCACCTTCTGAACCACCGGAACCCCCTCCGGCCGCCGCAGCGGCGGCCGGTTCATGCCAATCGCAACTTCAGGAGCCGACATGGCTTTTCCCCTTCGCAATGCAGGCCGGGCGCTGACCCTGGCCGCGTTTTTCGCCTCGGCCTCGGGGCTGAGCGCGGAAACCGCTTTCGACACGCCCGCGGATTTCGCCGGCCGCGTCATGTTCTCGGGCCCCGAGCGCGGCGCGATCCATGCCGGCGGCAAGGTCGAGGTCAGCGGCTCGGGCTTTGCCCCGCAGCAGCAGGTCAGCCTGCAACGCGGCAAGACGCTGCTGTCGCCGCAGGACATGCAGGCCGATGCCGAGGGCGGCTTCAGCTTTGCCTTCGACCTGCCCCAGGACGCGGCGGTCGGCCTGCATCCGGTCGTCGTCCAGACCGAAGGCCCGGACACCGCTGGCGTGGCCGAGCTGAAGGTCTCGCCCCAGGTGCCGCTTGCCGGGGCCGAGGGCTATGATATCCGCTCGGCCAAGGTGGGGCCCGGCGTCTACCAGGTCGCCCATAGCGCGCAGAACGGCACGGTTTTCGTGGCCTCCGCCGTGGGCAGGCCGCCCGAGGGCACGTCAAGCATCGCCAAGCTGGACGCCGGCACGCTGGAGGTTCTGGCCGAGGTCAATCCCGGCGATTTCGGCGCCTTCGGCATCGCCGTGGACGATGCGAACGGCACCCTATGGGTCACGAACACCCGCCAGGACGCGGTCGCGGTCTATGCCCAGGACGACCTGTCGCTGGTCAGGCAGTTCGAGGCGGGCTCGGTCGAAAAGCCGCGCGACGTGGTGATCGACGCCGCGCGCGGCCGCGCCTATGTCAGCACCCATCGCAGCCGGATCGAGGCCTTCGACACCAAGACGCTGGAAAAGCTCGACGGGTTCGAGCTGCAATCCGCAGAGCGCGGCGGGCAGTTCGCCACCATGAGCCTGGCGCTGGATGAAAAGGCCGGCCGGCTTTACACCGTCTCGCTGCGCACGCCGGAGCTGGCGCGTATCGACCTGGTCTCGGGCGAGGTGAAGATCCTGGCGCTGCCGGGCGCCAAGACCCCCTCGGGCGTGGATTTCGATCCGGCGACCGGGCGGGTCTTCGTGGCCTCGCAGGGCAGCGACAACGTGATCGCGATCGACGGCGAAAGCGGCGCGGTGCTGTTCGACACGCCGGTCGGCGCGGGCACGCTGAACGTCGCCTTCGACGCCGCAAGCGGGCGGCTGTTCGTGGCCAACCGCGCCTCGGACACGATCACGGTCCTCGATGCCGCCACGGGCGAGATCAAGGCCAACCTGGATGGCGGCTCCTTCCCCAACCACCTGGTCGTCGCCCCGGAAGGCACGGTGTTCTCGGTCAACAAGGCGCGCGGCAAGGACGATCCCGAAGGCGACCGCCTGACCCGCATCGCGCCCAAGGCGTGACCGCAAGGCGCGGTGTCCCTGCCGCGCGCGGTCCCCGGTCTCTGCCCCGTCCCTCTGGGGGCAGAGACCGCCTCGTCCCGTCACCCAGTATCCCGGACCCCATCCATGCCCGCCAACGCCCAGCCCTTCGCCCGTTGCCAGCCCCCGTCCCGGCAGGGGTGCCATGCCTGAGCCCGTTTCCCGGCAGCGGCTCTCGGTCGCCTCGCGCAGCCTTGCCGCCATCCTGGGCGGCTACCTGGCCGCCAATCTCTTCGTGCCGGCCTTTGCCAGGCTGGTGCCGATGCCGCCGCGCGATGCCGCGCAGCTGGCGCTGATGCTGTCCTTCGTCGTCTTCGCCGCGGCCTCGGTCTGGGCCTTCGCCTGCCGCAGCGCCGCACGGGCCTGGGCGGGGATCCTGGGCGCCGCGGCGCTGTTTGCGCTGGTCGTCGCGACCCTGCCGGGGGGTGGCGCATGAAGAACGGTTTTCGCCAGTCGATGGCCTGGCTGCATACCTGGACCGGGCTGCTGCTGGGCTGGCTGCTCTTTGCGATCTTCCTGACCGGCACCATCGCCTATTTCCGCAGCGAGGTGACCTATTGGATGCGCCCCGAGCTGCACGGCTCGGTCCAGGGCGCCGACCCGGCCGGGCTTGCCCTGGCCCGCCTGGCCGAGGTCGCGCCGCAGGCGGCAAGCTGGAACATCACCCTGCCAGACGAGCGCAGCCCGGTGCTGGCGCTGTCCTGGGCCAAGCCGGGCGAGCAGGCGGGACGGCGCGGCGGCGAGACCATGGTGATCGACGCCGCCACGGGCGCGACGCTTTCGCCGCGCCCGACGGCGGGGGGCGAGTTCCTCTATCGCTTTCATTTCGAGCTTTACGGCCTGCCGCGCAGCTTCGCGCGCTGGATCGTCGGCATCGCGACCATGGCGATGTTCGTGGCCATCATCAGCGGCGTCATCACCCATAAGAAGATCTTCAAGGAGTTCTTCACCTTCCGCCCCGGCAAGGGCCAGCGCTCCTGGCTGGACATCCACAACATGACCGCGGTGCTGGCGCTGCCCTATCATGTCATGATCACCTTTTCGGGGCTGGTGCTGTTCGCGGCGACGCTGATGCCCTTGGTGGTGGACCGCCCCGCGCCGCGCGGCCCGACCCCCCAGGCATCCGCCGCCGTTGCCGCGCCACCCCCGCAACGGGCGCTGCCGCAACTGGTCCCGCTGGCGTCGCTGCTGGCGCAGGCCGAGGCGGCCTGGGCCATGCCGGTCGGCCGGATCGGCATCGAAAAGCTCGACGGCCCCCGGCCCGAGATCGTCCTGGTCCCGCAGCGCAATTCGGTGCTGACGGTGCAGAGCGGCTCGGGCGCGAACGGGGTTGAGCGGATGCGCTTCGACGGGCTGAGCGGGGCGCTGATCGAACAGACCGGCCGGCCGGAGGCCTCGGCCACGGCAAAGGTGAACCACGCGCTCGGCGCGCTGCATCGCGCCCGCTTTGCCGATACCGCGCTGCGCTGGCTGTTCTTCGTCGCCGGCCTGGCCGGGACCGTCATGGTGGGCAGCGGGCTGGTGCTGTGGGTGTCGAAACGCGTCGCCAGGCATTCCCGTGCCGAGCGCCAGCCCCGCGGGCTGTGGCTGGTCGAGCGGCTGAACATCGGCGGCATCGCCGGGCTCACGCTGGCCACGGCGGGCTATTTCTGGGCCAACCGGCTGATCCCGGCCGATGCGCCGGAACGCGCGCTGCTGGAGATCCGCGCCTTCTTCCTGATCTGGCTCGCCGCGGCGCTCTGGCCCTTCCTGCGCCCGCCCGCGAAAGCCTGGAGCGAGCAGCTTGGCCTTGCCGCCTTGCTGCTTCTGGCCCTGCCGCCGCTGAACGCGGCGACCGGCCCGTCCAGCCTGTTGCAGGCGATGGGGCAGGGGAACTGGGTGCTGGCCTCGGTCGATCTGATGGCGATCCTGTGCGGCCTTGCCTGCGCTCATGCCGCCTGGAGGGCCCGGCCCGGACGGGTGAAGGCACCGAAGCCACGCGCCCGTGTCCAGGCCAGCCAGGTTCCGGGAGAGTAGGATGCTGGTCTGGCTGTCCCTTGTCCTTTGCTACCTGGCGTTCCTTGCGCTGGCCCTGGCCATGCCGCGGCACCACGAGCAGCTGCGCAGCCGCAAGCCTGGCCGAGGGCTGGTCTGGCTGTTACGGATCACCGGCGCTGTGTTGCTGGGCCTGTCGGCCTGGCCCGCGCTGATCTGGTGGGGAAACCCCGCTGTCGCGGTTTCGTCCTGGCTGGGCATCCTGTCCGTGGCGGCCTTCGCGGTCGCGATGATGCTGACCTATGCCCCCGGCTGGTGGCGAACGACCCTGGCCGGGGCCGGGACCGCGGCAATCCTGCTGCTGGTCCTGCCGGTATTTTTGCATCCGTGACCTGCGTATCGGCATCCATGGCCCGCGCGGTCGCCCGCCGCTCGGACCGCCCGTTTTGCTGGTAAGGCGGGGATTGAGCCGGGTTTCCTTGGCATTTCCCTGGTGGCCCGGCGCGCCATCCGCGCGGCCGCCGGCCCCGGCATCCGTCATCATTTGCACGCAGGCCCCCAATAGCGGCTGTTTACATTAGCAGCTGTCTAGCAGGCTGCTGAAAAAATCCGTGCGACAGGAGAGCTTGGGCCGGGAACCGGGAAATCCGCCTCAATTCTGCCGGAAATTCCCGGTTTTCAGGCCGATCTTCGCCGAATCCAGAACGAATTCCGCCACGACGCCCTGTCAGGGCCCTTTCTCCGCAGTCTGCTAGCGGTGTTGCTGGCGGCCGGGCGTGTCATGACCTGCCGCCGCTTCCGCGGGCTCACGCCCCCCGGCGTTTCGAGGCGACCCGGACGTGCAGTTGCCTGGAACGCGGGCCCCGTCCGGCCTGATGAGCCTGGCTCAAGCTCGCCAGCGGGGTTCGCGCCCTCCGTCCTGACGAGGTAGCCGGGCGGTCAGGCGGTCGTTGTCGTGGCAGGGGCGGCGACAAGACCTGATGCTGCTATGCCTTGATGCCGGCGCGCCCGTCGTCCTATAGCCGATATGGCGGAACCGTGCCGTGGCGTGTGTGCGGATGAAGGCCCGCACTTCGGTTTGCTTTACCGGGCGCCATCAAGGCGATCGTGAAGCAAGCCTTTTGTCGTATCCGACGGCAAATATGGAAATACTGCGTTCCCCCGACGGCTATAGAATTTCGTTACCTCCGTGGAATCTCCTCCAATACCAAGGCGAACTGTCAGAACGTGTAAGTTTAAAGCAGCCTCCGGTCTGGCTTTGCCGCCGTGAAACTGCCGGTTCACGTTACAAGAAGCGGAAGAATCCATGCGGGTCGAATTGGTCCTAACGCTGCCTAGCGCGCTGCTTCTCGGTGCAAATCCGGCGGCTGGAATTGCGAGTAAAAGGTCATTTTCCTCGTATCCGTGGCATTTTTCGCTCAACTCGCATGACATGGGTTTCACCGCCTAGCAGTCGCTGAATATCGATCGCGCAACATGTCTCCGGGAACGTGGGTGGTCCAGATACTTCGCCGACCTTTGCTGCGAGACAGGGCGACTCCTTGCGATGAAACCGTGTTCTGTAAACCGGATAGCTGATCGAAGCAAATCATTCCCGCAGGCCGCTGACCTGATCGACTCTTGCAGATCCGCCGCCTTTCAGGACCAGTTCGGCGCCGTTTTGGGTTAATTCGATCCCGGTCACGCGACTATAGGATTCGACATCGCGTAGGGTCACGCTGCCGTTGCTGCTTTCTTCCTCGATGCGGAAGGTGTAAAATCCCGCAGGGAGTGAAGTGCCATCCGCATATCGACCATGCCATTCAATCTCCCCAGACATTGATCCTATGGCTTGTCGTAGCACCTCTTTGCCCTGTTCATTCAGCGTAACGAGCGTAACACTTTCGCCATTCGCGCTTCTGTCCGCCGCCAGTATCAAGGAGGATCCGTCGAACCATACAGGAGCATTCGTTCTCACCTCCCGGCCTATCCAGGTCGAAAGCTGACCGATCTCCCCTCCATCGATATTGCCCAGAAGCTGCGTCAGAAGCAAGTTGGTCTGAACCTGCTGCTCAACCCCGGAAAATGTCGCAAGCTGCACGGCAAATTCCGTGTTCTCCATTGGATTAAGCGGATCCTGGTTCTTGATCTGCGTCGTCAGCATCTTCAGGAACATTTCGAACTGGTTCGTGGAGCTGGTTTCGCTGGATTCTTTTGAGGATTGGAGGCTTCTTGCATCAATTCCGCCAACCGCAGAAGTTGTATTGATAGTCACCATCTCTTTCCCCTAGATCCTGATATCAATTCCGGTGTTCACAAAGGTTGCGGTAATTTTAATCGAGTCCGTAGTTTCCAGATATGGCTGCGGCGCCGATTCTGGCAGAGGATTAGGCTTTCTCGCCAAAAAATTGTTTTGCGAGCTCCATCCCTCCTCACCATCGGAAAATGAGATGTCTGCGCCTGAAATCCCTGCGTCACGAAGCTCCTTTGAGAGTAGATCTATGTTTCTCCTCAACAAATCGAACGTCTCTGGCCGTTCGGCAAGGATCGTTACAGCCGGATTGTCGCCCGGTGATATCAGCATCCGAACTTTCCCCAATTCTGCCGGATCAAGAATAACCTCAACCCGCGCAGCAACCTGCGTAGGTGTAACTTCTCGCCCTATTTGGCGTATAACTTGGCGTGGGTCAAAGCTCGAGGTCTTGATGGATCTTTCAGCATGGTCACCTTCATGAGAGGCTGGAGCCTTTATCTCATAATCCTTTAAAGGGATTGCATCTTGACCCTCGTTACTCATATGAAAATCCATCATGGCTGTGTCGGTGAAGGGTTCGGATAAGCTCTCCATTACGATCGGGTCGGATTTTGAAAATGCCGCAACATTCGGTAGAGGTGTAACTTTTATGAGATCGTGTTCCTTGTGGCCGTGTAGAGAGCCTTCATCGGCAGAATTTTCAAGAAAATTACCGCCGAATATATTTTTGAGAGTATGACCATTGCTCGACATGCCTGCGTAGGTGCTGAGGCCTCGTTCCGAGAGCTCATGATGCAGGATCTCTGCTCTCCCCGGTTTCTGATCGGCGTATTCGAAGAAATCCGATACCATTTCCACCCATTCGCTTTCCTCCACCAACGGCTCTGCTGTGATTTGTCTCTCTCCGGCGGCACCGATATGGTCCGAACTGCCGAGAGATAGCTGATCGGCTGCAACGGTCGGATCGGCGGCCAGATCAAGAACCGAACTGTCGGCCGTATCATCTGCATCGGCAAGGATATCTTCATGGTCGGATGCAGTGGAATGGACGGGCGATTCGATCGGCTCCGCCGTAGGGTCGTCTTGCAGCTGGATGCCGAAAAAACCAGAAAAATCAGCGGTTTTGCAAGTGCTTAGCCGAACCGCACTGTTGCACTGCACGCCAAGTGGCGCAGCTGCTGCTTGGTGACATGTAAAACCCACATCCACTTGGATCCCCTCTGTGCCGATCAAGTTGCTGCCAGATTGGCATAGCAAGATTACCAAATATTTACTTATGCCAGATAAAGTCACCCGTTGTTGAAACTTTTATTCAGAAAAGAGCCTGGCATGGAGAGAGTTCTGGCAGCAGGAATCGCCTGCACGACAACCCGACCGAAACCGAGCGTCGTCGATGGACTCGAGCAGGCATTTCTTGTGGAAATGCTGAAGCTCGCCGGACCCGGACAGCCGACCGGTGAGTTCGGCGGCGGCATCGGCGAATCGCAATTTGCAAGCCTGCTGAACGATACCTATGCGGAAGCCATCGCGGAACGAATTGATATTGGATTTCAACGACGTAACGAGGAGATCGAATGACAAAAGCCCTACATTTGCTCCAACAGGCGAGGGAGGATCTTCTGGTATTCCAAACCGATTCGGCCCTTGTGAAAATGCAGGAATTTGAAGTGCTTGTTCACTCTGGCGCGATGCCAAGGGACAGGGTTGCAGAAACTGCCGAACTGCTGCGCGACATTCTGTCCCTCGCCAGTGCTGCCTGCGACGGTGTGGCGGCCGCGCAGCGGCAGCTTGCCGAGATCGCAGCCTTGTCGCGCCACCTGAACACCTATGATCGCCAGGGCCGCAGGATCGGCAATCCTATTTCTTCACCGCATGATAGAAGATTTTGAGTAAACTTTTCTGTAGTCTTTGATTGCCTGGGTCGCCTGGTCAGGAGTTTATTCAGGAAGGGCGGATAGATCGAATGACGTGACATAGTCATCGGGTCCGTCCCGTAGGTCAGAAGGCCTCTTGCACTAGAAACGGGTAAACCACCCAGGAATGGAGATTGAAGATGTCCAGCATTCTGACCAATAATGGCGCGATGGTCGCGCTGCAAACCCTGAAGGGGATCAATGCGAATCTGACGAAAGCCCAGAATGAGATTTCGACCGGAAAAAAGGTCGCCAACGCACAGGACAACGCTGCGGTTTGGGCCATTTCGAAGGTCATGGAATCCGACCAAGCAGTCTTCAAGACGCTTCAGAGCAACCTGAATCTTGCTGCGGCGGTGGTGACGACTGCGCGGGACGGTGCTGAAGATATCCGTGATTTGCTTGATGAAATGAGAAGGCTGGCAAGCAGTGCCGGCAGTGATGCGAACGATTTTGCGACTGTGAACGAGCAGATCGTGGAGAAAAGGAACCAGATTATTTCGACGATTGACGGAACCCAGATGAATGGGGTCAATCTGCTCAAGACCAATCCGATCGGTACTGCGACATCCTTCAGCGTCTTGGCGTCCTTGGACCGGACGGCGGGTACAGCTGTAACCACTGCGCAGACGATTACGGTCAATTCTGTGGACTTCGAGGCGGATATTGAAGGCGCTACAATCACGACCATCACGGACAGCACCACGGCACGAACTGCGGTTGGTGAAATCGAGGCGTTGCTCGACATCGCGAAGACAGGGGCAGCAGAACTTGGTACGGCCGCCAAGCGGATCAACGATCAATCGAATTTCGTATCGAAGCTGGCCGATTCGCTGACTGCCGGCATCGGTGCGCTGGTGGATGCCGATATGGAGGAAGCGTCAGCCCGTCTGCAGGCGCTGCAGACCCAGCAGCAGCTTGGGGTGCAGGCGTTGTCGATCGCCAATCAGGCGCCGCAAACGATTCTGTCGCTATTCCGATAATCTACCAAGGGCGCCCTGTGGGGCGCCCTTCGTTCCAATATAGGTCTAGAATGGGTCTCCTGACGTGAAGCTTGCAAATTTTCAAAGCACTGACACGAATTTTGGTTCGCGGCATGTTCGAACAGACAGGGATAATGAGTATTTTGCGTTTTCCCAGGTAACGCAAAAGCTCAAGAACGCAACTAAAATCGATGATCGTTATGCGATGATAGAGGCGGTAAACGCCAGTAGCCAGCTTTGGACTGTCATAGCTGCCGATCTTGCCCATGAGGAAAACAGTCTACCTCCAGAGGTAAAGGCGGGCCTGCTATCGCTTGCTTTTTTCTCTCTCAAGCAAGGCCGTCGTATCCTGTTGGAACGCGCCTCTGCTGAGCCGCTCATAGAAATAAACATCAGAATAATGAAGGGTTTGCGAGGGGACATGAATTCATGACAGGCCTTGTTCTCAAGCTGGCTCCTCGCGAAAGAATTCTGGTGAACGGTGCCGTAATAGAAAACGGCGATAAGCGTTCCAAGGTATCAATTCTTACGCCGAATACCAGTATCCTTAGATTAAGAGATGCCATACATCCAGATTCTGTCAACTCTCCGGTTTCGAGGATATGCTATATCTGCCAACTCGTTCTCACCGGAGATGCTCTTGAGGATGAGGGGCGAAGGCAGGTTCTCTACGGTATAGAGCAGTTGTCTCAAGTTTTTCGTGATCTGGACAGTGGCAGTTTGCTTGATTTCGCCTCCAATGCAGTAATTGAAGGGGATTACTACGGGGCCTTTAGGAAGCTCAGACTGCTTATTCCAAGGGAGTCAAGGTTAATGGCCATAGGTAAGCCATGAGTTATAATGTTCAGGCGGGATCGGGAGGGTATGCGGGCTGGAAGATTCTTGAGCGTACGATGGTGAAGCAGCGTAGCGCTTTTCTCAAGAGTCATGACATAAGGGTTTCCAAGGATTATTTTCAGAAGAACATTCAGAACATTAAGACTGCCGAAGAGCTGGTCAATGACAGAAAACTGTTGGTGGTCGTGCTGCGTGCCTTTGGGTTGGATTCTGACGTTAACAACAAGTTCTTTTTAAGAAAGGTTATTGAATCCGATCCTGCCGATAAGGGTAGTTTGGTAAATAGGCTTGCAGATAAGCGTTACCTTGCCCTGAATCAGGGTTTGGCGCTCCATTTTTCGTCGGAGGGGCAAGGTGCTAGGGTTGATGTCGGTGCGATTATTGAGAAATATGAGTCGAGATCATTCGAGAGGAATATCGGGGAAAGGCATGCGGAAATTGAGCTGGCGTTGAACGCGCAGCGAGAATTGCTAAATATTGCGACTTCAGATGCAAGTGAAAATACGAAATGGTATCAAATTCTCGCGTCTAAGCCTCTGCGCCAGGTGTTTGAAGGAGCTTATGGTATTGGAACCGGATTTTCCTCTCTTTCCATTGATAGGCAGCTTTCGGAGCTGAAGGTGAGAACCGAGAGACTTACCGGAAGCAATAGCGTGAGCCAGTTCGAATCAGGCGATGGTCTTGATCTTGTTCTCAGGCATTTTCTTTTGCGTAGCCAGATGAGTGTGTCATCGGGGAGCTCTCGTTATGCCAATGCCCTTGCCTTGTTGAGAGCATAGGCAGCTATTCCGTAATATTTTACGTTAAGAAATGGGAAGACGTGCCTGTGGGAGTTGTCCTTGCTTGATCTCGATTGATACCCGAGAGCGCAAGCTTGAAGCCCAGAGGGCGCAGCTGCGGGTGGCCATCGCCATTGCGACAGAGCCACCTGTCCTGCGACGCCATCCCGGCCTCAGGGAGCTTACCGGGTCCAGATCACTAACTTCGTCACCGTTCTGTTCCCCTTGGACATTAAGGTGGAAGCCATGGCCGCGCTGCGCAGCTTGATTTCGTTGGATCCACATGTGCGCGGACAGAGATGCGGGTCGAACTGGAAGGCGAATCCGCGGGTGTTTTTGCGGGGGGAGATGACCGCACCAGAACCTTACAAGCGGAAGGGGCTGGTCGCTTGCAGGTTGGAAAGAATGGTTGCGCACGCCATCTGCCGGTCTTGCCGATCCCGCTCCGGCGGTACCGTTCGAATGCTCGGCGGTGTCGGTGCGAGAGAAGCAATCGGCCGCCGAGGATTATCGGAGTGTCGAAACCCGCTGCCCTCGGCGACAACGCCAATGGTCGCGACGTGGTGTACCCCTGGGATAAACGGCGCCAGGCTTCGGGAGGAGTTCCTTGATTCGTCCTGGCAAATGCTCGACCCGCATTTCGGTCTTGGCAGTCTTGGAGCAGGATCTGTTCTGCCTGCTGTGGGGAGCGCGGCGACATTAGGTGCGCCGATCAGGTATTCAGCCAGCATTTTCTTTCGGGATGGCTGCGACCGTGGCGCAGCGGAAAACCCGGCAGGTGCCTCCGCGCCTTGTGCAGCACCGGCATTGCGGTGGCACGGGTTCGAGCCAGGTCGCGCATCGCGTTCGGCACCTATGCGAAGTCAACCGGCGCCGCGCTTGGTCAGCATCACCTTGGCGATTGCTCTTTTCCAGGGGCAACGGAGGTGCGACCAGGGCGCGCTCCTGCCTCGGCTTGACAGGCGGGCGGTGTCAGAACGGCGCTGCCGAGGGCCGATGCGATGGGCGGGGGCGATCCCGGCCAATGGGACAGCCGCGAGGCATCAGGGGGTCCGGTGCCGGTCACAAGCCCGGCCATGGCGGGTTTTCATGCCTTCTGCGCGGTGCGGACCGGGCGTATCTTCAGCCTGACCGGCACGGTGATCACCACCAGGCAAGCGACGACCAGCACCACGCCGATCCAGCCAAGCGCCAGCAGGCGCTCGCCCACCACCAGGATGGCCAGCATCGCCGCCACCACCGGCTCGATCAGGGTGATCGTCGTCGCTATGCTGGCGGAAATCCGCGCCAGGCCGATGCCGAAGCAGACATAGCCCAGGAACATCGGCACCAGCGCCATGTAGATGCCCACCGCGGCATTCCCCCACGAGGCCAGGAACGGCCCGCCGGTCGCGACCAGCACCGGCATCAGCAGCAGCCCGCCGATGCCGAAGGTCGCGCCCATCGCCACGCGCGAGTGGATGCCGCGTAGCATCAGCCGCCGCGCCGTCCAGGAGTAAAGCGCATAGGTCAGCCCGCCGACCAGGCCGAGCGCGATGCCGAGCAGGGTCGCGCCCTCGCCGGCCTGGTGTCCCGCATCCTCGGCCAGGCACAGCAGCACCATGCCCAGAAGCCCGATCGAGGCCCCGGCCAGCCAACGCCGCGACAGCCGCGCGCCGTCGAAAAGCCATTCGATCAGGGCCGACAGCAGCGGTGCCGAGCCGATGGTCACCACCGTGCCGATGGTCACCCCGGCCAGGCGCATCGAGGCGTAGAAGGCCAGCGGATAGATCGCCACCGCCAGCCCCCCAAGCAGCAGGTTGCGCCAATGCCGTGCCAGTTCCGGCAGGGCGCGGGCGATGCGCCCGCCGGCCAGCAGCGCCTGCAGCAGCCCGCCGACGCCCATCGCCGCCGCGCCGATGGCGGCCGGGCCGACCTCGGGCGCGAAGGTGGCGGCGGTGCCGGTGGTGCCCCAGACGACCGAGGAGAACAGGACCGCGGCGACGCCGATGCCGTGATCCCTGGACGGGCTGCTCACAGCGCCTCCAGCATGTTCGAGGCCATGGCGCGGGCCTCATGCACCAGGGCGCTGGTGCCTTCCAGCCCGGCGCGGGCGATGGCCCCTTCCAGCAGGAAGGAAAGCTGCTGCGCCAGCCGGGCCGCGCGGTCTGGATCATCAGGCAGCAGTTCGGCCAGGGGCGCGGCCAGCAGGGCTTCGACCTCTTCCTTGTGGTGGCGGACGGCCTGGCGGCCGACGTCGCCGGCGGTCAGTTCGGCGGCGGCGTTCAGCAACCCGCAGCCGCGAAAGCCGCGCTCGTATTCATGCTCGGCATGGTCCTGATAGGCGTCGAACACTGCCAGCACCCGCGCGCAGGGTGTTTCGGCATCCCGCGCCCGAGCTTCATGGAGGCCCAGCCATTCCTCGTGCCGCGCCTGCAGATACTGGTTCACCAGGTCGGCCTTGGAGGAGAAGTTGTTGTAGAGGCTTTTCTTCGCCACGCCCGCGCGCTCGACGATGGCGTCGATGCCGGTCCCGCCGATGCCGTTGTTGTAGAACAGCACGGCAGCCGCCTTGAGCAGCCGTTCGCGCGCGCTTTCCGGCGCTGGGGGCTGGGGAGCTTCCATCATCGCCTCCACGAAGTAGGTAGGTCGGTATACCTATGGCTGGCCCGGCGAGTCAAGCAGGGCTTGCGGCATCCGACGCGGAGAAGCGGTTGACAGGAGAGGGTCAAAATTATAAACGAACGACCGTATTGAAATCTTGGTGGTGGATATGGGACGCAAGCGCACGATCAACCGCGACGAGTTGATGGGCGCCATCGAACGGGTGGCGCGGCGCTCGGGCATTGCCGGGCTCAGCATCGACGCGGTGGCCAGGGAGGCCGGGATCAGCAAGTCCAGCGTGGTCTATGACTGCGAAAGCAAGGCCGGGCTGCTGGCCGCCTTCATCCGCCACAAGATGGCCCAGCACCGGGCGCGATTCGCCGAGGTGCGCGCCCGGCACGAGGGCGAGCCCAATGCCCGGCTGCGCGCGCTGATCGATGAATATCGCCGGGTTCCGACCGACGAGGAACTGGACATGGCGCTGCTGATCAGCGCCAGCATGGGCGAGCATGCCGAATGCCGCGAGATCATGCGCGAGGTGCTGGCCGGCGATGCCGAGGCGGTCGCGGCCGAGGCGGCCGACCGGCGCCGGATGCTGATGGCGCTGCTGACGCTGCACGGCATGGCCTTCCTGGAATATTTCGGCTTCCACCGCTTCGACCAGGAAACCCGCGATGAGATCCTTGATGAATTGATGGCGGTCGCGGAAAGCGACCCCGGCACAGCCGGAGACTGATCCCTCCCCCCAACCATTCAGCCCTCCCAGGAAAGAACCATGACCATGAGACTGTCTCCCGGCCTTTGCGCCGGGCTTGTGCTTTGCTGCCTGACGGCGGCCGCCCCGGTGGCGGCGCAGCAACTGCCGCCGCCCCAGGTCAGCGTGCAGGTGATGACGCCCGAGGCGTTGCCGGTGGTGAACGAACTGCCCGGCCGAGTCGCCGCGACCCGCATCGCCGAGGTGCGGCCCCGCGTCGGCGGCATCGTCGTCGAGCGCGTCTTCGAACAGGGCGGCAAGGTCGAGGCGGGCGATGTGCTTTATCGCATCGACCCGGCGCCCTATGACGTGCGCGTCGCCAGCGCCCAGGGTGCGCTGGCCCGCGCCGAGGCCACCGCGCTGAACGCCGCCGACCAAGAAAAGCGCGCCCGTGCCCTGCGCGAGCGCAAGGTAACGGCGGGGGTCGACCTGGACAATGCCGCCACCGCGCTGGCCCAGGCCCAGGCGGATGTCGCCATTGCCCGCGCCTCGCTGCAAGAGGCGCAGCTGAACCGTTCCTATACCGAGGTGACGGCGCCCATCGCCGGCGTGGTCGGCCGCGCGCTGGTGACCGAGGGGGCGCTGGTCAACGCCCAGACCGACATCATGGCGACGATCCAGCAACTCGACCCGGTCTATGTGGATTTCACCCAGTCCTCCTCGGAGCTTTTCGCGCTGCGCCGGGCCCTGGCGGCGGGGCAGCTGGCGATGATGTCGGCCGACGAGGCGGCGGTGCGGCTGATCTTCGACGACGGCAGCGAATATGCCCATCCCGGCAAGCTGCTGTTTTCCGAGGCGAGCGTGGACAGCTCGACCGGGCAGATCACACTGCGCGCCGAGTTCCCGAACCCCGAGGGCGAGCTGCTGCCCGGCCTTTACGTCCGGGTGCGGATCGAGCAGGCCATGCGCGACAACGCCCTGACCGTGCCGCAGATGGCGGTGCAGCGCGACCAGTCGGGCCAAGCCTATGTCTATGCGCTGAAGGATGACGAGACGGTCGAGCGCCGCGACGTGACCCTGGGCCAGACCACCGACAACCGCTGGCTGGTGGAAAGCGGGCTGGAGCCGGGCGACCGCGTCGTGGTGCTGGGGGCGCAGAAGCTTTACCCCGACGCCAAGGTGGTGGCGCAGCCGGTCGAGGCCCCCAGGGTGCCGGCCGGCGCCGCCGCGGCCGCCGAAGCGCCCGCGCAGGAGTAGGGCGATGGCACGGTTCTTCATTCACCGGCCGGTGCTGGCCTGGGTGATTTCCATCTTCATCGTCATCGCCGGCGTGCTGGCGCTGCCGATGATGCCGGTCGCGCAATATCCGCAGGTGGCCTGGCCGCAGATCACCATCTCGACCGCCTATACCGGCGCCGCGCCGGGCGAGATCAACCAGGCGGTCGCCCAGCCCATCGAGGACGAGCTGAACGGCGTCGAGGGGCTGGCCTATTACGAATCGGTCTCGGACAGTTCCGGGGCCATGTCGATTACCGCCACCTTCGAGCCGGGCACCGACATCGCCCGCGCCCAGGTCGACGTGCAGAACGCCGTGGCGCGGGTCGAGCCGCTCTTGCCGCAAAGCGTGGTCGACCAGGGCGTGCTGATCGAAGAGGCGGGCACGGGCTTCCTGATGATGGTGGCGCTGACCTCGGACGACGGCTCGCTGGACGACATCGCGCTGGGCGATTACCTGAACCGCAACGTGGTGGGCGAGATTCGCCGCATCGAGGGTGTGGGCCGGGCGCAGGTCTTTGCCCCGGAACGCGCGCTGCGCATCTGGGTCGATCCGGCCAAGATGACCGGGCTGAACCTCAGCTCGGCCGAGATCGTGGCGGCGGTGCGGGCGCAGAACGCGCAGGTGGCGGCCGGCAAGGTCGGCGCCGACCCGAACCCCATCGGCCAGCAGCTGACCGCGACCGTGCTGATCAAGGGTCAGCTCGACGACGTGGACGAGTTCGGCAAGATCGTGCTGCGCGCCAATCCCGACGGCTCGACCGTGCTGCTTCGCGACGTGGCGCGGCTGGAAGTGGGGGCGGAAAGCTACAGCTTCGCCTCGCGCATCAACGGCAAGCCGGCGGCGGCGCTGGGTGTCCAGCTGTCGGCCACCGGCAATGCGCTGAACACCTCCGAGGCGGTGCATCAGAAAATGGAGGAGCTGTCGCAGTTCTTCCCCGAGGGGGTGAGCTACACAATCCCCTACGACACCACCCCCTTCGTCGAGGCTTCGATCGAGAAGGTGCTGCATACGCTGGTCGAGGCCATGGCGCTGGTCTTCGTGGTGATGTTCCTGTTCTTGCAGAATTTCCGCTATACCATCATCCCGACCATCGTCGTGCCCATCGCGCTGATGGGGACGGTGGCGGTCATGCTGGCGGCGGGGTTCTCGATCAACGTGCTGACCATGTTCGCCATGGTGCTGGCCATCGGCATCCTGGTCGACGACGCCATCGTGGTGATCGAGAACGTGGAACGCATCATGGCGACCGAGGGCCTGCCGCCGCGCGAGGCCACCAAAAAGGCCATGGGCCAGATCTCGGGCGCCATCGTCGGCATCACGTTGGTGCTGGCGGCGGTCTTCGTGCCGATGGCCTTCTTTCCCGGCTCTTCGGGCATCATCTATCGCCAGTTCGCGCTGACCATGGTGGTGTCGATCCTGTTCTCGGCCTTCCTGGCGCTGACGCTGACCCCGGCGCTTTGCGCGACCTTCCTCAAGCCGATCAGCGGCCATCACGAAAGGAAGGGCTTCTTCGGCTGGTTCAACCGCAATTTCGACCGGCTGACCGACCGCTATACCGGCGCGGTCGGGCTGGTCACGCGGCGGCGGCTGGTGATGATGGCTTTCTACCTGGTGCTGGTCGGGGCGACGGCCATGGGCTTCCTTCGCCTGCCCTCCAGCTTCCTGCCGAACGAGGACCAGGGCTTCATCATCGCCGACATCCAGACCCCGGCCACGGCCAGTTCCAACCGCACCGACGAGGTGCTGGCCCAGGCCACGCAGATGTTCCAGCAGAACGAGGCGGTCGAGAATACCGTGGCGATCCGCGGCTTCAGCTTTTCGGGGCAGGGGCCGAATGCGGGGCTGATGTTCGTCACCTTCAAGGACTGGGCCGAGCGCGAGCAATCGGCGCAGGACATCGCCAATGCCGCGAACATGCAGATGTTCGGCTATCAGGACGCGCAGGCCTTCGCACTGTCACCGCCGCCGATCCCCGGCTTCGGCGCCACCGGCGGCTTCAGCTTCCGCCTGCAGGACCGCGGCGGGCAGGGGCAGGAGGCGCTGCTGGCCGCCGCCCAGCAGATCATTGCCCAGGCCCAGGAAAACGGCATCGCCACCGGGCTGCGGATCGAGGGGCTGCCCTCGGCCGCGCAGGTCTTCGTCACCATCGACCGCGAAAAGGCCAATGCCTTCGGCGTGACCTTCGCCGACATCTCGGCGACGATCTCGCAATACCTCGGCTCGGCCTATATCAACGACTTCCCCAATGCCGGGAAGATGCAGCGCGTGGTCATGCAGGCCGAGGAGGACTCGCGCATGCAGGCCGAGGACATCCTGGCGCTGACCGTGCGCAACGCCAATGGCGGGATGGTGCCGTTTTCGTCCTTCGCCAGCGTGGCGTGGGAACAGGGGCCGTCGCAGGTCGTGGGCTATAACGGCTATCCGGCGGTCCGCATCGCCGGCGCCGCCGGGCCGGGCTACAGTTCCGGCGCCGCCATGGCCGAGATGGAGCGGCTGGCGGCCGAACTGCCGCAGGGCTTCGGCTACGAATGGACCGGGCAGTCGCTGGAGGAGATCCAGGCCGGCAGCCAGGCGACGCTGCTTTACGCCATGAGCATCCTGTTCGTCTTCCTGCTGCTGTCCGGGCTTTACGAAAGCTGGTCGATCCCGCTGTCGGTGATGCTGGTCGTGCCCCTGGGTGTCCTGGGCTGCGTCGTCGCGGTCATGCTGCGCGACATGCCCAACGACATCTATTTCAAGGTCGGGCTGATCGCGATCATCGGGCTTTCGGCCAAGAACGCCATCCTGATCGTCGAATTCGCCAAGGATCTGCGCGACGAGGGCCAAAGCCTGATCGAGGCGGCGGTGACGGCGGCGAAGCTGCGCTTCCGGCCGATCCTGATGACCTCGCTGGCCTTCACGCTGGGCGTGGTGCCCTTGGCCATCGCCACCGGACCGTCGGCGGCCAGCCAGAACGCCATCGGCACCGGGGTCATCGGCGGCATGGTCGCGGCCACGGTGCTGGCGGTGTTCTTCGTGCCGGTGTTCTTCGTCTTCGTGCTGGGCCTGTTCAGCCGGGCGACCGGCCGCCGCGAGTCCGCGCCCATCCGCGGCGATACGGCCGCTTGAGTCGCGCCGCAGCCCATGGCAGGGGCGGTTGAGAACCGTCCCTGCCCGTTCCTTTCGCGCCCGCAAGCCGGGCCACCCAACAGAGAGTTTCGGATGACCCAGACCTTGCCTTTCTCCCGCCGCGGCATCTTGGGCGGGCTCGTCTCCAGCCTGGCGCTGGCGGCCTGCAACCCGGTCCGCTATGCCGCGCCCCGCGCCGAGCTGGCGACCGAGTTCGCCGCCGATTCGCCCGCCCGCCGCGCCGGGGCGAATGCCTGGTGGGCCGCGTTCCGCGACAAGCGGCTGGACGCGCTGATCGCCACCGGGCTGCGGCGCAACCTGGACGTGCAGACCGCCGTCGCCACCATCCGCGAGGCCCAGGCCAACGCCCGGCTGATCGGCGCCAGCGACCTGCCGCAGGTGGATGTGCAGGGCTCGGCCGCGCGCAGCCGTAGCGAGACCGGGATCGTCGAGACCAGCTCCGCCACGCTGGGCGTGTCCTGGCTGGTCGACCTGTTCGGCTCGACCCGCGCGGCGCGGCAGGGCGCCTCGGCCCGGCTGGACGCGGCCTATCTGTCGGCCGAGGTGGCGCGGCTGACCGTGGCCAGCGCCATCGCCTCGGCCTATGTCGACGCGCGTTATTACCAGGAGGCGCTGGCGCTGACCCGGCAGAGCCTGGAAAGCCGCCGCCGCACGCTGGAGATGACCCGCACCCAGGACGCCTTCGGCAGCGTCTCGCGGCTGGAAGTCCTGCAGGCCGAGCAGCTGGTGGCGCAGGCCGAGGCGGCGCTGCCGGGTCTCGAGGTCGGCTTCGACCAGTCGGTGAACCGGCTGGCCACGCTGACCGCCGGGCGCAGCGCCGAGCTTGCGGCGCAACTGCGCCAGGGCGGCGGCCAGCCGCGCGCACGCTACAGCGCCAGCGTCGGCGTGCCGGCGGATGTGGTCCGCGTCCGCCCCGACGTGCGCATGGCCGAGCGCAACCTCGCCGCCGCCGCCGCCGATGTCGGCGAGGCGCAGGCGGCCTTCTATCCGCGGCTGACGCTTTCGGGCTCGATCACGCCGACGAATGGCAAGACCTGGGGCTTCGGGCCGCAGATCTCGCTGCCGCTGTTCTCGGGCGGTGCGAACCAGGCCCGGCTTTCCGCGGCGCAGGCGCGGGCGGAACAGGCGCGGCTGGCCTGGCAGGCCGCGGTGCTGGGCGCGGTCGAGGAGGTCGAGAATGCGCTGGCCGGCTATAACCGCGATGCCCGTGCTGTCGCCGCGCAATCGCGGCTGGTCGAGAATGCGCGCGAGACGGTGAACCTGACCCGCAGCTCCTATGAGCTGGGCGAGGCGGATTTCTTCCCGGTCCTCGATGCCGAGCGCAGCCTGCTCTCGGCCCGCCAGGAACTGGCGGCGGCCATCCGCCAGCAGGCGCTGAACTTCGTCGCGCTGAGCGCGGCCTCGGCCGGCGGGGTGGGCCTGCCCTCGGTCTGAGCGCGGCAGGCGGCGCGCCGTCGCCTTCGGCCCGGCACGCCGGTTCTGGCTGGCGGCTGCCCGCCTTGATCCCGGCGCCGCGCCGGGAAAGGCGGGGAATGCTGCCCGCGTCCTTCTTCGCCCCCGACGCTCAAGCCGTTCGGCGGGGGGCGGGCGGGCGGATTGATGCACCGCACCGCTACGCGCCTATTTGCCGCCGGGTGTTCCGTCGAACTTCTTCTCCAGCTGCTGCCAGACCTGGACGTAGTCGCGCTGCATCGGTGCCTCGCGGGCGGCGAATTCGGTCAGGTGCTGGGGAAAGCGGGTTTCGAACATGAAGGACATGGTGTTGTCCAGCTTCTCGGGCTTCAGCTCGGCGTTCGAGGCGCCCTCGAAGGCGCCGCGGTCCGGCCCATGCGGCAGCATGCAATTGTGCAGGCTGATGCCGCCCGGCGCGAAGCCCTGCGGCTTGGCGTCGTAGATGCCATAGATATTGCCCATCAACTCGGACATGATGTTCTTGTGATACCAGGGCGGGCGGAAGCTGTGTTCGGCCACCTGCCAGCGCTCGCGGAACAGCACGAAATCGATATTCGCCGTCCCCTCCTGCCCCGAGGGCGCGGTCAGCACGGTAAAGATCGACGGGTCGGGATGGTCGAACAGCACCGCGCCGACGGGCGAATAGGTGCGCAGGTCGTATTTATAGGCGCAGTAATTGCCATGCCAGGCCACCACGTCCAGCGGGCTGTGGTCGATCCAGGTCTCGTGGAACCGGCCGCACCACTTGATCACCACGCGGGAACGCGCCTCGCGGTCCTCGAAGGCCGCGACCGGGCATTTGAAGTCGCGCGGATTGGCCAGGCAATTGGCGCCGATGGGGCCGCGGTTCGGCAGGTCGAATTTCTGCCCGTAATTCTCGCAGACGAAGCCGCGGCAGGGGCCCTCCAGCACTTCGACGCGATGGACCAGGCCGCGCGGGATGATGGCGATTTCTTTCGGCTCCAGGTCGATCACCCCCAGCTCGGTGCAAAAGCGCAGCCGGCCCTCCTGCGGGACCACCAGCAATTCGCTGTCGGCCGAGAAGAAATATTCGTCCTGCATCGAGCGCGTGACCAGGTAGACATGGCTGGCCATGCCGACCTGGATGTTCACGTCGCCGGCGGTGGTCATGGTGCGCATGCCGGTGATCCAGGTCAGCGCCTCCTCCGGGACCGGGATCGGATCCCAGCGATACTGCCCCAGGCTGGCGATGTCGTCGCGCACATTCGGCGCCGTCTTCCAATAGGGCAGGTCGATCGCGGCGAAATCGCCGGTATGCCGGACCGAGGGGCGGATGCGATAGCACCAGGTCCGCTCGTTCCGGCCGCGCGGCGCGGTGAAGGCGGTGCCGGAAAGCTGCTCGGCATAAAGCCCATAGGCGCATTTCTGCGGGCTGTTCTGGCCCTGCGGCAGGGCGCCGGGCAGGGCCTCGGTTTCGAAATCGTTGCCAAAGCCGGGCATGTAGCCCGGATGCGTGCCGGTGGTGACGGTCGCGCGGATCATGCCGCCGGGCAGAGCAGGGCTGGTCATCGGGCTCCTCCCCGCAAGATCATTGCAGTTGCAACGATTATGCCGCCTGGGCCGCAGGCCTGTCAAGCGCCGCCCATTCCTGTTGCCAAGGCGACGAATCCTTGCTGTTCTGGCCGGAAAAAGGGGTGCCCCATGACCTTTCGGCTGGACGCTTTCCTGCCCTATCGCCTGTCCGTGGCGGCGGCGCAGGTCAGCCGCCGATTCGCCGCGCTCTACGAGGTCGAGGCGGGGCTGACCATCCCCGAATGGCGGGTGCTGGCGCATCTGGACCATTCCGGCGCGGTCAGCATCCGCGACATCCATGCCCGCGTGAACCTGGACAAGTCCGTGGTCAGCCGTGCCGCCTCGCGCCTGCAGGGGGCGGGGTTGGTTCGGAAATCGGGCAACGACGCCGACCGGCGGCTGATCGTGCTGGAACTGACGCCCCAGGGGCAGGCGCTGATGCTGCGGCTGGGCCGCATCGCCGAGGCGTTCCAGGCCGATCTGCTGGCCGAACTGGGGCCGGATGCCGCCGCGCTGGACCGTCTCCTGTCGCGGCTGGCCGGCAAGGAGACGGGCGCGGCCTAGCCCGCGACGGCCTGGACAGCCGGCCGGCCGCCTGGCTCAATAGGGCGCGGGCGCCACTTCCGGCGGCGTATAAGGGGCCGGTGCGGTTCCATAGGGGGCCGGCTGTCCCATCTGCACCTGGCTGTTTGCCGCCTGTTCGCTCAGCAACTGTCCCGCGGTCTGCATGTCGCGCCCCGCGCCCTGCATCGTCTCGCAGCCCGCGACCGCCATGCCGGCCATGCAAAGGCCGACCGTAACCATCCGACGCATGCACGTTCCTTTCTTTTTTTCTGCTCGTTGTCGGCAAAGCCTAATCTCCTTGGCAAGCCGCTCAAGTCACAGCCGTGGCAGTGGGCGCCCGATCGGCAAGGATTGTCTTGAAAGGGACGCTCCCGCAGGCGGATCCCGGCCGATCCGGCTGGGCGGGGCCCGCCGCGAGGCCCCGTGACAACTTGACGCAAGTCAAGCGGGCAGCCGCGCAGCTGTGCCAGAACGCCGGGACCAAGAGAGGAAGTTCCATGGACCTGAATGCGCGCAAGACCATGCTGATCATGCGGCGCAGGGCGCTTCTTGCCGACCTTGCCTCTATCGAAAAGGCATTGCGCCCTGCCGGCCCGCAGGATGCGAAGGCCGCGCAAGAGAGGGTCTTTCACGCGCTCGGCAGGGTCCAGCAGATCGAGGTGGAGCGTATAGAGGCAACCCTGCGCCGCATGGAAAGCGGCCAATACGGGGTTTGCACGGGTTGCGGGACCAGCATCCTGCCGGCACGGCTGGAACCGCTGCCGGACACCCCCGTTTGCGAGGACTGCAACCGGGCCGCCTGAGGCAGATCACATGCCGGCTTGGGCTTCCTGGCTTTCCCGGCTGATCGCCTGTCCGGCGCTTTGCAGGTCGCGCCCGGCGCCCTGCACCGTCTGGCAGGCGGCCAGGACCAGCAGTGCAAGCAGGGGCGAAACGTGAATAATTTTACGCATATTCAGTCTCCTGCGTGGATTTTCCTTTGGGATCAACGCCTGCCCCCGGCCGGGGTTCCCCGCCTGTTAAGGGTTTCTTAACCGTTGGTCGCTAGACAGGCGTCATGCGTGTGATTCTGTTTCTTGTGCTGTTCCTTTCCGCCTGCGCCTCGCCTGCGCCGCAGTTTTTCGGCGCCCAGCGGCATGACATCACGCTGGAGGGCATCCGCTTCGCCGTCTTTCACGACGGCAGCCAGGCAGAGGTGATCCGCCTGGGCTACCTTGGCCGGGACGCGCGGGCAGTGGTGCCGGAGCTGATGGTGATCGCCGCCGAGCGGACGACCGGATGCCAGGCGATTCCGAACAGCCTGCGCAGCCGCATCCCCGGCGATACCGGCGAGGCGCGGCTGTCGCTGCGCTGTCCCGACGGCTGAAGGGCCCGTGCCGCCGGCGGGATCAGTCCAGGAAGGCCGCCACCGCCTCGGCGACCTCGGCCGGGCGGTCGGCATGCAGCCAATGTCCCGCGCCGGGGATGACGCGGATCTCGGCCTGGGGGAAATATTCGCGGATCGCCTCGGCTTGCGGCGCGCGGCAGTAATCCGAATCCTCTCCGGCCAGGAACAGCGCGGGGCCGGTGAAACCGCCCTTGGGCGCCCCAGGCCAGCCGACCAGCCGGGGCATCTGGTCCCGCAACGCCGGCAGGTTGAACTTCCAGCGCGGCGGATCGGCCTTGAGGTCCAGCGATTGCAGCAGAAACGCCCGCACGCCCGGATCGGCGACGCGTTCGGCCAGCCGCGCATCCGCCTCGGAGCGCAGGCGAAGCCCGGCAAGGTCCACCGTCTCCATCGCGTCGATCAGGCCGCTCTGGCTGTGGCCATAGGCGAAGGGGGCGATGTCCATGACGACCAGCCGGCGCACCAGGTCGGGCTGCGTCAGCGCCAGCATCATCGCGGCCTTGCCGCCCATCGAATGCCCCAGAACATCCGCCCGGCCGCCCTGCGCCGCGATCACCTGGGCCAGGTCGCCGGCCAGCGCGGCATAGCCATGGTCGGGATCGTGGAAACTGTCGCCATGGTTGCGCATGTCGACCGAGATCACCCGCCGGCTTTCCCCCAGCCGCCGCGCAAGGCCGCCCAGGTTGCGCCCCGATCCGAACAGCCCATGTGCCAGCAGCACCGGCGGGCGATCCGAATCCATTCCTGTCATCGTCATGTTCAGCATCATGCGCGCAGCCTAGCGGCACTGGCGAAGCGGCGCCAGAGGCGCTAGCCTTGGCGAAAACGGGATGGGGGCGATGGGCATCGAAAGCATCCGGCCGATGGCGGACGAGGTCGCCAGCCTGATGGCGGCGCGGTTCGGCGGCCTCAGGCGCGGCCAGCAGGCCGATCTGGAAAGCATGCTGCGCAAGCGCGGCGGCGCGCTGCCGCGGCGATTGCGGCGCGAGGCGCGCATCCTGGCCGAGGCCGACCGCAAGGCCGGCCAGCCGAAGCTGGCGCGCCAGGTGGATTTCACGCGGCTGGAACATGCGCACAAGGCGCTGACGGCCTATCTGCGGCCGCTGGGGCAGGGGATGCGGCTGCGGGGCGGCGCGGCCAGCATCGCGGCCAGCGTGCTGTTCGGCCTGCTGCTGCTGGGTGCCGTCGCCCTCTGGATCATGACCCGCCGCGGGCTGATCTGAGGGTCGCTTGCCGGGCGCCGGCAAGGGTGTCGCGATTCGTGGAGAGGCCGTCCCACGTTCCTCTCGGAAGGCCTGCTTTTCAGCCGGATCCACGGGTTACGTTGGATCGCGCTTCTTGCAAGACCAGGCCGTCGCCGGGGATGGAGTGGCCGCGCGGTTCAGTCATCTGCGCCGAACTGGGCGTCTTGCGCCGGAAAGGCCGCCGCGGGCTGATCGGAACGGCGCTTGCTCTGCGCCGATGAAGATGTTCCGATTTGTGCAGAGACTTGCCGTGCGCCTTGCTGGAAGAGCAGTCGCATACTTGTTTTTGATATAGATCAATTGTTTGCGATGGATTACCGCTTTTTCCAAAGATTGTCAGGGCCGTCGCCGGGGGCGTGGCCGCAGCATCTGTGCCAAGCCAGCACGCTAGCCGCAGTCGCCGTGAGCTGACTGAGCGTCGCTTGCTCCCTGCCGGCGAAGGTGTTGCGATTCGTGAAGGGGCCCCGCCGCACGCCTTGTCCGCATCGCCCGCTTTGAAGCCGGCTCGACTGGCTCCGGTGGACTTGCTTCTTGCAGCACCGTCGCCGCTGGCGTCAGGACAGCCGCGCGGTCGGCTCCGGGTTGTGCGCCTTGTGATAGGTTCGGCGCTGCCGGGCGAAGCGAGGAACTGTGCCGGCTGGGCGGGACGGCAAAGGAGGGAGAGGCCCGGATGCCGGCCCAGGTGCCGGTGGCGCCCTGCTGTCCGGCCGGGGCAACGGCTGGCCGGGCATTAAGGGGCGGCGCGGGTCCGAACGAACCCGCGCCGCGCCGGGATTACATACCGTTATAAAGCGGGAAGCGGGCGCAAAGCGTCTCGACCTCGGCCTTGACGCGGGCTTCCACCTCGGCATTGCCTTCCTCGCCGTTCGCGGCAAGGCCATCGACGACCTCGACGATCCAGCGGGCGATCTGGCGGAACTCTTCTTCCTTGAAGCCGCGAGTGGTGCCGGCGGGGGCGCCCAGGCGGATGCCCGAGGTCACGAAGGGCTTTTCGGGGTCGAAGGGCACGCCGTTCTTGTTGCAGGTGATGTGGGCGCGACCCAGCGCCGCCTCGGTCGCCTTGCCGGTCACGCCTTTCGGGCGCAGGTCGGCCAGGCACAGGTGGTTGTCGGTGCCGCCCGAGACGATGTCGATGCCGCCCTTCATCAGCTCGTCCGCCATGGCGCGCGCATTGGCGACGACCTGCGCGGCATAGTCCTTGAACTCGGGGCGCAGCGCCTCGCCGAAGGCCACGGCCTTGGCGGCGATGACATGCATCAGCGGGCCGCCCTGAAGGCCGGGGAAGACGGCCGAGTTGATCTTTTTCGCGATGTCGGCGTCGTTGGTCAGCACCATGCCCCCGCGCGGGCCGCGCAGCGACTTGTGGGTGGTGGTGGTCACGACATGGGCGTGCGGCAGCGGCGAGGGATGCTGGCCGCCGGCCACCAGGCCCGCGATATGGGCCATGTCCACCATCAGCCAGGCGCCGACCTCGTCCGCGATCTTGCGGAATTCAGCCCAGTCCCAGACGCGCGAATAGGCGGTGCCGCCGGCCAGGATCAGCTTGGGCTTGCTCTCATGCGCCTTCTTGCGGATCTCTTCCATGTCGAGCAGCTGGTCCTGCTGGCGCACGCCGTAGCTGACGACGTTGAACCACTTGCCGGACATGTTGACCGGCGAGCCATGCGTCAGGTGCCCGCCCGAGTTCAGGTCGAGGCCCATGAAGGTGTCGCCCGGCTGCAGAAGCGCCAGGAACACCGCCTGGTTCATCTGGCTGCCCGAGTTCGGCTGGACGTTGGCATATGCGCAGCCGAACAGTTCCTTGGCGCGCTCGATCGCCAGTTCCTCGACGATGTCGACATACTGGCAGCCGCCGTAATAGCGCTTGCCCGGATAGCCCTCGGCATATTTGTTCGTCAGCACCGAGCCCTGCGCTTCCAGCACGGCCTTGGAGACGATGTTTTCCGAGGCGATCAGCTCGATCTCGTCGCGCTGGCGGCCAAGTTCCTTGCGGATGGCGCCGAAGATGTCGGGGTCGCGGCTGTCCAGCGTCTCGGTGAAGAATCCGGTGTCGGTCATCTGGTCCTCATGCAAAAAGCGGCTTGCCGGCCTTCTAGCGCCTTTCGCCGCGCCCCGCTAGGACGGATGCGACGCCTTGGTGGTAGATATTCCATGCGTCGCCGGGACTTGCTTCCGCCCGGCGGCTGGCCATGATGGCCGCATGAAGATGCATTTCATCGCCTCCAGCACCGAAACCGCCGTGACCGCCGCCGAGACGCTGTCCGCGCGCTACGGCCATGTGCCGATCCGCGAGGCCGAGGTGATCGTGGCGCTGGGCGGCGACGGGCTGATGCTGTCGGTCATGCACCAGAATCGCGGCCTGCCGGTCTATGGCATGAACAGGGGCACCGTGGGCTTTCTGATGAACGCCTATTCCGAGGACGACCTGCCCGGCCGCATCCGCGCCGCCGAGGAAACCGTGGTCAATCCCCTGGCCATGACCGCCGGCACCACCGACGGGCACGAGCATTGCGCGCTGGCGATCAACGAGGTCAGCATGCTGCGCGCCGGACCGCAGGCGGCGCGGCTGCGCATCAGCGTGAACGGCCGGGTGCGGCTGGAGGAGCTGATCTGCGACGGTATGTTGCTGTCGACCCCGGCGGGCTCGACCGCCTACAACTATTCGGCGAACGGGCCGATCCTGCCCCTGGGCTCGGACGTGCTGGCGCTGACCGCGATCGCGCCCTTCCGGCCGCGGCGCTGGCGCGGTGCGATCCTGCCCAAGTCGGCGACGGTGCGCATCGACGTGCTGGACCCCGACAAGCGGCCGGTGATGGCCGATGCCGATTCGCGCGGCGTCGATTCGGTGCTGTGGGTCGAGATCCGTTCGGAAAACACCATCCGCCATCACCTGCTTTTCGACCCCGGCCACGGGCTGGAGGAACGGCTGATCCGCGAACAATTCGTCTGATCCGCGATTCCGTTCGAGCCCGATTCCCTCTGGGCCGCGATTCCATTTGAGACTGTGCGCGGCGCGCGCTAAACGGCCGGGCATGATGAACCGTCCCGAACTTCCGCCCGAAATCGCCCGCCGCCGCACCTTTGCGATCATCTCGCACCCGGACGCGGGCAAGACCACGCTGACCGAAAAGTTCCTGCTGTTCGGCGGCGCGATCCAGATGGCCGGCCAGGTCCGCGCCAAGGGCGAGGCGCGGCGCACGCGCTCGGACTTCATGAAGATGGAGCAGGACCGAGGGATTTCGGTCTCCGCCTCGGCCATGAGCTTCGATTTCGGGCCCTATCGCTTCAACCTGGTGGACACGCCCGGCCACAGCGATTTCTCCGAGGACACCTATCGCACGCTGACCGCGGTGGATGCGGCGATCATGGTGATCGACGGCGCCAAGGGCGTCGAAAGCCAGACCCGCAAGCTCTTCGAGGTCTGCCGGCTGCGCGACCTGCCGATCCTGACCTTCTGCAACAAGATGGACCGCGAAAGCCGCGACACCTTCGAGATCATCGACGAGATCCAGGAAAACCTGGCCATCGACGTGGCGCCGGTCAGCTGGCCCATCGGCATGGGTCGCGACTTCATCGGCGCCTACGACCTGCTCAACGACCGGCTGGAGATCATGGACCGCGCCGACCGCAACAAGGTGGCCGAGTCGATCCAGATCAGCGGGCTCGACGATCCGAGGCTGGCCGAGCATGTCCCCGCCGACCTGCTGGAAAAGCTGCGCGAAGAGCTGGAGATGGCGCGCGAACTGCTGCCCGCCTTCGACCGCAAGTCCTTCCTGGAAGGGCACATGACGCCGATCTGGTTCGGTTCCGCCATCAACAGCTTCGGCGTCAAGGAGCTGATGACCGGCATCGGCGAGTTCGGCCCCCAGCCGCAGCCGCAGAACGCCGCCGAGCGCCAGATCGCCCCCGAGGAAAAGCCGGTGACGGGCTTCGTCTTCAAGGTGCAGGCCAACATGGACCCCAAGCATCGCGACCGGGTGGCCTTCGTCCGCCTGGCCTCGGGGCATTTCGAGCGCGGGATGAAGCTGTTGCACGTCCGGTCCAAGAAGCCGATGGCAGTCAGCAACCCGGTCCTGTTCCTGGCCGCCGACCGCGAGCTGGCCGAGGAGGCCTGGGCCGGCGACATCATCGGCATCCCGAACCACGGCCAGCTGCGCATCGGCGACGCGCTGACCGAGGGCGAGGCGCTGCGCTTCACCGGCATCCCCTCCTTTGCGCCCGAGCTTTTGCAGACGGTGCGCGCGGGCGATCCGATGAAGGCCAAGCACCTGGAAAAGGCGCTGATGCAATTCGCCGAGGAGGGCGCGGCCAAGGTGTTCAAGCCGATGATCGGCTCGGGCTTCATCGTCGGCGTGGTGGGGGCGCTGCAATTCGAGGTGCTGGCCAGCCGCATCGAGCTGGAATACGGCCTGCCGGTGCGCTTCGAATCCTCGCAATTCACCAGCGCGCGCTGGGTGTCCGGGCCCAAGGACAAGGTCGAGGCTTTCGCCAATACGAACAAGGGCCATATGGCGCAGGACCATGACGGCGACCTGGTTTACCTGACGCGGCTGCAATGGGACATCGACCGCGTAGAGCGCGACCATCCCGATCTGAAGCTGACGGCGACCAAGGAGATGATGGTGTAAGCGCGCCGATCTCGGCAAAAGCCCGGCTTGTCTGACGGGCTATGGTGCGCGCATGTCGCCCCGCAGTTCCTGAACGGCGTGGAGGAGCCCAAAACAGACATTTGGCGTCGTGCAAAACTTGTCATGATAGATTGGGATCATGTGATGCGGCTTCTTATCTGCTTGGCGCTTCTATGCTTTCCTGTTTCAGCTGCCGCGCAGATCTATCTCGCCGATTTTCAGGACGCCCTGAGCCGCTGTCAGGCTTCTCTGGAAACGACGACAGGGTTTTCCGACGACGGTCTAGAGAGGGTAGGCGAGGCTGAAACTGAACTGCCTTTAAATGTGAGAGATCGTCGAATCTGGCGCTTCCTCTCATCTCCTCTTCAAGTGGTCCACTCCACATATATTGATGGCGTCGGTCAGTTGCGCTCGACCTGTGATGTGTCTTTGCTTAAGGGCGCCACACCTCTAACGCCTGAGGAACGAGACGCGTTGTTCCATAGCTTTGTCAGCAGGATGGAACAGCAGATAGCTGAGGGCACCCACGAGCGCCGCGATCCCGAGAAGATACCTCCAATTGTCACGCTTGGGTATGGCCCCTTGAAGCGCGGCATCCATGGCTGCCGTGTGATTATCTCATTGGCGTTCATGACCGACGGCGATTTTTTCAGAGTGAACGCGGGTGAGCAAATTACGCATCCCTGCGACAAATAGGACGAACGGCAGCTCCGTCCCGCATCGCTGCCGCCGCGCTGGTGGTCCTGGGGCGTTGAGCATCGCTCCGAGCCCATTGCGGTCATTGCTCCTGCGATTGATGCGATCTAAGTCAGTGGCGCTCATCAAGACGTTGCAATGAAGTTCGTCCAACTGCCCATGCCCTCAGGACGATTCATCGTCATCCTCGTCGTGGTCTTCCTAGGCATATGGTCCTCGTTGATGACAGGGAGCCTTGCAGCAAGCGTTTGCGTCAATCCGAAGTACGGTGAGGCGAAAAGACTAAGATACTGCAACCTGTCGCTTGGTATCTCTCGTATCTGGCTAGTGGCTGCAGAAGACCATGAAATGTCCCGCATCTACTTGGAGCGGGGCATTCTTCTTGCGAACGCCATCGAACGCCAGGATGCTGAGCGTGACATGCTGCGTGCGCTTGAGTTGGCGTCATCTGGCGAACCCCGTGCCAAGCTGCTGGAAATTCTCAATGCCACAGAAGCTTCTCCGATCATCAAGAATTCAGGCAGGCCCGACCCATGGGTATCGGCTCTGCTCGTGCGCGTGGAGCAGCCAGATGTTTCCGAACACGCCAAGCAGATCTGGTATGAGGTGGTGGCAGAAGTCCTGAGCGGCGGAGAAGGCTAACGGCGGCTCCGTCCCGCATAACCGCCGCCTCGACCGCATGCGGCACGGCGCAAGGCCGCACCGCATGGCCGATCTTACGCCACCGTCACGTCCATCGTCACCTCGGCGTTCAGCACCTTGCTGACCGGGCAGCCCTTTTCGGCCTTGCGCGCGCAATCCTCGATCACCGCCTTGTCGCCGTCGCCCCAGATCTTGGTGTTCAGATGCGCGGTCTTGATGGCGAAGCCGTCGCCTTCCTTGGCCAGCCCGATCTCGGACGTCGTCTCGATCCGCACATTGCCGATCCCCGCCTCTTGCAGGATCATCGACAGCGCCATGCTGAAACAGGCGGCATGGGCCGCGCCGATCAGCTCCTCGGGGTTGGTGCCGGGCAGCCCCTCGAAGCGGGTGTTGAAGCCATAGGGCTGGCTGCTCAGCGCCCCGGACTTGGTCGAAAGCGACCCCTTGCCGTCCTTGAGCCCGCCCTCCCATTTCGCCGAACCGGAATTCACGATCATCGCCGTTCTCCTTTTCTGCCGTGACCTGGGGGGCGAACGCGCGATCCCTTGCGCGGGTTCAATCGCCCGTCCCCGGCGCGCAGGGAAAGCGTAGCACAGCCAGCGTGCCCGCCACGGTATAAAGCCCCGTCCCCCGGCGCGTAGGGAAAGCGCATGCCGGCCATCCCGTCGCCAGCGGCGCCCGTCCTCAGCCCAGCAGGCGCTGCGCCTCCTGGATGGCGAAGCGGTCGGTCATGCCGGCGACGTAGTCCAGCACCACCCGCGCGCGCCCGGTCTCGTCCCCGGCGGCCTCGGCGGCCTCGAACCAGGTCGGGGGCATCTTCGAGGGGTCGGCCAGGAACAGCGGGAACAGCCCGTTCAGCATCTCGGTCACGCGCTGCCTTTCGACCACCACCGAGGGGGCGCGATACATGCGCTGGAACAGGAACAGCTTGATCGCCTTGAGATTCTGGTAAAGCGGCTTGGAAAAGCGGATGATCGGCCCCTCCATGTCGCGGATGTCCTGCGCGCTTTGCGGCTGCAGGCCGGTCAGGCGGTTCTGCGCCACCGCGATCACATCCTCGACCATCACGCCGAAGACGCGGCGCAGCGCCTCGTGCCGGCGCCGCATCGGCGCCAGGCCGGGATGCAGGGCATCGACCTCGGCAAAGGCCTCGCCGACGACGGGCAATTGTGCCAGATCCGCCTCGGTGAACAGCCCCGCGCGCAGCCCGTCATGCAGGTCGTGGTGGTTGTAGGCCACGTCGTCGGCCACCGCCGCCACCTGCGCCTCGGCGCTGGCATTGCTGTGCAGCTCCAGATCCCATTCCGCATTCACCTCGGCCAGGGCATAGGGCAATTCGCCGGTCACGGGACCATTATGCTTGGCGATGCCCTCCAGGCTTTCCCAGGTCAGGTTCAGCCCGTCGAAATCGGCGTAATGCCGTTCCAGCCGGGTCACGATGCGCAGCGCCTGGGCATTGTGGTCGAAGCCGCCATAGGGCGCCATCAGCGCGGCCAGCGCATCCTCGCCGGTATGGCCGAAGGGCGGGTGGCCCAGGTCATGCGCCAGTGCCACCGTCTCGGCCAGGTCGGTGTTCAGCCCCAGCGCGCCGGCGATGGTGCGGGCGACCTGCGCCACCTCGATCGTATGGGTCAGGCGGGTGCGGTAGTAATCCCCCTCGTGCTCGACGAAGACCTGGGTCTTGTGCTTGAGCCGGCGGAAGGCGCTGGAATGGATGATGCGGTCGCGGTCGCGCTGCCAGGGGCTGCGAAAGGTGGACATGCGCTCGGGCCAGCGGCGGCCGCGGCTGTCTTGGGGCTGGCAGGCATAGGGTGCCGTCATCTGGTCCTGCGTTCCTTGCGAGGGTTCGGGCCAGAGCCTATATTCCAGACCGGAAGTCGGAAACGGGAACGCCCCATGAACACAGGTCTGAACCTGCCCCCCAAAGTCACCGAACGCGCCTTTGCGCGCCTGGCCGAGATCAACGAAGGCGGCCCCGCCCGGCCCCTGCGGGTCGCGGTCGCGGGCGGCGGCTGCTCGGGGTTCCAGTATGACATCCGCCTGGACGAGGCGGCCGAGGACGACCTGGTCCTCAGCGGCGCCGGGCAAACCGTCGTGGTCGACCCGGTCTCGCTGCCCTTCCTGGCCGGCGCCACCATCGACTTCGCCGACGAGCTGATCGGGGCCCGCTTCACCATCGACAACCCCAATGCCAGCGCCTCCTGCGGCTGCGGCACCTCGTTCTCGATCTGACCGCGGGTTTTCGATCCGGTCTGGCGCGGGCGCGCCGGGCCGGCTAGTCTCGCGCGCATGAAGATCGCGACATTCAACATCAACGGCATCCGTGCCCGTATCGAGACCCTGACCGCCTGGCTTGCCGAAGCCCGGCCCGATGTCGTGGTCCTACAAGAGATCAAGACCCAGGACGAGGGCTTCCCGCGCGAGCCGATCGCCGATCTGGGCTACAATATCGAAACCCACGGGCAAAAGGGCTTCAATGGCGTGGCCATCCTGTCGAAGCTGCCGCTCGAGGATGTCAGCCGCGGCCTGCCGGGCGACGACGGCGACGAACAGGCCCGCTATATCGAGGCGACGGTGGTCGGCCATCGCGCGGTGCGCATCTGCGGGCTTTACCTGCCCAACGGCAATCCGCAGCCGGGGCCGAAATTCGACTACAAGCTGGCCTGGATGGAGCGGCTGCACGCGCGGGCCAGGGCGCTGCTGGCGACCGAGACGCCGGTGGCGATGCTGGGCGACTACAACGTCATCCCCGAGCCCCGCGACGCCGCCTTCCCGGAAAAATGGCTGGACGATGCGCTGTTCCAGCCCGAAAGCCGCGCCGCGCTGCGCCGCATCCTGTTCGACGGCTGGGCCGATGCGGTGCGCCTGCGCCATCCGGGCAGCACGCGCGGCCCCTTCACCTTCTGGGACTACCAGGCGGGCGCCTGGCAAAGGGACAACGGCATCCGCATCGACCACGTGCTGCTGTCGCCGCAGGCCGCCGACCTGCTGATCGACGTCGGCATCGACCGCGACGAACGCGCCAAGGACAAGCCCAGCGACCACGTCCCGGTCTGGATCGACCTCGACGCCTGATGCGCTTCTCCGTTGGACAAATACCCAGGAAACGGCGGAGCGTCCCGGCGTCCGAAGGGTGGTCCCGACGGACAAGGAAACCCGTCAGGGCCCGATCACGAACCGTCCCCGACCAGCCGCGAGCTGTCGCCTTCGCGCGCGACCGCCAGGGATTGCGCCCGGCCGCTCAGCGCCGCGAACAGCTCCGGGCCGGTGCCGGTCAGCCAGGCCTGCGCCCTGAGCGCGCAGATCTCGTCGTAAAGCGCGGCGCGGCGGTCGGCATCCAGATGCGCCGCGACCTCGTCCAGCAGCAGCACCGGGCTTTCGTCGGCCAGCGCACGGGCATTGGCCAGGATCAGCGACAGAAGCAGCGCCTTTTGCTCGCCGGTCGAGGACAGGGCGGCGGGCATCGCCTGCGGCCCCCAATGCGCGCCCAGATCGGCGCGGTGCGGGCCGGTCAGCGTGCGCCCGGCGGCCATGTCGCGGCCGCGCCCCTCGGCCAGCCGGGCGGCGATGCTGTCCGGGTCGGGATCGTCGGCCGCGCCTTCGCCGGGCAGCAGCACCAGGCTGGCCCAGGGAAAGGCGGTCTCGGCCCCCTGCTGCGCCGCCATGATCCGGGCGATGGCGTCCAGCCGGTTGCGCGTCAGGGCCGCGCCCGCCTCGGCCATCTGCGCCTCCAGCGCGCGATACCAGCCGGCGTCGCGCACCTCGTCGCGCAGCAGCCGGTTGCGCTCGCGCATGGCCTTGTCGTAAGCCAGCGCATCCTCGGCATGGCCCGGCGTGAAGCTCAGCGTCACCCGGTCGAGGAAGCGCCGCCGCTGTTCGGGCGCATCCGTCCACAGCCGGTCCATGGCGGGGGTCAGCCAGATCACCCGCATCAGCCGGCCAAGCGCCAGCTGGGTCGAGGGCTTGTCGTCGATCACCACCTCGCGCGGCTGGCCGGGCAGGGCGCGGGTCAGCACCTGATGCTGGCCGATCTCGGCCCGGATCTGCCAGCCGACATCAGGCCCCTTGCGGGCCTGGTCGCCGGGCGCCGCGCCGCGCATGCCGCGGCCGGGCGACAGCATCGAGACGGCTTCCAGGATATTGGTCTTGCCCGCCCCGTTCGGGCCATGGATGGCGATGGGGCGGCGGTCGGCCTCGATCTCCAGCCTGGCCCAGCTGCGGAACTGGGTCAGGTGCAGGCGGCTCAGCGTCACACGCGCATCGGCATGACGACATAGACCGCGCTGGTGTCGCCGCCCTCGCGGATCAGCGCCGCGTCGCCCGAGCCGTTGAACAGGAAGACCGCGTTCTCGCGTTCGATCTGGCTGGCGATCTCGTGCAGGTATTTGGCGTTGAAGCCGATCTCCAGCGGCTCGTCGGCATAGGCGACCGGCAGTTCCTCGTCCGCCGCGCCGGCGTCGGGGGCGTTCACCGACAGCACCAGCCGGTCCTCGTCGAGCGACAGCTTGACGGCGCGCGAACGCTCGCTGCTGACCGTCGCCACCCGGTCCACCGCCTTGGCGAAATCGCCGGCATCGACTTCCAGCTTGCGGGTATTGCCCGAGGGGATCACGCGGGAATAATCCGGGAAGGTGCCGTCGATCACCTTCGAGGTCAGGGTGATCGTCGGCGTCGCGAAACGCACCTTGGTCTCGCTGACCGAGACGGCGATCTCGGCCTCGTCATCGTCCAGAAGCTTGCGCAGCTCGGCCACGGTCTTGCGCGGCACGATCACGCCGGGCATGTCCTCGGCCCCGGCGGGCAGCGGCGCGTCGATCCGCGCCAGCCTGTGGCCGTCGGTCGCGACGCAGCGCAGGCTGGGCCCGTCCTCGGCCTGCGCGACATGCATGTAGACGCCGTTCAGGTAATAGCGGGTCTCTTCGTTCGAGATGGCGAATTTCGACTTGTCGAACAGCCGCCGCAGCACTGCCGCGGGGGCCGAGAAATTCGCGCTGTATTCCGACGAGGACATGACCGGGAAATCCTCGCGCGGCAGGGTCGCCAGGCTGAAGTTCGACCGCCCCGCCTGCACCGAAAGCCGCCCCGAGGCGGCATCCAGGCTAAGCTGCACCAGCGCGCCGTCGGGCAGCTTGCGGGCGATGTCGTTCAGCATCCCGGCCGAGACGGTGGTGGCGCCGGGCCGTTCGACCTGCGCCGTGGCGCGGTCCACGATCTCGGTATCCAGGTCGGTTGCGCGGAAGCTGACGCCGTCCGGCGCGGCCTCGATCAGCACGTTGGCAAGGATCGGGATGGTGTTGCGGCGTTCGACCACGGACTGGGCCTGGGAAACGGCTTTCACCAGATCGGCACGTTCGATCGAAAATTTCATGGTCAACCCTTATGTCGTTCTGGCCTCGTCCCGCACCCGGCGACGCGGGGCGCCAATGTGGCACAATCCCGCGCAAGGTCAAGCAGATGCGTTCACGCCTCCAGCAGGCGACGCAGCAGGTCGATGTCCTCGGCCAAGCTGCGGTCCGAGCCGCGCAGCTCCTCGATCTTCCTCACGCCATGCATGATGGTGGTGTGGTCGCGCCCGCCGAAGCGGCGCCCGATCTCGGGCAGGCTGCGCGAGGTCATCTGCTTGGACAGATACATGGCGATCTGCCGCGGCCGGGCGACGGTGCGCACCCGCTTGGGGCCGATCATGTCGGCCAGGCGGATGTTGTAATGCTCGGCTACCTTGCGCTGGATCTCCTCGATGGAAACCTTGCGGTCGTTGGCGCGCAGGATGTCGGCCAGGCATTCCTGGGTCATGTCCAGCGTGATCTCGCGTCCCATCAGGCTGGCAAAGGCGAACAGCCGTTGCAGCGCGCCCTCCAGCACCCGGACATTCGAGGTGATGCGATGGGCCAGGAACTCCAGCACCCCCGGCGCGATCTGCAAGCCGGGATATTGCGCGCGGAAACTGTCGGTCTTGCTTTGCAGGATGCCCAGGCGCAGCTCGTAATCGGTCGGGTGCAGGTCCACGACCAGGCCGCATTGCAGGCGCGACTTGATGCGCTCTTCCATGTCCTTGATCTCGCCCGGCGCGCGGTCGGCCGAGATGACGATCTGCTTGCCCTGGTCGACCAGGGTGTTGAAGGTGTGGAAGAATTCCTCCTGCGTGGAATCCTTGCCGGCGATGAATTGCACGTCATCGACCATCAGCACGGAAACGGTGCGGAACAGTTCCTTGAAATCCATCACCGTGCGGTCGCGCAGCGCCTGGACAAAGCGATACATGAACTGCTCGGCCGACAGGTAAAGCACCCGCGCCTCGGGCTGGCGGATCTGGATCTCACGGGCGATGGCATGCATCAGGTGGGTCTTGCCCAGGCCGACGCCGCCGTAAAGGAACAGCGGGTTGAAGGTGACGGGGCCGCCCTCGGCCACCCGGCGGGCGGCGGCATGGGCCAGCTCGTTGGGCTTGCCGACCACGAAATTCTCGAAGGTGAAGCGACTGTCCAGCGGCGCGGCCAGCTCCTCCTCGCCCGCGGGGCGCGGGGCGGGGCGCTTGACGGCGGGCGCGGCGGCCTGGCGCGCGGTCTGGCTGCGGGTCTGGAAGCTCAGGCGTTGCACGGGGCCGCCCATGCGGTCCAGCACCTTCAGGATGTCGTCGCTGTAATGGCGCGAGACCCAGTCGGACAGGAAACGGGTCGGGCAGGCGATGGTGGCGGTGCCGTCCTCGACGCCGGTCAGGCGCAGGGGCTCGATCCAGGTCGAGAAACTGTCGGCTCCGACGATCTTCTGAAGTTCTTCACGCGCCTGCCCCCAAAGTCTGTCCATCTCGCCCAGTTCCGTCTCTTGTCCCCACATGCCGCCGGCATTTTCCGGCGTGAGGCGATTCGGTGCCGCGGCCTGAACGCAATACGTTTCGGCAACAAGAAGACCCCGCCGCCAAGGCGACGCATGGGCCATCTTGCGGCCGAAACTTGCAGACACGCAGCGCAGTCCGGTGGCAGCCGGCTTACGCTTCATCGGTAGCGGATCTTGTCCGATCCTGCTGCCACCCTGCCTGTCGGCGGCACGGCCGACGGTTCAGGGCATGTCCCCCAGGCGCGACGGTGAATCGCAGGGAACAAGCTAGCAAGAACCGCGCCCGGCCAGCAACCGATCTTCGCGCTTGACAGTCACTTTGCCTGATCGAATCTCGCGGCCCGGCGGTAAGGGGAGGGCAGGAACGAAAATGCTGAAAAGCCAAGGAAAAACCATGGCTTCCTTATGCGAAAGGGCGCGCCTGGATAGAGCGCGCCCCTGGTGGACTCCACCGATAGTTGCGAAAATGCCGCAGCGGCTCAGGCGGTGCCCAGGGCCTTAACGCGGGCCGCGAGGCGCGACATCTTGCGCGAGGCGGTGTTCTTGTGGATGACGCCCTTGGTCACGCCGCGCATCAGTTCGGGCTGGGCATTCTTCAGCGCTTCGCGGGCGATTTCGGCATTGCCGCCGGCGATGGCTTCCTCGACCTTGCGCAGGAAGGTGCGGATGCGCGAGCGGCGGGCCTTGTTGACGGCGGTGCGGCGCTCGATCTGGCGGGCGCGCTTTTTCGACTGGGGCGTATTGGCCATGGGTGCGGTCCTATCTGTTCTTCATGTCTCGGTTGCGCAAAGCCCATGGCGCCGTCCGCAGAAACGGACGGTCATGATTCTTGCCTTAAGCGGGCCCACGCGCATGTAGCCCGGCCCTATACAGTGGACCGGCCTCGATGCCAAGCGCCAAATCAACGGTCGCGGAACTGCGGCTCGCGCTTTTCCAGAAAGGCGGCCATGCCCTCCTTCTGGTCCTCGGTGGCAAACAGCGCCTGGAAACTGCGGCGCTCGAACAGGATGCCCTCGCGCAGGGTGGTCTCATAGGCGCGGTTCACCGCCTCCTTGGCGGCCATGACGGCGATCTGGCCCTTCTCGGCGATCTTGCGGGCCGCGGCCAGCGCCTCGGGGATCAGCTTCGCGGCCGGCACGACGCGGCTCACCAGCCCCGAGCGCTCGGCCTCGGCCGCATCCATGAAGCGGCCGGTCAGGTGCATCTCCATCGATTTCGACTTGCCGACGAAACGGGTCAGCCGCTGGGTGCCGCCGATGCCGGCGATCACGCCCAGGTTGATCTCGGGCTGGCCGAACTTGGCGTTGTCGGCGCAGATGATGAAGTCGCAGGCCATGGCCAGCTCGCACCCGCCCCCCAGCGCATAGCCCGAGACCGCGGCGATGATCGGCTTGCGCGTCGCGGTGATGCGGTCGATCTCGGGGCCGAACAGCTCTTCGGCATAGACGTCGACAAAGCTCTTGCTGGACATTTCCTTGATGTCGGCGCCGGCGGCAAAGGCCTTTTCACTGCCGGTCAGGACGACGCAGCGCACCTTCTCGTTCCGGTCGGCCTCGGCCAGCGCATCGCCCAACTCGCCCAGAAGCTGCGCGTTCAGTGCATTCAGCGCCTCGGGCCGGTTCAGCCGGATCAGCGCCACATAATCGTCGATCTCGACGGTGAGGGTCTGGTAAGCCATCGACTCTTCGCCTTTCGCAAGCAAGTTGACCGCGACTCGTAACAAATGCGCGAGGCCAAGGCCAGCGCGCTTCTCTGTTGTCCAAATACCCCCGCCGGAGGCAGCGGCCGGCGGCCGCTTCACGTCTGGCAGAGCGGGCAGAAAAAGCTGGACCGGCCGGATTGGACGATGCGCTGCACCGCGCCCGCGCAGCCCGGCGTCGGGCAGGGCGCGCCCTCGCGGCCATAGACGCGGAAGGAATGCTGGAAATAGCCCAGCTCGCCCGTCGCCTGCCGGTGGTCGCGCAGGGACGATCCCCCGGCCGCGATCGCCTCTTCCAGCACGGCGCGGACATGGCCGACCAGCGCCGCCAGCTCGGGGGCGGCGACCGCTCCGGCCAGCCGGCGCGGGTCGATGCCGGCGCGATGCAGCGCCTCCGAGACGTAGATATTGCCCAGCCCCGCCACGATTCGCTGGTCGAGCAGCGCCGCCTTGACCGGCGTGCGCCGCCCGGCCAGCGCCCGCCCCAGTGCCTCGGGGGTGAAGGCGTCGGACAGGGGCTCGGGCCCCAGATGCGCCAGCAGCGGATGGGTCGCGCCCGGCGCCACCAGGTCCACCATGCCGAATCGCCGCGCGTCGTTGAAGGTGATGCGCGTGCCCTGGTCGGTCCAGATCACCACATGGTCGTGGCGCGGCAGGATCGCCGGGTCGCGGTGGAACTCGCCCTGGCTTTCCCCCTCGATCAGCATCCGCCCCGACATGCCCAGGTGCAAAAGCAGGCTGCCGCGATCCTCCAGCTCGGCCAGGATATATTTCGAGCGCCGCCGCAGCCGCGTCACCCGCGCCCCGGTCAGCACCTGCACCAGGTCCGGCGGCAGCGGCCAGCGCAGGTCGGGGCGGCGGGCCTCGGCGCGGGCGATCACGCGGCCTTCAAGATGCGGCTCAAGGCCGCGCCGGACGGTTTCGACCTCTGGCAGTTCTGGCATTTTCTTCCCGTTCGTCGCATGGTGCGGCCGCGGCCTTGCTATGGCGCGCGGCGCGCTTTCGGACTATCTGGGCGCGAAACGACGGATGGACAAGCGACATGACCCCTGACGAGTCAAAGCAGACCCATTTCGGCTTCCGCACCGTGGCCGAGACGGACAAGGCCGGGCTGGTCCATGGCGTCTTCTCGCGCGTGGCCTCGCGCTATGACGTGATGAACGACCTGATGAGCGGGGGCATCCATCGCATCTGGAAGACCGCGATGATGGACTGGCTGGCGCCGCGCGACGGCCAGCATCTCCTGGACGTGGCCGGCGGCACCGGCGACATCGCCTTCCGCTTCCTGGAGCGCGCGCCGGGCGCCCGCGTCACCGTCTGCGACATGACCGAGTCGATGCTGGTCGAGGGCCGCAAGCGCGCCGAGGCCGGCCAGCTCGCCTCGCGCCTCGCCTGGGTGACGGGCGACGCGATGCAGCTGCCCTTCGCCGACGACAGCTTCGACCGCTACACGATCAGCTTCGGCATCCGCAACGTCACCCGCATCCCCGACGCGCTGGCCGAGGCGCGCCGCGTGCTGCGCCCCGGCGGGCGGCTGATGGTGCTGGAGTTCAGCCAGATGCCGGTGCCGATGCTGCAATGGCTCTATGACCGCTACAGCTTCAACGTGATCCCGGTCATGGGCCAGATCGTCGCCAACGACCGCGACAGCTACCAGTATCTGGTCGAATCCATCCGCAAGTTCCCCGACCAGGAAACCTTTGCCGCCATGATCCGCGAGGCGGGCTTCGGCCGCGTGCAATGGCGCAACCTGTCCATGGGCATCGCCGCGCTGCATTCGGGCTGGAAGCTGTAACGATGCGCGGCCCGCACAACATCTGGCGCCTGATCCGCACCGGCGCCACCTTCGAGCGCACGGGCGCGATGAAGGTCGCGCTGGACGCGGCGAACGCGCCCGCCGGCATCCGCGTCGCCGCCCGCATCCTGGGCTGGCCCTTCGCCTGGCTCGGCTACAAGGGCGACCCGGCGCTGCCGCCCGTCACCCGCGCCATCACCGCGCTGGGGCCGGCCTATGTGAAATTCGGCCAGATCCTGTCGACCCGGCCGGACGTGGTGGGCGTGGAGCTGGCCAACCAGCTTTCCATGCTCCAGGACCGGCTGGCGCCCTTTGCGCAGGAACAGGCGCGCCGCACCGTCGCCGCCGAGCTGGGCCGCCCGGTCGAGGCGCTGTTCAGCGAGTTCTCCGAGCCGGTGGCCGCCGCCTCGATCGCGCAGGTCCATCGCGCGCGGCGGCTGGACAATGGCCGCGAGGTCGCGGTCAAGGTGCTGCGGCCCGGCATCGAATCGGCCTTTCGCCGCGACATCGACGCCTTCCATTTCGCCGCCGGCATGATGGAGCGGCTGTCGCCCTCGACCCGCCGGCTGCGGCCGCGCGACGTGGTCGCCCATTTCGAATCGGTGGTGACCGGAGAGCTGGACCTGCGGCTCGAGGCCGCCTCGGCCTCGGAATTTGCCGAGAACACGTCGGGGGACGAGGGGATGGCGGTGCCCGCCCCCTATTGGCACCTCAGCGCGCGGCGCGTGCTGACCACCGACTGGGCCGAGGGCGTGCCGATGGGCGATGTCGCGGCGCTGCGGGCGGCCGGGCACGACCTGCCGACGATCGGCGCGCGGGTGCTGCAGCTTTTCCTGCGCCACGCGCTGCGCGACGGCTATTTCCACGCCGACATGCACCAGGGCAACCTGAAGGTGGCCAGGAACGGCGACATCGTCATCTATGACTTCGGCATCATGGGCGAGATCGACGAATACACCCGCCGCGTCTATGCCGAGATCCTGATGGGCTTCATCCGCCGCGACTACGAACGCGTCGCGCGGGTGCATTTCGAGGCGGGCTACGTGCCGCGCGACCGCGACATCAAGGAATTCGCCCGTGCCCTGCGCGCCGTGGGCGAGCCGATCTTCGGCGCCGATGCCAGCCGCATCTCGATGGCCAACCTGCTGGCCTATCTGTTCGAAGTGACCGAGCGCTTCGGCATGGCCACGCGGACCGAACTGATCCTGCTGCAACGCACCATGGTCGTGGTCGAGGGTGTGGCGCGCTCGCTCGATCCGCAGATCAACATGTGGGAAGTCGCCAAGCCGGTGGTGGAAAGCTACATCCGCGACAACCTGGGCCCCCATGCGGCGGTGCGCGACCTGACGCGGGCGGCGCAGGTTCTGGGGCGCTTCGCGCCGCTTCTGCCGGAATACCTGGAGCGCCGCATGCCCGAGCTGCTGCGCGAACCGCCGCCCCCGGCCGAGCCGCGCCGGCGTCCGGGCCTTGTCGCCGGCATGGCGCTGGGCGCCGTCGTTGCCCTGGCGGGCGCGGCCTTCGGCGCATGGCTGGGGTAAGATGCCGCCCGGCCTCCGCCGGGGCTTGAGCGTGCCCCGGCTTTCGCCTAACGCTGTCGCATGCGGATTCTCTATCTTGGCGATGTGATGGGCCGCGCCGGCCGGCGCGCGATTGCGGAAGGGCTCGGCCCGCTCAAGGAACGGCTGGGCGTCGATTTCACCGTGGTGAACGGCGAAAACGCCTCGGGCGGCATGGGGCTGACCGGCGGCCATGCCAAGCTGATCCTCGAGGCCGGCGCCGATTGCATCACCCTGGGCGACCATGCCTTCGACCAGAAGGAAATGCTGTCCTATATCGAGACCGAGCCGCGCGTCATCCGGCCGCTGAACTATTCCAAGGTGGCGCCCGGCCATGGCGCGCGGGTCTTCGAGGCGACGCGCGGCCGCAAGGTGCTGGTGGCGCAGGTGCTGGGCCAGGTCTTCATGAAGCGGCCCTTCGACGATCCCTTCTCGGCCATCGACGCGATCCTGCGCACGCATCCGCTGGGCGGGCTGGTGCAGGCATCGGTCGTGGACATCCATGCCGAGGCCACCAGCGAAAAGATGGCCATGGGCCATTGGTGCGACGGCCGCGCCAGCCTGGTCGTCGGCACCCATACCCATGTGCCGACCGCCGATACGATGATCCTGAACCGCGGCACCGCATACCAGACCGACGCCGGCATGTGCGGCGACTACGACAGCGTGATCGGCATGGAAAAGGCCGAGCCGCTGCGCCGCTTCCTGACCGGCATGGCCTCGGAACGCTTCACCCCGGCCGAGGGCGAGGCGACGCTTTCGGGCGTGCTGGTCACAACCGATGACCGCACCGGCAAGGCGGTCGCGGTCCAGGCGGTGCGCCAGGGCGGCAGGCTGGATGCCACGCAGCTTCCTGCCTGAAGGCGACGGTGCCTCGTGCTTTTGCTTGCGGCGGCGGAGAAAATAATTCTATTACCCATCGAAAGGGCCGTGATTTAACGGCGCACGGGACAGGATTGCATGCTGGGCTTTGAACTGACCGGAACCAATGCGGCGGTGGCGATGCTGATCGTCGTGACCATCATGTTCATCGAGTTCATTCGCGAAAAGCACCCGCCCGAAGTCGTGGCCATCGGCACTGCCGCGGTGATGCTGCTGCTGGGCCTTCTGCCGATCAAGGACGCGGCCGGGGTGCTGTCGAACTCGGCGCCCTGGACCATCGCCTTCATGTTCCTGATCATGGGCGGACTTCTGCGGACCGGAGCTTTGGAAATCATGTCCCGCCTCGTGACCGCACGGGCGACCAGCCATCCGCGCTTCACCATCGGCGCGCTGTTCCTGTTCGTGATCCTGGCCTCGGCGATCATGAACAACACGCCAGTGGTGGCGGTCATGATCCCGATCTTCATCCAGCTGGCGCTGCGACTGGGTTTCTCGCCCTCGAAGCTGCTGATGCCGCTGAGCTATTTCACCATCCTGGGCGGGATGATGACGCTGATCGGCACCTCGACCAACCTGCTGGTCGACGGCGTGGCCCGCGAACAGGGCATGGTGCCCTTCACCATCTTCGAGATCGCCCCGGTTGGCATCGCCATCACGCTTGCGGGCATCGCCTATTTCGCCGCCATCGGCTGGCGGCTTCTGCCCGACCGCACCTCGCTGGCCGGCTTCCTCGGCACCCGACGCGAGATGAAATATTTCACCGAGGTCGCCATCCCCGAGGATTCCAGCCTGGTCGGCCAGCCGGTGCTGGCCGCGCCGATCTTCAAGCGCGAGGCGGTGCGGGTGATCGACGTGCTGCGCGGCGACGCCTCGCTGCGCCGCAACCTGGCCGAGGTGGTGCTGGAACCGGGCGACCGCGTGGTGCTGCGCTCGGAAATGGCCGACCTGCTGGAGATGCAGGCCAACAAGAATTTCCAGATGGTGGACAAGCTCAGCTCGGTCGCGACCAACACGGTCGAGGTGCTGATCTCGCCCGGCGCGCGGCTGGTCGGGCGGCGGCTGGGCGACATGCGCCTGCGGCGGCGCTATGGCGTCTATGTTCTGGCCGCGCATCGCCGCAGCCAGAACATCGGCCGCCAGCTCGACGACCTGGTGGTGCAGGTCGGCGACACGCTGCTGCTGGAAGGCGCGCCCGAGGACATCGCCCGGCTGGCCGCGGACATGGAACTGGTCGATGTCTCGCGCCCCTCGGCCCGGCCCTATCGCCGCGCCAAGGCGCCGATCGCTATCGTATGCCTGCTGTCGGTGGTCACGCTGGCGGCGCTGGACGTGGCGCCGATCATGGCGCTGGCCTTCATGGCCTCGGCGATCATCCTGATCACCCGCTGCGTCGATGCCGAAGAGGCGTTCTCCTTTGTCGATGCCCGGCTCCTGGCGATGATCTTTGCCATGCTGGCGGTGGGCGAGGCGCTGGAACATACCGGCACGGTCAACCTGGTGGTGGATGTGGTCGCGCCCCATCTTTCCGGCCTGCCGCCCTTTGCCACGCTGATCGCGGTCTATTTCCTGGGCCTGGTGATGACCGAGGTGCTGTCGAACAATGCCGTCGCGGTGCTGCTGACCCCGGTCGCCATCGCGCTGGCGAAATCGCTGGGCCATGACCCGCGCGCCTATGTGGTGGCGGTGATGTTCTCGGCCACGGTCGCCTTCGCCACGCCCATCGGCTACCAGACCCATCTGATGGTCTATGGCCCCGGCGGCTACAGATTCAGCGATTTCGTCAAGGTCGGCGTGCCGCTGGACATCATCTGCGGCATCGTCGCCTGCCTGACCATCCCGCTGTTCTGGCCGCTCTAGGCGGCGGCGCGGTCTCGGCGTCACGGCTGCCGGGGTATTTGAACAACAGAGAAGGCCAACCTCTGGAGCTCCCCGGCCTGCTTGGGCGTGCCTTGCGGCTTTCTCTGTTGCACAAATACCCATGCGACAGCGCCGTCGGCGCGGCGCGTCAGCCCTGGTCGAAGCCCTGACGCACCGCCGTTTCCGCCTTGGCGGAAAGCGTCTTGCGGGTCTCTGCCGCGACCGGGATCGGCGACAGCAGCCGCACCGCGACCGAGCCCTGGCGCGGCTCTGCCAGCACCGCGAGCAGATGCGGACCCAGCGCCATGTCGCCCCACCAGCCGTAGAAGCGCGGATCGCGGCCCTCGGGCGCATGATAGGTCGCGCTCATCGGCTGGATCGCCAGCCCCTCGGGCAGGGCGGGATCCAGGAAGCCCTGGAACAGCGTCGGCTTGAAGGGCAGCACGCGGCGCCCGTCGCTGCTGGTCCCTTCGGGGAAGAACAGCAGCCGGTGGCCGGCGCGGGTGCGGGCGGCGAATTCCTCGGCCTGGGCGCGGGCGAGCCTGGGGTCGCGGGCGACGAAATGCGTGTCGGTGACGCGGGTCAGGATGTTGATCCCCGGCCAACCCGCCACCTCGGATTTCGAGACGAAGAACACCGGCATCGCTGCGTTCAGCACGAAGATGTCGAGCCAGCTGGAATGGTTCGCCACCACCGCGCCGGGGCCGCGCATCGGCCGGCCGATGCAGCGCCAGCGCAGGCCCATGATCCCCAGGCAGATGCGGCAGACGCCCTGCACCCAGGGGCCGGTCAGCGGGCGGCGCGGGCCGGTGAACAGCCGCTCGGCCAGGCGCAGCGGCAGGATCAGCAGCACGCCGAGCGCCAGCACCAGGACGATGCCGCTGCCGCGCAGCAGCACCAGCAGCCAGCCGAGCGCGCCGGGCCGTGGAATGGCCGGCGGCGCGACCGCGTCCCGCCAGGTGGCGCGGTTGCCCTCGCTCATTGTCCCTGCCGGGCTTCGTAGAACCTGCGGTGCTTGGCCGACATCGCCTGGGTATCGACCATCAGGAATACATCGGTGGTGTTGAAGGCGCGGTCGAGCCACGCGCCTTCGCCGACCATGCCGCCCAGCCGCAGATAGGCCTTGATCAGCGCCGGCATCCCGGTCATGGCGGCGCGGCGGTCCAGCTGTTCGGGCGCAACCAGGTCCATGCGGCGATAGCCGTCGGGCCGGGCGCGGGGCCGGATCGCCTCGGGCGCCAGGTGGTGGTGGTAAAGCCAGGACAGCGGCTGGGCCAGCGCCTGCACGTCCGTGCCGTGGAACGAGGCGACGCCGAACAGGATCTCGATCCCGCGCGCCAGCACGTAATCGGCCAGCGCATTCCACATCAGGAACATGCCCGAGCCGCCGCGATAAGCCGGATCGACGCAGGACCGGCCCAGCTCCAGCAGCGACCGCCCCGAGGCGCGCAGCGGCGCGAGGTCGTATTCGCTGTCGCAATAGAAGCGGCCAAAGGCCTCGGCCCGGTCGCCCGGCAACAGCCGATAGACGCCGACCACATGGTCCAGCGCCTCGCGCGAGCGGCGGTCGTCCACCAGCACCAGGTGATCCACCACCGGGTCGAACTCGTCGCGCTCGAACCGGTTCACGTGGTCGACCAGAGGGCCGTCGCCGCCCAGTTCCTCGACGAAGACACGATAGCGCAGGCGCTGCGCGGCCAGAAGATCGGCTTCCTCGGTGGCGAGACGGGTCGCGAAATAGGAGGTTTCCGGCGTCATCTTACGGCCTGCTATCCCCGGCTTATGGCATCTTGCGCCCGTGTCTAGGCGGGGGAACGCGACATTGCAACCGCCAGCAGGCCCGGCGTTTCAACAGCGGTTGACTCGCGCAAAAGTTGAATTACTCTGCAATGGTCGCCTAAAAAGGGTCGGTTGTGACCAGTTCAAGATTGATATGTCTGCCGTTCACCACCTGCTTGCCGGCATTGGTGAAATTGATGGTGATGCGGTCACCGATGCGCGACTGGACCTGCCCGGTGCCCCATTCCGGCGCGCCGGGATGGCGCACGATCATGCCGGGTTCCAGGATTTCATTCATCTCACGCCCTTTCCCGAGACAGCATGCAGGCTAGCCTTCCATGGACGATCTGACAATCCATTGCCCGCCCGACACCCCCGGCGCGGTGTCGCCCGAGCGGCTGGCCGCGCTGGTCGGCTCGCGGCTGTGCCACGACATCGTCTCGCCTTTGGGCGCCATCGGCAACGGGCTGGAGCTGCTGCAGCTTTCGGGCGCCTGGCCGGGCATCGACGACAGCCCCGAGATGCAGCTGATCGCCGAAAGCGTCGAGGCGGCGCGGGCGCGGATACGCTGGTTTCGCGTGGCCTTCGGCCATGCCGCGCCGGACCAGCGCCTTGGCCTGGCCGAACTGGCCGCGCTGCTGGCCGAAGTCGAGAAGGGCGGCCGCATCCGCCTGCGGCTGGAGGCCGAGGGCGACCTGCCGCGCATCGAGGCCCGCCTGATCCTGCTGGCGCTGATGTGCCTTGAGACGGCGATGCCTTGGGGCGGCAGCGTGCTGGTCTGCCGCGGCGCCCAGGGCTGGCGGCTGGTCGCCGAATGTAGCCGCATCCGGTCCGATCCGGCGCTGTGGTCCTGGCTCGGCCTCGACAGGGACCGGGCGCGGCCGGAACCGGGCGCCTCCGAGGTGCATTTCCCGCTGCTGGCCGGTTTTGCCTGCGCCGCCAACCGGCCGCTGGCCTGGGAACTGGACGAGACCGGCGGCGAGATCTCGTTCTGAGGCTCTCTGCCGGGCTTTTGGGGCCGGACCCGCCGTGGTTTGGGTGGGCTATGCCGGTCATGGATGCGGCCTGTCCTTGGAAAGCCTCTCCGCGCCGTGAGCGCGGCTTTGCCGGAATCGCCCGCCCCGCAACTCATGCCAAGCGAGCGCCGCCGCTACCTTGCCCGGCGCGGCAAACCGGCCTTCGCCGAGAGCCGGTCGCCGCGATCTGGATCGGCGGCGGCGGCGCTTCGGCCGGCGTCATGCTGCGGTCCTGGACGAACGGTCGCGCCGTGCGGCCTGCATCACCTGCGCGCCAATCCAGCCTTTCGGCAAGGCACGGGCCTTGCGCGACACCGACCACGGCGCATCCGTGGCGGCCGCCGCCAAACGGGGCGATGCGGCGGCCCCGGCGCAGCCTTTCGGGCGGGATCAGGGGCGGATGGTGCCGTCGCCGGTGACGAGATACTTGAAGCTGGTCAGCTGCTCGGCGCCGACCGGGCCGCGCGCATGCATCTTGCCGGTGGCGATGCCGATCTCGGCGCCCATGCCGAACTCGCCGCCATCGGCGAATTGCGTCGAGGCGTTGCGCATCAGGATCGCGCTGTCGAGCCCCTTGAAGAAGCGCTCGGCGGTGGCGTCATTCTCGGTCAGGATCGATTCGGTATGGCCCGAGCCATAGCGGCGGATATGGGCGATCGCCTCCTCGACGCCATCGACCAGTTTCACCGCGATGATCCTGTCCAGGAACTCCTGCCCGAAATCCGAGGGCTCGGCGCGGGTGGTGCCCGGCACCTTGGCAAGCTCGCCCTCGGCGCGCACCTCGACCCCCGCGTCCAGCAGATCCTGCACCAGCACGGCGCCATGTTTCGTATAGAACTGCCAGTCGATCAGCAGGCATTCGGCGGCGCCGCAGATGCCGGTGCGCCGGGTCTTGGCGTTCAGCACCACGCGCCGCGCCTTGTCCAGGTCGGCGTCGCGGTCGGCATAGACGTGGCAGATGCCCTCCAGATGGGCAAAGACCGGCACGCGGGCTTCCTTCTGCACCAGCCCGACCAGCCCCTTGCCGCCGCGGGGCACGATCACGTCGATGAATTCCTGCGCGCGCAGCATGGCGGCGACAGCCTCGCGGTCGCGGGTCGGCACCATCTGCACCGAAGCCTCGGGCAGTCCGGCCTGCCCCAGGCCCGTCACCAGCGCCCGGTGGATCGCGGCCGAGCTGTTCAGGCTTTCCGAGCCGCCGCGCAGGATCACCGCATTGCCGGCCTTCAGCGCCAGCGCCGCGGCATCGGCGGTGACATTGGGGCGGCTTTCGTAGATCACGCCGATGACGCCCAGGGGGGTGGCGACGCGCTGGATATGCAGCCCGTTCGGCCGGTCCCATTCGGCCAGCACCTTGCCGACCGGGTCCGCCTGCGCCGCGACCGAGCGCAGCCCCTCGGCCATGGCGCGGATGCGCGCGGGATCGAGCTTCAGCCGGTCGAGCATGGCGGGGGAGAGGCCCTTTGCCTCGGCGTAATGCATGTCCTCGGCATTGGCGTCGAGGATGGCGTCCTCGGCCTTCAGGATCGCATCGGCGGCGCCGACCAGGGCGGCGTGCTTGCGCTCGGCGCTGGCCTCGGCCAGGACGGCGGCGGCGGCGCGCGCCTTTGCGCCCAGATCCGCAATCAGCGCATCGGCATCGGAAGAGGTCAGGTCTTTCATGGCGGCATTCCCTTGCATGACGCCTGAAATAGGGGCCGGCGCGCTGAAAAGCCAGATGCAAAGCGGGCAGATGGAAAGGGGAAGGTGCAGGATTCTGTTGCCAGGCTCCTGCGGGCCCCGCCTTACGCTGCTAGGCGGAAGGGCTTAAGTTTCGGTTACCCGAGCTGCTTACGCAGCCAGAGCCACCGGAGCACGGTTGTCGTTGGCAACTGTACATTTTGCACCGATAACGGTGGTAGCTCACCGAGACAAAGCAAACAGCTTTAGACGTTCGTCGATCCTGTTTCGGCCCCCTGTGCCCCCAACGAGGGATCTTGGTGGAGCCGCCGGGTACCGCCCCCGGGTCCGATCCGCTTATTACCTGCGCGTTTATGTCCATAGTCCGGGCGAACCCGGACAAGCGGAATATAGGCGCCGCCATCCCGTCGCGCAAGAGAGGGGAACGCTGTTCCCCTCTTGTCCCGCTGCGCGGGCCAATTCACCCCTTGGGGTATTTGGAAAACGGAGAAGAAGCGGGCGCGGCGTCCCGCCTTCTTCGTTCCCAAAATACTCATGCGGCCGTGCCGCCGGGGAACCGCCCCGCCTTCGGGCGGGGCGCTGCAAGGGCCGATCAGAAGCCGGCCTTGATCTTTTCGAACTCCTGCAACTGCTTTTCGCGCTGCTGCGGGTCGTTCGGGGTCTGGGCCAGGATCGGGGCGTCCACGGGCGAGAGACCCTCCTGCACCGCGGGCTCGTCCTTGATCGTCTCCATGGCGACGGTCGAGGTATGGCCGTAGCCGATCGTGTCCAGCAGGCCCTTGGCCGCTTCCGGCGCGAGCCAGGCGTTGATGAAATCGTAGGCCTTGTCTTCCTTGCCCGGTCCGTTCTTGAGATTGATGAAGCCGCAGAAGAAGGTCGAGCTGCCCTCCATGGCCGCGCGCTGGAAGCCGACCGGGAAGCCGTCGTTTTCCAGCAACACCACGCCGTCGTTCCAGGACCAGGCCACGTCCACCGCGCCCGAGGCCATCAGCTGCGCCTGTTCGGCCGGGTCGGCCCAATAGGCGGCGACGTTCTGGTGCGCCTGGCGCAACCAGTCCGCGGCGGCCGCGAACTGCTCGTCGGTGACTTCGGTCCAGTCGGTGGTGCCGGTGGCCAGGTAGGCCAGCGCCCAGACGTCGTCGGCCGAATCGGGCAGCGAGGTGCGGCCCTGGTATTTCGGGTCGATGAAGATGTTCAGGCTGGCCACGTCCTCGGCCGGCACGGTTTCGGTATTGTAGGCCACCGCGGTCGCGCCCCAATCGGTCGGGATATACCAGACGCCGTCGTCGTCCTTGAAGATTTCCGAATCGAGGAATTTCGCATCGAGGCTTTCGAAGGCCGGGATCTTCGACACGTCCCAGGGCTCGATCAGCCCGGCGTCGCGGTATTTGGACACCATCTGCGAGCAGGGATGCGCGACATCCGCCTTGAAGCCCGAGGCGAGCTTTTGATAGGCCTCGTCGTCGTCGCCGTAGAAGACGAAGGTGGGGCTGGCGCCATGCTGGTCGATATAGCCCTGGAAGATCACCGGCTCCTCGAACCCGGCCCAGTCGAAGACCGTCAGTTCGGGGTCGGCGGCCCAGGCGGCCGTGAGGCTGGTGCTGGCGAGCGCGAGCGCCAGGGCGGGGAAGCGGAGAGGTTTCATGTCGGAGCTTTCCTTGAAGGCAGTCTGGCACGACGCTAGCGGTCCCGCCGCGCCCTCGCAAGCGCGGCCGTGCCCTACCAGCGCCCCGAGGCGCCGCCGCCCCGCGACGAGCCGCCGCCGAAGCCCGAGGAGCCGCGCGCGGCGCTGCGATAGCCCGGCGTCGGCTCGCTGCGCAGCACCGTGCCGGTCGGTCCATACCAGACCGTCTGCGGCCGCAGGCGCTGGCGGGTTTCGGACCAGCCGCAGGCCGGGCAGCGCCGCGTGACATTGTCCTGCGAGACCATGTGGCCGCCCTCGGGCAGCGGGGTTTCCAGCGGCGCCACCTGCGTTTCCAGGCCGCGACGGCCGCATCGCGGGCAGCGGTTGCGCCGCCAGGCCTGCCGCGCGGCGGCGCCCAGGATCGCCAGCCCGGCGGCGCCGAACAGGAAGGGCAGGATGCGGTCCATCAGGCTGCGCCGGGGCATGGCGAGCGGCTGGCCCGCCGCGACGGGGCGGGCGATCAGGTCGATCACCGCCAGCGTGCCCTCGCGGATGCCCTGCGACATCCGGTTGTCGCGGAAGGCGGGCAGCATGGTGTTGCGCATGATGTCCTGGGCCAGGATGTCGGCGTCGTTTTCGTAGCCGCGGCCCAGTTCGATGCGCGCCTCGCGGTCCTGGGCCAGCACCAGCACCATGAAGCCGTCGTTGCGCGCGGCGTCGCCCACGCCCCAATGGTTGAAAAGCCGGGTGGCAAAGGGCTCCAGCCCGTCGGCCCCGCCATGGCGTGCCCGGTCGGGCAGGGTGACGACCGTGCCCTCGATGCCGGTCTGTTCCCTGAGCGCGGCCAGCGCCCCGTCGAGGGCCTGGGCATCCTCGGGCGCGAGCAACCCGGCGAAATCGTTGACATGCAGGCTCTGCCAGTCGGGCAGGCCCTGCGCATGGGCCGGGGCCAGGGCCGCCAGCCAGAGCAGCGCGACCAGCCATGCCGCCATCCGGGCGATTGCGCTGGCCGGGGCGGTCCCGGACGGCCTATCCATCGTCGCTCCTTGCCTCGCCCGCCGCTTTGTCTGCCGCCTTGTCCATCGTCTTGCCCGTCACCCCGGCAGGATCTCGGGGCCGCCGGTGATTCGCGGGTCGGGCTGGCCGATCACCGCGTCGTCGCGCCCGGCGAAATCCACCGCGCGCAGGATCGCCTGGATCGCAGCGATCCGGGCGCGGCGCTTGTCGTCGGCGCGGATCACCGTCCAGGGCGCGATGCCGGAATGGCTGCGCAGCAGCGTATCCCGGATCGCCGCCGTGTAATCGTCCCATTTCGCCAGCCCCTCGACGTCGATGGAACTGAGCTTCCATTGCTTCAGCGGGTCGCGCTCGCGGTCCAGGAACCGCTTGAGCTGCTCGGCCCGGCCCACCTCCAGCCACAGCTTGACCAGGATCACCCCGTCATCGACCAGCATGGTCTCGAACAGCGGCAGCTGGCGAAAGAAGGTCTCGCGCTGCGCATCCGTGCAGAAGCCGAAGACCTTTTCGACCACGCCGCGATTATACCAGCTGCGGTCGAAGAGCGCGATCTCGCCCCTGGCGGGCAGCCAGTCCACGTAGCGCTGGAAATACCATTCCTCGGCCTCGCGTTCGCTGGGCTTGGGCAGGGCGGCGATATAGGCCGAGCGCGGGTTCAGGTTCTCGCGCACCCGCTCGATGGTGCCGCCCTTGCCGGCGGCGTCGCGGCCCTCGAACAGCACCACCAGGCGCTTGCGCTGGTGGATCACGTCGCGCATCAGCCGCACCAGCTGCAATTGCAGCCCGGCCATGCGGTCGTCGTAATCCTTGCCCTTCATCTCCTCGGGATAGGGATAGGTGGGATCGGGGATGCGCTTGCCCTCGGCCGCCGCCACCGCCTTGCGCAGCCCATCGGGCGCGTCCTTTTCCAGATAGCGGGTGATCGCGCCGACAAAGGGCAGGTCGGGCAGCGATCCCTGCTTGCCGGACCCGGCCTTGTCGCCGTTGCTGGCCATGCTCACGCCTCGCCGATGCGGTTCAGGTCGAAGGGGGTGGTCTGGTAGATCTCGTTGATCCAGTTACCATAGAGCAGATGCGCATGGCTGCGCCAGCGGTTCGTCGGCGTGCGCGAGGGGTCGTCGTCCGGGTAGTAGTTCACCGGCACGTCGATCGGCTTGCCCGAGGCGGCGTCGCGGTCGTATTCGTCCTTCAGCGTCGTGCTGTCATATTCGAAATGATTGAAGACATAGAGCGCGCGATGGCCGGGGTCTTGCAGCAGGCAGGGCCCGACCTGGTCCGAGGCGATCAGCGTCTTCAGCGCCGGGATGGCGTCCACCTCGTCCTGGCGCACCTCGGTCCAGCGGCTGACCGGGACCAGCACGTCGTCGGAAAAGCCGCGCAGATAGGGGCTGGAGGGCGCCAGGTTGCGGTGGCGGAAGCAGCCGAAGGCCTTGCGGTCCAGCATGTGCTTTTCCAGGCGGTGGAAATACCAGGCCATCGCCATGCCGCCCCAGCAGACGCCGAAGGTCGAATGCACGTGGCTTTGCGTCCAGTCGAAGACGCGGGTCAACTCGTCCCAATAGGTCACGGCCTCGAAGGGCAGGTGTTCGATGGGCGCGCCGGTGATGATGAGCCCGTCGAACTTCTCGCCCGTCTCTGCGACCTCGCAGAAGCGGCGATAGAAGGATTGCAGGTGGTCGGCGGCCGTGTTGCGGCTTTCGTGGTCCGACATGCGGATCAGCTGGAACTCGATCTGCAAGGGGGTCGCGCCGATCAGCCGGGCGAACTGGTTCTCGGTCTGGATCTTCTTGGGCATCAGGTTCAGCAGGCCGATGCGCAAGGGCCGGATGTCCTGCGTCGCCGCCCGGCCCGGCGACATGACCATGACGCCTTCGTTCGACAGGATGTCATAGGCGGGCAGGTCATTGGGCAGGGTGATGGGCATCATGCGTCCTTTCTGTCGAACTTTCCGGCAATGGCGGCGCCGGCGGGCCGTCGGTCTATGGCATGGCCGATCAGCGCGATCAGGTCTTGCGGGGTCGTCACCTGCGCCACCTCCTCGGCCAAAAGCGTCACGCCGCGCCGGGCCATCGCCTCGTAGCGGGGCTGGCGGTGGGCCAGGGCGCGGGCATAGGTCCAGCGGATGAAGTCGTCGGGGTTCACCTGGTCCTCGCGCAGGCCCTTTTCGACGCGATAGTCGGTCCAGGCCCGGTCCAGGAAATCCGGCTGGTAATACATCGGCTTCGGCGCGCGGTCGAAGCGGCGCACCAGTTCCTCGGTATGCGCGTCCGAGCCCTTGATCCAGACCAGCAGCAGCTCGCGCCCCAGTGCGTCCAGCACCGGGTCGCTTTCGGCAAAGGGGTCCACCACCTCGCAGACCGAGCCGCCCGAATCGCAGACGAAATTGCCCAGGTTGTAGATCTCCTGCGCGCGGCGGATGAAATGGCCGGTATCCAGCAGCGCCGCGATCTCGGCCATGCGGTGCTGGTCCTGGCGGCGCATGTATTCATCGAATTCCAGCCCGCCGCGGGTGACGCTGCCGGGCTTGCCCAGATAGGTGGACAGCGGCGCCAGGTTCTCGAAGGTGATGTTGCTGGCGATATAGACCGAATCCGACAGCAAGAGCTCGCGCAGGAAGGGCACCTTCATCGCTTCGCGCTTGAAGTTGTCGGCGATCAGCTCGCCCATGTAGCGGGTGCCGATGCGGTAATCGACGGAATAGTGGAACCATTCGCCCGAGCCGCGCAGCATCGAGGCCAGGAAGGTCTTGCCTAGGCCCGACATGCCAAAGAACAGCACGCGCTTTTTCGGGGCGGCCAGCCATTCGGCCTTGGTCTGGTAAAGCATGGGCGATCCTTTTGCGGGGCTTGGCGATAGTTAGTCCCGCGCAGGGCCGAGGGGAAGGGGGACGCGGGCCGCCGGTGGGACTGCCTGTCGAAAAGCCGGCGGGACGGCCTTGCATCGCGCCATCGAGCCCCTATCTGGGACGGGCGGACCGGGCCCCTCTGACGACGCATGTCGTGATGTCGGACCGCATCGAGCCCTGCTCGGTGCCAGCCCGGAACCATTCCCGCCCAAGGCTTCGCACCGGCTTTCGTTCAACGTGGAGCCTGACATGGAACCTTTCTACCTGACCCTGTTTCTCGGCACGCCGATCTGGCTGTGGCTGGTCTTCGTCGGCCTGGTCGGCCTGCTCTTGGCCTTCGATCTCGGTGTGCTCAATCGCGGCGACAAGGAGATCGGCGTCGCCGAGAGCCTGAAGCTGTCGTCCTTCTACATCACGCTGGGCGTGCTGTTCGGCGGCTTCGTCTGGTATCAGCTGGGCAGCAATGCCGCCGCGGAATACATGACCGCCTTCGTGGTCGAGAAGACGCTGGCGATGGACAACGTCTTCGTCATCGCGCTGATCTTCGCCACGCTGTCGATCCCCCGCCGCTACCAGCATCGCGTGCTGTTCTGGGGCATCCTGGGGGTGATCGTGCTGCGCGGCATCATGATCGGCGTCGGCGCCACGCTGGTCGCGCAATACGGCTGGATCCTCTATGTCTTCGCCGGCTTCCTGATCCTGACCGGCATCAAGATGCTGTTCATCGGCGACAAGGAGCATGACATGGGCGCGAACCCGGTCCTGAGGTTCCTGCGCCGCCGCATGCCGCTGACGCAGGAGCTGCACGGCCATGCCTTCGTGGTGCGCCAGTCCGACCCCAAGACCGGCCGTCTGCGCCGTTTCGCCACGCCGCTGCTGCTGGCGCTGGTGATGATCGAGATCGCCGACGTGATCTTCGCCGTCGATTCGGTGCCAGCGGTCTTTGCCATCACCACCGATCCCTATATCGTCTATACCTCGAACATCTTCGCCATCCTGGGCCTGCGCGCGCTGTTTTTCGCGCTGGCGGCGATCATCCACCGCTTCGAATACCTCAAGCAGGCGCTGGCGGTGCTGCTGATCTTCATCGGCTCCAAGGTGTTCATCGCCGACCTGATGGGGTTGGCGAAATTCCCGCCCGCCGTGTCACTGGGCATCACCTTCGCCATCCTCGGCGCCGGCGTCGGCTGGTCGCTGTGGCGCACCCGCAAGGACGCGGCGCGCGCCTGAGCGCCAGATTTCCGCCGCCGCGCCCGGCCGCGCGGTTGCCGTCGGGTATTTGAAGAACGGAGAAGGCGGGGCGGCGGGGTGCGAAACCCGGCCGTCTTCCGCGCGATGTGATCCGGGCTGCCACCACGTCGCTCAATCCGCAGTGGCGCGCCGGGTGCAATCGCGCTATGCTTCCGCCCAGACCCGGCAAACGGGCGATGCAAACGAGGCAGTGACGGCGGTAACCCATGACCGAAATGGTCTTTGGCACCACCCCCTTGCGGGCAGGTGACCCGATTCTTCCACGCTGGTGGCGCACGCTGGACCGATGGTCCCTGGCCTGCGTGCTGGGATTGTTCGCGGTGGGGCTGCTTCTGGGCCTGGCGGCCTCGGTGCCCTTGGCCGAAAAGAACGGCCTGCCGCAGTTCTATTACGTCACCCGCCAGGCGGTGTTCGGTGCCATGGCGCTGGCGGCGATGCTGGTGATCTCGACCTTCTCGCCGCGGATGGTGCGGCGGATCGGCGTGCTGGGTTTCCTGGTCGCGCTGGTGGTGCTGATGGCGCTGCCCTTCATCGGCACCGATTTCGGCAAGGGCGCGGTGCGCTGGCTGCGCCTGCCCGGCGGCATGTCGGTGCAGCCGTCCGAGTTCCTCAAGCCCTGCTTCGTCGCCATCTGCGCCTGGTTCATGGCCGCAAGCCAGGAGGTCGGCGGCCCGCCAGGCAAGTCCTTTTCCTTCGGCCTCGCCGTGGTCGTGGTGCTGCTTCTGGCCATGCAGCCCGATTTCGGCCAGGCCTCGCTGGTGCTGTTTTCCTGGTGCGTGATGTATTTCATCGCCGGGGCGCCGCTTTACCTTCTGGGCGGCGTGATGGGGCTGGCCTGCGTCGGCGGCGTCTTCGCCTATGGCGCGTCCGAGCATTTCGCCCGCCGCATCAACGGCTTCCTTGCGGCCGAGGTCGATCCGCGCACCCAGCTGGGCTATGCCACCAACGCCATCCAGGAGGGCGGCTTCTTCGGCGTCGGCGTGGGCGAGGGCTCGGTCAAGTGGTCGCTGCCGGACGCGCATACCGATTTCATCATCGCGGTTGCGGCCGAGGAATACGGGCTGATCCTGGTCCTGATCATCATCGCGCTTTATGCCGCCATCGTCATCCGCTCGCTGCTGCGGCTCCAGGGCGAGCGCGATCCCTTCGTCCGCATCGCCGGCACCGGCCTTGCCTGCGCCTTCGGCGTGCAGGCGCTGATCAACATGGGCGTGGCGGTGCGGCTTCTGCCGGCCAAGGGCATGACGCTGCCCTTCGTCAGTTACGGCGGCTCGTCGGTGATCGCCTCGGGCATCGCCATGGGGATGCTGCTGGCGCTGACCCGCTCGCGCCCGCAGGGCCGGATCGGCGACGTGCTGGGCCGGGGCCGGGGATGAGCGGCCCGCAGTCCCAAGGCCGGCCGCTGTGCCTGATCGCTGCCGGCGGCACCGGCGGCCACATGTTCCCGGCGCAATCGCTGGCCGAGGTGCTGCTGGCCCAGGGCTGGCGGGTGAAGCTTTCCACCGACGAGCGCGGCGCGCGCTATGCCGGCGCCTTCCCGGCCGAGGTGGTGCGCGAGGTGGTCAGTTCGGCCACCACCGCGCGCGGGGGCGCGCTGGCCAAACTGGCCGTGCCCTTCCGCATCGGCGCCGGCATCCTGGGGGCGATCCGGGCGATGCGCGGCGACCGTCCCGCCGTGGTGGTTGGCTTTGGCGGCTACCCGACCATCCCCGCCATGTCGGCGGCGCTGGCCCTGCGCATCCCGCGCATGATCCACGAACAGAACGGCATCATGGGCCGGGTGAACGCCGCCTTTGCCCGCCGGGTGGACCGCGTGGCCTGCGGCACCTGGCCGACCCGGCTGCCGCCCGGCGTCCAGGGCATCCATACCGGCAACCCGGTGCGCCAGGCGGTGCTGGACCGCGCCGCTGCCCCCTATGCCCCGCCGGGCGAAGGCGATCTGCACCTGCTGGTCATCGGCGGCAGCCAGGGCGCGCGCGTGCTGTCGAACATCGTGCCCGAGGCCATCGCCGGCCTGCCGGACGACCTGCGCGCCCGCCTGTCGGTCAGCCACCAGGCCCGCGCCGAGGATGCCGAGCGCGTCACCGCCGCCTATGCCGCGGCCGGCGTCAATGCCGAGGTCCGGCCCTTTTTCGACGACGTGCCCCGCCGCCTTGCCGAATCCCAGCTGGTCGTCAGCCGGGCCGGGGCCTCGTCCATCGCCGACATCACCGTGGTCGGCCGTCCGGCGATCCTCATCCCCTATGCCGCGGCGACCGGCGACCACCAGACCGCCAACGCCCGTGCCCTTGCGGAATCCGGCGCGGCGATCCTTTTGCCCGAATCCGTGCTTGACGCCGAGAGCCTCAGGCGCGACATCCGGGACATCCTTTCCGACAGCGCCCGCGCCACCGCCATGGCAGCTGCCGCGCTAACGCTTGCCCGCCCCGACGCGGCGCAGCGCCTTGCAGATCTAGTGACGGAACCGACCCGATGAACGCAGCGACCAAACTTCCGGGCGAGCTTGGCCCCATCCATTTCGTCGGCATCGGCGGCATCGGCATGTCCGGCATCGCCGAGGTGCTGATGACGCTGGGCTACCAGGTGCAGGGCTCGGACGCGAAACGCTCGAAGATCACCGACCGGCTGGAGGCGCTGGGCGCCGCCGTCTTCGAGGGCCAGCGCGCTGAAAACATTGGCGAAGCGGGCGTGGTGGTGATCTCGACCGCGATCAAGAAGGGCAACCCCGAACTGGAAGAGGCGCGCCGCCGCGGCCTGCCCGTGGTGCGCCGGGCCGAGATGCTGGCCGAGCTGATGCGGCTGAAATCCAACGTCGCCATCGCCGGCACCCATGGCAAGACCACGACCACCACCATGGTCGCGACGCTGCTGGACGCGGGCGGCTTCGATCCGACGGTCATCAACGGCGGCGTGATCCATGCCTATGGCAGCAATGCCCGCGCCGGCGCCGGCGAATGGATGGTGGTCGAGGCCGACGAATCGGACGGCAGCTTCAACCGCCTGCCCGCGACCATCGCCATCGTGACCAATATCGACCCCGAGCACATGGAGCATTGGGGCAGTTTCGACGCGCTGCGCCGCGGCTTTCAGGACTTCGTCTCGAACATCCCCTTCTACGGGCTGGCCGTCTGCTGCACCGACCACCCCGAGGTGCAGTCGCTGGTGGGCCGGTTGACCGACCGCCGCGTCGCGACCTTCGGCTTCAACGCCCAGGCGGACGTGCGCGCCGTGAACCTGCGCTACGAGAACGGCGTGGCGCATTTCGACATCGCCCTGCAGGGCGAGGCCGAGCTGAACGACGGCGAGATCCCGGTGATCGAGGGCTGCACCCTGCCGATGCCGGGCGACCACAATGTCAGCAATGCGCTGGCCGCGGTGGCCGTCGCCCGCCACCTGGGCATGAAGCGCGCCCAGATCCGCGAGGCGCTGGCGCGCTTCGGCGGGGTCAGCCGCCGCTTTACCCGCGTGGGCGAGGTGGGGGGCGTCACCATCATCGACGACTATGGCCACCACCCGGTCGAGATCGCGGCGGTGCTGAAGGCCGCGCGCCAGGCCACCAGGGGCCGGGTCATCGCCGTGCATCAGCCGCATCGCTATTCGCGGCTTTCCAACCTCTTCGACGATTTCTGCACCTGCTTCAACGAAGCCGATGTCGTCGCCATCGCCGAGGTCTATTCGGCGGGCGAGGAACCGATCCCCGGCGCCTCGCGCGACGACCTGGTCGCCGGGCTGATCGCCCACGGCCACCGCCACGCCCGCGCGGTGATGGACGAGGGCGACCTGGAACGGCTGGTGCGCGAACAGGCGCGGCCGGGCGACATGGTGGTCTGCCTGGGCGCCGGCACCATCTCGACCTGGGCCAACAACTTGCCCGAGCGGCTGACGGAGAAGGCCGCGTGATCGCGCTGGCCAGCCATCCCGCCACCGCGGCGCTTTGCGCCCTGCTTTGGGGCGTGATGGCCTGCCTTCTGCCCTTCGTGCGGCTGCGCTGGCGCCATTCGGCGCTTTGGGCGCTGGTGCTGTGCGGCGTGCCGGTGCTGGGCTGGCTGACCTATCTGTGCGGCCCCGGCTTCGGCGTGCTGTTCCTGGCGCTCGGCCTGTCGCTGCTGGTCTGGCCGCCCTTCGATGCGCGCCGCCGCCGGCGCGCGCTTGCGCAGCGCGGCCTGCGCTAGGGACCGCCGGCGATGATGGTGGCATGGCTGATCGTCGCCGTCACGGTGGCGCTGGCCGCCGCCATCGGCATCCTGCGTGCCGGCGCCCGCTCGTTCCGGGTGCTGGGGGGCGAACTGGCCCTGCTGCTCGGCGCGGCCTGGCTTTGCTATCTGATCGGCGACGGCAAGACCGGCGGCTATCTGGCCGGGATCATCGGCGCGCTGCTGTCGCTCTTGCTGCTGATCGCGGCGGGGGGCCTGGCCGCAGGCGCGCTGCTGCGCTGGGTTCACGACCGCCTGCGGCCGCCGCCGGTCCTTCGCGCGCCGTTCTCGCAGCCCTGGGACATCGTCGGCCTGGGCTGCTTCGCCGCGCTGGCGGTGGTCCTCAGCGCGCTGGAATGACAGGAAACGGGATGAAAAAGGGGGACGAGATGACGGAAAGCAGGATGCGGGTCCGGGCAGGGCTGGGCGCGATGCTGGCGCTTGCCCTGGCCGGGCTTGCCGGCTGCGGCCGCGGCGGCATGAGCGAGCTGGAATGCATGGAGCGGGCGATCTATTTCGAAGCGAACCGTTCCAGCCGCGACGGCATGATCGCCGTCGGCAACGTGGTCATGAACCGCGTCAGGGCGCAGGGCTATCCCAACACGGTTTGCGGCGTGGTCGGGCAAAAGGGCCAGTTCGCGCCGGGCGTCCTGACCCGGCGAATGGATTCGAAATCCCTGCCGGCGGTGCGCGAGGCCGCGATCGCGGTCCTGCGCGGCGAAAGGCAGCCGGGGATCGGCAACGCCATGTTCTTCCACCAGAAGGATCACCGCTTTTCCTATGACAACATGCACTATGTCCTGGTGGCGGGTGGCAATGCCTTCTACGAAAAGCGCAAGAGCCATCTTGTGACCCAGCCCGTGCCTCCGGCCCCGGTGGACGGGCTGCGCTAGATGCGCGGCGCGTCTCGGCAGGCCGCCGCCGGAACCCTGGCGAGACGCGCCGGAAAGCGGCTGCGGCATGCGGGCCGGATTGACGGCGCGCGCAACGCTGATTAACCACCGCGCCATGACCCAGACGCCTCCCGCGCCCCGCGGCGCCCTGACCCCGAACCGGGCCCTTGCCGACCTGACCTGGCTGCGCGTCGGCGGGCCGGCCGACTGGCTGTTCCAGCCAGCGGACGAAGCGGATCTGGCCGAATTCCTGCGCGGCCTCGACCCTTCGCTCCCGGTCTTTGCCATGGGCGTCGGCTCGAACCTGATCGTGCGCGACGGCGGCATCCGCGGCGTGGTGATCCGGCTGGGGCGCGGCTTCAACGGCATTTCCTGCGAGGGCGGCATCGTCACCGCGGGTGCGGCGGCGCTGGACGCCCATGTCGCGCGCCGCGCGGCCGAGGCGGGGCTGGACCTGACCTTCCTGCGCACCATCCCCGGCAGCATCGGCGGCGCGGTGCGGATGAACGCGGGCTGCTATGGCAGCTATGTCGCCGACCACCTGGTCTCGGTCCGCGCCGTGGCCCGCGACGGCAGCCTGCACGAGATCGCGGCCGCCGACCTGCGCCTCGGCTATCGCCATTCCGAGATCCCCGAGGGCTGGGTCGTGACCGAGGCCCGCTTTCGCGCCGAGCCGGGCGATCCCGCGGGACTGGCCGCGCGGATGGAGGAACAGCTGGCCCGCCGCGATGCGAGCCAGCCCACGCGCGAACGCAGCGCCGGTTCGACCTTTCGCAACCCGGCCGGGTTTTCCTCGACCGGGCGGGCGGATGACAGCCACGAGCTGAAGGCATGGTCGCTGATCGACGCCGCCGGCCTGCGCGGCCAGCGCCTGGGCGGGGCGCAGATGTCGGAAAAGCACCCGAACTTCCTGCTGAACGCCGACGGCGCCACCGCCGCCGAGCTGGAAGCCCTGGGCGAACTGGTCCGGCAGAAGGTGCGCGAGACCAGCGGGCACGAGCTGCAATGGGAAGTCATCCGCGTAGGCCAGCCCTAGGAACCGGCCGTAACCCGCCGTCATTGCCGGAAATATCGCGCGAGACGCGAAAAGGGACTTTTGCGATTCCGCCCAAGCGGCTATCCTGACCCGACAAATACCCGGATCAACCGGGGAGCATGAGGCAGAACATTGGCGGGCAGGTCGAGCAGGTCGGCCCCGAAAGTCGTAGTCCTGATGGGCGGACCCTCGGCCGAGCGCGAGGTTTCGCTCTCGTCGGGGCGTGAATGCGCGGTTGCGCTGCGGCAGGCGGGCTATGAAGTCGTCGAATTGGACGCGGGCAGGGATCTGCCCGCGCGTCTGGCCGAACACGCGCCGGACGTGGTCTTCAACGCGCTGCATGGCCGCTGGGGCGAGGACGGCTGCGTGCAGGGCCTGCTGGAATGGCTGGGCTGGCGCTATACCCATTCCGGCGTGCTGGCCTCGGCCCTGGCCATGGACAAGACCCGCGCCAAGGACGTGCTGCGCCTTGCCGGCCTGCCGGTGCTGGACAGCCTGATCGCCGATGCCGCCGAGGTGCGCGCCCGCCACGTCATGGCGCCGCCCTATGTGGTCAAGCCGAACGACGAGGGCTCTTCGGTCGGGGTCTATATCGTGCATGAGGCCGCGAACGGCCCGCCGCAGCTTTCCGACCGGATGCCCGTGCGGGTCATGGTGGAAACCTATGCGCCGGGGCGCGAGCTGACCGTGGCCGTGCTGGGCGACCGTGCGCTTGGCGTGACCGAGATCGTGACCGAGGGCTGGTACGACTACGATGCCAAATACAAGCCCGGCGGCTCGCGCCATGTCATCCCCGCCGAGATCCCGCCGGAAATCGCCGCCGCCTGCCGCGACCAGGCCGTGCGCGCGCACCAGGCCCTGGGCTGCCGCGGGCTGACCCGCACCGATTTCCGCTGGGACGAAAGCCGCGGGCTGGGCGGGCTCATCATCCTCGAGGTGAACACCCAGCCCGGCATGACCCCGACCTCGCTTGCCCCCGAGCAGGCGGCCCATGCCGGCATGGACTTTCCCGCGCTCTGCCGCTGGATCGTCGAGGAGGCGCTATGCAGGGCCTGAACCCCTTCCACCGCGGCCAGGGGCCGGGCGGGCGGCCGGCGCCGGTGCGCCCTGCGCCCGCGCGCCCCGCCCCGGCGGCGCCGCGCACGCCGCGCAAGGATCCGGCGCCCTCGCGCCTGGCCTACCGGCTGAACCGGATGATGCTGCGGCCGCTGGTGCGGCGGCTGGTGCATGTCGGCCTGCCCGCCTTTCTGGCGGCGCTGGTGGCGGGGATCTGGCTGTCGGACGACACCCGCCGGGCCAACCTGACCGGCGGCATCGACGCCATCGTGGACCGCATCCAGCACCGCGACGAATTCATGGTCAGGATGATGACCATCGAGGGCGCCTCGCCCGCGGTGGACAAGGGGCTGCGCGCCATGCTGCCGGTGGACCTGCCGGCCTCGAGCTTCGACATCGACCTGGAAAAGCTGCGCGAGCGGGTGCTGAAGCTCGATGCGGTCGAGGCGGTGGACCTGCGCATCAAGCCGGGCGGGGTGCTGTCGGCCGTGGTCACGGAACGGGTGCCGGCGCTGCTGTGGCGCCATGCCCGCGGCATCGAATTGCTGGACAAGACCGGGCACCGCGTCGCCTCGGTCACGGGGCGCGAGGTGCGCGGCGACCTGCCGATCATCGCCGGCGAGGGCGCCGACCGCGCCGCGGCCGAGGCGCTGGCGCTGATCGACGCCGCCGGGCCGATCCTGCCGCGGCTGCGCGGGCTGGAGCGCATGGGCGAGCGGCGCTGGGACGTGGTGCTGGACCGCGGCCAGCGCATCAAGCTGCCCGAGGAAAAGGCGCTTCAGGCGCTGGAGCGCGCCATCGCGCTGGACCGCGCGCTGCACATGCTGGACCGCGACCTTTCGGTCGTCGACCTGCGGCAGGAGGCGCGCCCGGTGGTGCGGCTGGGGATGGAGGCGCAGAACGCCATCCGCCGTGCCCGCGGCCAGCCGGAACTGGGCCCCGACGGGTTGCCGCTGCCGCCCGAGGCAACGGCCGGCAAAGCGGCGAAGACCGCGAAGAAAAGCGGCTGACAGCGCAAGGAGGCAGGTGAGATGAAGGATCTGTATCAGGGCCAGCGGGCCATGCGGAACATGCGCCGCCAGGCCATGCAGCGCGGCGTCATCGCGGTTCTGGACATCGGAACCTCGAAGATCGCCTGCCTGGTGCTGCAATTCGACGGCCCGAGCCAGTTCCGCGAGACGGACGGCGTCGGCCCCATGGCCGGCCAGTCGAATTTCCGCGTCATCGGCACCGCCACCACCCGCTCGCGCGGGATGCGCTATGGCGAGATCGAGACCATGGCCGAGACCGAGCGCGCCATCCGCACCGTGATCCAGTCGGCGCAGAAGGTGGCGGGCGTGCGCGTCGACCACGTCATCGCCTGCATCTCGGGCGCGCGCCCTGCCAGCTATGGCCTGGCGGGCGAGATCGTGCTGCCCGCCGGCAAGGTGGGCGAGGGCGACGTGGCCCGCGTGCTGGCCGCCTGCGAGGTGCCCGATTTCGGCCGCGGCCGCGAGGTGCTGCACGCCCAGCCGGTGAACTTTGCCCTCGACGGCCGCTCGGGGCTGTCGGACCCGCGCGACCAGTCGGGCGGCCGGCTGGCCTGCGACATGCATGTGCTGACCATCGACGGCGATGCGGCCAGCAACCTGGTGCATTGCATCCGGCGCTGCGACATGGAACTGGCGGGCGTGGCCTCGGCCTCATACGCCTCGGGGCTTGCGGCGCTGGTCGAGGACGAGCAGGAGCTGGGCGCCGCCTGCATCGACCTGGGCGGCGGCACGACGGGCGTTTCGGTCTTCATCAAGAAGCACATGATCTTTGCCGATGCCGTCCGCTTCGGCGGCGAGCTGATCACCCAGGACATCGCCAAGGGGCTGCGCGTCAGCCATGCCGTGGCCGAGCGGCTCAAGACCCTGCACGGCGGGCTCGAGGCCACCGGCCGCGACGACCGCGAAATGATCGAGCTGGGCGGCGAGACCGGCGACTGGGACACCGACCGCCGCAGCGTCAGCCGCGCGGACCTGATCGGCATCATGCGCCCGCGGGTCGAGGAGATCCTGGAAAAGGTGGGCGAGATCCTGGACGCGGCGGGCTTCGACTATATGCCCTCGCGCCAGATCGTGCTGACCGGCGGCGGCAGCCAGATTCCGGGGCTCGATGCGCTGGCCTCGCGCATGCTGGGGCAGAACGTGCGCATCGGCCGGCCGCTGCGCATCCAGGGCCTGCCGCATAACGCGACCGCGCCGGGCTTTTCCTCGGCCATCGGATTGGCGCTGCTGACGGCGCATCCGCAGGACGAATGGTGGGACTTCGACATGCCCGCCGAACACTATCCGGCGCGCAGCCTGCGCCGGGCCTATCGCTGGTTCCGCAACAACTGGTAGGGGCGCGGAACCCGGATGCGGTGGTGTGGGCCGGCGCCTCCACCACATGCAGCAGAATGGGCAAGATGCCGCCGAAAACCCCAGCATCCACCGCGATATTTGGTGTGCGGGGTGTGTTTTTCGGGTGACGCTCGGCGCGAATCTGGCTAGGCTGGCCGGTATACGGGGATTCGACCGGACTGCGCACATGTCCGGCGCAACAGATGAAGGCAGGCGAGACATGGAACGGCAGATTCACCTGATGCTGAATGATGACCAGGAACTGAAGCCGCGCATTACCGTCTTCGGCGTCGGTGGTGCGGGTGGCAATGCGGTCAACAACATGATCGACAAGCAGCTGGAGGGGGTCGAGTTCGTCGTGGCGAACACCGACGCCCAGGCGCTGCAATCCTCCAAGGCGGAAAGCCGCATCCAGATCGGCCCGAAAGTGACCGAGGGGCTGGGCGCCGGCGCCAAGCCCTCGATCGGCGCCAAGGCCGCCGAAGAGACGATCGAGGACATCGTCGATCATCTGATGGGCGCGCATATGTGCTTCATCACCGCCGGCATGGGCGGCGGCACCGGCACCGGCGCCGCCCCGATCATCGCCCAGGCCGCGCGCGAGATGGGCATCCTGACCGTCGGCGTCGTGACCAAGCCCTTCCAGTTCGAGGGCACCAAGCGCATGCGCCAGGCCGAGGAAGGCGTCGAGGCGCTGCAGAAGGTCGTCGACACGCTGATCATCATCCCCAACCAGAACCTGTTCCGGCTGGCCAACGAAAAGACCACCTTCACCGAAGCCTTCGCCATGGCCGACGACGTGCTTTACCAGGGCGTCAAGGGCGTGACCGACCTGATGGTGCGTCCGGGCCTGATCAACCTGGACTTCGCCGACGTGCGCGCGGTGATGGACGAGATGGGCAAGGCGATGATGGGCACCGGCGAGGCCTCGGGCGAGAACCGCGCCGTGCAGGCGGCCGAAAAGGCCATCGCCAACCCGCTCCTGGACGAAATCAGCCTGAACGGCGCCAAGGGCGTGCTGATCAACATCACCGGCGGCTACGACCTGACGCTCTTCGAGATGGACGAGGCGGCCGAGAAGATCCGCGAGAAGGTCGATGCGGATGCGAACATCATTGTCGGCTCGACGCTGGACCCGTCGATGGAGGGCTCGATCCGCGTCTCGGTCGTCGCGACCGGCATCGACGCTTCGGCGGCCGAGGTTCCGGTGCCGCGCCGCGGCATGAAGGAGCCGCTGACCCAGAACCCCGTCGTGGCGCAGAAGCCGGCCGAGGAAGAGCTGCCGGTTCCGCCGCGCCGCACCGCGCCCCTGGCCGAGCCCGCCCCGGCGGCGCGCGTCCAGCCCTCGGCCCCTGCCGCGCGCTATGACGAGGAAGACATGCCGCGCCCGGCCTACCAGCCCGAGCTGCGCCAGCCCGCCGCGCCCAGCGACGCGCTGAACGGCGATGCGGGCGGCTTCGTCGCGCCGACCCGGCCGCAGGCCCCGGCCGGCACGCCTTCGGATGCGGTGATGCAGCGCCTGGCCGCCGCCGTCCAGAAGGCGCCCGAGCGCCAGGCCGCGGCCCAGAACCGCGCCGCCCAGCAGCAGCCGCAGCCGGCCGAGCAGGGCCGCGCCCAGGGCCGCATGGGCGGGCTGAGCCGGATGCTGGAGCGCATCTCGGGCCATGGCGAGCAGGCCGACAAGCCCGCGCCCTCGACCATCGCCGAGCGCGTGAACGAGCGTGTCGCGGCCCGCAACCGCGGCGGTTTCGACGCCGGTTTCGACGATCTGGCCAGCCCCGACCGGGCCGGCGACAATGTCGAGATCCCCGCTTTCCTGCGCCGCCAGGCGAATTGAGCCGATCACAAAATTCCGGCGACGATTTCGTGAAGGACCGCTTCGGCGGTCCTTTTTCTTTGCTGGATCAAGGTATTGGCGGTTCCGGCCGGGGCTGGGGCGCAAGCCGGGGCCGATTGTTTCACCCCGTTACAAAAGGTTATTTGAGCAATCGGCGGGGGATGCCTAACTGATCCTTGCGCCGCGGATTTCTTGCCGTGGCACGCTCAGTTCACAAGAATCGGCAGGCAAGACCATGCAGACCACCATCGCTCAGAAAGCCCAGTTCCGCGGCGTCGGACTGCATTCGGGTGCGGCCGTGCGGCTGGCGATCCTGCCGGCGCCGGCGGACCATGGCATCGTCTTCGTGCGCACCGACCTGGACCGCGCCCGGATTCCGGCGCGCTGGGACCATGTCACCCCATCGCAGCTTTGCACCCTGCTGGACAACGGCCGCGGCGCCACCGTCTCGACGGTGGAGCATGTGATGGCCGCGCTGTCGGGCACCGGCATCAACAATGCCGTGGTCGAGGTGAACGGGCCGGAAGTGCCGATTCTCGACGGCTCCGCAGCCCCCTTCGTGCAGGGCATCCTGGAAGCCGGGCTGCGCCAGCAGGCGGCGCCCCTGCGCGCGATCCGCATCCTGCGCGAGGTCGAGGTGCGGCAGGGCGAGGCTTTCGCCCGCCTCTCGCCCGCCGACCACCTGGAGATCCATTTCGACATCGACTTCGTGGACGCGGCGATCGGCCGTCAGGAAAAGCGCCTCGACATGGCCAACGGCAGCTTCGTGCATGAGCTGATGGACAGCCGCACCTTCTGCCGGCAGGCCGACGTGGTGCAGATGCAGAAGAACGGCCTGGCGCTTGGCGGCACCTACCTGAACGCGGTGGTCGTGGACGGCGACCGGGTGCTGTCGCCGGGCGGCCTGCGCCACCGCGACGAGGCCGTGCGCCACAAGATGCTGGACGCGGTGGGCGACCTTGCGCTGGCCGGGGCGCCGCTGCTGGCGCGCTATACCGGCCACCGCGCCGGGCACGCCATGACCAACAAGCTGCTGCGCGCGCTTTTCGCCCAGCCCGATGCCTGGGAATGGGTCACGCTGACCCCGGCGATGGAAAGCCGCCAGCCCGGCGCCGGGGTGATCGCCTCGGCTGCGCGCCTCGCTTCCCGCACCCGTCAGCTGGCCGTCGCCTGAAGGTGGCGGCCCTGCGCCGTTTTTGCCGTTTTGGCATTTTGCGCAGCCCGATTTTCTGTGCTAGGACGACCGGGCCGCGCGGGCCTTCCGCCCATGCGGCGGCGTGAATTTCTGACGGGCGGTATGGAATGACAGGCATCAGATCGGGTTCCTTGGTCGCGGCTGTGCTGTCGTTGGGCCTGCTGGCGGGCTGTTCGGGCGGTGCGGGGAACAAGCCCGAATCATTCGAGAATTTTACCGCCGAACAGATCTACAAGCGCGGCGAATACGAGCTTGAGAACTCGCGCAGGCCCAAGGACGCGGTGCAGTATTTCTCCGAGGTCGAGCGGCTTTACCCCTATTCCGAATGGGCCAAGCGCGCGCTGATCATGCAGGCCTATGCCTATCACCGCGCCCGCGACTACGAAGAGGCGCGGGGCGCCGCGCAGCGCTTCATCGACACCTATCCGGGCGATGCGGACGCGGCCTATGCGAAATACCTGCTGGCGCTCAGCTATTACGACCAGATCGACGAGGTCGGGCGCGACCAGGGCCTGACCTTCCAGGCGCTTCAGGCGCTGCGCGAGGTGATCGAGCAATATCCCGACACCGAATACGCCCGCTCGGCCATCCTGAAATTCGACCTGGCCTTCGACCATCTCGCCGCCAAGGAGATGGAGATCGGCCGCTACTACCTCAAGCGCGGCCATTACACCGCGGCGATCAACCGCTTCCGCGTCGTGGTCGAGGAGTTCCAGACCACCTCCCATACCCCCGAGGCGCTGATGCGCCTGGTCGAGGCCTATCTGGCGCTTGGCCTGAACGACGAGGCGCAGACGGCGGGCGCGATCCTGGGCCACAACTTCCAGTCCTCGCCCTTCTATCAGGATGCCCATGCGCAACTGCGCGGCCGCGGCCTGCAGGCCGAAGCGCGCGGCGACAGCTGGCTGACGCGGGTCTATCGCCAGGTCATCCAGGGCAAGTGGCTGTAAGCGGGCGATGCTGCGGCATCTCGACATCCGCGACATGTTGCTGATCGACCGGCTGGAACTGGAGTTCCGGCCGGGCCTCAACGTGCTGACCGGCGAGACGGGGGCGGGCAAGTCGATCCTGCTCGACTGCCTGGGCTTCGTGCTGGGCTGGCGCGGCCGCGCCGACCTGGTGCGCGCCGGCGCCAGCCAGGGCGAGGTGACGGCGGTCTTCGACCTGCCGCCCGGCCATCCCGCCCGCACCCTGCTGGACGAGGCGGGCTTTCCGGTCTCGGACGAGCTGATCATCCGCCGGGTGAATGCGCTGGACGGGCGCAAGACCGGCTGGATCAACGACCGCCGCGCCTCGGGCGAGGTGCTGCGCACGCTTTCGGAACTGCTGGTCGAGCTGCATGGCCAGCATGACGACCGCGGCCTCTTGAACCCGCGCGGCCACCGGCTGCTGCTGGATGCCTTTGCCGGGGTGGACCTGGGGCCGGTCCGTGCCGCCTGGGCCGCCCGGCGCGAGGCGCGCGCGGCGCTGGAACGGGCCGAGGCGGCGCTGGCCGCGGCGAAGGGCGAAGAGGATTTCCTACGCCATGCCGTGGCCGAACTCGACAAGCTCGACCCGCAGCCGGGCGAGGAGGCGGAACTGGACACCCGCCGCCGCGCCATGCAGGGCGCCGAGCGCATTCGCGAGGACGTGGCGCGGGCCTTGCAGGCGCTGGGGCCGCAAGGGGCCGAGGGCGCGATGCTGGATGCCGCGCGCTGGCTCGACGGTGCCGCCGAGCGGGCCGAGGGCCGGCTGGAGACGCCCGCGGCCGCGCTGCAGCGGGCGCTGATCGAACTGGGCGAGGCGGCCTCGGGCGTCGAGGCGGCGCTGGAGGCGATGGATTTCGACCCGCGCGACCTCGAGACGACCGAGGAACGGCTGTTCGCGCTGCGCGCGCTTGCGCGCAAGCATGAGGTGCTGGCCGACGACCTGGCGGGGCTGGCTGACACGCTGCGGGAGCGGCTGGGCCGGATCGACGCGGGCGAGGGGGATCTGGCGCGCCTGCGCGAGGCCGTGGCGGCGGCCGACGCCGCCTATGGCGCGGCGGCGGCGGGGCTGAGCGACCAGCGCGCCACGGCTGCCAAGCGGCTCGATGCCGCGATGGCGGCCGAACTCGCGCCGCTGAAGATGGAGCGCGCGGTCTTCGAGACCCGGCTTGCCGAGGCCGAGCCGGGCCCTGAGGGCCGCGACGCGGTGGCCTTCACCGTCGCCACCAATCCGGGCGCCCCGGCCGGGCCGCTGGACCGCATCGCCTCGGGCGGCGAGCTGTCGCGCTTCCTGCTGGCGCTCAAGGTCTGCCTGGCGCGCGGCAACGACGCGCTGGTGCTGATCTTCGACGAAATCGACCGCGGCGTCGGCGGCGCCACCGCCGATGCGGTCGGCCGGCGCCTGGCCCGGCTGGCCGAGGGCGCGCAGGTGCTGGTCGTTACCCATAGCCCGCAGGTCGCGGCGCTTGGCGGGCATCATTTCCGGGTCGCGAAATCGGTCGAGGGCGGCATGACCACCTCGAACGTCGCCGCGCTGACCGCCAGCCAGCGCATCGAGGAAATCGCCCGCATGCTCGCCGGCGAAGAGATCACCCCCGCCGCCAAGGCGGCCGCGCGCGCGCTGCTCGAACCCTAGGCCCAGCCTTGGACGCGGCCGAATCGCGCCCCGCCGCCGCGGCGATGCGCGGTGGATCGCGCGGGCCAGCCCGGCGCTGCCATGCCGCGCATGCCGGCCGGTTGTGACATGAAATCGACAACCGGGCCGCGGCGGGCAAATTTCCGGCGCCGCCGGCAAGCCCAGGATGGAAATACCTTTGCAATCTAGTAAGGATTTCGGACCCGGACGCTTTCCGGGCAGATCAGCGGGGCAGGGTGTCGATCGGCGAGAATCCCAGATGCGAGTTCCATGCGCTTTATGCCGCTCATCACGGCTGGCTGCATGGCTGGCTGCGCGGCAAGCTGGGCGACAGCGGCGATGCGGCGGATCTGGCCCATGACACATTCCTGCGGCTGCTGGCCTCGCGGCGCTCGCAACTGGGCGACCGGCCCCGCGCGCTTCTGACCCATATCGCCAAGGGCCTGCTGGCCGATCACTGGCGGCGCCGGCGCGTCGAAAGGGCCTATCAGCAGGCCATCGCCCATCTGCCCGCCCCTGCGGTTCCGCCCGCCGAAGAGCAGATGCTGGTCATCGAGGCCCTGATGCGGATCGACGCCGTTCTGGCGCGGCTGCCGGCCTTTACCCGCGAGGTCTTTTTGCTGGCCCAGCTGGACGGGCTGACCCTGCAGCAGATCGCCCAGCGGGTGCAGGCGCCGGTCATCACCGTCAGGCGGCATGTCCGCAAGGCGCTGCTGGCCTGCATGGAGGCGGCCTGACATGGCGCAGCCTTGCGGGGACGCCTTGCTGGAGGAAGCCGCCGACTGGGCCATGGCCATGCGCTACGGCGCCCCCGGCGAGGTCGACCGCGCCGCCTTCGACCGCTGGCTGGCCCAGGGCCCGCAGCATGCCGCGGCCTGGGCGCGGGCGCAGGCGGTGTTCCAGACCTTCGACCGGCTGCCGCGCGGGCTGGGCCAGGATGTCCTGCGCACCATCGAACCGCAGCCCAACAGGCGCCGGGCGCTCGGCCTGCTGGGCGGCCTGCTGCTCGTCCCGCCGGCCGGGGCGCTGGCCTGGCAGCAGCCTTGGCAGAAATGGCGCGCCGACGTGGCCACGGCGGTGGGCGAGCGCAAGGCGCTGGACCTGCCCGACGCCTCGGAACTGGTGCTGAACACCGACAGCGCGGCGGACATCGCCTTTACCGCCGCCGAGCGGCGCATCCACCTGCACAGCGGCGAGATCCTGGTCACGACCCATGCCGATCCCGCGCCGGCCCCGCGTCCGCTGCTGGTCGCCACGGCCTTTGGCGAGATCCGGGCGCTGGGAACCCGCTTCAGCGTGCGGCACCTGGAAAACGACCTGGCGCGGGTCTCGGTCTTTCGCCATGCGGTCGAGATCCGGCCGCTGGATGCCCCGCCCCATGTCCTGCGCCAGGGCGAGCAGGCGGATTTCGGCCGCGGCGGGGTCAGGCGGCCGGCGGCGGTGGATGACAGTGCGGCGATCTGGGAACAGGGCATGCTGCTGGCGCAGGACATGCGGCTGGGCGAGGTGATTGCCGAGATGGCGCGCTATCGCCATGGCGTGCTGCGCTGCGATCCCGCCGTGGCGGGGATACGGGTCTCGGGGGCGATCTCGCTGGCCGATACGGATCGCGGCCTCGACCTGCTGGCGCAGACCCTGCCGGTGCGCATCCAGCGCCGCACGCCCTGGTGGGTGGTGGTCGCGCCGCGCGCCTGAAAGGCCCGGCGCGGGAAGTTTTTTTGCCGCCAGGGTGATCACTTTTCGGATCTCGTCCGGTGAATGGGGAAAGGGAGCCAGCCAAGCAGGTATCAGCCCGCTGCCCTTCATCCATTCCAGACAGGACGAAGCAGCATGACTTATCTTACCTGCGCGCCGGTGGCGGTTGCCCGCGCCCTCGCGCTTTCGACCGGGCTATCGGCCCCGCGCGGCGCGGCGCGGGCGCTTCTGGTCGGCACCGCGCTGGGTGCCACGATCACCGCCCCCGCCTTTGCGCAGGCGCGCGACTATGCCATCGGCCCCGGCCGGCTCAGCGACGTGCTGGCGCGCTATGCGGCCGCCTCGGGCGTGCAGCTGGTCTATGAACCCTCGGCGCTGGCGGGGCTGCAAAGCGCCGGCATTCGCGGCAGCTACACGGTCGAGCAGGGCTTTTCCGTCCTGCTGTCCGGCAGCGGCTACCAGCTGCAGCAGGCGGGGCCGCGAAGCTATGTCCTGGTCCGGCCCGGTGCCGCGGCGCCGGCGGGGGCGGGCGATGGTGCGGTGGTCCTGGATACCGTCACCCTGCGCGGCGGCAGCGCCACGACCGAGGGCAGCGGCTCCTATGCCACGCCGTCCGCCAGCATCGCCCGCGGCGCCGAGTCGCTGAAGGAGGTGCCGCAATCGGTCACGGTCCTGACCAGCCAGGCGATCGAGGACCAGGGCCTGACCATGATGTCCGACGCCATGGCCAAGACCCCGGGCATCGTCGCCATCACCGACGGCATGGGCAACCCCGAGTTCCATTCGCGCGGCTTCGTCATCAACAATTACCAGATCGACGGGTTGGGCACCTCGTATGATTCCACATTCCGGCCGGATTTCGACTTGGCGATCTATGACCGGCTGGAAGTGCTGCGCGGGGCCGAGGGGCTGTTTTCCGCCGCGGGCGAGCCGGGCGGCACCATCAACCTGGCGCGCAAGCGCCCGACGGATGAACTGCGCTCGGCGGTGACGCTGGCCTATGGCAGCTGGAACAACCGCCGGCTTGAGGCCGATATCGGCGGCCCGCTGGGGTTCGACGGCCGGTTGCGCGGCCGGCTGGTCGGCGTCTGGCAAGACCGCGACTATTTCTACAAGCCGGCGGATGAGGAAAAGCAGGTTCTCTACGGCATCCTGGAATACGACCTGACGCCCTCGACCACGATCAGCGCCGGGATCAGCTACCAGCGCCAGGACGGCACCATGTGGCAGAGGGGCCTGCCGACCTATACCGACGGCAGCCAGCTTGGCCTGCCGCGCGACGTGGCGCTGACGGTGGACTGGGCCAAGCGCGAACAGACCATCCGCGAGCTTTTCGCCTCGGTCGAGCATCGGTTCGATTCGGACTGGACGCTCAAGCTCAGCGCCGCACGGCAACGCTTTGATTTCGATTACCTCAACCTCAGTCTCGGCGGTCCGATCGATCCGGTGACGGGTTCTTTCGGCACGCCGAGCGCCTTTTCCGAAGACGACGGCAACCACTCGGACGGGGTGGACCTGAGCCTTTCGGGTCGCTTCGATGCCTGGGGTCGGGAATACAAGCTGACCATGGGCGCCGACTGGCGGCGCAGCTACGGCAAGCAGTTGCGCAACCGCATCGACACGGCGTTTCCCGAGGGCGAAATCCGTCTGGGCGACTTCCCTGGTCTGGACCTGCCCGCGCCGGTGCGGGGCAGGGCCGGATCCGGTTGGCCGGCATGGGGCGGCAAGCAGCAAGGCATCTATGCCCGGCTGGACATGCAGGCGACCGACAGGATGCATGTCATCGTCGGCGGCCGTTACGGCAACTACAGGCATTCCGAGACTATGGAGGAGTATGACGAGGACGGAAACGTCACCTATCGCGACACCAGCTGGCGCTGGAGCGAAAACGGCATCTTCACGCCCTATGCCGCCGTCACCTATGACCTGACGCCGGACTGGACCGCCTATGCCAGCCTGACCGAGATCTACAAGCCGCAGGGCAACACTTTTGCCGGTCCGCCCGATAACCCGACCCAACTGGACCCGATCACCGGCCGCAACTACGAACTGGGCGCCAAGGGTGCCATCATGGGGGGTGCGCTGAACCTTGCGGCTGCGCTCTATCGCATCGAGCGCCAGGGCGAGAAGGTGGAGGATCCGCGCTATGAGGACGAGCTCGGCACCTATTACCTGCCGTTGGGCGAGATCGTCAGCCAGGGTATCGACCTGGAGGTCTCGGGCGAGGTCGCGCCGGGCTGGCAGGTCTTTGCCGGCTATACCTACAACCATAACAAGAACACGAGGGAGAACGCCGTCTTCAGCGCCCTGACCCCCCGCCACATGTTCAAGCTGTGGACCGACTACAACCTGCCGGGCGACTGGTCGAAATGGACCTTCGGCGGCGGGGTGACGGTGAAAAGCCGGCACGCGAACAGCGGCACCTATTGGTTGCGCGGCCCCGACGGCAACTGGACCCAGCCCGAGTTCGAGATCAGGCAGGGCGGCTATTCGGTCTGGGATGCGCATGTGCAATACCGGATCGACGAGCAATGGGCGCTGGCGCTGAACGTGAACAACGTCTTCGACAAGACCTATTACGCCACCATCGGCACTCCCGGCGGCGGCAATTGGTATGGCGAGCCCCGGAATGCCACGCTGACCCTGCGCGGCCGGTTCTGAGGCGTGCCGCAAGCCGTCGGCCGGGCTTTCCCCGGCCGATGCGCACCCGCCTTGGCCTGTTGCGCTTGGGCCGGGGCGGCCCTAAGCAGCAGGGACGCCATGTGCAGGGCCGCCGGTCCCCCGACCGTCGCCATCGGACCCTCGCAAAGCCAGATCGCCGCGCCGCCTGCGGCGAAGGTTGCAGGCGTGCCTCATCACTTCCGACGCGATCCGGCCAGGTCGGATCTTCCTGTTTTCGGGCACCGAATGGACCCTGTGCATGAACGCGCTTCTACAGTCCGAGACTGACCTGCCGCCGCCCCTGCCCGCGCAAGCACCCGCCCGCCGCGGCCGCCGCGCCCTGCTGGCCGTGCTGGCGCTGGCCGCCCTGGCGGGCGCGGGGCTGTGGCATCTGCGCGGCGGGCCGCCCGCCGTCGCCTATGACACCGCGCCGGTCATGCGCCGCGACCTGGAAAACGCCGTGACCGCCTCGGGCCGGATCGAGCCGCATGCCCATGTCGATGTGGGCGCGCAGGTCTCGGGGCAGTTGCGCCGGCTGCATGTCGCGGCCGGCGACCGGGTCGAGGCGGGGCAGCTCTTGGCCGAGATCGACGCCGAGGTGCAGGCGGCGCAGGTCGAGGGCTTGCAGGCCGAACTGGCCCGCCTGGCCGCCGAGCGCAGCGAATTGCAGGCGCAGCTGGGCTTTGCCGAACGCCAGGCCGGGCGGCATTCCTCGCTGGCCGGGCGCAGCAGCAGCCGGGTGACGCTGGAAGAGGCCGAGCGCGACCGCGACGTGTTGCGCGCCCGGATCGAGGCGCTGGACGCCACCATCCGCCGCAGCCGCGCCGAATTGCGTGCCGAGGAGGCGACGCTGGCCCGCTCACGCATCACCTCGCCCATGGCCGGCACCGTGGTCGCCGCCCTGGCGCGCGAGGGGCAGACGCTGAACGCCAATTACGACACGCCGCTGATCCTGCGCATCGCCGACCTGGCCACCATGACGGTGCGCAGCGACGTCTCCGAGGCGGATGTGGTGCATCTGCGCCCCGGCATGCCGGTCTGGTTCACCACGCTCGGTTTTCCCGACCGCAAGCATCGCGCCACCCTGCGCCAGGTGCTGCCCGCGCCGCCGGTCAAGGAGGGCGAGGAGGCCAATTCCGTCGTTACCTACGTGGCGCTGTTCGACATCGCCAATCCGGGCGGCGCGCTGCTTTCGGGCATGACCGCGCAGGTCTTCTTCGTCACCGAAAGCGTGGCGGACGTGCTGGCCATCCCGGTCTCGGCGCTGGACGAGGACGGGGCCGTGCGGGTTCTGAACCGCGCCGGCATGCCGGAAACCCGCCGCCCCCGGACCGGAATGCGCACCCGCTCCCATGTCGAGATCACCTCGGGGCTGGAGGAAGGCGAGCTGGTGATCACCGGCACCCGCCCCCCCGAGGGCGAGCCTTTGCTGAGGATCGCACCGTGACCGCCCCGGCGGATGACCTTCCGCTGATCCGCATCCGCGGGTTGCACCGGGTCTTCGGCGAGGGTGCGGCGCGCGCCCATGTGCTGCGCGGCATCGACCTCGACATCCGCGCGGGCGAGTTCGTGGCCATCGTCGGCACCTCGGGGTCCGGCAAGTCGACGCTGATGAACATCCTCGGCCTCTTGGACCGGCCGACGGCGGGCAGCTATCACCTGGCCGGGCAGGACGTGGCGCGGCTGTCGCGCGACGCGCAGGCGGGGCTGCGCAATCGCCTGTTCGGCTTCGTCTTCCAGCAATACAACCTGATCCCGACGCTGACGGCGCTGGAGAATGTCGCGCTGCCCGCCAGCCATGCCGGGGCCGCGCGCGAGGCGCGGCGGGCGCGGGCGGCGGCGCTGCTGGAAAGCCTCGGGCTGGGGCACCGGATGGGGGCGCGTCCCGCGCAGATGTCGGGCGGCCAGCAGCAGCGCGTGTCCATCGCGCGGGCGCTGATGAACGGCGGCGCGGTGATCCTGGCGGACGAGCCGACCGGCGCGCTCGACGCCGAAAGCGGCCGGCAGGTCATGCGGCTGCTGTCGGATCTTGCCGCCAAGGGCCATACGGTGATCCTGATCACCCATGACGCCGACATCGCCGCCCGCGCCGGTCGGGTGATCCGCGTGGCCGAGGGGCGGATCGCCGGCGACAGCGGCTTTGCCCCGCCGGCCGAGCCGGCCCCGGACCTGCCGCCGCCGGTCCACCGCCGCCCGGCGCTTCTCTCTACCCTGCGCGAGGCCGCCCGCGCGGCCTTTGCCGCCATCGCCGCCAGCCCGGTGCGCACCGCGCTGACGCTGTCGGGCATCGTCATCGGCGTGGCCTCGGTCGTCGCCATGCTGGCCATCGGCCGCGGCGCGCAGGAGGAGTTCATCCGCCGCGCCTCGGCCATCGGCACCAACTGGGTCGTGGTCGGCTCGGACCAGGACACGCGCATGCCGCGCCGGCCGCTGACGCTTCAGGATGCGATGGCGCTGAAGGGCCTGCCCAATGTCGCGGGCGTGATGCCGGGGCGGTGGGAACAGGCGAGGGTCGCCGCGGGCGGGCTGTCCATCGACAGTGACATCCTGGGCACCGACCGCGATTTCCGCGGCGTGCATGGCTGGGACGTGGTGCGCGGCAGCTTCTTTTCCGAAACGGACGAGCGCGGCGGCAGCCCGGTGCTGCTTCTGGGCGCGACCGTGGCGCGGACGCTGTTTCCCGACACCCGCGATCCGACGGGCGAGTTCGTCATGGTCAACATGTCGCCCTTTCTGGTCGGCGGCGTGCTGGAGGCCAAGGGGCTGAGCCAGGACGGCAGCGACCGCGACAAGGTGGTGGCCATGCCGCTTGCCAGCCTGGAAAGCCGGGTCTACGGGCCGGGCGAGCTGTCGGTGATCGTGGTCGCATTGCAGGACATGGCGCGGCTGGACGAGACGAACGCGCTGCTGCGCCAGGTGATGACCCAGCGCCACGGGGCCGAGGATTTCTGGCTGGCCGATGCCGCGGGCGCCTTTGCCGCAGCCGAGGCCGAGCGCGCCTCGCAGAACCTGCTGCTGGGCGCCATCGCGGCGATCTCGATCTTCGTCGGCGGCATCGGGGTGATGAACATCATGTTCATCACCGTGCGCGAACGCACCCGCGAGATCGGCATCCGCGCCGCCACCGGCGCCTCGATGCGCGACATCCTGGTGCAGTTCCTGACCGAGGCCACGGTGCTGTCGGCGCTTGGCGGCCTGGCCGGGCTGGCGCTGGCGGGCGGGATCGGCGCGGTCGCCGCCTCGGGCTTCGGCATGCCGGTGGTGTTTTCCGTCACCGTGGCGCTTGGCGCGCTGGCCGGCGCCACCGCCATGGGCGCCGCCTTCGGCCTGGTCCCCGCCATCCGCGCCGCCAGGCTAAGCCCCGTCGAGGCGCTGGCCAGCCCTTGATCTTCCCGCCAGCCGTCCTGCCGGACCGCCAGCCTTTCCCCGAACCGCTGCCCCTGCGGCCCCGAACAGGAGAATGACGATGAAACCGAAGACCCGGACCGCATGGCGCATGGCGCTGCCTGCTTTGATGGCGCTGGCGCTGGCCATGCCTGCTGCCGCGCAGGACGCCCCCGCCGAGCCCGAAGCCATGAGCATGGCCCAGTTCGCCCCCGCCGTGATCCGCACCGATTCCATCCCCGGCGCCTACGAGGCCGTGCATTGGGCCGAGGCCGGGCTGGTCTTCGTCGCCTCGGTGCCCAGCTTCGACAAGGGCACGCCGGGCTTCATCCATGTGCTGGACGCCAATGACCTGCACCCGATCCGGCAGATCCAGCTGCCGCGCCGGCCCTTCGCGCTGGCGCTGGACCGCAGCGCGGGGCGGCTTTACGCCGGCAATACGCTGGACGGCTCGCTGACCGTGATCGATGCGCGGGGCGGGCAGATCCTCGACACCATCCAGCTCGGCCAGCCCGACGGCGAGGGCTTCGAGCATACCCGCATGATCGCGCTGGACGAGGAAAAGGGCCTCGCCTTCGTCACCAGTCCCGGCCAGAAGGGCGTGACCTGGATCGTGGACACCAAGGCGGGGGAACTCTTGCACCGGATCGAGGGCGGGCTCTGGACCGCCGGCGCCGCCTATGACGCGGCTGCCGGGCGCTTCTACGCCGGCGGCGGCGGCATCGAGGAGATCGCGGTGATCGACGCGGCCGGCGCGCGGGTCGGCGCGATCTCGACCGGCGACACCACCGAGGAAGGGGCCGAGGCCTCGCAGCATTTCCTCGTGAACCTGGCGATCGACGCCGAGGGCCAGCGCCTGTTTGCGGCCGATGCCAACCAGGGCGCGCTTTACGTCTTCGACATCGCCGGGGCCGAGGTGGCCAAGCAGGTTCCGGTCGGCACCGGCATGCTGGACGTGGCCTATAACCCGGCGCGGTCCGAGATCTACGCCACCTGGCGCGGGGTCGAGCGCGAGAACAAGGCCGGCACCGGCGGCCTGGCAGTGATCGATGCGCAGGACTATGCGGTCAAGCAGCGCATCCCGCTGCCCAGCCATCCCAACAGCCTGGAGGTCAGCGAGGACGGCCGGACCCTGTTCGTGACGGTCAAGGCCCCGCATGACAAGGACCACCCGGACTATCGCGAGGGCGCGCTGGATTCGCTGCTGCGCATCGACCTGGAAAGGCTGGGCGAAGGGGGCGAATAAGCCTCGGCCCGCTGGCCGCTTCGCCAGGGCTTGGGCCGGTTCCGACCACCGGTCCTCCCGGCGAAGCGGCCGGCCCGGATTTATCGTGGCGGGGCGGGCCCGATCCCGCCCCGGCGCGGCCGATCCGATGGGCCGGGATGGTCCGGCGATCCGATCCGGCGCCGCCCTGGCCGAGGTTTTCGATCCCGGCGGGGGGCGATGCTTCATGCGTCCTTGGCGGGGTTCCGACGACTGACTGCATTTCGCAGCCACGCGCAGGGCAAGCCCCGCCCCCTAAGGGATTGATCGCCAGGGGACGGCCGCCGGTGGCGAACCTTTCGCCGTCTTCACCTTTTGCGCGTCGGGGCGGTGGTCCTGCGATCACCGGCCCGTTGCGGGCGGCAGGGGAAATCCCGGCCGCAAAGGCCACCGCGCTCCGGCTTCGATGCCTCCACCGCTCCTGTCGCCATGCAGCCGGCCGGCGGCGGCCTTAGACCTCTTCGATCCGCAGCTCGACCGGCTCGCCGGCGATGACGCCGGTGCGGGGCAGGGCCTCGATGGCATGGTCGATGGCCTCGGGCGTGGTCTTGTGGGTGACGATCAGCACCGGCGCCACCCCTTCGGTGCGGGAATGGCCGTATTGCCGCATGCGGTCGATCGAGATGCCCGCATCGCCCAGGACCGTCGCCACCTTGGCCAGCGCCCCCGGCTTGTCGGTCAGTTGCAGGCGGATGTAATAGGCCGCCGGCACCGCCGTGCGTGCCGGCTGCGGGCTGGCCAGCGTCGCCGCCGGCTGGCCGAAGCTCGGCATGCGCACGCCGCGCGCGATCTCGACCACGTCGGACATCACCGCGCTGGCGGTCGGGCCCTCGCCGGCCCCGGCGCCGCGCAGCACGATCTGGCCGACCGCATCGCCCTCGATCACCACCATGTTGGTGCCGCCCTGCAACTGCCCCAGCGGGCTGTCGGCGGGCACCAGGCAGGGCGACATGCGCTGTTCCAGCCCGCGCCCGGTCATCTGCGCCACGCCCAGAAGCTTGATGCGATAGCCCATGTCGGCGGCGCGGCGGATGTCGTCGATGCTGACCCGCTCGATGCCCTCGATCTCGACCGCGTCGAAGCTGGGCCGGGTGCCGAAGGCGATCGCCGACAGGATCGCCAGCTTGTGGCTGGCGTCGATGCCGCCGACGTCCAGCGTCGGATCGGCCTCCAGATAGCCCAGCTGCCGCGCCTCCTCGAAGACCTCCTCATAGGGCAGGCCGGCGCTTTCCATCCGGGTCAGGATATAGTTGCAGGTGCCGTTCATGACGCCCATGACGCGGCGGATCTCGTTGCCCGAAAGCGATTCGGTCATCGCCTTGATCACCGGGATGCCGCCCGCCACCGCGGCCTCGAAACGGATCACCCGGCCATTGGCCTCGGCCAGTTCCGCCAGCTCCTGGCCGTGGATCGCCAGCAGCGCCTTGTTGGCCGTCACCACGTCCTTGCCGGCGCGCAGCGCGGCCGTCACCGCCTCGCGGGCGATGCCCTCGTCGCCGCCGATCAGCTCGACGAAGACATCCACGTCCTCGCGCAGCGCGAGCGCACGGGCGTCCTCTTCCCAGCCATAGCCGGACAGGTCCAGGTCGCGGTTCTTGCGCCGGTCGCGGGCGCAGACGGCGGTGACGGTGATCGGCCGGCCGGCGCGCAGGGCCAGCAGGGCGGCGTGTTTCTGGATGATCTTGACGGTGCCGGTGCCGACCGTCCCGAGGCCAGCGATGCCGAGACGAAGCGGAGAGGCGTTTTGCCCCTGGTTCTGGGCGGACATATGAAACTCTTATCTATGGACGATGCGGTGTTAGCGGATGGCGCGGCACGTTGCAACGCGCATGGCTGCCGGCCGCGGCTCAGGCCTCGTCGTCGCCCGCCCAATAGCCCCGCACGCCGGTCGCCCGCATCACCCGCAGCACGCGGGTGCCGATCTCGACCGTGTCGGCGCGGATGACCTCCAGGTCGGCGATGCCCAGGGGCTGGCGCTGCACCTCGCCCTTGGTGTTGACGAAGGCGGGGTGCCAGCGCGCCTTGTCCTCGGTCGGCCGCCACGAGGCATGGCACAGCAGGTTGCGCTGCAGGCGGATCTCGGCCAGCCGGTCGGTGATGCGGTTGCGGTCGCGCAGGCCGGGATAGCGGCGCATGGCGGCGTCGAGCTGCTCGATCAGCGTGCCCATGGAATCGTCGGCGATCGAGACCATGCGGGTCAGCCAGCTTTGCAGCTCTTCCTCGGTCAGGTCGTCGGCCAGCCGCGCGCGGTCCAGCGCATAGATGGTGCGCTTGATGATCTCCTCGAGCCAGCCGAAATTCGCCACGCATTGCCCCAGGGCTGCGGCGAAATCCGGCGGCAGGGTGTAATGCGTCTCGGGCGGCGCGCCTATCCTGGCCATGATGCACCGATAGGGGCGAGGGGAAGCAGGCCATGGCCCAAGCCCACAGGCCGCGGCCCGCCGGATGCCGCCCGCCGGGGGTCAAGCGGCGTGCGAGCGCGCAGCGGGACCGCATCGGGCGGCAAGCAGGCCGCGGCCCCTCGAGGCGCCCCGCGTCTCAAGAAAATGTCTTTGCGGCCGATTTTTCCGTTGCCTGCGATGCCGGTGATCTGCCTGCCCCTGCCGTCGTCCATCCTGTCCCCGCGCTGCCGGGCACGAGTTTTCCATAGCGCCCGGCGGCAGGCAAGCCGGGTCAGAGGATCTTTTGCAGCAGCACCAGGTCCAGCCAGCGGCCGAACTTGCGCCCCGCCTGCGGGACCAGCCCGACCTGGCGATAGCCGATGGCGCGGTGAAAGGCGAGGCCGGCGCCGTTCTCGGCCGAGACGGCGGCGATCATGCCATGCGCGCCCCCGGCGCGGGCGTGATCCTCCAGCGCCGCCATCAGCGCCCGGCCGACCCCGCGCCCGCGCGCGGCGGGGGACAGGATCACGGTATGCTCCATGCAATGGGCATAGCCGTTGCCGGCGCGAAACTGGTCATAGCTCGCCAGCCCCAGCACGCGCCGGCCTCTTCGGCGACCAGGAACGCCCGCCCGGCGGCCCGGCGGCTGGCGATCATCCGCGCCAGCCCCTCTGCCGTCCTCTCCTCGCTGGAAAAGGTGATCGTGGTCTCGCGGATCAGCGGGTTCCAGAACGCCAGGATCGCCGGAATGTCCCCCTCGGCAACAGGACGCAGCATCATTGCCGGGCCTCCCTCCCCGCGCCGCCCATCGGGCAAGGGCCGCGCGCTTCTTCGTTCCCCAAATACCCATGCGGCCGCGACGCCGGGCGCCCCGGCCGCAGGCTTGTCATGCCGCCCGCGCCGCGCGGATCAGGCCGAGGATGTCGCGTGCCGCCGCGGGGATGTTTGTCCCCGGCCCGAAGATCGCCTTCACGCCGGCCTTCTTCAGGAAATCGTAGTCCTGCTGCGGAATCACGCCGCCGCAGATCACGATGATGTCGCCCGCGCCCTGCTCCTTCAGCGCCGCGATCAGCTTGGGCGCCAGGGTCTTGTGGCCCGCCGCCTGCGAGGAAATCCCCACCACATGCACGTCGTTGTCGATGGCGTCCTGCGCCGCTTCCTCGGGGGTCTGGAACAGCGGCCCCACGTCGACGTCGAAGCCGATGTCGGCGAAGGCGGTGGCGATCACCTTGGCGCCGCGGTCGTGGCCGTCCTGGCCCATCTTGACCACCAGCATGCGCGGGCGGCGACCTTCCTCTTCGGCGAAGGCCTCGACGTCGCGCTGGATCTGCGCGAAACCGTCGTCGCCCTCATAGGCGGCGCCATAGACGCCGGCCAGGGTCTTGACCTCGGCGCGGTGGCGGCCGAATTCCTTTTCCATCGCCATGCTGATCTCTCCTACAGAAGCGCGCGCCCGCGCGGCTTCGACCGCGGCTTCCAGCAGGTTGCCGCCTTCCTTCGCCCGGCGCGACAGTTCGGCCAGCGCCGCCTGGCATTTCGCCTCGTCCCGCGTCTCGCGCATCTTGTGCAGCCGCGCGATCTGGGCGTCGCGCACCTTCATGTTGTCGATGTCGAGGATGTCGATCGGATCCTCCTTGGCCAGGCGATACTTGTTCACGCCGACGATCACCTCCTCGCCGCGGTCGATCTGGGCCTGGCGGCGGGCCGCCGTCTCCTCGATGCGCAGCTTGGGCATCCCCGAGGCGACGGCCTTGGTCATGCCGCCCATGGCCTCGACCTCCTCGATCAGCGCCCAGGCCTTCTCGGCCAGCTGCGCGGTCAGGCTCTCGACGTAATAGCTGCCCGCCAGCGGATCGACGACATGGGTGATGCCGGTTTCCTCCTGCAGGATCAGCTGGGTGTTGCGGGCGATGCGGGCGCTGAACTCGGTCGGCAGCGCGATGGCCTCGTCCAGCGCGTTGGTGTGCAGCGACTGCGTGCCCCCCAGCGCCGCCGCCATCGCCTCATAGGCGGTGCGGACCACGTTGTTGTAGGGATCCTGCTCTTGCAGGCTGACGCCCGAGGTCTGGCAATGCGTGCGCAGCATCAGGCTGCCCGGCTTCTTGGGGTCGAATTCCTTCATGATCCGCGTCCACAGCAGGCGGGCGGCGCGCAGCTTGGCCGCCTCCATGAAGAAGTTCATGCCGATGGCGAAGAAGAAGGACAGCCGCCCGGCGAACTGGTCCACGTCCATGCCGGCCTTCAGCGCGGCGCGGACGTATTCGCGCCCGTCGGCCAGCGTATAGGCCAGCTCCTGCACCAGGTTCGCCCCCGCCTCCTGCATGTGATAGCCCGAGATCGAGATCGAGTTGAACTTGGGCATCTCGTTCGAGGTGTATTCGATGATGTCCGCGATGATCCGCATCGAGGGCTCGGGCGGATAGATATAGGTGTTGCGGACCATGAACTCCTTGAGGATGTCGTTCTGGATCGTGCCCGACAGCACGGCGCGGGAATGGCCCTGTTCCTCGCCGGTGACGATGAAATTCGCCAGAATCGGGATCACCGCGCCGTTCATGGTCATCGAGACCGACACCTTGTCCAGCGGGATGCCGTCGAACAGGATCTTCATGTCCTCGACGCTGTCGATGGCGACGCCGGCCTTGCCCACGTCGCCCTCGACGCGGGGATGGTCGCTGTCATAGCCGCGATGCGTCGCCAGGTCGAAGGCGACCGAGACGCCCTGCTGCCCGGCGGCCAGCGCCTTGCGATAGAAGGCGTTCGATTCCTCGGCGGTGGAAAAGCCGGCATATTGCCGGATGGTCCAGGGCCGGCCGGCATACATGGTGGCGCGCGGGCCGCGGGTGAAGGGCTCGATGCCGGGCAGGCTGCCCAGGTGATCCAGGCTCTTCACGTCCGCCTCGGTGTAAAGCGGCTTGACCTCGATCCCCTCCAGCGTGTGCCAGGTCAGGCTGTCGGGATCGGCGCCTTTCAGCTCCTTGCTGGCGAGCCGGCGCCATTCATCGAGGGCGGCTTTCGTGCTTTCGGTCATCTTGCATCCTTTCCCATGGCCCCTCGGCTCTTATATGAATGAGGAGAAGAGGGGGCGATGAAACTGAAACGGTTGATTTTGCTGGTCGTGGTGCCGCTGGTGGCGGCGATGGGTCCAAGGCCCGAAGGCGAGGCCGACGGCCATCGCCCATATGTCCGCGGCGAAGTGCCCGCCGCGCGCAGCGAGACGGGGACGCCCGCGCGTCCCGAAACGCCTGCGGGCGAATTGACGGTGCTGCCCGCCGCCGAGGCCGATCCGGCCGAGTTCAGGTGGCAGGCCCGGCCGGTGGTGATCTTTGCCGATACCGCCGCCGATCCGGCCTTCATCGAGCAGCTGGCCGCCTTGCAGCGCGACCCGGCGCCGCTGATCGCCCGCGACGTGGTGGTCGTCACCGATACCGAGCCGGCGGCGGCAAGCATCTGGCGCCGGCAATTGCGCCCCGAGGGGTTTTCGCTGGTGCTGATGGACAAGGACGGCCAAGTCAAGCAGCGCAAGCCCGTGCCCTGGTCGGTGCGCGAGATCACGCGGGCCATCGACAAGTTCCCGCTGCGCCTGCAGGAAATCGGCCGCGCCGGCCTGCCGTGACGCGGCATGGCGAAAATCGCAGCGATTCCGTTGCGGGACGGCCGCCCAGGCATTATCTTGGGGGCAGGGCCGCACGGATGCCCGGTGACAAGGAGAAGCTCGATGGCCAAAACGCCCTTGCTGCGCGCGACGGAAGAACCCGCCCCGGCGACGGTGTCCGGCCAGCCCAAGCCGGGCCCGGTCGCGGCCTCGCTGGCCGAGCGGCTGGCCCGTGCCCGCACCGCCAATGAGATGGCCATCATCGTCGGTCTGAAACCCATCAAAGGCCGCTCCGGTCCGAAGATCGCCTACTGAGGCGGTCGCGCAGTTCCGCCAACTCGCCGGGCAGGGCGGCGGCGATGCGCCCGGCGCTCGTCCGTTCCTCCTGTTGCAGCAATTCCTGAACCGCCCGCTCGCCGCCGAAGATGCTGGCCATGAGCAGCCGCATCGCCTCGTGCCCGGTCTCGCGCGCCGCCTCGGTCAGTCCCAGGTAATCCCCGAACATCTCGACCGCGCGGGCCGCGTCCTTCCTGGCCTGGCTGCGGATCGCCTCGGCAAAGGCGGCCATGACGGAAAGCTGCCGGTAATAGGTCACGACCGGGTCGATGACCGAGGCCGGAAGGACATGCACCTCGTCGAGGATGGCGGCAAAGATCCGGTCGTTGGCCTGGGTCGGGATCACCGGCACCCGGCCGCTGTCGCGCAGGCTGTCCAGCAGCCGCTGCGCCTCGTCCTCGTCCAGCCGCTGCGCTTCCAGCGCCACGACATGGGCGCGGATCTCGGCCAGCAGCGCGCGCTGCACGTCGCCGACCCGCTCGGCGCGCAGCTTGGCGTCGCGCCGGCGGTTCTGGAAGGCGACGACCCACCAGCCCGCGGCGATGAACAGCCCGGCGATCAACGCCTGCTGCGCATGGGGGCTGAGATAGTCGTCCAGAAGCGGCATGGTTCCCGATCCTCGTGCCGGGCGCTGGCGGGCGCCCGGCGGTTTCCCGTCACTCGAACTCGATGATCACGTCATCGACCTTGAGGCTTTCGCCCGGCTTGGCGTTCACGGATTTCACCACGGCCTTCTTTTCGGCGCGCAGGATGTTTTCCATCTTCATCGCCTCGACCGTGGCCAGCGCCTGGCCCTCCTGCACCTCGTCCCCGGCCTCGACATTGATCCTGACCACCAGGCCCGGCATCGGGCAAAGCAGGAATTTCGAGGTGTCGGGCGGCAGCTTCTCGGGCATCAGCCGCGCCAGCTCGGCGGCGCGCGGACGGCGGACATAGGTCTTGAGGTCGGCGCCGCGCACCCGCAGCCGGAAGCCCGAGGGCAGCCGGTCCACCTTCATCACCAGGGGGGCACCGTCGACCGACAGCCGCGCCAGCGACTGGCCGGGCAGCCAGTCGCTTTCGACCCGCAGCTTGCGCCCGTCGATCTCGACCGTCGAGCCCTGGCGGTCGGCGGTGATGCGCACCGGGATCTCCTTGCCGGCGACGAAGACGACCCAATGCTCGCCCACATGGCGTTCATGGTTGTCGAGCCGCCCCGAGATGCGGGTGCGGCGGATCTCCGCGACCCGGTGCATGGCCGCGGCCGAGGCGGCGACGCGGGTGATCTCGGCCTCGGGCAGGGTCGCGCCCAGGAAGCCGTCGGGATATTCCTCGGCGATGAAGGCCGTGGAAATGTCGCCCGAGACGAATTTCGGGTGGTCCATCACCGCCGACAGGAAGGGCAGGTTGTGGCCGATGCCCTCGACCTCGAACTCGTCCAGCGCCAGGCGCATCTGCTCGATGGCCTCGGCCCGGTTCGGCGCCCAGGTGCAGAGCTTGGCGATCATCGGGTCGTAATACATGCTGATCTCGCCGCCCTCGTAGACGCCGGTATCGTTGCGCACCCCGGTCGCGGCCGCCGGCGGGTGGTCGCCGGGATGGGCGGGCACCCAGGTGTCGGCGGGCTGCATCGGGCCGGCCGCGGTCTCGGCCGGCGGGCGATAGCGGGTCAGCCGCCCGATCGAGGGCAGGAAGTTGCGATAGGGATCCTCGGCGTAAAGCCGGCTTTCGATGGCCCAGCCGTTGATCTTCAGGTCGGCCTGGGCAAAGGGCAGCGGCTCGCCCGCGGCGACGCGGATCATCTGCTCGACCAGGTCGATGCCGGTGATCAGTTCCGTCACCGGATGCTCGACTTGCAGGCGGGTGTTCATTTCCAGGAAGTAGAAGTTCTTCTGCGCATCGACGATGAATTCGACCGTGCCGGCCGAGGTGTAGCCCACCGCCTTGGCCAGCGCGCAGGCCTGCTCGCCCATGGCCTTGCGCGTCGCCTCGTCCAGGAAGGGCGAGGGCGCCTCCTCGATCACCTTCTGGTTGCGGCGCTGGATCGAGCATTCGCGCTCGTGCAGATAGACACAATTGCCGTGCTTGTCGGCCAGCACCTGGATCTCGATATGCCGGGGCTGGGTGACGAACTTCTCGATGAAGATGCGGTCGTCGCCAAAGCTGTTCGCCGCCTCGTTCTTCGAGGATTCGAAGCCCTCGCGCGCCTCCTGGTCGTTCCAGGCGATGCGCATGCCCTTGCCGCCGCCGCCGGCGCTGGCCTTGATCATCACCGGATAGCCGATCTGGCCCGAGATCTTCACCGCCTCGTCGGCATCGGCGATCAGGCCCATGTAGCCCGGAACCGTGCTGACCCCGGCCTCCTGCGCCAGTTTCTTCGAGGTGATCTTGTCGCCCATCGCCTCGATGGCGGGCGAGGGCGGGCCGATGAAGGTGACGCCTTCCTTTTCCAGCGCCTCGGCGAATTTCATGTTCTCGGACAGGAAGCCATAGCCGGGATGCACCGCCTCGGCGCCGGTCCGGCGGATCGCCTCCATGATCTTGTCGATCACGATATAGGACTGGTTCGCGGGCGGCGGGCCGATGTGGATCGCCTCGTCGGCCATCTTGACATGCAGCGCATTGCGGTCGGCGTCGGAATAGACGGCGACGGTCTGGATGCCCATCTTCTTGGCGGTCTTGATGACCCGGCAGGCGATCTCGCCCCGGTTGGCGATCAGGATTTTCTTGAACATGCTTCTTTCCCTTGGGGCAGATCCCGAACGTGAAAAAGCCGCCCCGGCAGGCTGCCGGGACGGCTGGAAAAAGGCTGGGCGGGCGCGCGCGGGCGCGCCGTCAGCGTGGCGAAGGCGTTATTGGCACAGCCGCACGTCGTCGCAAAGCGCACCGGCGACGGCGCCGATCGCCGCGCCCTTGGCGACATCATGGCCGCCCACATGGGCAGCGGTTGCGCCGACACCGGCACCGATGATGCCGCGGTCCATGTCGGTCGGATTGATGCCTTGGGTGCAGCCGGCCAGGCCGAACAGACCGAGGCCAAGCACGAGGACGAGTTTCTTGGACATCTCGTTTGCTCCGGGATGCGGGCGGCGGCGCGAGCCGTCGGTGCAGCGCCTGCCGCCCTGTTGAAATCAGTAGCGGCGCTGGCAGACGCCGGCGTCGTCGCAAAGCGCACCGCCCGCGGCGCCGATGAGCGCGCCGGTGGCCACGTCACCGTCGATGATCTTTGCCACGGCCGCACCGGCCAGCGCGCCGCCGGCCGCGCGCTGCGCGTCGGGCGAAAGGGTCGAGCCGCCGCCATAGCCCTGTTCGCAGGCGGCAAGGCCGGCGACCAGCAGGACCGCGCCGGAAAGACGAAGGATGACGGATTTTTGCATAGCGTTTTGCCTGTATTATGGACCCGCTTCCGGGCCGTTGGTGATAGAGGTGCGCACAATATTGCACGCGCCAACCCCGGAAGAAACTGACAACGGTGTGAAAAGACAAGACTACGCGGCAATCCGCCCATCCTTCGGCCGGCCATCAGTCTTCGTCCTCGTCGTCCCAGTCGTCCTCGTCCCAGCCGGCATCGTCCCAGTCGAACTCCGGGGCGTCCTGGGCGAAAAGCTCGGGAAAGCTTGCCTCGGCGCGCTTCATGTCGACGCGCAGCAGCTGGTCGTAATCGGTGGGATCAAGCTTGCCGACCGCGATCACCTCGCGGCCGATCAGCCAGGACAGCCGCCCGGCATCCAGGTTGCCGCGGGCAAAGGGTTCCTCGCCGAAATGCTGGATCAAGGCCGCCAGGAAGGCGGTATCGGCGCGGCGGTCGGCAGGCTTGCGGTCGCGATAGCGCTCGCGCCGGACCAGGGGTGTCGCGCCCTTCTTGTTGGCGCGGCGGATGATGAACTGGAAATCGGTGCCGGGAAGGCGGCCCGGAAAGCCGCGATGCTTCAGCATGTCTTGCCCCCTTGCAGGATTGCGTTGTCGCGCGGGGGCCGGGCGGAACGCAGATGGCGCGGGCCGCCAGGCAGCCCGCGCGCGGCCAATGGCTTAGTTGGCGCCGTATTTGCCCTGGAAAACAGGCTCGGGCTGGACCGGAATCGGGGCGACTTCCGGCTCTTTCTTGGCGCAGGCTGCGGCGAGGCCGACCAGGACGAGGGCGAGTGCAAGCTTTTTCGACATGTCGTCGTGCTCCTGTGATGCGGGACCGACAAGTCCCGACTGCTCGGTTGAGATTCGGCCGCCTCATGCGACCGCGGCGGCATGATAGCCAGCGCCGCGAAGCGCCGACAGGCGCGTTGAGGCCGCAGTCGTGCGGGTGCCTGGCGCTGTGGCAGGCTTGCATCAGGGTGGCAAAGGGCGGGCATCACCGCAGACATCACCACGGCTCCCATTCGCAGGCGTCGCGGTCGGGCGGCAGGCCGAACGCCTCGAAGACCTGCACCGCCTCGGGGTCGAAGGCGCCAAAGGGGATCTCGCGGTCGGCCAGGCTGATGACGATCTGGCTGGGCCGCGGCGCGGGGGCGGCGATGCGGGGCAGGGCCCAGTTCTCGCACAGCCAGACGATGTCCTCATGCACCGGATCCTGCGCCAGCACATCGGGCGCGGCGGGCAGGACCGGGGCGCCGACCAGGGCGTCGGCGGCCTCTTCGTCGGCCGGGTCGGGAAGGTCCGCCTGGGCCAGATCCTCCAGCGTGGCCGGGTCGATCAGCCCGTCATCGGCCCCGTCCTCCCAGGCCTCGTCGCTTTCGGTGTCGATCTCGATCGGCGCGCGCGCCTCGTCCGGCGCAAAGTCCGAGGCGGGACCGACGGTCGCGGGCACGCGCTGCGCCAGGTCGGGCATGACGAAGCGAAAGCGATAGGTCAGGCCCATGCCGCCGGAATTGTCGTGGCGGGTTTCCAGCCAGCGCACCACCGCGCCCGAGGGCAGGGTGATGTCCGCCCCCGGCTCTTGCGCGAGGGCGGCGCCGGCCAACCCGGCCAGAACGGCCGAGGGCACCAGCGCAAGGCCGATCACCGCAACTCCCGACATGTTTCCTCCCTCGGTCTCCCGCCGTTACAGCGGGATGTTGTCGTGCTTCTTCCAGGGGTTCGACAGCTTCTTGCCGCGCAGGCTGGCAAAAGCGCGCGCGACGCGGCGGCGGGTCGAATGCGGCTGGATCACCTCGTCGATGAAGCCTTTCTCGGCGGCGACGAAGGGATTGGCAAAGCGGTCTTCGTAATCCTTGGTGCGGTTGGCGATCTTGTCGGTATCGCCCAACTCGCTGCGATACAGGATCTCGACCGCGCCCTTGGCGCCCATCACCGCGATTTCCGCCGTGGGCCAGGCATAGTTGAAATCGCCGCGCAGGTGCTTGGAGGCCATGACGTCATAGGCCCCGCCATAGGCCTTGCGGGTGATGACGGTCACTTTCGGCACCGTCGCCTCGCCATAGGCAAAGAGCAGCTTGGCGCCATGCTTGATGACGCCGCCATATTCCTGCCCGGTGCCCGGCAGGAAGCCCGGCACGTCAACGAAGGTCAGGATCGGGATCTCGAAGGCGTCGCAGAAGCGCACGAAGCGCGCGGCCTTGCGGCTGGAATCGATGTCGAGGCAACCGGCCAGCACCATCGGCTGGTTGGCGACGACGCCGACGGTCTGGCCCTCGATGCGGATGAAGCCGGTGATGATATTGCCGGCGAAATCCTTCTGGATCTCGTAGAAATCGCCCTCGTCCGCGACCTTCAGGATCAGCTCCTTCATGTCGTAGGGCTGGTTCGGGTTGTCGGGGATCAGCGTGTCGAGGCTGGATTCGACGCGGGCCGGGTCGTCGAAGAACGGCCGGCTCGGCGCCTTTTCGCGGTTGTTGAGCGGCAGGAAGTCGACCAGACGGCGGATTTCCGACATGGCCTCGACGTCGTTTTCGAAGGCGCCGTCGGCGACCGAGCTTTTCTTGGTATGGGTCGAGGCGCCGCCCAGCTGTTCGGCCGTCACCACCTCGTTCGTCACCGTCTTGACCACGTCCGGGCCGGTCACGAACATGTAGCTGGTGTCCTTGACCATGAAGATGAAGTCGGTCATCGCCGGCGAATAGACCGCGCCGCCGGCGCAGGGGCCCATGATGACGCTGATCTGCGGCACCACGCCCGAGGCCATGATGTTGCGCTGGAACACGTCGGCATAGCCGGCAAGGCTGGCCACGCCCTCCTGGATCCGCGCGCCGCCGGAATCGTTCAGCCCGATCACCGGCGCGCCGTTCTGCACCGCCATGTCCATGATCTTGCAGATCTTCTGCGCATGGGTTTCCGACAGCGAGCCGCCGAAGACGGTGAAGTCCTGCGAGAACACATAGACCATGCGGCCGTTGATCGTGCCCCAGCCGGTGACGACGCCGTCGCCATAGGGGCGGTCCTCCTCCATGCCGAAATCGGTCGAGCGGTGGCGGACGAACATGTCGAATTCCTCGAACGACCCCTCGTCCAGCAACAGCTCGAGCCGCTCGCGCGCGGTCAGCTTGCCGCGGGCGTGCTGGGCGTCGATGCGCCGCTGCCCGCCGCCCAGCCGCGCATCGCGGCGGCGCGATTCCAGTTCGCCCAGGATGTCCTTCATGAGCCGTCTCCCTTTCCGGTTTGGCGCAAACTACCGGCTTGGCGCGGGTGCGGGAAGCGGAAAGGCGAATATTTGCAAAATATGCTAGATAATTTCGCTGCAAACAGCAAAATTGCTAAAACCCTTGACGCGGGCAAGGGCAAGAGCCATGCCGCTGCCATGGGACTCGTCATTGATCTTGCGGCCGTCGTGGCCAATTGGAAAGCGCTCGCGGCAAAGGCCCACGGCGCGCGGGCGGCGGCGGTGGTCAAGGCCGACGCCTATGGTCTGGGCGCGGATCGCGTGGCCCCGGCGCTTTACGCGGCGGGGGCGCGGGATTTCTTCGTGGCGCTGGCCGGCGAGGGGCGGGCGATCCGGCCGCTTTTGCCCGAGGATGCGCGCATCTTCGTGCTGTCGGGCCATATGGAGGGCGCGGACCTGGCCGGGCTGATCCCGCTGCTGAACAGTCCCGAGCAGTTCTTCCGCGACCGGGCGCTGCGGCCGCGCGGGCCTTTTGGCATCCAGCTGGACAGCGGCATGAACCGGCTGGGGATCGAGCCCGGCGAATGGGCCGCCATCCGCACCGAGGCCCTGGCGGCCGGCCCGGCGCTGATCATGTCGCACCTGGCCTGCGCCGACGAGCCGGACCATGCGGCCAATGCCCAGCAACTCGCCGCCTTCCGCGCCATGACCGAGGGCGTGGCCGTGCCGCGCTCGCTGGCCGCGACGGGGGGCATCCTGCTGGGGCCGGACTATCATTTCGACCTGGTGCGGCCGGGCATCGGGCTTTACGGCGGCGAGCCGTTCGGCGATGCGCAGCCCGTGGTCACGCTGGCCTTGCCGGTGATCCAGACGCGCGAGGTACGCCCCGGCGAATCCGTGGGCTACGGCTATGCCTGGACGGCCGCGCGGCCGTCGCGGGTGGCGACGGTGGCGGCGGGCTATGCCGACGGGCTGGCGCGGGCCCTGGCGCGGGACGGCAAGCTGACGCTCTGGTCGGGCGAGCGCGCCTGCCCGGTGATCGGCCGCATCTCGATGGACCTGATCACCGTCGACGTGACCGACCTGCCCGACGTGCCCCCGGCGCTGGAGATCCTGAACGCGCGGCAGGGCGTGGACGCCCTGGCGGCGCTGTCGGGCACCATCGGATACGAGATCCTGACCTCGCTGGGCCGGCGCTACGAGCGTCGCTGGCTGTGAACCCGGCCCGGCTGACCGGCAGGGCGGTGATCGGTCTGACCCGGCTGACCGGGCGGGTGACGATTTTTGCCCTGCGCGGCCTGGCCGGCATCGGGCAGCATCCGGCGGAACTGGCGCGGCAGGTCATGCAGATCGGCTGGCTGTCGCTGCCGGTGGTCGGGCTGACGGCGCTGTTCACCGGCGCGGCGCTGGCCTTGCAGATCCATTCCGGGGGCGAGCGCTTCCAGGCCGGCGACGTGGTGCCGGCCATCGTCGCCATCGGCATGGCGCGCGAGCTTGGCCCGGTCCTGGGCGGGCTGATGGTCGCGGCCCGCGTCGCCAGCGCCATCGCCGCCGAGCTGGGCACCATGCGCGTCACCGAACAGATCGACGCGCTGGTGACGCTGTCCACCGATCCCATGGGCTGGCTGGTCTCGCCCCGGCTGTGGGCGGCGCTGCTGTGCGTGCCGGTGCTGGTCGGCGTGGGCGACGTGATCGGCATCATGGGCGGCTGGCTGATCGGGGTGAATGCGCTGGGGTTCAACTCGGCGATCTACCTGTCCAATTCCTGGGCCTATCTGGAAAGCTGGGACGTGGTCTCGGGCCTGCTGAAGGGCGCCGTGTTCGGGCTGATCGTGGCGCTGTCGGGCTGCTGGTTCGGCATGACGGCGGCGGGCGGTGCCGCGGGCGTCGGACGGGCCACGACCAATGCCGTGGTCGCCGCCTCGGTCGGCATCCTGGCCGCGAATTTCGCGCTGACGGGGCTGTTCTTCTGATGCTGGCGGTGCGCGGGATTTGCAAAGCCTATGGCGCCAAGCGGGTGCTGGACGGGGTCGAGCTGGATCTGGCCCAGGGCGAAAGCCTGGTGGTGATCGGCGGCTCGGGCACCGGGAAATCGGTGCTTTTGCGCTGCATCCTGGGGCTGGAGACGCCCGATGCCGGCGCGGTCTTGTGGCAGGGCCAGCCGCTGGCCGGCCGGCGCGCCGCCTTCATGGAGGGCTTCGGCATGCTGTTCCAGAACGCGGCGCTGTTCGACAGCCTGCCGGTCTGGCGCAACGTCGCCTTTCGCCTGCTGCGGACGATGCCCAAGGCCCGCGCCCGCGCCATCGCCATCGAAAAGCTGGCCCGCGTCGGCCTGGGCCCCGAGGTGGCGGATCTTTACCCGGCGGAACTCTCGGGCGGGATGCGCAAGCGCGCCGGGCTGGCCCGCGCCATCGCCGCCGACCCGAAGGTGATCTTCTTCGACGAGCCGACGACCGGGCTGGACCCGATCCGGGCCGCGGCGATCAATGCGCTGATCCGCGGCATCGTCGACGAGACCGGCGCCACCGCCATCACCATCACCCATGACATGAGCTCGGTGCGCGCCATCGCCGACCGGGTGGCGCTGTTGGATCGCGGACGGGTCCGCTGGCAGGGCGGGGTGGCGGAGATGGACGCGGCCGAGGACGATTACCTGCGTGATTTCGTCGCAGGGCGCGCCCGGCCCATGGCGCGCGGGCCGCAGGCGTGATGTCCGTTTTTTCGCCGAATCGACGGCAAATCCGAAACTGCGGGCCCGCCCCCCTTGTGCGAATCCCGCTCAGTTGCAACCATGAGTTACTGAGAACCCCACCTCGGAGACGAATTTGGGTCTGACCCCTACGCATCCCGCGACCGCGACCCCCGGCGAAACCCTGCTGGAATTTCACGACAACCGGCTGCTGATCGACCTCTGCGGCCCGTATGACCGCTATCTCGCGCGGATCGAGGAGGCGCTGAAGGTGCATATCCTGCGACGCGGCAACCTTCTGTCCGTCGTGGGTCCGGTCGAGGCCCAGGCCGAGGCGGCGCAGGTGCTGCGCGCGCTTTACGCCCGGCTGGAGCAGGGCCGCCCGGTCGAGATGGCCGAGGTCGAGGCGGCGCTGCGCATGGGGGCCGAGACGGTGGTCGACGGCCCCAGCCCGGCCGAGCAGCTGGAGATGTTCCAGACCGGCCCGATCGAGCTGCGCACCCGCAAGAAGACCGTCGAGCCGCGCACCGATGCGCAAAAGGACTATGTCCGCGCGCTGTTCGCCAACGAGCTGGCCTTCGGCATCGGCCCGGCGGGCACCGGCAAGACCTATCTGGCGGTGGCGGTGGGCGTGACCATGCTGATCGGCGGCCATGTGGATCGCATCATCCTGTCGCGCCCCGCCGTCGAGGCGGGCGAGCGGCTGGGCTTCCTGCCCGGCGACATGAAGGAAAAGGTCGATCCCTACATGCAGCCGCTCTACGACGCGCTGAACGACTTCCTGCCGGCCAAGCAGGTGCAGAAGCTGATGGAGGAAAAGCGCATCGAGATCGCGCCCCTGGCCTTCATGCGCGGCCGCACGCTGTCGAACAGCTTCGTGGTGCTGGACGAGGCGCAGAACGCCACCACCATGCAGATGAAGATGTTCCTGACCCGGCTGGGCGAGGGCTCGCGCATGGTCGTCACAGGCGACCGCACCCAGATCGACCTGCCGCGCGGCGTGCATTCGGGCCTGGTCGAGGCCGAAAAGATCCTCAAGGACATCAAGGGCATCAGCTTCAGCTATTTCACCGCCAAGGACGTGGTGCGCCATACGCTGGTCGCCCGCATCATCGAGGCCTATGACGCCGAGGCCGAGGCGGCGCTAGCCCGCGGCGAGATCTTCGACGAGCGCGGCCAGCGCATACCGCGGCGCGAGCCGCGGCTGGCCTCGGGGGGGCAGGGCGATGCCTGACAGCGCCGATGCGCCCGACGAGGCGCTGGAGATCGTCGACATCGTGCTGGAGGACGACCGCTGGGAGGACGCCGGCCTGCCCGCCATGGCCGAGCGCGCCGCGCGCGCGGTCGGCGAATGGCTGGATCTGGGCGCGTTCCAGGTCGTCGTCATGGGCTGCGACGACGCCCGCATCGCCGCGCTGAACGCCGAGTTCCGCGGCAAGCCCAAGCCGACCAACGTGCTGAGCTGGCCCGCGGTCGAGTTCGATGCGCGCCTGCCCGGCGCCCATCCCGAACCGCCCGAAGTCGAGGAACTGGGCGACATCGCCATCGCCTACGACACCTGCCTGCGCGAGGCCGAGGCGCAGGGCAAGCCCTTCGCCGATCACGCCATGCATCTGCTGGTCCATGCCATGCTGCATCTTGCAGGCTATGACCATATCCACGACGAGGATGCCGAAACCATGGAGGATGCCGAACGCTCGATCCTGGGCAAGCTGGGCATCCCCGACCCTTACCTGGAACATGAGACATGACCAACGACCGAAGTCCCGACACGCCCGTTTCCGCCGAACCCGCCTCATGGGCGGATGGCACAGGCGGGGACGGGCGTGACCTGCCGCAATCGCGCGGCTTTCTGGGGCGCATCCTGGGCGCATTCGGCGGCGGCGAGGCCGAGCCGGCCGGCGCCGAGGCCCGCGACAGGGGCCCTGCCGCCCCGCCGGCGGGCGTTCCGGGGATGGTCAACCTGCGGCGGATGCGCGTCGACGACGTGGCCGTGCCCAAGGCCGAGATCGTCGCCGCGCCGGTCACGGCCACCCTGCCCGAACTGGTCGAGATGTTCCGCGAACACGGCTTTTCCCGCATCCCGGTGTTTCGCGGCACGCTGGACAGCCCGCTGGGGCTGATCCACCTGAAGGATCTGGCGCTGAAATACGGCTTCGGCGCCAAGGCTCCGGTCAAGTTCGCGCTGCGCCCGATGCTGCGGCCGCTGCTTTACGTGCCGCCCTCGATGCCGATCGGCGTTCTGCTGCAGCAGATGCAGCAGAAGCGCATCCACATGGCGCTGGTGATCGACGAATATGGCGGGGTGGACGGGCTCGTCACCATCGAGGACCTGATCGAACAGGTCATCGGCGAGATCGAGGACGAGCATGACGAGATCGAAGGCGGCCTGGTGATCCAGGAACAGCCCGGCCAATGGCTGATCCAGGCCCGCGCCGCGCTGGAGGATGTCGAGGCCCAGACCGGCCTGCGCCTGGCCACCGACGAGGAAGAGGAGGAGATCGACACGCTGGGCGGGCTGATCTTCATGCTGACCGGCCGCGTGCCGGTGCGCGGCGAGGTGATCCCGCATGAAAGCGGCGCCGAGTTCGAGATCATCGACGCCGATCCGCGCCGGGTCAAGCGGGTGCGGCTGCGGTTGCCGCAACCCGAGCCGCCACCCCCGGCCGAAGGCTGAGCCGGCTCAGAGCCCGGCGAAGGCCGGCGCATGGACGATGCGGCTGCCTGCGGGCAGCCGCGGCCCCAGCGCCATCAGATGCGGCCCGGCATAGGGCGATTCCAGGTCGGCCGGGACAAAGCCGAAGCGGCGGTAATAGGCCGGATCGCCCAGCACCACGATGGTATGGTCGTCGAATGCCGCCAGGGCGGCGCGGACCAGCGCCGTGCCGATGCCGCGCGACTGCACGGCGGGATGCACTGCCAGCGGCGCCAGGGCCAGGGCCGGCCCCTCGGCCGCCAGCGGCGACAGGGCGATATGGCCGATCACCGTGCCCTCGGCCTCGGCCACCAGCGACAGCGCAAGGTCGCCCGCCCCGCGCAGGGTCTCGACCAGCCGCGCCTCGGCCGGGCCGTCGAAGGCGCGCGCCAGCAGGTCGGACACCGCGGCGCGATCATGCGCCAGCTCGGCCCGGATGCGCGGCAGGGGATCGCTGCGGGTGAAATCGCGCCCGATGCCATGGCTCTCGCGGCCCCAGCGGCTATGTTCCAGCCGGGCACGATGCGCTTCGAAAGCCTCGTCGTCGGCGTAAAGCTCGTTCAGTTCCCAGACCAGCGGATCCTCGGACTGCCACAGGTCGAAGCGCAGGTTGCCGGGTTCGGCCCGGCTCAGCGCGACATGCTCGGTCAGCAGGTCCATGGCCAGCATCATCTGGGCCGCATCCTTGCAGATCAGCCGGCCGGTCAGCGAGACCAGCGGTTTTTCCAGGGGGATCTCCTCGCCGCCCAGGATGGGCGGGGGGGCGTGGTTGTGGTTCTGTCCGCAGGCGCAACTCATGGCAAGATCCTCGTCGTGAACGGGCCGCAACGATGGACGACGGCGGCTTCCCGCGGCCGGAACCGTTAGCAGCGATAACCTTATCGGGCGGCATTGCGCCGTCCTTGTCAATTTGCAAAGCCGCGCCTTGCCCCGAATGCAGCCCCTGAAACGAAAAGGGCGGCGCAGCGGCCGCCCCTCGGGGTCATTCCCACTCGATCGTGCCCGGTGGCTTCGAGGTGATGTCATAGGTGCAGCGGTTGATGCCCTTGATCTCGTTGATGATCCGCGTCGCCGTCTCGCCCAGGAACTGGTGGCTGAAGGGATAGTAATCCGCCGTCATGCCATCGACCGAGGTCACCGCGCGCAAGGCGCAGGCATAGTCGTAGGTGCGCCCGTCGCCCATGACGCCGACGGTGCGGACGGGAAGGATGGCGACGAAGGCCTGCCAGATCTCGTCGTAAAGCCCGTGCTTGCGGATCTGGTCGATGAAGACCGCATCCGCCTTGCGCAGGATCTCCAGCTTGTCGCGGGTGATCTCGCCCGGACAGCGGATGGCAAGGCCGGGGCCGGGGAAGGGATGGCGGCCGATGAATTTCTCGGGCAGGCCGAGTTCGCGGCCAAGTGCGCGGACCTCGTCCTTGAAGAGTTCGCGCAGCGGCTCGACCAGCTTCAGCCCCATCTTCTCGGGCAAGCCGCCGACGTTGTGGTGGCTCTTGATCGTGACCGAGGGCCCCCCCGAGAAGCTGACCGATTCGATCACGTCGGGGTAAAGCGTGCCCTGGGCCAGGAATTCCGCGCCTTCGATCCCGCTCGCGTATTTCTGGAACACGTCGATGAACAGCTTGCCGATGGTCTTGCGCTTGACCTCGGGGTCGCTGACGCCTTCCAGCGCCGACAGGAACAGCTCGCTCTCGTCGGCATGGATCAGCGGGATGTTGTAGTTGTCGCGGAACATGGTCACGACTTCCTCGGCCTCGTTCAGCCGCAAAAGCCCGTGATCGACGAAGACGCAGGTCAGCTGGTCGCCGATCGCCTCGTGGATCAGCACCGCGGCGACCGAACTGTCGACGCCGCCCGAAAGCCCGCAGATCACCCGCTTGTCCCCGACCTGCTCGCGGATCTTGCGGATCGCCTCCTGGCGATAGGAGGCCATGGTCCAGTCGCCGGTGAAGCCGGCCATGCGGACGAAGTTCTCCAGCATGATCCGGCCGTTCGGAGTGTGATGCACCTCGGGGTGGAACTGCACGGCGAAGAAGCGGCGCGCCTCGTCCGCGATCATGGCGAAGGGGGCATTGGGCGAGGTGCCGATGACCTCGAAGCCGGGCGCGAGCTGCGTCACCCGGTCGCCATGGCTCATCCAGACCTCCTCGCGGCCGGTCTCGAACAGGCCCGAGAAGATGCCGTCGCCCTTGTGGCCCTCGGCCGGTGCGATGAAGGCGCGGCCATATTCGGCGTGATGGCCCGATTCGACGCGGCCGCCCAGCTGCTCCATCATCACCTGCTGGCCATAGCAGATGCCGAAGACCGGCACCCCCAGATCGAAAAGCCCCTGCGGCGCGCGCGGCGAATCCGCCTGCGTGACCGAGGCCGGCCCGCCCGACAGGATCACGGCCTGCGGGGCAAAGGCTTTCAGGAAGGCGTCGTCCACCGCGTTGAACGGGTGGATTTCGCAATAGACGTTCAGCTCGCGCAGGCGGCGCGCAATCAGCTGCGTGACCTGGGAGCCGAAATCGATGATGAGAAGGCGCTGATGCTGGGTCATGGCAAGGCTTTAGGCTGCGGCATGGCGCTTCGCAAGGGGGCTGACGCATCGCCGGCTGCACCGCCGCATGGGTATTTGAACAACAGAGAAGGCCAGCCGTCGCGCCTCTGCCGGCAGCGCGGCTCGATCGGGGTCCGTCGCCTTCTCTGTTGTTCAAATACCCATGCAACGCCGCGGCAGGGGCCGTCAGCGCCAGAGAATCCCCAGGGCTTCGGCCGGGTCCGGTTCGGACCAGATCTCTGCCCCCAGCGCGATGAAATCGGCGACGGGGGCCAGCTGGCCGATCAGCGCGGGGGTCAGGGCGCCCTCGGCGACTACAGGGATCTCGATCATCTCGGACCACCATTGGAACAGGTCCAGCGGCGCGGTCTCGCCATGGCCGAGCGCGGTGGCGCCGCAGGGGCCGAAGCTGACGTAATCCGCCCCCGCCTCGGCCGCGTTCATGCCGTCGTGGCGCGAGGCGCCGCAGAAGGTGCCGACGATGGCGTCCTGGCCCAGTTCCTTGCGGGCATGGCGCACGCCGCGCGCGCCATTGGTCAGATGCACGCCGTCCAGCCCGTGGCGCTGCGCCAGCTGGACATGGTCCTCGATCACCACCGCCACGTCGCGGGCATGGGCGATCTCGCGCGCCAGATCGGCGATGCGGCCCAGCTCCTCCTCGGTGCCGGCGCCGGGGATGCGCAGGCAGGCAATGGGAAAGCGGTCCATGACCTCGGCCAGCATCGGGCCCAGCGTCGAGGCGGCCGCGCCGACCGGGGCGATCAGGTAGAGTTGCGGCGAATTGGGCTGGTCTGTCATGGCGCTGTCATCCCCTGGAGTTCCGCCAGCAGATAGCGCAGCGCCGCGCGCCTTGCCAGTGGGTCTGCGGAAGGATATGGCCGCGGCCATGGAACCGGCGATCATCCTTGTCCGCCCGCAGATGGGCGAAAACATCGGCGCGGCCGCGCGCGCCATGCTGAATTTCGGCCTGAGCGACATGCGCCTGGTGGCGCCGCGCGACGGCTGGCCGAACCCGCGCGCCGTGGCCATGGCCTCGGGTGCGGCCGGCCGGGTGCTGGACCGGGCGCGGGTTTTCGCGACCCTGGCCGAGGCGATGGCCGATGTCGATCATGCCTATGCCACCACCGCCCGCGGGCGCGAATTGACCAAGCCGGTGCTGACCCCGGCCACGGCCATGGCGGATGCCCGCGGCCGGGTCGCGCAGGGCGGCCGGGTCGCGGTGATCTTCGGCCCCGAGCGCGCGGGCCTGGAGAACGAGGACGTGGCGCGCGCCAATGCCATCATCACCGTGCCGGTCAATCCCGACTTCCCCTCGCTGAACCTGGCGCAGGCGGTGCTGCTGGCCGGCTATGAGTGGGCGCAGGACAGCCTGCCGCCCGAGCCCGCCCCGCATGGCCGCCGCCCCGATGGCGAGGTCCAGGCGACGCGGCTGGAGATCGAGCGGCTGGCCGATCACTGGGAAGAGCGGCTGGACGAGGCCGGTTTCTTCTTTCCGCCCGAGAAGGCGCCGGCGATGAAGCTGACATTGCGCAACCTCTGGTCGCGGCTGCCCCTGACCCGCGCCGACACGCGCATCTTCCACGGCATGCTGCGGCAGTTGATCCGCCGCGGCTGATTGATTTCCGGGCGCGGGCGGGCCAAGGTCGCGCCCGATCGAGAAGGAAGCTGACATGGCAAGACGTCCCGTCTTTCAGGAAGTCACCGAGACGACCCCCCGCAGCACGCCGCCCGCCGGCGGCATGATCGACGCCGGACCCAAGGGCGCGCGTGGCGCGATCCGCATCTGGCTGATCGTGCTGTTCGTCATGGTCGCGGCGATGATCGCGCTGGGCGGCGCGACGCGGCTGACCGGCTCGGGCCTGTCGATCACCGAATGGAAGCCGGTGACCGGGGCGATCCCGCCGATGGATGCCGCGACCTGGCAGGCCGAGTTCGACAAGTACCGGCAGATCCCGCAGTTCCAGCTGGTCAATTCCGACATGGACCTGGCGAGCTTCAAGCGGATCTATTGGTGGGAATGGTCGCACCGGCTGCTGGGGCGGCTGGTGGGGCTGGTCTGGGCGGCGGGCTTCGTCTTTTTCCTGGCGACCAGGCGCATCCCCGCGGGCTGGGTGCCGCGGCTGTTGGGCCTGGGCGTGCTGGGCGGCGCGCAGGGCGCCATCGGCTGGTGGATGGTCCATTCGGGCCTGTCGGGCGAGATGGTGCGCGTGGCCTCCTATCGGCTGGCCACGCATCTGGGGCTGGCCTTCGCCATCCTGGGCATGATCGCCTGGCAGGTGCTGGCGCTGTCGCGGTCCGAGGCGGCGCTGCTGCGCGCGCGCCGGGCGGGCGAGGGCAAGCTTTTCTCGATGACCACCGGGCTGATGCACCTGGCCTTCGTCCAGATCCTGCTGGGCGCGCTGGTGGCGGGGATCGACGCCGGGCGCATGTATACCGGCTGGCCCACCATGGGCGGCGAATGGATCCCGGCCGAGATCTGGGACGCGACGCTGGGCTGGCGCAACTTCTTCGAGAACCCGGCGCTGGTGCAATTCATCCACCGCATGGTGGCCTATCTGCTGGCAATCTTTGCCGTGGGGGTGTTCCTGCGCGCCCGCCGCTCGCCGCATCCGGTGACGCGCGGCGCCTATGCCGCGATGATCGCGGCGGTCGCGGTGCAGGTGGCGCTGGGCATCATGAACGTGCTGCATGCCTCGCCGCTGGCTTTGGCACTGGCGCATCAGATCGGAGCCGTGGCACTGTTTACGCTGATCCTGCGCGCGCGCCACCATGCGCGCTATCCAATCGAAACTTCGGTCCGGGGGACTGTCCGATGAGCGCTTTCGACGATCTTCTCGCCTTCCAGCGCCAGACCGAGGCGCTGTCCTCGGTCGCCGAGCGGCTGGCCTGGGACCAGGAAACCGTGATGCCGCGGGGCGCCGTCGAGCAGCGCGCCGAGGAGATGGCGGCGATGGAAGCGGTGCTGCACGAGCGGCGCACCGATCCGCGCATCGGCGAATGGCTGGACCAGGCCGAGCCCGAGGACGACGAGGATGCCCGCGTCATCGAGCTGATCGCGCGCGACCATCGCCGCGCCTCGCGCATCCCGTCGCGGCTGGCGACGGAGCTGGCGCGGCAGACCTCGCTGGCGCAGGGCATCTGGGCCGATGCCCGCGCCAAGGACGCGCCCGAGGATTTCCTGCCGGCGCTGAACGACATCCTGATGCTGAAGCGCGAGGAAGCCTCGGCCCTGGCCGACGGCGGCGATCTTTACGACGCGCTGCTGGACGATTACGAGCCGGGCACCACCCAGGCCGAGATCGCGCAGCTGTTCGACGCCATGCGGCCGCGGCTGGTGGCGCTGCGCGAGGACGTGCTGGGCGCCGCCTTCCAGCCCGAGCCGCTGGCCGGGCATTTCCCGCAGGAGACCCAGCTGCGCCTGGCGCGCACCTGCGCCACCGCCTTCGGCTATGACTGGACGCGCGGGCGGATGGACATCGCCGTCCACCCGTTCAGCTCGGGGCGCTGGCAGGACAGCCGCATCACCACGCGGGTGGTCGAGGCCGATCCCTTCAACTGCCTCTATTCGACCATCCACGAGGTCGGGCATTCCAGCTATGAGCTGGGCATCGACAGCGACTATGCCTTTACGCCTCTGGGCCGCGGCGTCTCGATGGGGGCGCATGAAAGCCAGAGCCGGATCTACGAGAACCAGCTGGGCCGCAGCCGCGCCTTTGCCGGCTGGCTTTACCAGCGCATGTCGGACGCCTTCGGCGGGCTTTCGGTGCCCGATGCCGATGCCTTCTATGCCACCGTGAACCGCGTCACCCCCGGCTTCATCCGCACCGAGGCCGACGAGGTGCAATACAACCTGCACATCATGCTGCGCTTTGACCTGGAGCGCGACCTGATCGCCGGGCGGCTGGATGTCGAGGATCTGGTCGAGGCCTGGAACGCCCGCTTCCTGCGGGATTTCGGCGTGGCGGTGGACCGGCCGGCCAATGGCGTCTTGCAGGACGTGCATTGGGCGGTGGGGCTGTTCGGCTATTTCCCGACCTATGCGCTGGGGAACGTCTACGCCGGCTGCCTGCATGCCGCGCTGCGTGCCGTGGTGCCGGACCTGGACGAGGCGCTGGCGCGCGGCGAGGCCGACCCGGCCGTCGAATGGCTGCGCGAGAACGTCCAGCGCCATGGCGGGCTTTACCCGGTGCGCGAGCTGATCGGGCAGGCGACCGGGGCCGATGTCGGCGAAGGGCCGCTGCTCGACTACCTGGAAGAGAAATTCTCGGCCATCTACCGGCTTTGAGGCCGGATTCGGGTATTTGGGGAACGAAGAAGCCGGGCGCCGGGCATGGGGCGGCCGGTCTTTCCAAGCCGGGCGTTTTCCTGTATCAGGCGTCGATCCCAAGGACAGCACGGCATGAGTGACCCAGCCAGCAAGCCCGCCCCGGCGGTGAAGAAGCTTTTCATCAAGACCTATGGCTGCCAGATGAACGTCTATGACAGCCAGCGCATGGCCGAAGCCATGGGCGCCGAAGGGTATGTCCTGACCGAGAACCAGGCGGACGCCGACATGGTGCTGCTGAACACCTGCCATATCCGGGAAAAGGCGGCCGAGAAGCTGTATTCCGACCTGGGCCGGCTGAAGCCGCTGAAGGCGGAGAAGCCCGACCTGAAGATCGGCGTCGCCGGCTGCGTCGCCCAGGCCGAGGGCGGCGAGATCCAGCGCCGCATGCCCATCGTCGACCTGGTGGTGGGGCCGCAGGCCTATCACCGGCTGCCGGCCATGGTGCGGGCGGGCGGCGGGGTCGATACCGAGTTCCCGGCCGAGGACAAGTTCGAGCATCTGCCGAAGCCCGCCGCCACCCGGCGCACGCCCGCCGCCTTCCTGACCGTGCAGGAGGGCTGCGACAAGTTCTGCGCCTTTTGCGTGGTGCCCTATACCCGCGGGGCCGAGGTGTCGCGCCCGGTCGCGCGCATCCTTTCGGAGGCGCGCGACCTGGTCGGGCGCGGCGTGCGCGAGATCACGCTTCTGGGCCAGAACGTCAACGGCTGGCATGGCGAGGGGCCGGAGGGGGCCGAATGGGGCTTTGGCCGGCTGATCCGGGCGATCGCGGAGATCGACGGGCTGGACCGCATCCGCTATACCACCAGCCACCCGAACGACATGGCCGACGACCTGATCGCGGCGCATCGCGACGAGCCGAAGCTGATGCCCTATCTGCACCTGCCGGTGCAGTCGGGTTCGGATCGCATCCTGAAGGCGATGAACCGCCGCCACACGGTGGACCAGTATCTGCGGCTGATCGGGCGCATCCGCGAGGCGCGGCCCGACATCATGCTGACCAGCGATTTCATCGTCGGCTTCCCCGGCGAGACCGACCGGGACCACCAGGACACGCTGGATCTGGTGCGGGCGGTGAATTTCGGCACCGCCTTCAGCTTCAAGTATTCGCCGCGCCCCGGCACCCCGGCCTATGAGCGGCCCGAGGTCGAGGGCGCCGTGGCCGATGGGCGCCTGCAGGAATTGCAGGCGCTGCTGTCGAGCCAGCAGAAGGCGGCGCAGGAAGGCATGGTCGGGCGCGAGCTGGGCGTGCTGTTCGAAAAGCCCGGCCGCAATCCCGGCCAGATGGTCGGCAAGTCGGACTATCTGCACGCGGTCTTTGTCGAGGCGCCGGCGGCGAAGGTCGGCGACCTGGTGCGGGTGCGCATCACCCATAGCGCGCCGAACTCGCTGGCCGGGGTGCTGGCGGCCTGAAGGCCGGGCGGCCGGTGAGGTGCGGAAGCCGCCGGGTCAGACCGTGTCGAGGTAAAGCTCGACGGTTTCGTCGTCGGAAAGCTCGGCCATGTAGTGCAGTTCCTGCCGCTTGGTCATGACGAAATTCTCGATCAGATGCGCGGGGAAGATGCGCTGGATCTCGGGCGAGGTTTCGAAGGCGTCGATGGCCGCGCCCCAGCTGCCGGGAAGCTGCTCCAGCCCCTGCTCATAGGCATTGCCCTGGATCGGCGGCGGCGGCTCGGCCCTGTCCTCGATGCCGTTCAGCGCCGCGCCCAGCACCGCCGCGACGGTCAGGTAGGGGTTCACGTCGCCGCCCGCCACCCGATGCTCGATCCGCCGCGCCTTGGGGCCGGAGGAGGGGATGCGGATGGCCGAGGTGCGGTTTTCATAGGCCCAGCCGATGCCGGTCGGCGCATGGGCGTTCGGCACCAGCCGGTCGTAGCTGTTCTCGTGCGGGGCGAACAGCAGCGTCGAGCCGGGCATGGCGGCAAGGCAGCCGGCGACGGCATGGCGCAGCACGTCCGAGCCTTCGTCGCCGCCATTGTCGAAGACGTTGCGGCCCTGCTGGTCCAGCACCGAGAAATGCATGTGCATCCCCGAGCCGTTCCATGCCTCGTAGGGCTTGGCCATGAAGGAGCCGGCAAAGCCGTAGCGCCGCGCCAGCCCCTTGACCAGCAGCTTGAAGAGCCAGGCGTCGTCGGCGGCCTTCAGCGGGTCGGGCTGGTGCATCAGGTTGATTTCGAACTGGCCCGGCGCGGCTTCCGAGATCGCGGTATCGGCGGGGATGTCCATCGCCTCGCAGGCGTCGTAGAGCGCGGTAAAGAAACGGTCGAAGGCGTCGAGCGCGCGCAGGGACAGCGTTTCCGCCCCGGTGCGGCGCTTGCCCGAGCGGGGGCTGGGCGGCACCCGCAGTTGGCCGCCCGAATCGTCGATCAGGAAGAACTCCAGCTCGGTCGCGACCACCGGGGTCAGGCCGGCGGCCTTGTAGCGTTCGACCACGCGGGCCAGCGCCTGGCGGGGATCGCCCTCATAGGGGCGGCCGTCCAGATGGAACATCCAGATCGGCAGCAGGCCGGTCGGTGCCTCAAGCCAGGGCATGGGCATGAAGCCGCGCTCGGTCGGCAGCAGCAGCCCGTCGGGGTCGCCGGCCTGAAAGACCAGGGGGCTGTCCTCGATGTCCTCGCCCCAGATGTCCATGTTCAGGACCGAGAAGGGGAATTTGGTGCCCTCGGTCAGGATCTTGTCGGCAAAGCGTGCCGGGACGCGCTTGCCGCGCGCCACGCCGTTGAGGTCGGCGGCGGCGATGCGGATGGTCTTGACGTCGGGATGCTCGCGCAGCCAGTCCATGGGTCACCTGATGAGATTGGGCCTGTAACGGATCTTCTTCGCCGCGCCGGGAAGGTGGCGGTTCAGCCGCCGGTTCACCAGGCCGAACAGCGCGATCAGTCCCAGGGTCAGCAGCACGAAATAGCCCGCCACGATCGGATAGGCGATGAAGGGGTTGAAGGTCTTGTCGGCGAAATAATTGGCGTAATAAAGCGCGTCGCCCCGCTGTTGGAAGGCGGGGAAGCCGGAAAAGAACACCAGCGTCGTGGCGTGGAACAGAAAGATCGCCTCGTTGGTATAGGCGGGCCAGGCGAGCCGCATCGCGGTGGGCCAGACCACGCGGCGCCAGCGGGTCCAGCCGGCCATGCCATAGGCGTCGGCGGCCTCAAGCTCGCCCTTGGGCAGGTTGCGCAGCGCGCCGTAGAAGATCTCGGCCGAATAGGCGGCGGTGTTCAGCATCAGCACCAGCAGCGCCCCGGCCCAGGCGCGGGTCATCCAGCTGGTCTGCACGGTGATGCCCAGCACGTCGATGCCGGCGCGGGGCAGTTGCACCAGCAGCTCATAGGCCAGGAAGAACTGGATGAAGAGCGGGCTGCCGCGGAACAGGAAGATGAACCACTCGGCCGGCTTCCTGGCCCAGGGGTTGCGGCTGGCCTTGGCCACGGCCAGCGCATTGGCCAGGAAAAAGCCGAAAAGCAGCGCCAGCGCAGCGAAATAGACGTTCCAGATCAGGCCCGAGCCGATCAGCGTGACCTGCTCGCACAGGGTAAATCCGCTGCGCGGCAGCAGCCTTTCGCCCAGGCCAAGCGACCGCAGCCCATAGTCCTGGATGGTTTGCAGGCATTGGTTCATGTCGCGGCCTTTCGCATCGCCTCGCCGGCGGCGGTGGCCTGGCCCCGCGACAGCCTGGCCCGGATGCGGTCGAAGATCCGCTCCGATCCCCAGGTCATCAGCAGGTAGAAGACCAGGATGGCCAGGAAATAGTAAAGCCGCCAGTCGGGATGCGGATAGGCATAGGCGCGGGTCTTGGCGCCGCCCAGTTCGCGCGCCCAATAGACGATGTCCTCGACCCCCAGCACGAACAGCAGCGGCGTGGCCTTGATCAGGATCATCCACAGGTTCGCCAGGCCCGGCAGGGCATAGGTCCACATCTGCGGCACCAGGATGCGCCGGTTCACCTGGCGCGGGGTCATGCCGTAGGCCTCGGCGGTTTCCAGCTGCGCGCGCGGCACCGCGTTCATCGCGCCATGCAGCACATTGGCCGCGAAGGCGCCGAAGACCACGGCAAAGGCGATCACCGCCAGGAAGATGCCATAGGCCTGATGCACCCATTCCGGGCTGGTCGAAAGCGGCAGCTTGGCCGCGGCGCAGACGATGAACTCATTGCCCTGCCGCACCGGCACCGAGGGGTCGCAATAGACGCGCGAGCGCAGCCATTCGAAGCCCTGGTCCAGCGCGATGGGCACGAAGAGAAAGAAGATGATGTCGGGCACGCCGCGCACCATCGAGGTATAGATGCGGCCGAACCAGCGCACACCGGCGATGCGCGAGCGCGAGGCCATGGCGCCGCCGAAGCCGAAAAGCAGCGCCACCGGCGCGGTGATCGCCAGCAGCAGCAGCACCGTGCCGAAGCTGGCATAGAACAGCATGTGGTTGCCGGTCGTCAGATAGCATGACAACCAGGCAAGCCCTTGCAGGGCAGAGGGGTCGGTGCAATGGGAAAGCATCATGCCGCCGGTTTGGCCGCCGCGGCAGGGACCGCGGCGGCATCAGTGATGTCATTCGTAGGTCTGCGCATCCTCGCCGAAATGCGTCTTGATCAGCGCGTTCAGGCTGCCGTCCTGCTTCATCGCGGCGATCGCCCCGTTCAGCTTTTCGCGCAGCTCGTTGTCGGACTGGCGCACGCCGATGCCGATGCCCTCGTCCAGCCGGACCTGCTCGCCCACGAAGATCAGGTCGTCGCTGTCCTCGACGAAGGGGCGCATGACCTCGTGGTCGCCGAAGGCCGCATCGGCCTCGCCATTGCGGACGGCGGCGAAGACCTGGTCGATGTTGGGGTATTCCAGCATCGTGGCCTGGGTGTCGGCGATATGGGACGCCTGGACCGTGCCGGTCTGCACCGCGACAATGCCGGTTTCCAGGTTCGCCCCCTCGTCCAGCGCTACATAGGAGGAGGGCGCCGGCGGCAGGTAGTCCTCGGTAAAGGCGATGACCTGCTTGCGTTCCTCGTTGATGCTCATCGCCGCCATGATGGCGTCATAGTTCGAGGATACCAGGTTGGGGATGATCGAATCCCAGTCGTTCTTGACCCAGGTGCATTGCAGTTCGGCCCGCTTGCACAGCTCGTTGCCCAGATCGACCTCGAAACCGGCGACCTGGCCCTGGTCGTTGATGAGGTTGTAGGGAGGATAGGCGCCCTCGGTGGCGATGCGCACCGTCTGGGCCATGCCCATGCCCGCGGTCAGCGCGAAGGCTGCGGCGGCAAGCGTCAGTTTCTTCATGTCCTTGCTCTCCTGTCGGTTCTTTCATTCGGCCATGGTGGCGCTCAGGAACTGGCGCAGCCGCTCGGACCGCGGCGCGCCGAAAAGCTGCGCCGGCGGTCCCTCTTCCTCGATCCGGCCCTGATGCAGGAAGACGACGTGATCGCTGACATCGGCCGCCAGCCGCATGTCATGGGTGACAAGCAGCATGGTGCGATGCTCGGCCGCCAGATCCTTGATGACCCGCACCACTTCCTGCTGCAATTCGGGGTCGAGCGCGCTGGTCGGTTCGTCCAGAAGCAGCGCCCTGGGCTCCATGCACAGCGCGCGGGCGATGGCGGCGCGCTGCTGCTGGCCGCCCGACAGCTGCGCCGGCCAGGCGTCGGCCTTGTCGCCGATGCCGACCTTGGCCAGCAATTCGCGCGCCCGTGCCTCGACCTGCTGCGCATCGCGCTTCAGCACATGGACCGGCGCCTCCATGACGTTTTGCAGGATGGTCATGTGCGACCACAGGTTGAACTGCTGGAACACCATGGACAGGTTGGTGCGCAGCCGCGTCACCTGCGCCCGGTCGGCGGGCACGCGGGCCAGCCCGGTCCCGCGCCATTTCACCGCCTCGCCCTCGAACAGGATCTCGCCCTGCTGGCTGTCCTCGAGCAGGTTGCAGCAGCGCAGCAGCGTGGACTTGCCCGAGCCGGACGAGCCGATCAGGCTGATGACATGGCCGCGCGGCGCCGCCAGGCTGACGCCGCGGATGACCTGAAGCGGGCCATAGGCCTTGTGCAGATCCCTGATTTCTATCACCGGCACCCGCGCAGGATCGGCGGCGGGATCGGCGGCCGTGACGGGGGCGGCCATGGTCGGTTCTGTCTGGCTCATGGGAATATGAGGCGATATTTGCCGCGCGATTGCAACGCTTTCGTCGCGGGCCTTGCCGGCAGGGCAGGGGCGTGGATCGCCCCGGCAAGGGGCTGAGACGGCGGGTTGGGGCGGGGTTGCGCTTTCACTTGTCCGACAGCCCCAGATCGTCCAGCGCCCTTTGCCGCGCCAAGGCCGAATCGCGGTCGTTCACGCCCAGAAGGCCGGCCACCAGCCGCACCAGCGATTCCTCGTGGGCGCTGCGGGCGCCGTCGGCATAGGCGATCTCCCACAGGGCGGCGACGATCTCCTGGCGGTCATGCAGGTCGACGCGCTCCTTGATGGTGCGGGTGAAGCGGACGGTATCGGGCGCCTCGGCCTCGATCATCTCGGCCGCGGCGCGCCGTTCGGCCGCCTCGGCGGCGCCAAGGCCGCGGCGCCGGGCCAGCACCTGGTCGATGCGCTGCTGCTCGGCCGCGCCGTAATGGTCGTCGGCGCGCGCCAGCCGCACCAGCAGCGAGGCGATGGCGACCTCGGCATCCTGGCCGCTCAGGTGGGCGGAATCGGGGCGGTCGGCGAAAAGCCGGCTCAGAAGATTGCGAAACATGACCGGATATTAGGGTATTTTGGCGGCGCAACAATATCCCGCGCGAAATTTGTCAGGCAGATTCCCAGCCCTCGACGATGGCCAGGTCGGCGATCGAGCAGGGCTGCCGCAAGGCGAGCGCCGCCTGGTATTCCGGGCTGCGATAGCAGGCGCGGGCGGTTTCCAGGTCGGGAAACTCGATCACCACCGTGCGCGGGCGCATCTGGCCCTCGACCACCTCGAGCGCGCCGCCGCGCACCAGGAAACGCGCGCCATAGCGGTCAAAGGCGGCGGCATTGGCCTGGCGATAGGCTTCGTATGCGGCGGGGTCGTCGACCGTGACATGGCCGATCCAATAGGCTTTGGGCATGGCGGGCTCCTTGCGGCTGATCCGTGCCGATCATGCCGCGCGGGGCCGCCGCCGCAAGCCCGATCCCGCCCTAGTAACGTTGCGGCACGTAAAGCTCGGGCGGCAGCACCTCGCGCTCGTAATCGGGGTTGAAGACCCGGTCGGGCAGGGTGATCTCCTCATGCGGGACCGGGCCGTAGGGCACCATGGTCAAAAGATGAGCCATGCAGTTCAGCCGCGCCCGCTTCTTGTCGTTGCCGGGCACGATATACCAGGGCGCCTCGGGGATATTGGTGCGCTCGAACATGTCCTCCTTGGCCTTGGTGTAATCCTCCCAGCGGATGCGGGATTGCAGGTCCATCGGCGACAGCTTCCACTGTTTCAGCGGGTCGTGGATGCGCATCAGGAAGCGCATCTGCTGTTCCTCGTCGGTGATCGAGAACCAGTATTTCACCAGACGGATGCCGGAACGCACCAGCATCCGCTCGAATTCCGGGACGTCGTCGAAGAATTGCTGCACCTCGTCCTCGGAGGCGAAGCCCATGACCCGCTCGACCCCGGCGCGGTTGTACCAGCTGCGGTCGAACAGCACGATCTCGCCCCCGGCCGGCAGGTGCGGGACGTAGCGCTGGAAATACCATTGCGTCTTTTCGCGGTCCGAAGGGGCGGGCAGGGCCACCACGCGGGCGACGCGCGGGTTCAGGCGCTGGGTGATGCGCTTGATGGCGCCGCCCTTGCCGGCGCTGTCGCGGCCTTCGAAGATCACCACCACCTTTTCCTTGTGATGGGCCACCCAGTCCTGCAGCTTGATGAGTTCCGCCTGAAGCCGCAGCAGCTCGCGGAAATAGTCGGCGCGCGGCATCTGGTCGGGATGGGTGTCGCGATAGATGCGGGCGATTTCCTGGGACAGGACCGCATCCTCCATCTCGATCTCGAAATCCTCGTCGAGCGTGTCCTGAAGTTCGGCTTCAAGCCAGTCCTTGGGTGTCTGGTCCTGCATGGGGATCTCCTGCTGCGCTTGCCTGCGATCTAGCCTTGCAATGTGACAATCCTGTGTCGCCCCTCAGAACAGCCCGGCGCAGTCGCGGGTGACGCCAAAGGCGAAGCCGCCGCCGCTGGCATCGGCCACCGTGCCGCACCAGCGCCCGTCGCTGGAAAACAGGCTCTTGCTGCCCTTGGGGCGATAGGCGACGCGCTTGCCGCCCAGGTCGAACAGGTTCAGCGTGCCCGCGCCGTTCGGGGCGTAATAGCCGACGACCGAGCCGTCCGCGGTGAAGATCACCCGCTTCTCATTGGCCGGGTTGCGCGGCGAATTGGCATAGCGCGAGGCGCTGTTGGCCGGGCTTGCCGCCGAATTGGCGGCCGCATGCGGCGAGTTCGCCTGCCGCGAGGGCTGGTTCTGCGGCGCGCCCGGCCCAAGGTCGAAGGGCAGGCGCGTCTGGTCCAGCACGAACAGCGGCGCATCCGCCAGCGCGGGCAGGGCGCAAAGCATCAGGACCGGAATCGGGGCAAGGCGCATGTCGGGACCGTCCATTGGATCCCGACACTATGGCGCGGCGCGGCGGTTCAGACCAGCCGCTCGTTCTCCATCGCGGCGCGGACGAAGCCGGCGAACAGCGGCGCGGGCTGGAACGGCTTGGATTTCAGCTCGGGGTGCGACTGCACGCCGATGAACCAGGGATGGTCGCGGTATTCCACCACCTCCGGCAGCCGCCCGTCCGGCGACATGCCCGAGAAGCTGAGCCCCGCCGCCTCCAGCTGGTCGCGATATTTGGCGTCTACCTCGTAGCGGTGGCGGTGGCGGTCCTCGATCTCCAGCGCGCCGTCATAGACTTCCGAGATCTTCGAGCCCGGCGCCAGCACGGCGGTATAGGCGCCCAGCCGCATGGTGCCGCCCTTGTCGTCGGTCAGCTTGCGCTGCACGGTGTAATTGCCCTGCACCCATTCCTTGAGGTGATAGACGACGGGGGTGAAGCGGGTCTTGCCGGCCTCGTGGTCGAACTCCTCGGAACCCGCGTCGGGCATGTCGGCCAGGTTCCGCGCCGCCTCGATCACCGCCATCTGCATGCCCAGGCAGATGCCCAGGTAGGGCACCTTCTTCTCGCGCGCATATTTCGCCGCGGCGATCATGCCCTCGGTGCCGCGCTCGCCGAAGCCGCCGGGCACGATGATGCCGTTATAGCCGTCCAAGAGATGCGCGCCCTCGCCCTCCAGCTTTTCGCTATCCACCCAATCGGCCTTGACGCGGACGCGATTGGCCATGCCGCCATGGGTCAGCGCCTCGGCGATGGATTTGTAGGCATCCTCGAGCTGGGTGTATTTGCCGACGATGGCGATGCGGACCTGGCCCTCGGCATTGGTCAGCCGGTCCATCACGTCCTCCCACCGGGTCAGGTCGGGGCGCGGCGCCGGGCTGATCTGGAAGGCGTCCAGCACCGCCTGGTCCAGGCCCGCGCGGTGATAGGCCAGCGGCGCCTCGTAGATCGACTTCAGGTCATAGGCCGGGATCACCGCATCGGGGCGGACATTGCAGAACAGCGCGATCTTGGCGCGTTCCTTTTCCGGAATCGGCTGCTCGCTGCGGCAGACCAGCACGTCGGGGGCAATGCCGATCGAGCGCAGCTCCTTGACGGAATGCTGGGTCGGCTTGGTCTTCAACTCGCCGCTTGCCGCCAGCCAGGGCAGCAGCGTCAGATGCACGAAGATGCATTGCCCGCGCGCGCGTTCCTGGGCGAATTGCCGGATCGCCTCGAAGAAGGGCAGGCCCTCGATGTCGCCTACGGTGCCGCCGATCTCGCAGAGCATGAAATCGACCTCGTCCTCGCCCACGGCCAGGAAGTCCTTGATCTCGTTGGTGACGTGGGGGATGACCTGGATGGTCTTGCCCAGATAGGCGCCGCGGCGTTCCTTTTCCAGCACGTTGGAATAGATCCGCCCCGACGAGACCGAGTCGGTCTTGCGCGCCGAGACGCCGGTGAAGCGTTCGTAATGGCCCAGGTCCAGGTCGGTCTCGGCGCCGTCGTCGGTGACGAAGACCTCGCCATGCTCGAAGGGGCTCATCGTGCCGGGATCGACGTTCAGATAGGGGTCGAGCTTGCGCAGCCGGACGGTAAAGCCGCGCGCCTGCAACAGCGCCCCCAGCGCCGCCGATGCCAGCCCCTTGCCGAGCGAGGAAACCACGCCGCCGGTGATGAAGATGTAACGCGCCATCGAGGGGCCCCCGTGAGTAATCCAATAAAAGATCGCGGCCCGAATCTGGGCGGCATCACGGGACTCGACTCATATCCGATTTGCCCCGTGGCCGCAACGGACCGCAAGTTGTTGTAAGGGGCGCCGGTCGCGCCCCCAAGTTGTGGTGTCAGTTGTTGGCCGGTGCCGGGCTTTCCTGCGCCGGTGCAGCGGCCGGCGGCGTCACCGGCGCGGTCGCGGGGGCATTGCCCTCGGTCGGCGCGGCGGGCGTCGGGGCCGGGGTTTCGGCCGGGGTCTCGGCGGCGGGTGCAGGTGCGGTCGCAGGCGGTGCGACCGGCTGGCCGGCGCCCGGAACCACGGGCTGGCCCGCGCCGGGCGGCGGGACGTAGTCGCCGATGCCGGGCAGGCCGGTCGCCGGGGCCTGCTGGGTGCCGCCCAGGTTCAGCTGGTCCACGATCGAGCCGCTGGAAGCGTTCTGCGCGGCGATCAGCGTCAGCGTCATCGAGGTGATGATGAAGCCGATGGCAAATATCCAGGTCAGGCGCGACAGCGCATTGGCTGCCTGGCGGCCGGTCATGACGCCGCCTCCGCCACCGCCCATGCCAAGGCCGCCGCCTTCGGACCGCTGCAGCAGCACCACCCCGATCAGCAGCACGGCGAGGATCAGATGCACGGTAAGAACGACGTTTTCCACCACGGGGCCTTTCATTCAGCGACGCGCCTATCTAGTCACCAAGGCGCGGATTGGCAAGCGGGGGCTGGCATGGGCGCGTTGATGATCCAGGGAACCGGGTCGAATGTCGGGAAATCGCTGCTGGTGGCGGGGCTGTGCCGGGCCGCCAGGCTGCGCGGGATCAGCGTGGCGCCCTTCAAGCCGCAGAACATGTCGAACAATGCCGCCGTGACCCCGGACGGGGGCGAGATCGGCCGGGCGCAGGCGCTGCAGGCGCGGGCGGCGGGGCTGGCGCCCTCGGTCCACATGAACCCGGTGCTGCTGAAGCCCGAAACCGACCGCGCCGCGCAGGTGGTGGTGCAGGGCCGCGCCGTGGCGCGGGCCGCGGCGGCGGATTACGGCGCGCTCAAGGCGCAGCTGATGGGCGCGGTGCTGGACAGTTTCGCCCGGCTGCGCGCCGCGCATGACCTGGTGCTGGTCGAGGGCGCGGGCAGCCCGGCCGAGGTCAACCTGCGCGCCCGCGACATCGCCAACATGGGATTCGCCCGCGCCGCCGATGTTCCGGTGGTGCTGGCCGGCGACATCGACCGCGGCGGGGTGATCGCGCAGATCGTCGGCACCCAGGCGGTGATCGACCCGGCGGATGCGGCGATGATCCGCGGCTTCGTCATCAACCGCTTTCGCGGCGATCCCTCGCTTTTCGATGCCGGCCGGGTCTTTATCGCTCAGCGCACCGGCTGGCCGGACCTGGGCCTCGTGCCGTGGTTCGCCGATGCCGCGCTTTTGCCGGCCGAGGATGCGGTGGACCTGCGCCGCACCCGCGGCACGGGCAGGTTGCACATCGCCTGCCCGATGCTGTCGCGGATCGCGAATTTCGACGATCTCGACCCCCTGGCGGCCGAGCCGGCGGTGCGGCTGACCATGGTGCCGCCCGGACAGGCGCTGCCGGGCGATGCCGACCTGGTGGTCCTGCCGGGCACGAAATCGACGCGGGGCGACCTGGCCTTTCTGCGCCAGCAGGGCTGGGACGTCGACCTGGCCGCGCATCTGCGGCGCGGCGGGCGGTGCCTGGGCATCTGCGGCGGCTACCAGATGCTGGGCCGCTGGGTCCACGACCCCGAGGGGCATGACGGCGACCCCGGCAGCACCCCCGGCCTGGGCCTGCTGGACGTCGAGACCCGCATGGCACCCGACAAGCGCCTGACGCGGGCCCAAGGCACCGCGCTTGGCCAGCCGGTCGAGGGCTACGAGATCCACATGGGCCGGACCGAGGGGCCGGACTGCGCCCGCCCCTTCGCCCATGTCCCCGGCCCGGACGGCGCCACCAGCCCCGACGGGCGCGTCGCCGGCACCTATCTGCACGGGCTGTTCTCGGGCGATGCTTTCCGCGCCGCCTGGCTTGGGCAGTTCGGCGCAGCTTCGGCGCTGGATTACGGCGCGGGGGTCGAGACGGTGCTGGACCGGCTGGCCGCGCATCTCGAGGCGCATCTGGACATCGACCAGATTTTCGCGCTGGCGCGCTAGGGACCGGATTTTCGCACTGGCGCGCGAGGGGCCGGCCCTTTGCGCCGGCGGGGCTAGAGGGTTTCCGCCAGGATGCGCTCGGCCTCGGCCAGGCAGGGGGTCAGGCGGGCGCGGTCCTCGCCGGGGAAGAAGCGGGCGCGCACCGCGGTGGGCATGGGTGCCGGCTCGGCGATGACGACGCGCGGGCCCAGGGATGCGTTCTCGGCCTGCCAGCTTTGGGCCAGGGCGATCTGCCCGGCCTTGGTCGCGCCATAGCTGCCGAAGAACTTCTGCCCGGCGCGCTTGTCGTCGAAGAACAGCGCCGTGCCCTGGCGGGCGCGCAACAGCGGCTCGATCAGGTTGAGCAGCCCGCGCGTGGCGACGATGTTCAGGTCGACCGATTTCTGGAAATCCTTGGCGTCGATATGCCCGGCCGGCGACAGCGGCGCGGCATGGATCGCCGTATGCGCCCAGAGGTCGAGCCCGCCCCAGCGCTCCATCGCCGCCCGGACCATCTGCACCATGGCCTGCGGCTCGCCCACGTCCATCGGCGCCAGCGTGGCCGAGCCGCCGGCCTTGCGGATGCGGTCGTCCAGTTCCTCGAGCGCGCCGGTGGTGCGGGCGACGGCCAGGATATGCCAGCCGCGCGCGGCAAGGGTTTCGGCCAAAGCGGCGCCAAGGCCGCGCGAGGCGCCGGTGATCAGCGCGATTTTGTCATGCTCGGTCATGGTGCCGATTTCGCACCGGCCGCGGCGGCGCGCAAGCCCCTTGCAGCGGGGCTGCCGGCAACTGCGTCACATTGACCTTGCCGCCGCCCGCAGCGCTGATCGGGGGCTTTCAGTCGGGCTGCTGCAGCTTGGCCAGCGCGGACTGGCACATGCCCAGGCCCAGCCAGCGGCAGCCGTTGCAGATCCGCTCCAGGTCCCTGGGCTGCAGCCGCGCCGCGGCGCGGGCCTGGGCCTCGGCCCAGGTCATGCGCTGGCCTGGGCGGATGTCCAGCGCCGCGGCATGGCGCCGATCCAGCCGGCTGATCCGGTCGTCCGCGGCGCAGCCCATGCCGCGCCGCGACGGGCAGGGGGCGCAGATCGAATCGGCCATGACGGTAAAGACCACCGGCACCTGCGGATCGGCGCGCAGCCGGCCCAGGACGACGGCGTTCATGTTCCGGGTGAACTCGGGCGAATAGCCGCGCCCTTGCCAGCCGATCGAGCAGAGCACGTGATGGGGGCGCAGCAGAACGGCCCCGGAACTGGTCCGGGGCCGATCCTGGTCCTGGACGGTCGCGCTCAGCGGGCGTCCAGCGGCTTGTAATCGCGCCGCGGCGAGCCGACGTAAAGCTGGCGCGGGCGGCCGATCTTGTTCTGCGGGTCGGCGATCATCTCCTTCCACTGCGAGATCCAGCCGACGGTCCGCGACAGCGCGAAGATCGGGGTGAACATCGAGGTCGGGAAGCCCATCGCTTCCAGGATGATGCCCGAGTAGAAGTCGACGTTGGGATAAAGCTTCTTCGAGACGAAATACTCGTCCTCCAGCGCGATCTTCTCAAGCTCCTTGGCGACCTGCAGCGTCGGGTTGTTGTGGACGCCCAGCAGGTCCAGCACCTCGTCGGCCGATTCCTTCATCACCTTGGCGCGCGGGTCGAAGTTCTTGTAGACGCGGTGGCCAAAGCCCATCAGCCGGAACGGGTCGTTCTTGTCCTTGGCGCGGGCGATGAATTCGGGGATGCGCTCGACCGAGCCGATCTCGCGCAGCATCTCCAGGCAGGCCTGGTTGGCGCCGCCATGCGCCGGGCCCCAGAGGCAGGCGATGCCGGCCGCGATGCAGGCAAAGGGGTTCGCCCCCGAGGAGCCGGCCAGGCGCACGGTCGATGTCGAGGCGTTCTGTTCGTGATCGGCGTGCAGCGTGAAGATGCGGTCCATGGCGCGGGCCAGGGCCGGATCGACGTTATAGGGCTCGGCCGGGACCGAGAAGCACATGTGCAGGAAGTTGCTGGCATAATCCAGCTCGTTCCGGGGATAGACGAAGGGCTGGCCCAGCGAATACTTGTAGGCCATGGCGGCGATGGTCGGCACCTTGGCGATCAGCCGGATCGAGGCGATCTCGCGCTGCACCGGGTCGTTGATGTCGATCGAATCGTGGTAGAAGGCCGACATCGCCCCCACGACGCCCACCATGGTCGCCATCGGGTGGCTGTCGCGGCGGAAGCCGCGGAAGAAATAGTGCATCTGCTCATGCACCATGGTGTGGCGGGTGATCCGGGTCTCGAAATCGACCAGCTGGTCGGGGGTCGGCAATTCGCCGTAAAGCAGCAGGTAGCAGACTTCCAGGTAATGCGACTGCGCGGCCAATTGCTCGATCGGATAGCCGCGATACCACAGCTCGCCCTTGTCCCCGTCGATATAGGTGATCGTCGAATCGCAGGACGCGGTCGAGGTAAAGCCGGGGTCATAGGTGAAAACGCCCGCCTCGCCGTAGAGCTTGCGGATGTCGACCACATCCGGCCCCGCGGTCGGGGACAGGACCGCGAGGTCGTAGTCCTTGCCCGCCAGATGCAGTCTTGCGGCTTTTTCTTCTGCCATTCCCAGTTCCTTTCACCTGTCTCCGGCCCGCAGGCCGGGTGATGGGGGCGGGTCTCAGCCCGCTTGATCCTGCAGCCGGGCCACCGTTTCGTCGCGGCCAAGCGCCAACATCATGTCGAACACGCTGGGGGTGGAACTGCGCCCGGCCAGTGCCGCGCGAAGCGGCGCCGCGACCTTGCCCAGCCCCAGCCCGTGCGACTCGCCAATCCGCTTGGCTGCCGCTTCGAGTTCGTTGCGGTCCCAGCTAGCATTCTGCACCGCGGCAGTCAATTCAGTCAGTATACCACGGGATACAGTATCCAGCGCCGCCGCCGCCTTTTCCTCGACCGCCACCGGCCGGTCGATCAGCGCGAAATGCGCCTGGTCGAGCAGCGCGGGCAGGGTCCTGGCCTTGGCCTTCAGCGCCTCCAGCGCGGGAAGCAGCCGGGCGATCTGGCGTTCGGACAGCGGCGGTGCGCCGGTCGCGGCGCGGAAACGCGCGATTTCCTCCAGCAATTCGGCCTCTTCCATCCGGGCGATATGCCAGCCGCTGACATGTTCCAGCTTCTTGAAGTCCAGCCGGGCCGGGGCCTTGCCGATGCCGTCCAGGTCGAACCAGGCCCTGGCCTGGGCGTCGTCGAACAGCTCGTCGTCGCCATGGCTCCAGCCCAGCCGCGCCAGGTAGTTGCGCATCGCCGCCGCCGGATAGCCCATGGCGGCATATTCGTGCAGGCCCACGGCGCCATGGCGCTTGGACAGCTTCTTGCCGTCCGGCCCGTGGATCAGCGGGATATGGGCAAAGACCGGGATGTCCCAGCCCATCGCCTGATAGATCTGGATCTGCCGCGCGGCATTGGTCAGGTGGTCGTCGCCCCGGATCACATGGGTCACGCCCATGTCGTGGTCGTCCACCACCACCGCCAGCATATAGGTGGGCGTCCCGTCCGAGCGCAGCAGCACCATATCGTCCAGCTGCGCATTGCCGAAGGTCACGTCGCCCTGCACCGCATCGCGCACCACGGTTTCGCCGTCGCGCGGCGCCTTCAGCCGGATCGCATGGGGGCCGTCGGGCAGGCTGGCCGGATCGGCGTCGCGCCAGGGCGACAGGAACAGGGTCGAGCGCCCCTCGGCCTTGGCCTTTTCGCGAAAGGCCTCGATCTCCTCGGCGGTCGAGAAGCATTTGTAGGCGGTGCCGTTTTCCAGCATGGCGCGGGCGACCTCGGCATGGCGGGCGACGCCGGCGAACTGGCTGACCGGCTCGCCGTCCCAGTCCAGGCCCAGCCAGCGCAGGCCCTGCAGGATCGCCTCGGTCGCCTCGGGGGTCGAGCGGGCGCGGTCGGTATCCTCGATCCGCAGCAGGAATTTTCCGCCCCGCCCGCGGGCATAGAGCCAGTTGAACAGGGCCGTCCGCGCGCCCCCGATATGCAGGTAGCCGGTGGGCGAGGGCGCGAAGCGGGTCACGACGGGGCGGGAATCAGTCATCAGCGGTCCGGTCAGTTTCAGAAAACGGGGCCATCGGCCATGCCCGTTAATCCTTTCGAAAGGTCGGCATGCCAATCTTGGCGCCACAGATAAGCAAGTGCCACGGCAAGGACAAGTTTTGGTGACGGAATCGGTGAATGCTTTGCAAACGCGGCTGCCGGCCCTGGGGCCGCGCGGCGGGCGGCAGGCTGCGGCCGGGCTGCGGCCGTCGGTCGGCATTCGCGCGGGGCTGCTGCCCTGGATGCCCTTCTGGCTTGCGCTGGGCATCGGCGGCTGGTTCCTGCTGCCGCGGGAACCGGGGCCGGGCTTCCATGCCGGGCTGGTCCTGGCCGGGGTCGCCTGCCTGCTGCTGCCCGGCGGTGCGATGCGGCTGGCCGGGTCCGGCAGGCTGGGCTGGGCCTGGGCGGACCGGCTGCGGCTGGCCGCCTTCGCAGCCTTGCTGGTGGTGCTGGGGGCGGGGCTCGCCGGGGTCCGGGCGCATCTGGTCGCCGCCCCGGTGCTGGATTTCCGCTATTACGGCCCGGTCGAGGGGCGGGTCGTGGGCATCGACCGCTCGTCGCGCGACCGGCTGCGGCTGCTGCTCGATCAGGTCGGGCTGCACGAGGTCGCGCCCGGCCGCACGCCGGCGCGGGTGCGGATCTCGCTGATGGAGCCGCAGGAACTGCCGGTGCCCGGCCAGCGCGTGATGCTGACCGCGCATCTGGGTCCGCCCGCCGGCCCGTCCGAGCCGGGCGGCTTCGACTTTCGCCGCCTGGCCTGGTTCGAACGCCTGGGCGCGGTGGGCTATGCCCGCACGCCGGTGATGACGGTCGAGCCGCCGGCCGATGGCGGGATGCTGGCGCTGCACCGCATCCGCATGTCGCTGTCCCAGGCCATGCAGGAGCGGATCGGCGGCCAGGCGGGGGCGGTCTCGGCCGCGCTGATGACCGGCGACCGTTCCGGCATCGCCGAGCAGACCAACCAGATCATGCGCGATTCGAATCTTTACCACATCGTGTCGATCTCGGGGCTGCACATGAGCATGCTGGCCGGCTTCGTCTATGCCGCGTTGCGGCTGGGCGGCGTGGCGGCGCAGGGGCTGGGCGGGGTGCGGGCGGTGCCGGTCCACAAGCTGGCGGCGGCGGGGGCGCTTTGCGCCTCGGCGCTGTATCTGTGGCTTTCGGGCGGCGGCGTCGCGACCGAGCGCGCCTTCATCATGGTGGCGGTGATGCTGCTTGCGATCATCGCCGACCGGCGCGCGGTGTCGCTGCGCACCGTCGCCGTCGCCGCCGGCATCGTGCTGGTGCTGAATCCCGAGGCGCTGACCGAGGCCGGCTTCCAGATGAGCTTTGCCGCCACGGTCGCGCTGATCCTGATGCAGGAGCCATGGGCAAGGCTGTCGCCGCGGCTGCCCTGGTGGGCTCGGCCGGTCCTGATGCTGTTTCTGTCCTCTTTCGTGGCCGGCATGGTGACGGCCCCCATCGCCGCGGCGCATTTCGGGCGGATGACGCAATACGGCCTGCTGGCCAACATGCTGGTCGTGCCCGTCGTCGGCGCGCTGGTGATGCCGGGCGGTGTCTTTGCCGCGCTGCTGGCGCCGCTGGGCCTGGCGCAACCGGCCCTGTGGCTGATGGGGCTGGGAACCGGCTGGATGCTGGCGGTCGCGCAATGGATCTCGGACCTGGGCGGGGCGGTCACGCTGTTTCCCGTCGCGCCGCGCGCCGTCCTGCCGCTGATGGCCGTGGGCGCCATGCTGCTTTTGCCCGGTGCGCAGCCCGCGGGCGCGCGCGGCCCCCTGCCGCTTTTGCGCCGGGGCACGGGCATCGCCCTGCTGGCGGCGGCGGGGGTGCTGTGGCTGGGTGCGACACGCCCCGACATCCTGGTTTCGGCCCAGGGCGACGCGGTGGCGGTGCTGACCCCCGCGGGCAGGGTGCCTTCGAAGCCCGGCGGCGGCAGCTTCGCGGTAGAAAGCTGGCTCAAGGCCGATGGCGACGCCGCCGATCAGGCCGGTGCCGCGGCGCGCCCGCTGTGGCAGGGCCCGCCCGCGAATCGCTGGGCGGAACTCGACCGGGGCGGGACCCGGCTTCGCATCCGCCACCTGACCGGCAAGGCCACGCGCGAGGATGCCCGCGGCCATTGCCGCGAAGGCGGCATCCTGGTCGCGAACGCCGCCCTTTCCCCCAGCCCCGCCGCCCTGGGCGAATGCCTGGTCCTCGATCCGCCCTATCTGCGGAAACACGGCGCGGTGGCGATATTCCTGGAGCCTTCCGGCCCCAGATACGTTTCCGTCGACCGGCCGGGCATCCGCCGGCTCTGGCATTGACGCAATCCGCACGGGGTCCAAGAAAATGCATGGTCTGGTCAATCGCTGTATCGAGGCGTTCCTGCGCAACACCTATGGCAGCGCGACCTGGCAGCAGGTCGCCGCCGAAGCCGATGTCCACCCCGACGGGTTCCTGACCTGGGAAAGCAGCCCGGACAGCATCACCCATGCCATCGTCCTCGCCTCGGCCCGGCGGCTCGACAAATCGGTGGGCGAGCTGCTCGAGGATGTCGGGGCATGGCTGAGCCGGCAGGAGCAGATCCGCCGGCTGTTGCGGTTCGGCGGCGCGAATTTCCAGGAATTCGTCGAATCGCTGCGCGAATTGCCGGGCCGCATCCACCTGGTGATCCCCGACCTGGAGTTTCCCGGATTCACGGTCCTGTCCGACGCGCCGGGACGCTACCGGATCATCGCCGAGCCGCACCAGCCGGGCCTGATGCGCGTCCTGGCCGGCATGCTGCGGGTGATGGCGGACGACTATGGCTCGCTTGCCGTCATTTCGGTCGTCCGGGACCGCATCGACATAGATGTCGTCCTGCCTGATTACTCCAGCAAGCGGGGCTTCGAGCTTTCCCCCAAGCGAGCGCAGATTTGAAAGACGCCGTGATAGACATTCGCACCCTGTCGGAGCTGATGCCGATGCATCTCATGGTGGATCGCGCCGGCGTGATGGTGTCGCGCGGCAAGACGCTTGCCAAGGTATTGGGCAGCGCGTCCCGCCTGGAGGACGCCTTCATTCCCGCCAACAACCTGGGCCACCGCATCCGTTTCGAGGAGCTGTTTCCCCAGCTTGGCTGCGGCAGGCGGGTCTTTCTGCAGCTGCGCGACCATGGCGGCGTTTCCCTGCGCGGGCATGGCGTGCATCTGTCGCCGGACATGGCCATGCTCAACCTGGGCTTCGGCATATACCTTTCCTCGGCAGTGCAGAAATTCGAATTGAACGATTCCGATTTTCCGCCGTCCGACCTGGCCATGGAATTCCTGTTCCTGCACGAGGCGAACCGCGCGGCGCTGCTGGAACTGTCGCGCGTCAACACCAGCCTGGAGGGCGCCCGCGAAAGCGCGCAGATCCTGTCGATCACCGATCCGCTGACCGGGCTGCTGAACAGGCGTGGCTTCGACGTCGTCTTTTCCAAGGCATTCGAGGCGCGCAACCGGGATCCCTTTGCGCTGGTCCACCTGGATCTCGACCATTTCAAGGAGGTCAACGACCGATTCGGCCATGCCGCCGGCGACCGCGTCCTGGTCACGGTGGCATCGGTCCTGGCCTCGGGGGTGCGTTCCGGCGACCGGGTCTGCCGCATCGGCGGGGACGAGTTCCTGATCCTGATCTTCTCCGACAGGCCGGAGGAGGATGCGATGAACGTCTGCACCCGGATGATCCACCAGATCATGGCCGCGAAAACCTATCCGTGCCGGATCACGGCCAGCATGGGCGTTGCGGTGTCCGGCAACAGGCGCATCACCCACCAGCACCAGCTGTTCGAGATGGCGGATGCGGCGCTTTACCAGGCGAAGCTGGCCGGCAAGGGCAGGGTGGTGCTGTGGACCGATCCCGGCGGCTGATCCGCGCCTGGATGATCGGGGCGGATGATCGCGCTCCGGCCATGCCGCATGCCGCATGCCGCGCCTCAGCTGCGATCCGGTCCTGCTGTTCCGCGCCGCGGCGGCGCGTCGCAAGATGGCCGGGCATGGACGGTGGGCGCGGGGCGCGGGATCGGCACAGGCGTCGCTCAACCATGAGGTTTTCTGCGCGCGCATTGCTGGTTACTGTGCGCCCAAACGAGTCGGGGGTTGCGGGTATGCAGGTGGTCTTTCATTGCGGGGTTCACGGAACGGACCTCTATCGCATGGTCAAGACGCTGTTGCAGAACCGCGACTGGCTGCTGCGCAACGGGATCGAGCCCGTCACCCCGAACCGGCATGGCGAGATCTTCAACGAGGCGCTGAGCGCGCTGCGCGGTGGCCCCGCCACCAAGGCGATGGAGCAGGTGATGCTGGATGCGATCCTGGATTCGGACGATCCGCGCCGTATCATTTGCAGCACGCCCAGCTTTCTTGGCCGGGCGACGCGGGCCATCTCGCCCGAGGGGCTTTACGTCACCGCCGGCGAGAAGATGGCGGCGCTGGCCAACCTGTTTCCCAGCGCCGAGGTCGAGTTCTTCATCGCGCTGAAGAACCCGGCCACGCTGGTCCCGTTCGTCCTGTCGCAGGAGGGCAGCGGCAGCTATGCCGAGCTGATGGACGGCGTCGATCCCGAGGCGCTGCGCTGGGGGCCGGCGCTGCGGCGCATCCAGGCCGCGCTGCCGGGCCGGCGCCTGGTGGTCTGGTGCCACGAGGACACCTCGCTGATCTGGCCCGAGGTGGTGCGCCGCATCGCGACCATGCCCGCCGACGTGCCGCTCAAGGCCGGATTGCAGATCCTGGGCGACATCCTGCACCCGGACGGCATCCGCATGATCCGCGACGCGCTGGCGCAGGAAGAACGGCTGACCGTCGCAAGCCGCCGCCGCATCTTTGCCGCCGCCCTGGAGGCATATGGCCAGCCCGAGCAGATCGAGGTCGAGCTGAACCTGCCCGGCTGGACCCAGCAGATGGTCGATCGCATCACCGCCGCCTATGACGCCGACATGGCCGAGATCGCCGCCCTGCCCGGAATCGAATTCCTTACCCCCTGACCGGGCGGTTTCCCGGCTTGCGGAATGCGGCGGGCCGGTGCGAAAGCGCAAGATCGGCTGCAATTGCCGGCCGGGGAACCGGCACCGCGGCATGGCTGATTCTGCGGCAGCGGCGGGTTTTCATGAATGTCCCGGCGCGGGCTTCCAACGACACCGCGTCGACGAGTGGCCCGGATTCCCCCCGCCCTGGCACCGAGCCGCGCGATTTTCATGCAAAGGTGGAAATTTATTCAATCATGCAATCATGACGTGTCGCGAAAATGGCGCGATATGGCGAATCCTGCGGCAAAAATCGTGGTGATGGCGTGGCCATTTCATCGGCGGACGGAAGATTTTCCATGACGAACAACGGGTTTCACGGCCAGGGTTAATCATGTTGACCTTACGTAACCGTTCGGTTTGCGCGTGATGCATTGATCCTTTGCGGTTCTTGGCAATAATGTTTCAAAGCTATCCGTTATGGTGCAAATTTATTCTTAAATATTTTCGAAAGAGCTTGGTATAATATGGAAATGCTGAATGACATCGAAGTCATCCTGGGGGCCCGTTCGGCGCAAGAGGTCTGGCAGCATTACGTTGCGCGCCTGACCGAACTGGGTTTTCCCAACATTTCCTATCATGCGGTGCGGATCCTGGAGGCCTCGTGCGACCGGATGCTGGAGGACCGCGTCCTGCTGTCCAGTTACCCGCCGCGCCTGATGCAGGAGCTTGCCGCGCTGGACCTGCTTGAAAGCCTGCCGATGCACCGCTGGCTGACCCATAACAGGGGCAGCGAAAGCTGGGACTGGATGCGGCGGCTCCGCCTGGCCGGGCGGCTGACGCCGCAGGAAGAGCGCGCGGCCGATGCTTTCGCCCGCTACGGCCATGTCGCGGGCTATGCGGTCGGCATGGGCGACGATGTGGAGCGGGTGCGCGCCGGCGTGATCCTCGGCGGCGCGATCGGCATGCGGCAGGACCGGCTGGACGCGCTTTGGGCGCAGCACGGCCGGCTTGTCGAGGCGCTGAGCCGGCTGGCGCATCTGCGCATCTCGACCCTTCCCCATGCCGAGCAGGAATGCGTGCTGACCCTGCGCCAGCGCGAGGTGCTGGAATGCATCTCGGTCGGCCGCACCACCCAGGAAATCGCCGAGATCCTGGACGTCACGCCGGCCACGGTGGAAAAGCATCTGCGGCTGGCGCGCAAGGCGCTGGGGGCCAAGACTACGGCGCAGGCGATCCTGCTGGCCGCCAGCCGCAGGCAGATCTTCAACTCCACCGCCGAGCCCCATGGCCCCGGACAGGGCGGGCATCCCTCGCCCGCCCGAGACGGCGCGCCGGGGCTGCCGGCGCGCGACCAGATCTGCGCCGGCTAGACGCATTGCGGCCCGATGCCGTCGCGGAATGCGAAACGCCGGCCCAAAAGGGGGCCGGCGTCCGTAATCCGGGTCTGGCGAGAATCAGGCGCCGGCGCGGGTCTTGGCGACCTCGGCGGCGAAATCCTCTTCCTTCTTCTCGATGCCTTCGCCGACCACGACGCGGGCATAGCCGGTCACTTCGACGCCGGCCTCTTGCGCGGCCTGGGCCACGGTCACGTCGGGGTTGATGACGAATTTCTGGCCCAGCAGGGTCACTTCCTCGAAGAACTTCTTCATCCGGCCTTCGATCATCTTCTCGATCACCGCCTCGGGCTTGCCCGATTCGCGGGCCTGCTCGGTCAGCACCGACTTCTCGCGCTCGACCAGCGAGGGGTCCAGGTCGGCTTCCGACAGCGAGGCCGGGTTGGTCGCCGCGATATGCATGGCGATCTGCTTGCCGATCTCCTGCGCCTTGGCGGCATCGCCCTTCAGCGCGACCAGCACGCCGATCTTGCCCATGCCCTCGGCAGCGGCGTTATGCACGTAAGAGACGATGGTGTCGCCTTCCAGCGCGTGCATCCGGCGCAGGGTCATGTTCTCGCCGATGCGGGCGATGGCGTCGGTCAGCACGTCCTCGACCGGGCGGCCGTTCAGATGCGTGGCCTTCAGCACCTCGACATCGGTGGCAGCGTCCAGCGCGACATTGGTGATCTCGCGCACGAGCTGCTGGAAATCGGCGTTCTTGGCGACGAAATCGGTTTCCGAGTTCAGTTCGACGGCGACCCCGCGGCCGGCGCGGACGGCGACGCCCACCAGGCCCTCGGCGGCGACGCGGCCCGATTTCTTGGCGGCCTTGGCCAGACCCTTGGTGCGCAGCCAGTCGACGGCGGCTTCCATGTCGCCATTGGTTTCGGTCAGCGCCTTCTTGGCGTCCATCATGCCCGCGCCGGTGGTTTCGCGCAGGTCTTTCACCATAGCAGCGGTGATAGCCATCGAGAGTCTCCTTGCTTTTCAATGCGTCAGGCGGGGTTTATCCCCGCCTGATGAATGTTCCGTAAACCTGTCGCGGCCCGCTTGGGACCGGCGCCGATCAGGCTTCGGCGGCTTCCTCAGCGGTCTCGCCGGCCAGCTCTTCCTCGACGCTGGCTTCCAGCGCGCCCAGGTCCACGCCGGCAGCGCCCATCTGCGCGGTCATGCCGTCCAGCGCGGCGCGGCTGATCAGGTCGCAGTAAAGCGCGATGGCGCGGGCGGCGTCGTCGTTGCCGGGGATGACATAGTCCACGCCCTTGGGCGAGCAGTTGGTGTCGACCACGGCGACCACCGGGATGCCCAGCTTCTTCGCCTCGGCGATGGCCAGGTCTTCCTTGTTCACGTCGATGACGAACAGCAGGTCGGGCAGGCCGCCCATCTCGCGGATGCCGCCCAGCGAGGCTTGCAGCTTGGCCTGCTCGCGCTCCATCTGCAGCCGTTCCTTCTTGGTCAGGCCCTCGGCGCCCGAACCCAGCGTCTCGTCAAGCGCCTTCAGGCGCTGGATCGACTGCGAGACGGTCTTCCAGTTGGTCAGCGTGCCGCCCAGCCAGCGGTGGTTCATGTAGAACTGTGCCGAACGCTCGGCCGCGTCGGCGACGGCTTTCTGCGCCTGGCGCTTGGTGCCGACGAACAGCACGCGGCCGCCCTTGGCGACGGTGTCGCGCACCACCTGCAGCGCCGCGTCCAGCATCGGCACGGTCTGGGTCAGGTCGACGATGTGGATGCCGTTGCGTTCACCATAGATGAACTCGGCCATGCGGGGGTTCCAGCGCTGGGTCTGGTGGCCGTAATGAACGCCAGCTTCAAGCAGCTGACGCATGGAGAATTCGGGAAGCGCCATGTCCATGTCCTTTCCGGTTTGCGCCTTGGCGGGGCTTTCAGGGGCTTGCCCCAACCGGTGGACCGTCGAAGGATGTCTCCCTCCGGGGCCCGACCCCGCCTGTGAAGTGCGCGCGAAATAGTCCTTTTCCGCCCGGAATGCAAGCCCCGGCGACAGGAAATGGGCCGGTTTCGCGGCAATTCGGGACAGATGGCCTTCCGCTCCGGCCGCGTCAACCGAAATTCAATATTTCTGCGCGATCCTGCGCGAAACCGGCTGAATCGGAGGGGCGGATGATCGCTGCGGAAGGAAAAGGACGGCCTGGCCCGGTCGTCTGGGGGCGGCGATGGCGCTGACGGTGCTGGTCCAGCATCCCCGCGGCGAATTGCGCGAAGCCGCCGTCGCTGCGTTGGAGGCGGCGGGGATGGCGGTGCAGCGATCCTGCGACGGCGCCGAGGGGCTGGCGCTGCTCAGGACCGCTTCCGTCGACGTGATCCTGACGGGCATCAACATGCGGCGGGTCTGCGGTTTCGGCTTCATCGAGGCGGTGCGGCGCCAGGCCCGCCTGCGCGACATCCCGATCCTGGTCATGGCCGTTTCGGCCACGCCGCAGCTGAAGGCCCGCGCCCGCAATGCCGGGGCGGCGGGTTGGCTGCCCTATCCGCTCGACCCGGTGCGGCTGGTCGAGACGGTGCGCATGGTCGCGGCCCCCGATGGCCGTCCCCCGTGACCGTGGCAAGGGCGCGCGGGCAGGCGGGGCAGCATCGGCCCTCGCCATGCGGCAGCGCGAACTGCCCCGCCCTCGGCTACGATGGTGGCGATTCCCCAAGGGCGAATGGCAAGTCAGCGACGCCTCGGGGCCATCCTTCCCAAGACCTGTCCCGCGGTAGAATGGATGCTGTCCCGGCCAGGCGAGGGTCGCCTTGCGTTCAGTAGCTGCCTATCGCAGGCTGTGCCCTGTGCCCTGTGCCCTGTGCCCTGTGCCCTGTGCCCTGTGCCCTGTGCCCTGTGCCCTGCGGCATCGTATCTGCGTCCCAGGCATTGGCCTCCCTCCGCGCCGCCTGGCCTTCGTCGAATCGGCGGGCAGGCACCGGGCGACAGACGGTCGGCTGCATCTGCACTCCTGGCTGGGCTGCGGCCTATCATCTTCCCGGCGCGGCGGACTCACTTGCCCGAAAGGCGCTGGTCGTTTAAACAGTCCGGGCGTCGCCCTCTTAGCTCAGCTGGCCAGAGCAACCGCCTTGTAAGCGGTAGGTCGTCCGTTCGAATCGGACAGGGGGCACGCGCAGCCGACGGCGACGAAAACCAAGCCGCGCCGGACGGGAAAATTCCCTCACCGCTCCCTCACCGCTCCCTCACCGCTCCCTCACCGCTCCCTCACCGCTCCCTCACCGCTTTCCTCGCCCCGTTCACCCGATGCGATAAACCATGCCGGGCCGCGGCACCCGGCCTGCCGGGGATCCCGCCGAAACCCGGCCAGAAACGCAACGGCCGGATGCGCATCCCGCGCCCCGGCTTGCGATGGCCCGGCTTGCGATGCGCGATCACGCGGCCCAGGCAATGGTCTCCGGCCGGAATCCCGGCCGACCCGGCAAGTTCCATTCTTCCTTGTCCAAATATCCTCGGGGGGTCCGGGGGGCAGACAGCCCCCCGGCCTTGGCGCAGATCACTCCATGAAGAAGGCAAACCGGATCACGAACAGCGCGGCGACGATCCAGGTCGCGGCATGCACCTCGCGCGCGCGGCCGGTCGCCAGCTTGATCGCGGCATAGCTCACGAAACCGAAGGCCAAGCCATTGGCGATGGAATAGGTGAAGGGCATCATCAGCGCCGTCAGCACGGCGGGCGCGCTTTCGGTGACGTCGCTCCACTGGATCTCCTCGAACTCGCGCACCATCAGGCAGGCGACGTAAAGCAGCGCCGGCCCGGTGGCATAGGCCGGGACCGAGCCCGCCAGCGGCGCAAAGAACACCGCCAACAGGAACAGACCCGCCACGACCAGCGCGGTCAGCCCGGTGCGCCCGCCCGCCTGCACGCCCGAGGCGCTTTCGACATAGGCGGTGGTCGAGCTGGTGCCCAGCATCGAGCCGGCCAGGATCGCCGTTGAATCCGCCATCAGCGCCCGGCCCAGGTTCTTGTTGGTATGGGTCGGCCCCTCGGTCAGCAGGCCGGCGCGCTTGGCCACGCCGATCAGCGTGCCGGTGGCGTCGAAGACCTCGACCAGCACCATGACCAGGATCACGTGGAAGATGCCGACGGTCAGCGCCCCGGCGATGTCGAGTTGCATGAAGGTCGGCATGATCGAGGGCGGCATCGAGATCACCCCGGCAAAGGGGCTGGCGCCGATGGCGATCGAGACGACGGTGATGACCAGGATGCCGATCAGGATCGAGCCGCGCACCTTCAGCGCATCCAGCGCCGCGATGATGAAGAAGCCGGCGATGGCCAGCAGCGTGCCGGTCTGGGTCAGGTCGCCCAGGCCGACCAGCGTCGCCGGGTTGTCCACCACGATGCCCGAGTTCTTCAGCGCGATCAGCCCCAGGAACATGCCGATGCCGGCCGCGATGGCGCTGCGCATGGATGTGGGGATGCCCGCGATCAGCCAGCGCCGGATGCCCGTCACCGACAGGAACAGGAACACCAGGCCCGAGATGAACACCGCCCCCAGCGCCTGTTGCCAGGTGAACCCCAGCGCGCCGACCACGGTGAAGGCGAAAAAGGCGTTCAGCCCCATGCCGGGCGCCATGCCGATGGGCCAGTTGGCCCAAAGCGCCATGATCGCCGATCCCAGCGCCGCGGCCAGGCAGGTCGCGACGAAGACCGCGTTGCGATCCATGCCGGTCGAGGACAGGATCTCGGGGTTCACGAAGATGATGTAGGCCATCGTCAGGAAGGTGGTTATCCCCGCGATCACCTCGGTTCTGGCGCTGGTGCCATGGGCCGTCAGGCCGAAGCGCTTGTCGAGCACGGTTCCTTCCCCTGGACTGATGCTGGCGCCGCTGGCCGTCAGGCCGGATTGCTTGTCTGGCATGATTCCTCCCATTGGCGGTTTGCCCGCCATGCTGGCCAGATTATGCCCAGGCATCTTCAACGAGAATGCAGGGTCTGGCGACAGAGTTTCAACGGGACGTTAATAAACAGCCATTTTCAAGAAAAACTTGGTTCTGTTTATAGAAATTCTCGGGTTGCCTGCGGGGCCGGCAGGGTGATGAGTGCTAGTCAGCCAGAAATCAGGAAAGGAAGCAAGCGATGCGATACAGCCGCGACATGATCGGTTATGGCGAGCATACGCCCGATCCCAAATGGCCCGGCAATGCCCGGATCGCGGTGCAGATCGTCATCAACTACGAGGAAGGCGGCGAAAACAGCATCGAGCATGGCGACGCCGCCTCGGAAGCCTTCCTGTCCGAGATCATCGGCTGCCAGCCCTGGCCCGGCCAGCGCCACTGGAACATGGAATCGATCTATGACTATGGCGCGCGGGCGGGGTTCTGGCGGCTCCACCGGCTGCTCAGCGACGTGCCCGTGACCGTCTACGGCGTCGCGACCGCGCTGGAGCGCGCGCCCGAACAGGTCGCCGCCATGCAGGCCGCCGGCTGGGAGATCGCCACCCACGGCCTGAAATGGATCGACTACCGCGACATCCCGCGCGAGGTCGAGGCCGAGCATATCGCCCGCGCGGTCGAGCTGCACACCCGCGTCACCGGCGAGCGGCCGCGCGGCTTCTACCAGGGCCGCACCTCGATGAACACGGTGGCTCTGGGCTGCGAGGAGGGCGGATTCGAATACCTGGCCGACACCATCGCCGACGACCTGCCCTATTGGCATGTCCACGACGGCAAGCCGCAGCTGATGGTGCCCTATACGATGGACGCCAACGACATGCGCTTTTCCTCGGGCCAGGGCTTCGGCACCGGGGTCGAGTTCTTCGACTACCTGCGCGACAGCTTCGACGTGCTTTATGCCGAGGGAGAGGCCGGCGCGCCCAAGATGATGTCCATCGGCCTGCACTGCCGCCTCGCGGGCCGGCCGGGCCGGGCCATGGCGATCAAGCGCTTCCTCGACCATGCCCGCAGCCACGAGGGGGTCTGGTTCGCCACCCGGCTCGACATCGCGCGGCACTGGGCGCGGGCGCATCCCTGGCAGCCCAGGCAGCGCCCCTCGCAGATGGACCGCGAGGCGTTCGTCGAGAAATTCGGCGGCATCTACGAGCATTCGCCCTGGATCGCCGAGCGCGTCTGGGAGGGCGAGATGGGCGCGATCCACGACACCGCCGCCGGGCTTGCCGCGCGCATGGCGCAGGTCTTCCGCGCGGCCAGCGACGAAGAGCGGCTGGGCGTGCTGCTGGCGCACCCGGACCTGGCCGGCAAGCTGGCCGCGGCCAAGCGCCTGACCGCCGACAGCACCGCCGAACAGGCCAGCGCCGGGCTCGACAGCCTGACCGATGCCGAGCGCGCCGAGTTCGACCGCCTGAACACGGCCTATGTGGAAAAGCACGGCTTCCCCTTCATCATCGCCGTGCGCGACCACGACAAGCCGGGGATCATGGCCGCCATGCGCCGGCGTCTCGACAACGACAGCGCGACCGAGCGCGCCGAGGCCGAGCGCCAGGTCAGCCGCATCGGCGCGCTGCGCCTGCAGCAGATGCTGGGCGATGCCTGAGCCCCGGCCCCGCCCGCCGTTGGTCGCGGGCGGGGTTTGCCAGCCACGATCCGGGCCAGAGAGACCCCGGCGCAACGGAGACCTGACATGACCGCCAAGACCCCGACCTATGCCGGGCCTTTCGCCGGCCTGCCGCCGCAGACCGACCTGTCCACCGACACCGCCACCTTCACCGAGGCCTATGCCGTCATCCCCGCCAGCACGATGCGCGACATCGTCACCAGCTTCCTGCCGGGCTGGACGGGGATGCGGATGTGGATGATCGCCCGGCCGCTCTCGGGCTTTGCCGAGACCTTCAGCCAGTATATCGTCGAGCTGGCGCCGCAGGGCGGCTCGGACCGGCCCGAGGACGACGCGGGCGTGCAGGCCGCGATCTTCGTCACCGAGGGCGCGGTCACGCTGACCATCGACGGCAAGGCGCATGAACTGGTGCCCGGCGGCTTTGCCTATATCCCCGCCGGCATGGCCTGGTCGGTGCGCAATGGTGCCGAGACCTCGCGCTTCCACTGGTGGCGCAAGCGCTGGCAGGCGGTCGAGGGGCTGGAAAAGCCCGAGGTGATCGTCGCCAACGAGCGCGACATCGCCCCGATCCCGATGCCCGAGACCAATGACAGCTGGGCCACCACCCGCTTCATGGACCCGGCGGACATGCGCCACGACATGCATATCACCATCGTGACCTTCAAGCCGGGCGGCTCGATCCCCTTTGCCGAGACGCATGTGATGGAGCATGGGCTGTTCGTCATCGAGGGCAAGGCGGTCTACCGGCTGAACCGCGACTGGGTCGAGGTGGGCCCCGGCGATTTCATGTGGCTGCGCGCCTTTTGCCCGCAATGCTGCTATGCCGGCGGGCCGGGGAATTTCCGCTATCTGCTCTACAAGGACGTGAACCGGCACGCGCCGATCTGGAAGTAGGAGGGGGCTCTGCCCCCAGCCGCTGCGCGGCTTCCCCCGGGGTATTTGGAAAACGGAGAAAGCCGGTCAGCGGGCGCGGCGGAAGGTCAGGTTGATGCGGGCGGCGCCGGTCAGCGGATGCTCGCCCGGCTTGAGCGTCAGGATGCCGTGCCAGTTCAGCCGCGCCGGGCCGCCCCAGACCACCACATCGCCGTGGGTCAGCGCGTGTTTCGCCACCGGGTTGCCGCGCTCGGGGCCGCCGAACTGGAAGGTCGCGGGCAGGCCCAGCGAGACCGAGACGATGGGCGCGGCCATGTCGGCCTCGTCGCGGTCCTGGTGCAGGCCCATCTTGACCCCCGGCACGTAGCGGTTGACCAGGCAGGCATCGGGCCGGAAATCGGGGAAGCCCGCGCGCGCCGCGGCCTCTTGTGCCAACTGCCGGAAGCGCTGCGGCATTTCGGGCCAGGGCCGGCCGGTCAGCGGGTCCAGCGGCTCGTAGCGATAGCCGCGCCGGTCGCTGACCCAGCCGAGCGCGCCGCAATTCGTCATCTCGACGCCGATCAAGCGTCCGCCCGGAGTCTGCATCTGCCGGAAGGGCGAGAGGCCGGCGATGCGCGCGACCTCTTCAACCATGGCGGGGCCGGGCGCGAAGCCGCGCAGGATCATGGCGCCGGGGCCGAGGGGTTCGTCGCGGCGGGTTCCGAACAGGTCTGGTTCCATGCAGCCCTCCCACGGGATTGTCATGTGCTGCGGCTTGACCTGTGGCCATGGCGATGGCTTTCAGGTCGGGCCACAGGAAAGGATTCTTGCCATGCGCCGCCCCCTTGCCGCAATCGTCCTGACGCTGCTTTGCGTCCTGCCCTTGGCGCCGGTCGCGGCGCAGGACCGCAGCCCGGCCGAGGTCGCGGCGATCAAGCGGGCGGTGTTCGACGGTCCCGGCCTGCCGGTGATGGGCAATGCCGGGGGCGATGCGGTGCTGGTCGAGTTCTCGGACTACAATTGCGGCTTTTGCCGCAAGAGCGCGCCGGAGGTGGCGGCGCTGCTGCAATCGGATCCCGGCGTGAGGCTGGTGGTGCATGAGATCCCGATCTTCGGCGAGGGCTCGCGCTTTGCCGCCGAGGCGGCGCTGGCCGCCCAGGCGCAGGGCAAGTATCCCGAGTTCCACCGCGCGCTGATGGCGATGCGCGGCAAGGCCGAGAAGGCGTCGGTGCTGCGCGTCGCCCGCGAGGTCGGGCTGGACGTGGCGCGGCTGCAGCGCGACATGCAGGCGCCCGAGATCACCCGGCGGATCGAGGAATCGCTGGCGCTGGCCGACGAGATCGGGCTGCTCGGCACGCCCAGCTTCGTCGCCGGCGAGCGGGCGATCTTCGGCTATCTGGCCAAGGACGACCTGGCCGAGCTGGTGGCCGAGGCGCGCGCCGCGAAATAGCGCGCGCCTTTCGCGCTCAGGTGCGGATGTCGACGCCCAGGTGCTTGGCGACGGTGAAGATGTCCTTGTCGCCGCGGCCCGACAGGTTCACCACCATGATGTGGTCGCGCGGCAAGTCCGGCGCGATCTTGATGACATGGGCCAGCGCGTGGCTGGGTTCCAGCGCCGGGATGATGCCTTCGAGCCGGCAGAGGGTCTGGAAGGCCGCCAGCGCCTCGTCATCGGTCACGCTGACATATTCGGCGCGGCCCTGTTCCTTGAGCCAGGCATGTTCCGGGCCGATGCCGGGATAGTCGAGCCCGGCGCTGATCGAATGCCCTTCCAGGATCTGGCCCTCGTCGTCCTGCAGCAGATAGGTGCGGTTGCCGTGCAGCACGCCGGGGCGGCCGCCGGTCAGGCTGGCGCAATGCTGCATGCGCTCGTCCACGCCCCTGCCGCCGGCCTCGACGCCGATGATGCGGACCGAAGGATCGTCGAGGAAGGGGTGGAACAGCCCCATGGCGTTCGAGCCGCCGCCGATGGCCGCGACCACGCTGTCGGGCAGCCGTCCCTCGCCCTCCTGCTCGGCCAGTTGGCGGCGGGTCTCGCGGCCGATGATGCATTGGAAGTCGCGCACCATCGCGGGATAGGGATGCGGGCCGGCCACCGTGCCGATGCAGTAGAAGGTGTCGCGGACGTTCGTCACCCAGTCGCGCAGCGCGTCGTTCATCGCGTCCTTGAGCGTGCCGCGGCCCGAGGTGACGGGCACCACCTCGGCGCCCAGCAGCCGCATGCGGAAGACGTTCGGCGCCTGGCGCTCGACGTCATGCGCCCCCATGTAGACGATGCATTTCAGCCCGAAGCGGGCGCAGACCGTGGCCGTCGCCACGCCATGCTGGCCGGCGCCGGTCTCGGCGATGATGCGGGTCTTGCCCATGCGGCGCGCCAGCAGGATCTGGCCCAGCACGTTGTTGATCTTGTGGCTGCCGGTATGGTTCAGCTCTTCGCGCTTGAGATAGATCTTCGCGCCGCCCAGCTCCTCGGTCAGGCGCGGGGCGAAATAGAGCGGGCTGGGGCGGCCGACGTAATGTTTCCAGAGATCGTCCATCTCGGCCCAGAAGGCGGGGTCGTCCTTGGCGCGGTCGTATTCCGCCTGGAGGTCGAGGATCAGCGGCATCAGCGTCTCGCTGACGAAGCGGCCGCCGAAGATGCCGAAGCGGCCCTGCTCGTCCGGGCCGGTCATGAAGCTGTTGATGAGGTCTTCGGCCATGGCTTTCCTCGCGCGCGGTCGGGTGGGTATTTGGGCAACAGAGAAGCCCCGTCAGAGGGATTTCTTATATCCGATATGGGAAGGGGTAAAGCCGAGCCTGTCGTAGAAGCGATGCGCCTCTGTGCGGCTGCGGTTGGTGGTGAATTGCAGGAGCGTGCAGCCGGCCGCGCGGGCGCGGGATTCGGCGTCGCGGATCAGCGCCGCGCCGATGCCCCGGCCGCGCAGGTCGGGGCGGACGCGCACGCCCTCGATCTGGGCGCGGCGGGCGGCGCGGAGCGACAGGCCCGAGATGACGGTGATCTGGTAGCAGGCGATCACCTCGCCGCCCAGCAGGCCCACGACCAGGTGGTTCGCGGCCTCGGCCTGCATGGCGTCCCAGGCGGCGAGATAGGGGGCGAGGTCGCCTGCCTCCCGCGCCTGGCCCAGCATGTCGTCGCGCAGGAGGGCCAGGACGGCGGCGACCTCGTCGCGCCGGGCCTTGCGGAAGGCGACGGCGGTCACAGGATCGGGGCCGTGGCGCGGGCGATGAAGCTGCGGATGCGCTGCGGATCCTTGATGCCCGGCGCGCTTTCGACGCCCGAGGAGACGTCGATGCCGGGGGCGCGGGTCAGGCGGATCGCCTCGGCCACGTTTTCGGGCGTCAGGCCGCCGGCCAGCAGCCAGGGCTTGAGGATCTGCCGCCCGGCCAGCAGCCGCCAGTCGAAGGCCAGGCCGTTGCCGCCGGGCAGGGGCGCGTCCTTGGGCGGTTTTGCGTCGATCAGCAGCATGTCGGCCACCAGGCCGTAGTCCCAGAGCTGATCGAGATCCTGCGGATCGGCAATGCCCACCGCCTTCATCACCGGCAGGCCGCTGCGTGCCTTGACCTCGGCCACGCGGGCGGGCGTCTCGGTGCCGTGCAGCTGGATCAGGTCCAGGGGCACGCGGGCGAGGACCGCCTCCAGCGCCGCGTCGTCGGGATCGACGAAGAGCCCGACCTTGGCCACGCCCAGCGGCACCTGCGCGGCAAGCTCGGCCGCCGCCTCGGGCGTCACATGGCGGGGGGATTTCGGGAAGAAGACGAAGCCGACATAGCGGGCGCCGGCCTCGACGGCCGCGGCAAGGCCGGCGGCCTCGGTCAGGCCGCAGATCTTGACGGAGACGGCCATGGGATCAGCGCGGTGCCGGCAGGGTCGAGCCGGAGCCCGCCGGAGCGGCCGGCTTGCGCCCCGATTCGTCCAGGATCGCCAGCACGTCGTCGCGCGGCGCGGCATGGGTGCGGCGCAGGTCGCCGACCTCGCGCTGCAGCTGCGCCAGGTCATGCGCGCGGCGGCTGGATTCGGCGCGCAGATGCCATTCGCGCAGCCATTCCCAGACCAGGCCGACCAGCACGCCGAAGACCATGGCCAGGAACAGCGCCACGAAGGCCGGCATGGTCAGCGACCAGCGCCCGCCGGCGAATTGCGCCAGCGCCTCGGGCACCAGGCTGACGGTGACGAGCTGGCGATTCGCCGCCGCGAGCAGCATCAGCACGATGGCCAGAATGACAAGGAAGAAGACCCGGATCGTGCGCATCGCCTGAACCCCGCAAAGATTGACGCCGGCAATCTGGCCTATTCGTCGAGGCCGTTCAACCGTTCGCGCAACAGCTTGCCGGTCTTGAAGAAGGGCACATGCTTTTCGTCCACGCTGACGGTCTCGCCGGTGCGGGGGTTGCGGCCCTGGCGCGCGTCGCGCTTTTTCACCGAGAAGGCGCCGAAGCCGCGCAGTTCCACCCGGTCGCCGCGCGCCATGGCGTCGATGATCTCTTCGAAAACGGTGTTCACGATCCGCTCGACATCGCGCTGGAACAGATGCGGGTTTTCCTCGGAGATTTTCTGGATCAGTTCGGATCGGATCATTGCGGTTCCTGAATCTGGTGTTCCAACAATTCCTGTCGCGCGATCATAGGGCTGGCGGCGCGGCATTCAACGACAGAACGCATGGCCGGCGGTTTGGTTGCCGCGCTTTTCAAGCCTTTATGGTTCAATCGGCGGAACTGCGCAACGAAAAGCGCCCCCGGCCGGAACCGGGGGCGCGAAGTTCAGCCGATCGCTGGCTCAGCCGCGGCCCTTGAGCGCGGCGCCCAGGATGTCGCCCAGCGAGGCGCCCGAATCCGAGCTGCCATACTGTTCCACGGCTTCCTTTTCCTCGGCGATCTCGCGCGCCTTGATCGACAGGCCCAGGCGGCGGGTCTTGGTGTCGATGTTGGTCACGCGGACGTCGACATGGTCGCCGACCTGGAAGCGCTCGGGGCGCTGGTCCTGGCGGTCGCGGGCCAGGTCGGAACGGCGGATGAAGCTCTTCATGCCGTTGTATTCGACCTCGATGCCGCCATCCTCGATCGCCGTCACGGTGACGGTGATGACCGAGCCGCGCTTGACGCCCTCGACGGCCTCGGCCATCGCGTCGTTTTCAAGCGCCTTGATCGACAGCGAGATGCGCTCCTTGTCGATGTCGACTTCCTGGACGACGGCTTTCACCACATCGCCCTTGCGGAAGTCCTGGATGGCTTCCTCGCCGCGGGTATCCCAGCTGATGTCCGACAGGTGGACCATGCCGTCGATGTCGCCTTCCAGGCCGACGAACAGACCGAATTCGGTGATGTTCTTGACTTCGCCCTCGATGACGGTGCCGACGGGATGGGTCTCGGCAAAGACTTCCCACGGGTTGCGCATGGTCTGTTTCAGACCCAGCGACACGCGGCGCTTGGCCTCGTCGATCTCCAGCACCATGACGTCGACTTCCTGCGAGGTCGAGACGATCTTGCCGGGGTGGACGTTCTTCTTGGTCCAGCTCATTTCCGAGACGTGGACCAGGCCCTCGACGCCGGCTTCCAGCTCCACGAAGGCGCCGTAGTCGGTGATGTTGGTCACGCGGCCGGTATGGACCGAGCCGATCGGGAACTTGTCGGCCACGGTATCCCACGGGTCGGCCTGAAGCTGCTTCATGCCCAGGCTGATGCGGTGGGTGTCCTTGTTGATCTTGACGACCTGGACCTTGACGGTCTCGCCGATCGACAGGATCTCGGACGGGTGGTTGACGCGGCGCCAGGCCATGTCGGTGACGTGCAGCAGGCCGTCAACACCGCCCAGATCGACGAAGGCGCCGTATTCGGTGATGTTCTTGACCACGCCCTCGACGGTCTGGCCTTCCGACAGGTTGGCGATGACCTCGGCGCGCTGCTCGGCGCGGCTCTCTTCCAGGATGGCGCGGCGCGACACGACGATATTGCCGCGGCGGCGATCCATCTTGAGGATCTGGAAGGGCTGCTTCAGGCCCATCAGCGGGCCGGCGTCGCGCACGGGGCGCACATCGACCTGCGAACCGGGCAGGAAGGCCACGGCGCCGCCCAGGTCGACGGTGAAGCCGCCCTTGACGCGGCCGAAGATGGCGCCTTCGACGCGCTCTTCCGCGGCATAGGCTTTCTCCAGGCGGTCCCAGGCCTCTTCGCGGCGGGCTTTCTCGCGCGAGATCGAGGCTTCGCCGCGGGCGTTCTCGACGCGGTCGAGATAGACCTCGACCTCATCGCCGACCGCGATGGCGGGGGCTTCGCCGGGGTTGGCGAATTCTTTCAGATCGACGCGGCCTTCCATCTTGTAGCCGACGTCGATGATGGCCTGGCCCGCCTCGATGGCGATGACCTTGCCCTTGACGACCGAGCCCTCTTCGGGCGTGTCGATGGCGAGGCTTTCGTTCAGGAGGGCCTCGAATTCCTCCATGGTCGCTTTAGCGCACATATAGATCCAGTTTCCTTTTCGATCATTGCTGGCCATGCGGTTGGCTCCGCCGGTCTCTTTGTAGATGCCGGGATAAGCGCAAAGGGTCGCGGCATGTGCCCGACCCTGTTGAAGCGGCCTGTTCTGGCCCCATCGCTTACCTTGACGGGCGGGATATAGCGCTCATCGGCGGTCCTGGCAAGCGCCGAGGCCCGGCAGATGCAAGCAAATCTCGCGCCCGAGCAGCGCCAGCAGGTCTGCGGCGGGCATGGGCCGGGCGCGCGGCGCCTGGGTTCCCGCCCATTGCGCCGCGTAGTCCGAGCCGCCCGCCGCCGCATGAAGCCGCTTGGCCGCGTCGTAGGTGATGGGGTAATCCGGCAGCGGCGGGGCCTCGGGTGCCTCGCCAAGCGCGGTCAGCCGGTTGGCAAGCCCGCGCGCCGGACGGCCCGAGATGGCGCGGGTCATCACCGCATCGCCCGGCTGCGCCGCGGCCAGCCGGCTGCGATAGGCCTCATTGGCCGCCGATTCCGGGCAGGCGACGAAGGCGGTGCCCATCTGCACCGCCGCCGCCCCGGCGGCAAGGTGGCGCGCCGCATCGGCGCCGTCCATGATGCCCCCGGCCGCGATCACCGGCAGGCCCAGGTCCAGCAACTCGGCCAGCAGCGCCGCGGTCGGCAGGCATTCGTCGGGGCCGTCGGGGTCGAAGATGCCGCGATGGCCGCCGGCCTCGTGGCCCTGGGCCACGATCAGGTCCAGCCCCGCGTCGCGGATGGCCAGCGCCTCGTCCCGCGAGGTCGCGGTCGCCGCCAGGGCCGCGCCCATGTCGCGCAGCGCGGCGATGTGTCCGGCGTGCGGCAGGCCGAAGTGAAAGCTGACCAGCGCCGGCCGCGCCGCCAGCACCGCGCGCAGCATGTCGTCATCGGCGACGAAGCTGCGATAGACCTCTTCGATGCGGGCCGGAGGCTCGGCCCCGGCGCGGCGGAACTCGGGCGCCAGATAGTCGAGCCAGGCCTTTTCGCGCGCGGCATCGGCCTGGGCGGGACGGTGGCAGAACAGGTTGACGCCATAGCGGTCCGAGCCCAGCCGCGCCCGCGTCTCGGCCATCATCGCGGCGGCCTGCGCGGCATTGGCGGCGCCCAGCCCCAGCGAGCCGAGCCCCCCGGCCAGGCTGACCTCGGCGGCAAGATGCGGCGTGGCGGTGCCGGCCATCGGCGCCTGGATCACCGGCACGCGCAGGTCGGTCAGCTGGAAACGCGGGGTCATGCGCCGGCCTCCCTGGCGCAGGCGATGGCGCGGGCCACGGCCTCGTCGATGGTCATTTCGCTGGTATCCAGCAGCAGCGCGTCATCGGCCGGCCGCATCGGCGCCACGGCGCGGGCGGCGTCGCGGGCGTCGCGCTCGCGCAGCTCGGCCAGGATCCGGGCCTCGTCGGCGCCCAGTTCCAGCGCACGGCGGCGGGCGCGGATTTCGTCGCTGGCGGTGACGTAGAGCTTCAGCTCGGCCTCGGGGCAGATCACCGTGCCGATGTCGCGCCCGTCCAGCACCGCGCCGGGCTGGCTGCGGGCGAAGCGGCGCTGGAACTCGACCAGCGCGGCGCGCACCTCGGGGATCGCGGCGACGCGGCTGGCGGCCTGCCCGGCCTCGGCGCTGCGCAGGTCGGGGCGGGCCAGATCCTCGGGGGCCAGCGCGCGGGCCGCGGCGATCGGATCGCCGCCCTTGGCGCCCACGGCGCGATAAAGCAGGCCGGTGTCGAGATGGGCAAAGCCGAAATGCCGGGCAAGCGCCCGCGCGATGGTGCCCTTGCCCGATGCGGCGGGTCCGTCGATGGCGATGGTGAAGGGCATGGGGCCTCGGGCTTTGGGGGAGGGGCGCCCCCGGCATCGCCCGCATCGGGCCATGTGCCGGCCGGCCCGTCTTGGATCCGGGCCGCGACCTTGCAAGGGCCGCCAGGGCATCCGCCGGACGACCGCCCGTCCGCGTCTGGATCGTGCCGCCGGCTGCAGGCGTTGCACCCGGCGCCGTCCTGCGTTGCCTGCTGTCCGCGGCTTTGTCAATATCCGGGCCCGGCAAGGGGCCGCTGGTCCCGCCCCCGCGCCACGGCCCGTGCGGATCCCGGCCATGGCGACGGCTGGGCGGGACGTTTCCTCTGCCAGGCCCCGCAGCATCCGGCGGCAGGCGTCAAGCTCTGCGACCGGGATGAACGCGTCCGCGCGGTGCGCGCGGGCGATGCTGCCAGGCCCGCAGATGATCGCAGGGATGCCGGCCGCGTGGAACAGCCCCGCCTCGGTCCCGTAGCTGACCGAGCCCAGCGGCTCCTGCCCGGTCAGCCGCGCCAGCAGAGGGACGGGTCGTCGCCTTGGGGCGGCGGCAGGGCGGGATAGCTGGAAAGCTCGGCAGAGCGGCACCGGCTTGAACGCGCCCTGGCCGGGTCGCTGCCGATGGCGGTGATCGCGCCGGAGGGGACGATGACGGGCTTTGCGCGGCTGGTGACGGATTACACCGTCTTCTCCTATCTGCGCGACGTCTTCGTGCTGCCCGACCACCGCGGCCGCGGGCTGGCCGGCTGGCTGGCGCGGGCGATCCGCACCCACCCCGAGCTTGCCGGGGTCCAGACCTGGATGCTGGCCACGCGCGACGCCCATGCGGTCCATGAAAGCGCCGGATTCCGCCCGGTGCCGCATCCCGAATGCTACATGTCGGTGCCGAAACCATAACCCATGGCCATGCATGCCATGCCAGATCGAATTGACCCGGCCTGCCTTTGCCGTGGCAGGCTGCCGCGAAACGGCAAAAGGAAGTGGGCAATGGGCTATCGCATCGTGGTGGATGTCGGCGGCGGCGCGGGCGGCGGGCATCGTCCTGGCCTTCCTGCATGCCTGCCGCAACCCCGAAAACGAGAGCGCCGTCGCGGCCATGCTTGCCGAGACGGCGCCCGAGATGCCCGTCGCCCCCTCATCGGGCACCTGGCCGGTGGTTCGCGGGTATGAGCGCACGATAACGGCGGTGATCTCGGACTATGTGCAGCCGCGCGTGGCGCATTGCCTCGACCGCTTCGAGGCGGCGCTGGCCGGCAAGAGCGTCGCCGTTCCCGCCCATGCTGCAAACCGCGATCATGCTGGCGATCAAGGTGGCCGCCCCGGCGCTGAAGGCGCGCAAGGGCGCGATCATCCTGACCTCGGCGGCTGTGGGGGTGCGCCTATACCATCGCCAAGGCCTCGGTCTGCCAGATCGGCCGCCATGCGGCGCGGATGGCCGGGAGGCCAGGGCACGCGGGTCAACGTGATCGTGCCGGGTGCCGTCAAGTCGGCGCTGCGGGAAAAGCACCAGCTGGGGCAGGGCATGCTGCAGGCCGGCAATTTGCCAGGATGCAGCCGCTGCCGATGACCGGCCATCCGCGCTGCATCGCCGATGCGGCGCTGGTCCTGGCCTCCGGCCTGTCGGACTTCGTCCGCGGCGTGGTGCGGCCGGTCGATGGCGGGCTGATGCCGCACCGCAATTCCCGTTCCTCGGCCGAGGGCTGAATGCGGCCGGCCCGCCGCCGCCGCTGGGGTCAGATGGCGGTCAGATGGCGGTATAGCCGCCATCGACCACCAGTTCCGCGCCGGTCATATAGGCGGAATCGTCGCTGGCCAGGAACAGGACGACCTTGGCCACGTCCTCGGGCGCGCCGGGGCGGCCAAGGGGAATCCTGGCCAGGACCGCCTCGACCACGGCGGGATCGTCGAAAAGATACTCGGATTGCGGCGTGCGGATCAGGCCGGGATGGACCGAGTTCACCCGGATGCCGCGCGCCGCGAAATCCACCGCGGCACATTTCGACAGCAGCCGGTTGGCGCCCTTCGAGGCGCCATAGCCGGGATGCAGGTTCGGAAAGCAGACCAGCCCGGCGATGGATGAGAAATTGACGATGGAACTGCCCGGCTTCATATGCGGCGTCACCGCCTTGATGCCCAGGAACTGGCTGTCCATGTTCAGCGCCATCATCCGGTTCAGCCCCTCCAGCGTGGCCTCTTCCCAGCTGATCGGCTCGCCCGGCAGGCCGGCATTGTTCACCAGGACGTCGATGCCGCCCCACAGTGCCAGCGCCCTTTCGACCGCCGCCTGCCATTGATCGGGCCGGGTCGCGTCCAGCACCTGGCCCTGCGCCTCGCCGCCCCGGTCGCGGATGCCGGCGGCCACCGTTTCGGCGGCATCGCCGCGAATGTCGGTGACAAGGACATTCGCCCCCTCGTCGGCCAGAAGCCGGGCCGAGGCCGCGCCCATGCCGCTGCCGGCGCCGGTGATCAGGACCGTCTTGCCCTTTACCCTGTCCATTCCCCTCTCCTTTCCGTGTCGGCTGCTGTTGCGCCAGCAAAGCGCCGCAAGGGCGGCCGCTCAACACGGCATGCCAATGGATAGGGAAAGCCTATGGATGGCATAGGCGGTTTCCGTGCTACAGGACGGCCCTTTGCGCGCCATAGGCCGGGCACCGCTAGCCCGGCCGCGCCCAGGCCCTAGACTGCCCTTCGAGGGAGAAGGGGGAGGCCGGATGAGCAGCTACGACTACATCGTGATTGGCTCTGGTTCGTCTGGGAGCGTGGTTGCGAGCCGTCTGTCGGAGGATGGTCGCAACCAGGTTCTGCTGCTGGAGGCTGGGGGCCATGCCGACCGCTTCTGGGTGCATGCGCCGGCCGGGATGGGGCGGCTGTTCCTGGAAAAGGCGATCAACTGGGCCTATTTCACCGAGCCGGGCGCCGAGATCAACGGCCGCAGCATCTACTGGCCGCGCGGCAAGACCGAAGGCGGCACCGGCGCCGTCAACGGCATGGTCTACATGCGCGGCCACCCGCTGGACTTCGACCGCTGGGCCGCGCTGGGCGCCGAGGGCTGGGGCTGGGACGAGGTGCTGCCCTATTTCATCAAGTCCGAATCGAACAGCCGCGGCGCCAGCGCGTTCCACGGCGGCGACGGCCCGCTGCGGGTCAGCGACCCGCGCCAGAAGCACCCCACGATCGAGGACTACCTGCGCGCCGCCGAGAATGCCGGCGTCCCGCGCGTCGGCGACCTGAACGCCCCGCCCTACGAGGGCGCGGATTTCCACCAGCACACCATCCGCGACGGCCGGCGCGAGACCAGCTACACCGCCTTCGTCAAGCCGGTCCTGCACCGGCGCAACCTGACCGTGATGCGCAAGACCCGCGTGCTGCGCATCCTGGTCGAGCGGGGCGAGGCGACGGGCGTCGAGATCCTGCAGGGCGACCGGCGCCATGTGATCCGCGCCCGGCGCGAGATCGTGGTCTCGGCCGGGTCGCTGAATTCGCCGCATCTGCTGATGCTGTCGGGGATCGGCGAGGGGCGGATGCTGGCGGCGCAGGGCATCGCGGTCGCGCGCGACCTGCCGGGCGTGGGCCGGAACCTGCAGGACCACTGGTTCGGCCCGATGATCTGGGAGGTGACGCGGGGCAGTTCCTGCAACGACGCCCTGCGCGGGCTGGGGAAATACGTCGAGGGGGTCAAATACCTGCTGGCGCGGCGCGGGCTGCTGGCCCTGTCGGTCTCGGCCTCGGCGGTGTTTGTGCGCAGCTCGGACGCGCTGGCGCAGCCGGACCTGCAGATGGTGCTGCGGCCGGTGTCCTACACCTTCCATCCCAAGGGGGCGGTGATGGTGGACGGCTTTCCCGGCGTCAGCGCCGGGGTGGTGCTGCTCAACCCCGGCTCGCGCGGGCATGTGTCGCTGAGATCGCCCGACCCTCTGGCGGCGCCGGCCTTCCAGCCGAACTACCTTTCCGACCCCGACGACGGGCGGCGCACGGTCCTGGGCCTGCGGCGGATGCGCGAGATCATGTCCCGCGACCCGGTGGCGGCCCGCGTGGTGGCCGAGCGGCTGCCGGGGCCGGCGGTGCAGGAGGACGAGGCGCTGCTCGAGCACATCAGGGCCCACGGCAATTGCGGCTGGCACCAGGTCGGCACCTGCCGGATGGGGCGCGACGCGCTGTCGGTGGTGGATCCGCGGCTGCGGGTGCATGGCATCGGGCGGCTGCGTGTGGCGGACGGGTCGGTCATGCCCACGATCACCTCGGGCAATACCAACGCGCCCTGCATCATGATCGGGGAAAAGGCGGCGGACATGATCCGGCAGGACGCCCTGCCGCGCCGCGACGCAAGCTGAACATCGGGAGGGAGCAAGATGACGGCAGATTTCACCCATCCGGGACGGGAAACCGCGCGGGACTGGGCGGCCGCGGGGCCGAAACGCAACCTGATCGACGGCCAATGGGTCGAGGCGCAATCCGGCAGGACGCTGGAAAGCCTGAACCCGACCACCGGCAAGCTGCTGGCCCGGATCTCCGAGGCGGATGCGGGCGACGTGGATGTCGCCGTGCGCGCCGCCCGCCGCGCCTTCGAGGCGCCGACCTGGTCGGGCATCTCGCCGCATCTGCGCACGCGGATGCTGCTGAAGATGGCCGAGGCCATCGACCGGGACGCCGCCGAGCTTGCGGCGCTGGAGACGCTGGACAACGGCATGCCGACCTGGTTCAGCAATGCGGTGATCGCCATGGTGGGCGACACCTTCCGCTATTACGCCGGCTGGTGTTCCAAGATCTTCGGCACCACCACGCCCACCGACGCCTCGATGTTCATCTTCACCCTGCGCGACCCGGTCGGGGTCTGCGGCCAGATCATCCCCTGGAACGTGCCCAGCCTGATGGCGGCGCTGAAGATCGCCACCGCGCTGGCCTGCGGCAATACCGTGGTGCTGAAGCCGTCCGAGCTGGCCTCGCTCAGCACCCTGCGCATGGCCGAGCTGATCCAGGACACCGACCTGCCGCCGGGGGTGCTGAACGTGGTGACGGGCTATGGCTCGACCGTGGGCGCGGCGATCTCGGGGCACCCGGAGGTGGACAAGGTCGCCTTCACCGGCTCGACCGTGGTCGGCAAGCAGATCCTGCAAGCCTCGATCGAGACGATGAAGCGGGTGACGCTGGAGCTGGGCGGCAAGTCGCCGAACATCATCTTCGCCGATGCCGACCTGGACAAGGCGGTGGTCGCGGCGGTCAACGGCTTTACCCGCAATTCGGGGCAGGTCTGTTCGGCCGGGACGCGGGTCTTCGTGCAGGAAGGCATCCATGACGAGGTGGCCGGGCGCATCGTCGAGATCGCCTCGGGCCAGAAGGTCGGCGACCCCTTCGACCCGGAAACCAAGCTTGGCCCGGTGATCTCGGCCAGGCAGCTCGACCGGGTGATGTCCTATGTCGATGCCGGCAACGCCGAGGGGGCCGAGCTGCGCACCGGCGGCGACCGCGTCGAAGGCCCCGGCTTCTTCGTCAGGCCCACGGTTTTCGCCGGCGTCACCAACGGCATGAGGATCGCGCGCGAGGAGATCTTCGGCCCCGTCGTCTCGCTGATCCCCTTCAAGGACGAGGACGACGCGATCTTCAAGGCCAACGACACCAGCTATGGCCTGGCGGCGGCGGTCTGGAGCCGCGACATCTCGCGCGCGCACAAGGTGGCGCGGGCGATGAAGGCCGGGCGCATCTGGGTCAACACCTTCGGCGAGACCGACCCGGTGATGCCCTTCGGCGGCTTCAAGCAATCGGGCCTCGGCCGCGAATTCGGCGCGGAATCGGTGCTGGCCTATACGGAAAGCAAATCGGTCCAGGTCCGCTTCTGACCGCCGGCAAGGAAACGATCCCGCCGCATCCCCTGCGGCGGGATCTTTTGTTTGCGGCGCGACCCCTGCAGCGCACCGGGCAGCAAGGCGGCGAGGACAGGGCAAAGGGCCGGCAACGGGATGATCCGTCGCCGGCCCAGGAACCGGGCCGATGTCCTGCTGCGGATCGCGCCTATTCGGCTGCTTTGCCGCGATAGGCGTCCAGGATGGCCTGCCCGTCCTTGCCGGCCGAGGACATGTCGCCCAGCCAGGCGTCGATCACGCCGGGGAAGGGGGCTTCCCAGCGGGCGTTTTCCTCGGGCGACAGGGTGACGACGGTATGGCCCTTGCCGGCCACGATGTCCTCGCGGATGGAAAGCGTGTTTTCCTGCTGCCAGGTGCAGAGGTTCTCGCGCGCCTTGGCCGCGGCTTCGGTGAAATGCTGCTGCACCTCGGGGGGCAGCTTGTTCCAGGTCTCGTTCCGCATCGCATAGATGATGGCGGTGCCGCCGAAACGCGGGCCCTGGACGGAATATTTCAGCAGGTCCGGCAGATCGTAGTCGGGAAGCCCGATATAGTTGTAGAGCGCGCCGTCGATCGTCCCGCGGCTGAGCGAATCGTAGACTTCCGACACGGTGATCTGCACCGGCACCGCCCCCAGGGCCGAGATGGTCCTGACCCCGGAATTGCCGACCGCGCGGATCTTCTTGCCCTTGATCGCCTCGAGGTTCTGCGGATCGGTCTTGCCCATGAACAGGTTGTAGCCCGGCTGGACATTGGCAAACAGCAGCCGCACGCCCTGGGGGTCGTATTCGGCCTGGCCCAGCACCCCGTCCGGCGCGGCGATGGCCGACATGCTGGCGCTGGCCTCGCAGGAATCGGCGTAAAGGCCGGGCAGCTCGGCCACCGACGAAAGCGGCAGCTTCTGCGCGTTATAGGCGGGGATGACGATGGCGATGTCCGCCAGCCCGGATTGCAGCGCGGCCAGCGTATCCTTGCCCAGCTGGCCCGAGGGATAGACGGTGAAGCTGACCTGGCCGTCCGTGGCCTTCTCGACCGCGTCGACCATCTTCTTGCCGCCCTCGGCCCAGAGGTAAAGCTCGTTCGAGAACAGATGCGCGACCTTCAGCTCGATCTTGTCCTGGGCCAGAACGGGCGTCGCCGCGGCCGCCGCCAGCAGCGCGCCGGACAGCAGACGGCGCAGGACGGGCGGTCTGCCTTGGCTCTTGTGCCTGTCGGCCCGCCGCGCTGATGATGCCTTTGTCATGAGGTTTCCTCCCTGTCGCCGTTGTCGGATCGGCGACTTCATGGCTGGGGAATGTCTTCCCCTGATCCCCTCCGGGCAACGCTTTTCGCCCCGGCCATAGGGCGAGCCTGCATGGGCCATAGAGAGGGGCGCGCGTTTTTGCGGTGGCCCGAAAGCCGGGGAAGCACGACCATGGGCGGGCAAGGCGGCGCCCGGTCGCGCCGCCGGTTCGCTGGACGGAGGAGACCCGAGATGAAGCAGGATGCGCCGAACACGGCTGGCCTGACGCTGCGGCTGGCCACGCATGTCGCGGCCCTGGCCAATGCCATGCCGAGTGCCGAGGATACCGAGGCGATGCGCCGGCTGTTCCTGGACGGGTTCATCGTCTCGCTGTGGGGGATCACCCGGCCGGCGGTGCGGCAGATCTCGGAATGGTCGCGACGCTTTGCCGGGACCGGGCCCAGCATGGTGCTGGGCGCCGACTGGACCGCCGATCCCTCGGTCGCGGCGCTGGTGCATGGCACGGCCGGCCACGCCTATGAGCTGGACGACACCCATGACGTGACCACCAGCCATCCCGGCTGCGTCATCATTCCCGCGGCGCTGGCGGTGGGGGCGCAGACCGGCGCCTCGCAGGCCGACCTGTTCCGCGCCGCCATCGCCGGCTACGAGGCGATGGCGCTGATCGGCGGCTGCGCCGGCGGGCTCGAGACGGTGCATCGCGGCTTTCACCCGACCTCGGTCTTCGGCTCGTTCGGGGCGGCGACCGCGGCGGTCGCCCTGCGGGCCTATGCGCGCGGGCAGGAGGTCACGCCCGACATGCTGCTGCAGGCATGGGGCCATGCGCTGTCGCAGGCCTGCGGCTCGATGCAGTTCTCGGCCGAGCCGACGGGGGGCGAGGTCAAGCGCGTCCATGCCGGGCTGGGCGCGCGCAACGGCGTGCTGGCCGCGGATTTCGCCGAACTCTCGGCCGTGACCGCGCCCCTGCAGGCGGCCGAGGGCGCCTATGGCGTGGCCGGCCTGTTCGGCGGCCCGCTGCAAGCGGTCGAGCCGGGCGAGAAGCAGATCCATGTCATCAGCCTCAAGCCCTATTCCTGCTGCCGGCTGTTCCATTCGACCATCGACGCCCTGCGCGAGGTGACGGATGATTTCACCGTCCCCACCGACAGCATCGCCGAGATCCTGATCCAGGGTCCGCGCCTGGTCGCCGAACAGCACATGACGCGGGCCGAATCGACCATGACCGCGCAATACAGCTGCCCCTATATCGTCGCGGCGACCCTGGCCTACGGCCCGACCCGCTACGACGCCTATGGCGAGGAATTCCTGGACGATCCGCGCATCCTGTCGCTGGTCGCCAAGGTCCGCTTCCAGGTCGATGCCGAGATCGAGCGGGAATATTACCCGCGCCAGTTCGCCTCGCGCGTGACGATGCGCCTTGCCGATGGCGGCACGCGCTCGGCCCTGGTGGTGGACAGCGTGGGCACGGCCCGCAAGCCGCTGAGCGTCGAACAGATCATCGCCAAGGGCGAAGGGCTGGCGCATCTGGGCCGCTTCCCCAGCGGCGGCGCGCTGGCCGCCGCGCTTTGGGACGACGCAAGCGACGCCCGCAGGCTCGCGGAGGTTCTGAACGGCACGCCCGCTGCCTGAGCCGCGGCTGCCACATCCAGGAGGAGGAAGGAATGACGGCCGAGGACAAGCTGCAACGCCTGCTCGACATCGAGGACATCAAGACCCTGATGGCGAAATACTGCCACGGCATCGACAGGAAGGACGAACCGACCTTCATGAGCATCTGGGCCGAGGACGGCGACTATCTGCTGCCCCGCGGCGAGGGGCATGGCACCGACGGCATCCGGCAACTGGTGCAGAAGGTCTGGCGCGAGGTGCCGCAATGCCACCACCACATCACCAACCCGGTGATCGAGGTGGACGGCGACAAGGCCGCGGCCAAGACCGACGTGACCTATTTCCGGCTGACCGCGGACGGCATCCACCAGCTTCTGTCGGGGGGTTACGCCTTCAGCTTTGCCCGCACCGGCGCGGGCTGGAAGGTGCGGTCGCTGAAGTTCGAAAGCTTCGTTTCGGCCAGCCCGGTCTTCAAGGAAAACATCCGGGGCTGATCCCCGCGGCAAGGGATGGAAGCGATCATGAGAATGCAGGGAAAACGCGCCGTGGTGACGGCGGGCGCCTCGGGCATGGGCCGGGCCGGCGCCCGGCTTTTCGCGCAGAACGGCGCCAGCGTCGCGGTGGTGGACGTGAACGCCGAGGCCACGGCCGAGGTCGTGGCCGGGATCGAGGCAGAGGGCGGCAAGGCGACAGGCATCGTCGCCGACCTGTCCCGCCCCGAGGAATGCAGGCGCATCATCGCCGAGGCGGCCGAAGCCCTGGGCGGCATCGACGCGCTGTGGTCCCATGCCGGGACGCCCGGCCCGACCGAGGTCGAGGGCATCGACCTGGAGCAATACGACTTTTCCGTGGCGCTGAACCTGACCTCGGCCCTGGTCTGCGCGGGCGAGGTGGCGCCGCATATGCGCGCCGCGGGCGGGGGTGCGATCCTCTTCACCTCGTCGGTCGGCGGGCTGGTCGGCTCGATGATGAGCCCGGTCTATTCGGCGGTGAAGTTCGGCATCGTCGGCTTTACCCAGTCGCTGGCGCAGCGCTTTGCCGCCGACCGCATCCGGGTGAACGCGGTCTGCCCCGGCCCGGTCGAGACGCCGATGCTGCCCTTCTTCATGAACCGCAACGTGGACGAGGCCGGCAAGGAGGCCAACCTGGCCCGCATCATGGCCGCCGTCCCGCTGGGTCGCCTGGCCCAGCCCGAAGAGATCGCCCATGCCGCGCTGTGGCTTCTGTCGGACGATGCCTCTTATGTGACGGGCGTGGCGCTGCCGGTCGATGGCGGCTACGTCGCCCGCTGAGCGCCCTGCGCGACCGCTTCAGGCGCGGCCGCGCAATTCCTCGATCAGCGCCGCCAGCGCCGGGGGCTGCTGGCGGCGGCTGGGATAATAGAGGTGATAGCCCTCGAAGGTCTTTCTGCAATCGGCCAGCACCTCGACCAGCCGCCCGTCGCACAGATGCGCGTCCACATAGCCCAGGGGCAGGTAGGCATAGCCGAACCCCGCCAGGCAGGCCGCGCGCACCAGCGCGATCGAGGTAAAGACCTGCCGCCCGGAAATGGTGACATGCATGTCCTTGCCATCCACGGTGAAATGCCACGGGAAGATCTCGCCATGCGTCGGCAGCCGCAGGTTGATGCAATCCTGCCCCGCCAGATCCTGCGGCCGGGCGGGCGCCTTGCCCGCGGCCACCCGTTCGGGCGTCGCCACCACCGCCATGGGCACGTCCGGCCCGATGCGCAGCGCGATCATGTCCTGCGACACCAGCCGGCCGCGGCGGACGCCGGCGTCCTGGCGCTGGCCGATGATGTCGCCGCGCCCGTAATCCGTGGTCAGCTCCAGCGCGATGTCGGGATATTTGCGCAGGAAGGGCTGCAACAGCGGCCATAGCACGCTGTCGATGGCATATTCGTCGGCCGAGATGCGGATGGTGCCGGCGGGCTTGTCCCGCAGGCTGCCAAGCTGGGCGAAACCCTGCTCGATCTCGGCCAGGGCGGGGTGGACGCTTTTCAGCAGCCGCTCGCCCGCCTCGGTCAGCGAAACGTTGCGGGTGGTGCGGTTGAACAGGCGCACGCCGGTGCGTTCCTCGAGATTGCGGATCGTCTGGCTCAGCGCCGATTGCGACACCCCCAGCCGCGCGGCGGCGCGGGTGAAGTTGCCCTCTTCGGCGGCGGCGACGAAGGCGTTCAGGTCGCGAAGATCCTCGGTGTTCATTCATAAGACCCGCTAATGGCCGTATTCCGATTGCCCCATCTAATCGCAAGAAGCCGGCTTGGCTATATTCCGGTCATTGCGTCGGCCCAGCCGGTCCGCCCCATCTTCAAGACCTATCCTTGATCCCACCCCGCCCGATAGCGGCAAAGAGGAGAACCGAACCATGAAATCCGTGAGCTTCAGGAACAAGACCTGGGACGTGGCTGCCGACCTGCATCTTCCCGAAGGGTTCGACGAGGGCGGGAAATACCCGGCCATTATCGTCGCCCATCCGATCAGCTCGTGCAAGGAACAGACCGCGGCGATCTATGCCGCGAAACTGGCCGATCTGGGCTATGTCTGCCTGGCCTTCGACGCCTCGACTCAGGGCGCAAGCGGTGGGCCTGGGCGGTATCTGGAAGATCCGGCCACCCGCGTCGAGGATTTCCGCTGCGCGGTCGACTACCTGGTGGCGCAGGATTTCGTCGATGCCGACCGCATCGGCGTCCTGGGCATCTGCGGCGGCGGCGGCTATGCGGTCAATGCCGCGATGACCGAACGCCGCTTCAAGGCCGTCGCCACCGTCGTCGGCGCCAATTACGGCCGGATCTCGCGCGAGGGCGATCTCAGCCCCGACGCGGCCATCAAGGCGCTGGAGGGCATCTGCGCGCAGCGCACCGCCGAGGCGCGCGGGGCCGAGCCGGCGATCACCAGCTATATCCCGCGCTCGCAGGAGGAGCTGGAAGCCACGGGCATCAAGGACGTCGATGTGGTCGAGGCGGTGGACTACTACACCACCCAGCGCGGCCGGCAGCCCGGCTCGCCGAACAGGCTCAACGTGGTCAGCACGCAGGCCGGCTTCGGCTTCGATGCGTTCCATCTGGCGGACCAACTGCTGACCCAGCCCTTGCAGATCATCGTCGGCGGCGGCCAGGCCGGTGCCTTCGGCTCCTATCGCGACGGGTTCGAGCTGTTCGACAAGGCGCGCTCGGCCAGGAAGAACATCCTGGTCGTGCCCGGCGCCACTCATTACGACCTCTATGACCAGCCCGAGCCGGTCGGGAAGGCCATGGCGCAGCTCAAGACCTTCTTCGCCGAGAACCTCTAGCAGGGGCCGCTTCGGCAAGACCGAAATGCGGCTTCGAAATCTACGAGTTGGATGGCGGGCGCGGCGGGCCTAATTTCCGCCCCAAGGCGGCGCGTCCGGCAGAACGGAAAAGAGCCACGGCAAGGCTGGTTCGGAAGCGGCGGCGACGGGATCGTCCGCCGCTTTCGCTTGCGCCCCGTCCGGCGCCCATCACGAGGAGGAAGGCATGAGCAAGGCAAAAGGCCCGCTGGCGGGCATCAGGATCATCGAGCTGGGCGGGGTCGGCCCGGTGCCCTTTGCCGCGCTGCTGCTGGCCGACATGGGGGCCGAGGTCATCCGCATCGACCGCGCCGAGGCCGGCGACGGCGGCCTGCCGGGCGATCCGCGGCTGCATCTGCTCAACCGCGGCCGCCGCAGCCTGGCCCTGGACCTGAAGAACCCCAAGGCGGTCGAGACCGTGCTGCGGCTGGTGCGCGGTGCCGATGCGCTGATCGAGGGGTTCCGGCCCGGTGTCGCCGAGCGGCTGGGGCTGGGCCCCGAGGAATGCCAGGCCGCCAATCCGCGCCTGGTCTATGGTCGCATGACCGGCTGGGGGCAGGACGGCCCGCTGGCGCGCGAGCCGGGCCACGACATCAACTATATCGCCCTGACCGGCGTGCTGCATTCGGTGGGGCAGGCCGGCGGCCCGCCGGTCATCCCGCTGAACCTGGCCGGCGATTTCGGCGGCGGTTCGCTTTACCTGGTGATGGGCGTGCTTGGCGCGCTGCTCGAGGCCAGGGGCTCGGGGCGGGGGCAGGTGGTCGATGCGGCGATGGTGGACGGCTCGGCCTCGCTGATGACGCTGATCTACGGCGCGCTCGCCATGGGCTACTGGACGGATGAGCGCGGGGCGAACCGGCTGGATTCCGGCGCGCCCTTCTACAACGTCTATGAGACGGCGGACGGCAAGCATATCGGCATCGGCGCCAACGAGACGCGGTTTTATCGCAACGCGGTCAAGCTGCTGGGCCTTGAGGATGCCGGCCTGCCCGACCAGCACGACAAGGAAGGCTGGCCGCTGATCCGCGAGAAATTCGCCGAGGCCTTCCGCAGCCGCACCCGCGACGAATGGGTGGCGCTGGCCGAGGGGCGCGAGGTCTGCATTGCCCCGGTCCTGTCGCTGCACGAGGCGCCGGCGCATCCGCATCTGCGTGCCCGCCACACCTTCGTCGAGGTGGACGGAGTGATCCAGCCCGCCCCGGCGCCGCGCTTCAGCCGCACCCCCGGCGCCATCCAGTGCCCGCCTGCGCGTCCGGGCGAACACAGCGACGCGATCCTGGCGGACTGGGGCTTCTCGGGCCCGGAAATCGCGGCGCTGCGCGACAGCGGCGCCGTCGCCTGAGGCGCGGGCCGCGACCGATCCGGCCGGTCACTTCCGGCCGGGTTTCTCGTTGGCGATGAAGCGGGCGCGCAGGCCGTAGCGTTCGACCATCTCCTCGATGATCTTCAGCACGGTCTTTTCCACCGTCAGGCTGACCATCGACACCGCCCGGCTGCGCTTGCGCGTCAGGTAGACGGTGCGGTTGAAGCCGGGATCCTTGATGCGGATCAGCACCAGCTTGCCTTCCTCGACCAGCTTGGCGACCGGGGCATGGGGCAGGATGCTGAAGGCGCTGGCGCGGCTGACCATCTCGATGATCTGCGACAGCGAGTCGATCTCGACGATGACGTTGAGGTTCAGCCCATGGGCGCGGGCGAAGCGCTCGATGGCATGGCGGGCGCTGTGGGGCAGGCCGGGCATGACCAGCGGCAGCTCGCCCAGCTGCGAGGCGGGGATGGAATAGCCGCCGTCCTCGTCCGGCTCGACCGGGACATTGTCCTCGGCCGCCACGACGAAGATCTCTTCCTCCAGGATCGCATCGGTCTGAAAGCCGGTGCTGGGCGGCATGGTGTAGACGAAGCCCATGTCCAGCTGCTCCTGCTCGATCCAGTCGAGGATATGGCCCGACAGCCCCTCGGTCAGGTGCAGCCGGATGCCGGGCGCCTCGAGCCGCGTGGTCTCGGCCAGCGGGATGCTGACCAGCAGGCTCAGCGAAGGCGGCAGCCCGATCGAGACCGTGCCCTGCAATTCGTCGCTCATCTCGCGCAGGCTGTCGGTCAGGGCGCGCGCCACGTCGACCAGCTTGTGCCCCTCGCGCGCCAGGAAGCGGCCGGCCTCGGTCAGGGTGACGCCGCGCGGGCCGCGGATGGCGAGCTTGGTGTTCAGCCGCGCCTCCAGCCGCGCGACATGTTCCGACAGCGACGGCTGCGCCAGCCCCAGCGCATTGGCCGCCTTGGAGATGGAGCCGTGCTTGGCCAGCATCAGGAAATAATAGACATGCTTGATGTCGATGTCCGGCGCCTGCGCGCGGGTGGCTCTGCTCACGAATACTCCCCCTTGGACGGCGGATCGGGGCCATAGGCTTTCCCTTGAACATTCGGCAAGTCGGCCCGCCTGATCGTCGATCCTGCTCCCTGCCCGCCATTTTCGCGGCATGGCCGCATTATTGTCAAAGGGTTTTCCGCGACCGGCCTGGGACGGGGACGGCCATAGGGAAAAACGATGCCATGTCTAGGGCCTGCCGTTTTCGATAAGGCTTCTCGCCTGGAGGGGCAGGGGGTTATCAACAAGGTGCATCCGGCCGCGGCGGCCGGAGACGGCACGAGGCGCGGCGATCTTGCCGCCGGATCGGAGGGGGAATCCTATGCGCGGCATGGTCTTTCAAGGTGACAACAAGGTCGAGTTGCTGAATTTCGACGACCCGACGCCCGGCCCCGGCGAGGTGGTGGTCCAGATGAAGGCCTCGGGCATGTGCGGCAGCGACCTGCATTTCTATCGCCACGGCATGGCCGAGGTCATCAAGATGCTGGGCTTCAAGGATCTGGCGTCGCGCGGCATCGACCCCGATGCCCCGATCATCGGCGGGCACGAGCCCTGCGGCGTGATCGCCGAGGTCGGCGCGGGGGTGGATGCCAAGACCTTCAAGCCCGGCGACCGGGTGATGGTGTTCCATTACGAGGGCTGCACGCATTGCGACCATTGCCGCAGCGGCTGGACCCAGCTTTGCGACCAGGGGGCGGCGCCGCATGGCGTCATCAAGCACGGCGGCCATGCCGATTACATCAAGGTGCCGGCCAGTTCGCTGGTGCATCTGCCGTCCGACCTGTCCTTCAAGGGCGGCGCGGCGGTGACATGCGGCACCGGCACCGCCTATGGCGCGCTGCTGCGGCTGGACATCAGCGCCCGCGACACGCTGGCGGTCTTTGGCCTGGGCCCGGTCGGGCTGTCGGCGGTGCAGCTTGCCGCCGCCATGGGGGTCGAGGTGATCGGTGTCGACATCAACGCCCAGCGGGTGGCCAATGCGCGGAACTTCGGCGCGGCGCATGTGATCGACGCCAGCAAGCTGGATCCGGTCGAGGAAATCCACAAGCTGACCCGCGGCAAGGGCGTCTCCTGCGCCATGGATTGCGCCGGGGGCGAGGTGCCCAAGCAGCAGGCCGTGCGCTCGACCAGGGTCTGGGGCAAGATCGCGCTGGTCGCGGTGGGCGGCAACCTGAACGTGGACGGGATGAAGGACCTGATCGGCAAGCAGCGCACGGTGATCGGCTCCTACACCTTCTCCGAGGTGGGCATGAAGGATTGCGCCTGGTTCATCGCCGACCACGGCGTCGAGGTGGACAGGCTTTTCACCGACGAATGGAAGCTGGACCAGGCCGCCCAGGCCTATGAGGATTTCAACAAGCAGGCCGGCGGCAAGGGCGTCTTCCTGTTCTGAAGCAAAGGGGGAAACGGCCATGACGGCGCGGCGCATCGAACTGAAGCATCCCGGCAGGTTCTATATCGGCGGCGAATGGGTCGAACCGGCCGGGACCGGCACGTTCGACGTGCTGGATTGCGCGACCGAAGAGGTCGCGGCCACCGTCGCCCGTGCCGAATCCGCGGATATGCGCCGTGCCGTGCAGGCGGCGCGCGCGGCCTTCGACCAGGGTCCCTGGCCGCGCATGACCCCGGCCGAGCGCGCGCCCTTCCTGGAAAGGCTGGCCGAGCGGCTGGAGGCGATGAACGACGATTTCGCCCGGATCTGGAGCATCGAGTCCGGCGTCGTCTACAGGGTCGCGCAGCCGCGCATCGGCCTGTTCATCAGCGGCGCGTTCCGCCAATACGCCGCCATGGCCGCGACCTATCCCTTCGAGGTCGAGCAGCGCTCGCAGACCGGCCACAGGGGCCTGCGCGTGCAAGAGCCGGTGGGCGTCACCGCCGTCATCATCCCCTGGAACGGACCGGCGGGCCTTCTGGCCTACAAGGTCGCGCCGGCGCTGCTGGCCGGCTGCACGGTCATCGTCAAATCGGCGCCCGAGGCGCCCTGCTCGGCCTATCTTTTCGCCGAGATCTGCGACGAGATCGGCCTGCCGCCGGGCGTGGTGAACATCCTGACCGCCGACCGCGCCGAATCCGAGGAACTGGTGCGCGACCCCGGCGTGGACAAGATCACCTTCACCGGCTCGACGGCGGCCGGCCGGCGCATCGCCTCGGCCGCGGGCGAACGCATCGCGCGGGTCACGCTGGAACTGGGCGGCAAGTCGCCCGCCGTGGTGCTGGACGATTACGACATCGAGACGGCGGCGAATACGCTGGGCGGCTTTTTCTTCGGCTACCTGACCGGGCAGGTCTGCCACAGCCTGACGCGGATCATCGTGCCGCGTGCGAAACACGACGCCATGGTCGAGGCGCTGTCGGCGGTGGCGCAAGGGATCGTGCTGGGCGATCCCTTCGACGCGGCGACCACCTCGGGGCCGCTTGCGCTTGCGCGCCAGCGCGACACGGTGGAGCGCTATGTGGCGCAGGGCCTGGCCGAGGGCGCGCGGCTTGCCACCGGCGGCCGGCGGCCGTCGCATCTGAACCGGGGGTTCTTCTTCGAGCCGACGGTCTTCGGCAATGTCTCGAACGACATGACCATCGCGCGCGAAGAGATCTTCGGCCCGGTTCTGGGCGTGATCGCGGTCGAGGACGAGGCCGAGGCGATCCGCACCGCCAATGACACGATCTTCGGCCTGAACGGCGCGGTCTTCACCAACGACCGCGACCGGGCGCTGCGGGTGGCGCGGCAGATCCGTTCGGGCACGGTGGGCCACAACGGGCCGCGCACGGATTTCTCGATCGGCTTCGGCGGCTTCCGGCAGTCGGGCATCGGCCGCGAGGGCGGGCCCGAGGGGCTGGCCGCCTTCCTGGAAAGCAAGACCATCGTGCTGGACGAGCCCGCCTAGGCCGGGCCGGCGCGCTACAGCTCCAGCCGGCGCAGGAACTCCGGCACCGGGATGGCGCGGCGGGCGTTCAGGTCCACCGTGACCATGCTGTGCTCGACGAAGGCGAGCTTCTGGCCGGCATGGGTTTCGACCGAATGGGTGACGGTGAAGAATTTCGCCCCCACCTGCGACACGCGCGAGCGGATGCGGACGGGCGTGCCGGCGGCCGCATCGGAGATCTGCGTCACGCGGGTCTCGACCGCCATGCGGCTGATGCCGGTCTCGCGCCGCAATTCGTCGGTAAAGCCCAGCTGGCCGACATGGAAATGCGAGGCCAGCGCGACGCGGCGCACCAGCTCCTCGAACAGCAGCCGGCCGCGATGGTCCAGTTCCCAGGGGCGGATCGGCCCGGTCTCGGCCAGGGTGGCGCCGCGCTCGCTGTCCCAGCGGGCGTCGTCGCGACCGGCCAGGCCGCGGGGCAGGGCCAGGCGCGCGGCGCTGGCCGGGACGTCCGGCAAGAGGCCCCGCACGGCGATGCCGCCGATGTCCAGCGCCGTCGCCGCCAGCTGGCCCAGGCTGGACAGCCGGTGCAGGATCGCGCCGGCATGGGCGCCGTCCGCCAGCCGGGCCGAGCGGACCTCGACCCCGGCGCCGACGAAAAGCTCGCGGTGAAAGCGGATATAGCGGGTCAGCGGCGGGGCCTCGCCCAGGTCGGTGACGCCGGGCAGGGTCGGGATCGTCTCCAGCGCCAGCTGGAAGCTGCGGCCATAGAAACGCGCGTTCCAATGGTCGTTGAAGTCGCATTCCCAGCTTTCGACGCGGCTGTGCAGCGTCGGGATGCCGAACTCGCTCATCCCCATGGTCCTTTCTCATGCGCCTCGCGGGCCAGCGCCTCGCGGTGATCGGGATGGGCGATGGCGATCATGCGGTCAACCCGCTGGCGCAAGGACAGGCCGCGCAGGTCGGCCACGCCGTGTTCGGTGACGATCACGCAGGATTCCGCCCGCGGCACCGAGGCCGGGCCCGAAAGCCGGGCGACGATGCGGCTGTGCGCGCCCGCCGTCGAGGGCAGGGCGATGATCGGCACGCCGCCCGGACTGGCGCCGGCGGCGCGCAGGAAGTCGATGATGCCGCCCACCGCGCCGACATAGCGCCCGCCCGCGACCTCGCTGTTGACCTGGCCGGTCAGGTCCACCTCGACCGCCGAGTTCAGCGCCACGAAGCGGTCGAGCCGGCCCAGCACCTTTGGATCATGGGTGTATTCGGTGCCGCGCAGCTCGATCTGCGGGTTCAGGTGCGCCAGCCGGCGCAGGGCGGGGCCGCCCATCAGCACGCCGCCCACGGTGACGCCGGGGTCTATCGGCTTGCGGCTGTTGGTGATCACGCCCGCCTGCTGCAGGGCGGCCACGCCGTCGCCCAGGCTGCCGCTGTGGATGCCCAGGTCGCGGCGGTCGCCCAGTTGCGCCAGCGCCGCGTCGGGGATCGCGCCGATGCCGGTTTGCAGGGTGGCGCCGTCCTCGACCAGCGTGGCGACATGGCGGCCGATGGCGGTCTCGACCGGGCCGATGCGGGCGGGGGCGTCGGGCAGGGGCGCGTCGCTGTCCACCAGCAGCGCGAAATCGTCGCGGGTCAGGTAGGGGCCGCCGAAGGTCCAGGGCACGTCCGGGTTGACCTCGGCGATGATGGCGCGGGCGCGGGACAGGGGCGCGGTCAGGTATTCCCGCGCCATGCCCAGGCTGTAGCGGCCGCGCGCGTCGGGGGGCGAGACCTGCAGCATCGCCACGTCGGCGCGCAGCAGCTGCGGCAGGCGCGAGTAATGCACCGGCAGGATGTCCAGCACCCCGGCCTGCATCAGCGCGCGGTTGGTGCCGCTGGCGCAATAGGCCAGGAAGTCGATATGGTCGGCATGTTCGGGCCCGAGCAGGCCGGACAGGCCGATGCCCAGAAAGACCCGCACCCCGCCCAGCCGGCCGCGCTGCTCGGCCAGCATGCGGATCAGGCGGCGCGGCTCGGCATGGGACTGGCCCCAGATCAGGCAATCGCCCGGACGGATGATGCGGGACAGGTCGGGATCGGTGGGCATGGCTTTCTCCATGACGGCGCCCCGGCATGCCGGGGCGCCCGCGGTTTCGGTTTCGGGCCCCCCGTCACATGTGGTTCGGCAGCCACATGACCATGGCCGGGAAGGCCAGCATGATGGCGATGGCGATGAGGTGGGCCCAGACATGCGGCAGCACGCCCCAGAACACGTCGCCGGTCGGGATGCGGGCGTATTTCGACACCACGAAGCAGTTGAGCCCCAAGGGCGGCGTGACCAGCCCGACCTCGGCGGTGACGATCAGCACCACGCCGAACCACACCAGGTCGAAGCCCATCGAGGTCAGCAGCGGCGCCAGCACCGGCACGGTCAGCACCAGGATCGCCATCTGGTCCATGAAGCAGCCCAGGATCAGGATGACCACGATCAGCAGCACCATGATGACCCAGCGGTTGACATTCAGCGCGCCGACCCAGTCGATGATCATGGCGGTGGTCTGGGTCAGCGCGAAGAAGGTGGTGAAGACATGCGCGCCCAGGATGATGATCGCCAGCATGCAGGAGGTGCGGGTGGCCCGCGCGATGATGGCGTAGATCTCGGCGAGCGAGGTGTCCTTGTGGCGGCGGCTGAGATAGAGCAGGCCCGCGGCGAAGGCGCCGACGGCCGAGGCCTCGGTCGGCGTGGTGATGCCGGTGTAGATGGCGCCGGTGACGACCAGCATCAGCAGCACCATGGGCAGGATCAGCCGCAGCAGGGCCAGCTTTTCGCGCAGCGGGAAGGCCTGGCTCAGCGGCGCGTGCTCGGGGTTGCGCGCGGCCAGGACATAGACGGTCAGCGCGATGGTGAGGGTGACGAGGATGCCGGGCACGACGCCGGCGATGAGCATCTTGGCGACGCTGACATCGGCCAGCAGCGCATAAACCACCATGGCGATCGAGGGCGGGATCAGCATGGCGAGCGTGCCCGAGATGGCGACGACGCCCGATGCCATGCGCTTGTCGTAGCCGTATTTCAGCATGGCCGGCAGCGAGGTCGAGGCGAGCGTGGCGGCGGATGCGGTCGAGGATCCGCAGATGGCGCCGAAGCCTGCGCCGGCGAGCGCGGTTGCGATGCCGAGCCCGCCGCGGACCCGGCCGAACCACGCGGCCGCGGCCTGGAACAGGTCGTCGGCGACGCCCGAGCGCAGCACGAACTCGGCCATCAAGAGGAACATCGGGATGGCGAGGAATTCATAGGACGAGGCGCTGTCCTTGGGCATGCTCGCCAGGATGCCCATCATGGCCGAGGGGCCGCCGATCCAGAGGATCCCGAGCGCGCCCGAGGCGATGAGCGTGAAGCCGACCGGCATGCCCGCCGCCAGCAGCACGAACATGAGAAGGACGATGATGGTGGCGATCATTCGTGATGTTCCTTGATTTCGACGCCGGTGGTGTGATCGACGACATCGGGATCGGATCCGCGCAGCAGCAGGGTCAGGGCATGGGCGCAAAGGCGCACCACCAGCAGGGCAAAGCCCAGCACGATGGGCAGCTGCGACAACCAGGCCGGCCAGGTGATGTAGCCGGGCAGGAATTCGTTGCGGGTATAGGCATGGACCATCTCGCCCCAGGCGCCATGGGCGACGACGGCGAAGATCGCGGCGCCCAGCAGCGACCACAGGATGTCCAGCACGCGGCGAAGCCGCGGCGCCATGATGCTGCGGAACAGGTCGATATTGATGTGGTCGCCCTGCTGGAACGTGGCCGAGATCGCGAAATAGGTCGCGGCGATCATCAGGTAATAGCTGATCAGTTCGAAGGCCCAGGGCAGCGGCGCGTGAAAGGCATAGCGCGAGAACGCGTCATAGGACACGATCAACATGATCAGCGTGACGCATATGACGGCAAGCGCAAGCCCCAGCCGTTCCAGTGATATGATAACCTTTCCCATTTCTCCTCCCATGTGCCGCCAGCCGGGACGGCGCCGATTTTTCAGATGACCCGGCCTTGCGGCCCGCGCGCGCAAGCGAAGCCCGATCGGCCCCTTTTCTCCTGGTCCGATGATTTCCGGCTTGTGTCCGATAGGGTTGCCCGCGATCGGCGGGCATCGGATCCGGGGTAGATGCGGCCGATTTTACATCCGCAGCCGCGTTTCCCGCAAACCTTCCCAAAGGCATCATCGCCGAAGCGGGACGTCCCATAGGGAAAGGCTATGGTTTTGGCAGACGCATAGCCAATCCCATGGCCGGCCCCTCAGGCATAGGGGTTCGCTGCCTGTCCGGTGGTGCTGATGACCGTGGTGCGGGTTTCCAGGTAGGGGTCGAGCGCGTCGATGCCGTTCTCGCGCCCCCAGCCGCTTTGCTTGAAGCCGCCATAGGGCAGCGACCAGCGCACGTAGCGATAGGTATTGACCCAGACGCTGCCGGCCTCGATCCGGTTCGAGACCCGATGCGCCCGGCCCAGGTCGTTGGTCCAGAGCCCCGCGGTCAGGCCGAAGGGCGTGTCGTTGGCGATCTCGATCGCCTCTTCCTCGCCATCGAAGGGGATCAGCGCGGCGACCGGGCCGAAGATTTCCTCGCGGGCGATGCGCATCTGGTTGGTCACGCCGGCATAGATCGTGGGCTCCACGAAATAGCCGCCGGCCAGGTCCGGCCGGTCGATCCGGCGGCCCCCGGCCAGGAGTTCGGCGCCCTCCGCGCGGCCGATCTCGAAATAGGACAGGGTCTTGTCCAGCTGCTGCTGGCTGTTTTGCGGCCCCATCCGGGTCGCCTCGTCCATCGGCATGCCGACGCGCACGGTGGCGGCGCGCTGGCGGAACATCTCGGCCACGCGGTCGTAGACCGGGCGCTCGACCAGCACCCGCGACCCCAGCGCGCAGCTTTGCCCGCAATTCGTCCAGGCCGAGGAGGTGGCCGAGTTCAGCGCCTGCTCCAGGTCGGCATCGGCAAAGATGATATGCGGTGCCTTGCCGCCCAGCTCGAAGGTAAAGCGCTTCAGGCTGTCGGCGCCGGTCTTCAGCATGCGCTTTGCGGTCGCCCCCGAGCCGGTGAAGGACACCTTGTCCACGCCCGGATGGCCGACCAGGTGGTCGCCGATCTCGTGCCCGTGGCCGGGGACGATGTTCAGGACGCCCGGCGGCAGGCCCGCACGCTCGGCGATGCGGCCCAAGAGCAGGGTCGAGACCGGCGTGGTTTCGGCCGGCTTCACCACCAGGGTGCAGCCGGCGGCCAGCGCCGCGCCCAGCTTCAGGCAGATGGTCATCAGGGGCGCGTTCCAGGGCGTGATCGCGGCGACCACGCCGACCGGGACGCGGGTGGTGAAGCAATGCACGCTGTCGTCCATCGGCACCGTGGTGCCCAGCGTCTTGTCGGCCAGCGAGGCGAACCAGTGATACCAGGCCACCTCGGCGCCCAGGTCGGCGCGGGCATCGACGATCAGCCGGCCGCTGTCGCGGACCTCATGCTCGATGATCTCGGGGATCGCCTCGCGGAAGGCCTCGGCAAAGCGGCGCAGCATGGCCGCGCGCTCATGCGCCGGCATCCGCCGCCAGGGGCCGCGAAAGGCGGCGCGGGCGGCCTCGACGGCGCGGTCGACGTCCTGCTTGCCGGCAAAGGCGACCAGCGCCCAGGGCCTGCCGGTGGCGGGGTCGATGCTGTCCACCAGCGCGCCGTCGATCGGCTTCACCCATTCGCCGTTTATATAGAGATGCTCGAAACGCTCTGGTTCCGTCGCCTTGGCCATGTCTTTCCTCCCCGATGCCGGGCGCGAATCCTGCCGGACGAACCGCAGGTGAATCTGCGCGGGAGTTTAGGGACGGGCTTTTGCCCTAGGCAAGCATCCTGCCGAAAGGCGGCGGAAGTCATAGGGATATTCATGACGAGATATAGAAAAACCCAATAACCAGGCGGCGCTGGGAAAGGAGCCGCGAAAAATTCTCCATGAATAACAGCTGGTTGAATTTTTCGATGTTCCGCCGGCCAGCCAATTCGATTTTCTCGAATTGCCGTTTCAGGAAACGCAAGTTGGTTCCTGGGCCGCGTCTGCCTAGCTTGCCCTCAACGCGGCCTGGCGGATCGCCCGGTCGCCGTACTATGGATTTCAGGAGGATGGAATGGACAGGAATTTTCTGGACGAGGGGCAGGCGCTTTGGCTTGAGACGGTGAACCGTTTCATGGATGACGAGGTGACTGTCGAATATATCCGCAAATGCGACATGAACCGCGACTATCCCTATGAAGCCTATGACAAGATCGCCAGGCAGGGCTGGCTGGGGCTGCTGTTCAAGGAAGAGGACGGCGGCGCCGGCGGCGACATCTTCGACTACACGCTGATGGCCGAGGGCCTGGGCAAATACGGCTTCGACTTCGCCGCCGCCATCCTGGTGCCGACCTTCACCGCGATGAACATCCAGAAATACGGCAGCGAAGAACAGAAGGCGCAATACATCAAGCCCTTCATCGACGGCAAGATCCGCTTCTCGGTCTCGATCTCGGAACCGGGCGCGGGGTCGGACGCCTCGAACACCGCCACGCGGGCGCGGCGCGACGAGAACGGCGACTGGATCGTCACCGGCTCGAAGCTGTGGTGTTCGGGCGCGGCGGCGAACAACACCGTCATCGCCATGCTGGTGCGCACCGATGCCGACGACAAGCATGGCGGGCTGTCGATCCTGCTGATCCCGAACGACACGCCGGGCATGGTCATCAACAAGCTGCCGACGCTGTCGCGCCACGCCACCGGCACCACCGAGATCTTCCTCGACGAGGTCAAGGTGCCCGGCAACGCCCTCCTGGGCAAGGAAGGCCAGGGCTGGGAAATCATCCTGGCGCATCTGGAGCTGGAACGCTGCTCGGTCGCCGCCGCCTATGTCGGCAACGCCCAGACCGCGGTGAACAAGGCCACGCAATACGCCCATGAACGCATCCAGTTCGGCCGCCCGATCTGGGACTTCCAGGTGCTGCGCCACATGCTGGCCGAGCGCCAGACCGAAGTCGATGCCGCCCGCCTGCTGTGCTATCGCGCCGCCCGCATGGCGGCGGCCAAGATCCCCTGCTCGCGCGAGGTGTCGATGGCCAAGCTTTATGGCTCCGAGACGCTGAAGCAATGCGCGCTGACCGGGATGCAGGTGCTGGGCGGCCACGCCAACCTGCCCGAGGCCGACATGGAGCGCTACCTGCGCGAAAGCGTGCAGTCCACCATCGGCGGCGGCACCTCGCAGATCCAGAAGACGATCATCTCGAAGTCGATGCGGCTCTGACCCGCGTCGCGCGGCGCCGCCGGCCGCCTCCCCGCCGCGGCGCCGCCTCCCCCAAGGAGGATGCAACCCATTGAAAGGATGAAGCCATGATTGCGGACAATCGCGTCAACACCCCGCTGGACGAGCTGGAAATCGGCCATGTCTTCCGCTCGCCCGGCCGCACCGTGACCGAAACGGATGTGGTCAATTTCTGCATGCTGACCGGCAACTGGATCGAGATCCACTCGAACACCGAATATTCGTCCAAGACCCGCTGGGGCGAACGCATCGTGCAGGGCCAGCTGACCTTCTCGCTGATCTCGGGGCTCCTGCAGTTCGGCCCGGCGATCCAGGCCAATTACGGCGTGGACAAGCTGCGTTTCCTGCACCCGGTCAAGATCGGCGACACGGTCTATGCCACCGGCGAGGTCATCGCCAAGAAGGACAAGGACGACAAGTTCGGTGTCGGCACCTTCCTGATCAAGGCCTATAATCAGAACAGCGACGTGCTTCAGCGCAGCGAATGGTCGATCCTGATGCTGCGCAAGCGTGCCGACCTGGAAGAGCTGATGGCCCAGGCCACGCCGATCTTCAAGGACTGACGCCATGAGCCCCAGCCCCGCCACCGGCCCTGTCGCCGCCATCGTCGGCATGGGCGATGCCTATGCCAGCCGCGACAACCGCAAGGATCCGATGCGGCTGGCGGTCGAGGCCGCCCGCGCCGCGCTGAAGGACGCCGGCATCGGCCGGCAGCAGGTCGACGCGGTCTTCACCGGCCGCTCGCCCTGGGCCGACAAGCGCTCGCAATGGTCCAACATCTTCATCTCGCACATGCAGATGCCGGTGACGATCAACAGCGAGCTGACGATGCACGGCGCGGGCCTGACCGCCAGCCTGGGCATGGCCGCGCAGATGATCGCCGCCGGCAAGGCCGAATACGTGCTCTGCCTGCAAAGCGACGCCACCGAGCTTTTCGTCGATGCCGTCGCCATGGGCGCCGAGGCCGATGCCGACCCGCAGTTCGAGATCCCCTACGGCCCCACCATCCCCTCGCTCTATGCCCAGGCGGCCTGCCGCTACATGCACGAGTTCGGCGTGACCGAGGAGGATTTCGCCCAGGTCGCCATCGCCAACCAGGCATGGGGCGTGAAGCACCCCCATGCCGCCAAGGCCCGCTTCGGCGAGATCGACGCGCAGAAGGTGCTGGCCTCGCCCTATGTCTCGAGCCCGCTGCGGCGCTGGATGTGCTCGACCTGGGGCGGCGGCACCGGCGGGGCGCTGGTGGTGACCTCGGCCGGGAACGCCCGCAACTTCGCGGCGCCGGTCTACCTGCTGGGCTACGGCTCGGCCTCGACCCATGAATACCTGGGCGACCGGATGAACATGCGCCGGGCGCGCTTCGACACGCTGGGCCCGCTGCCCAACATCACCCATACCGCGACGGCCGAGGCGGCGCGCCAGGCCTTCGCCCAGGCCGGCATCGGCCGCGACGACATCGACATGGCGCAGATCTCGGTCAATTTCGCGCATATGGGGCCGATCATCCTCGAGGACCTGGGCTTTGCCGAAAAGGGCAAGGGCGCGCGGCTCTACCGCGAGGGGCGCACCGGCATCGACGGCGACCTGCCGCTGGACACCAACGGCGGCTGGCTGTCCTTTGGCCAGCCGGGGATTTCGTGCAACATGGACAGCTATGTCGAGGCCATCCGCCAGCTGCGCGGCACCGCGCTGGGGGCGGCGCCGTCGAAGCGGCCGCAGACGGTGCTGGTGCAGGGCTCGGGCGGCATGCTGGCGGCCGGCGCCGTCGCCATCCTCGGCAACCGGACCTAAGGGGAGACGCCATGGAAATCGAATATGTCGACGGCTTTCCGCAGCCTTATGCGCAGATGGACGCCGCGCCCTATTGGCAGGCCTGCGCGCGGGGCGAGCTGACCTACCAGCATTGCACCGGCTGCGGCGCGGTGGTGTGGCCGGCGCGGTCCTTCTGCCCGGAATGCGACGGCGAGGCCTTGGAATGGCGGCGCTCCTCGGGCAAGGGGCGGATCTATTCCCACAGCACGGTGGGCCGCGGCCCGACCCCGGCCTGGCAGGCGATCGCGCCCTACACCGTCGGCTTCGTGGTGCTGGAGGAGGGCTATCACCTCTTCACCCAGATCGAGGGCAAGCCCGAGGACATGCGCATCGGCCGCCCCGTCGAGGTCGCCTTCATCAAGCGCGGCAGACAAACCCTGCCCGTCTTCCGATGCGCAGAATGAAAATGAGCGTTTCCGGCAGGCTGGTCGGGGACGCCGGGACATTTGAAGGGGGAGAACGATGCCGGGACCGCTTGCGGATGTGAAGGTCATCGACCTGACCTCGAATTTCATGGGGCCTTATGGCTCGCTGCTGCTGGCCGACCTGGGCGCCGACATCTGCAAGGTCGAGGCGCCCGGCGGCGACACCACCCGCGGCGTCGGCCCCGCCCGCAATCCGGGCATGAGCGTCATCTTTCTGCACCTGAACCGCAACAAGCGCAGCATCGTGCTGGACCTCAAGAACCCGGCGGGGCTGGCGGCCCTGAAGAAGATGCTGCAATCGGCGGACGTGCTGCTGCACAGTTTCCGGCCCAGGACGCTGGCCAGGCTGGGCCTGTCCTTCGACGAGGTTCACAAGCTCAACCCGCGGCTGGTCTATTGCGGCTGCTTCGGTTTCGGCCAGGACGGTCCCTATGCCGACCGTCCGGCCTATGACGACCTGATCCAGGCCGGCGTCGGCATGCCGGTGGTGCAGGGGCGGCGCAACAATGGCGAGCCGGTCTATGTCGCCTCGGCCATCGCGGACCGCATCGTCGGCATGGCCACGGCCAATGCGGTCACGGCGGCGCTTTATTACCGCGAGCGCAGCGGGCACGGCCAATGCGTCGAGGTGCCGATGTTCGAGACCTTCAGCCATTTCGTCATGGGCGACCACATGTATGGGCTGACCTTCGATCCGCCCATCGGCGACTGGGGCTATGTGCGCATGACCAGCCCCGACCGCCGGCCCTACAGGACCAAGGACGGCTATCTGGGCGTCAACGTCTACAACGACAAGCACTGGCACCGCTTCTTCCATCTCTCGGGCCATCCCGAGATGGCCGAGGATCCGCGCTATGCCACGATCTACGGCCGCACCCAGCATATCGACGAGCTTTACCGCTTCCTCGGCAAGGTTTTCGAGACCAGGACCAGCGACGAATGGGAAAGGCTGCTGACCGAGGCCGACATTCCGGTCATCAGGATGAACACGCCCGAAACCCTGCTCAGCGATCCGCATATGCAGGCGGTGGGCTTTTTCGGGATGCAGGACCACCCGAGCGAGGGGCGCCTGCGCACCATCGGCCTGCCGCAAAGCTGGAGCGAGAGCAAGCCCGAGCTGCGCCACCACAGCCCGCGGCTGGGCGAAAACACCATGGAACTGCTCGGCGAATACGGGTTCTCGGAGGATGAGGCCGCCGGCCTCGTTGCCAGCGGTGGCGCCCGGACGGCCGATTGAGCGAGACGGAGGAGACGGAAATGAGCGACGAGCTACCCCTGAAAGGCATCGTGGTGGTGGAACTGGGCGACAGCGCCTCGGCGCCCTTCGGCGGGCAGGTGCTGGCGGCGCTTGGCGCCGAGGTCTGGAAGATCGAGCGTCCCGGCCCCGGCGATTCCTCGCGCAGCTGGGGGCCGAGCCAATGGAAGGGCAGCGGGGCCGCCTATCATTCGCTGAACCGCGGCAAGCGCTCGATCTGCCTGGACCTGAAGGATGCGGCGCAGCTCGATACGCTGCATGTGCTGATCCGCGACCATGCCGACGTGTTCCTGCACAACCTTCGGCCCGGCTCGGCCGGGCAATACCGGCTGGACCCGGAAAGCCTGCGCGCGCTGAAGCCCGATCTGGTCTGCTGCGAGGTCGGCGCCTTCGGCCATGTCGGGCCGATGAACCGCCTGCCGGGCTATGATCCCCTGATGCAGGCCTTTGCCGGCATCATGAGCCTGACCGGCGAGGAGGGGCAGGCCCCGGTCCGCGCCGGCGTCTCGATCGTGGATTTCGGCACCGGCATGTGGGCGGTGATCGGCATCCTGGCGGCGCTGTTCCGCCGGGCGCGGACCAGGCAGGGCGCGACGGTGAACAGCTCGCTTCTGGAAACCGCCATCGCCTGGATGACCGTGGGCATCGCCAATTACGCCGCGGATGGCGAGCCGGGCGGCCGCTTCGGCTCGGGCGTGGCCTTCATCGTGCCGCATCGCGCCTATCGGGCGGCGGACGGCTATCAGATCGTCAGCTGTGCCAACGACCGGCTGTTCGCCCGGCTTTGCGAGGCGCTGGACCGGCCGGAATGGGCCGGCGATCCGAAATTCGCCACCAATGCCGGCCGGCTGGCCCATCGCGACGAGATCGACCGCCTGATCGGAGAGCGGCTGGCGACGCAGAACCGTGCCCATTGGGACGACCACCTGGGCCGCTTCGGCATCGCCACCGCCCCGGTGCAGACCACCGCCGAGCTGTTCCACCACGAGCAGACCCGCGCGCTTGGCATGATCGCCAAGCCGCAGGAGGACGAGATCGAGACCGTCCAGCTGCCGCTGTCCTTCGACGGCCGGCGCCCGCCGCCGCTGCATGCCGCGCCCGAGATCGGCGACGACGACGATGCCCTGAAGCGGTTGCTGGCCGGAAAGCCGGCCTGAGCCACAGGAGGAGACCCATGCCGGACCTGCCGGAAGACGACGGCATCACCCGCGAAGAGATGCACCACCGCCGCCTGGATTTTCGCGGCTACCGGCGCAGCGACGGCCAGTTCGAGCTGCGGGCGCATCTGACCGACCGCAAGCCGGTGGATTTCACCCCGCCGGGCGATTCCCGGCCGGTGCCGGCCGGCGCGCCGGTGCATGACCTGGGCGTCATCGTGGTTTTCGACAAGGACATGGTGATCACCGAAATCGGCACCTTCATCGCCTCGCATCCCTATCGCCAATGTCCCGGCGGCGGCGATACGCTGCAGGCCATGGTCGGGGTCAGCATCGGGCGCGGCTGGAACCGGGCGATCCGCCAGCGCCTGCCCAATTGCGACACCTGCACGCATCTCAAGGAAATCCTGACGCCGCTGGCCAGCGCCGCCTATCAGACCATGACGGTCGAGCGGCTGCATCTGCTGGATGCGCGGGACCGGGACGGCAATCCGGTCAAGATCGACAGCTGCTATGCCTATGGCCGCAACCGCGACCTGGTGGCCAGCCTGTGGCCCGAACATGCGGACAAGGCCGGCAAGGAATGAGCCCGCCCGCGGGTCAGAGGTGTTTCCGATGGATGGCATCGTATTCTGCTGTGCAAAAGACGGATTCGGGCCATCCGCGGCCGGTTTCGCCCTAGAAATGGCAATCAGCCCGAACGCGCCGCGGGAATGGAAAACCGCCGCCATACCAACAGATCGGAGGAGTTGATGTTGGATCTTGCCAGAAAGGCCGCGCTTGCGGCCGCGATCCTTGCCTCGGGGGCGGTGCAGCCGGCCCTGGCGCAGGACCAGGTGACGCTGAAATTCACCCATATGTTCCCGCCGACCCATTTCGGCTGGAAAGAGGGCGGCCAGCCCTTTACCGAGATGATCACCGAGGCGACGGGCGGCGAGGTGCAGTTCCAGAACTTTCCCGCCGGCCAGCTGGGCAAGGACTATATCGGCCTGCTCGGCAGCGGATTGGCGGATATGGCGGTGCTGGTCGGCTCCTACATGCCCGACAAGCTGCCGCTGACCTCGGTTTCGGAACTGCCGGTCAAATACGGCAGCGCCTGCGAGGCGACCGGCAAGCTCTGGGCGATCGCGCAGCCCGGCGGCCCGCTCTACGAGGCGGAATACAAGCCCCAGGGCCTGCGCCCGCTGTTCGTGGCGGTTCTGCCCACCTACAAGGCCATGACCACCTCCAGGGAACTCAGGACGCTTGACGACCTCAAGGGGCTGAAGCTGCGCGCCTCGGGCGCGGCGATGGAGCAGACGGCGCGTGCGCTTGGCGCGGTGCCGGTGCAGATCCAGGCGCCCGAGGTCAATGATTCGCTGCGGCGCGGCACCATGGACGGGGCGTTCTGGCCCTATCACTCGGCCCCGCCCTATGAACTGGACACGCTGTTCAAATACGGGCTGGAAGGGCCGAGCCTCGGCTCGACCTCGGTGATCTTCGCCATCAGCGAGAAGAAATGGGAAGGGCTGTCCGACAAGGCCAAGGCCGCCTTCGAGGAGGCCGCCGCCCAGATGCAGCCGCGCTTCTGCAAATGGCTGGACCAGGACGAGGCCCGCGTCCGGCAGGAAATGATCGATCAGCACGGCTATGTCCCGGTCACGGTCTCGGCCGAGGAAGAGCCGCGCTGGCAGGAAAAGCTGGCGCCGGTCATCGACGCCTGGGCGCAGCGCATGGACGGCCAGGGCCTGTCCGGCACCGCCATCCTTCAGGCATTCCACGACGCGCAGCCCCTGGGCGTGGACTGACCGCGCCCGGCCTGCCGCCCCGCACATGAAAACCCCGGCCGATGGGCCGGGGTTTTTCCGTTCGCGCTTGGCGGGCCGTCAGTCCCAGAAGGTGCCCTGCGTCGGCAGCTGCGCGAAATCGGCCTGCTCGTGGCACAGGAACAGCGGCACCCCGCCCCGCTCGATGGCGGCGACGCGGCGGCGCGAGGCGGTGGTGTCGGACAGGCAATGGTCCCAGGGCATCGGGATGTGGTTCCGATATTGGTCGCGCTGATGCGCCACGTCGCCGCCCAGCAGGATGCGGCCCCGGTGCGGCAGGTCCAGCAGCAGGCTCTGGTGCCCCGGCGCGTGGCCCGGCGTGCGCAGCAGCCTGACCGAGCCGTCGCCGAAAAGGTCGGCGTCGCCTTTCAGCGGCAGCAGCTCGACCCGGCGCAGGCGGTCGATGTCCTTGTCGCAATAGACCGGCCGCGTCCAGGGATCGGGGCAGAAGGCATAGTTCAGCTCGGCCCGCTGCGCGACATGGACGGCATCGGGGAAATATTCCGCGCCGCCCGAGTGGTCCAGGTGCAGGTGCGAATAGACGACATGGCGCACGTCGCCTCGACCGATGCCCAGCCGTTCTAGCTGGCGGTCGACGATATGGTCGCGGCTGATGCCCTGGGTGCCGAAAGCCTCGGCCAGTCCCGGCGCCCAATAGCCCGCCTCGGGGTCCAGCACCGCGCCGTTGATGCCGGTGTCCCACAGCAGGATGCCGTGGCGTTCATGCTCGATCACGGCCACGGTTGTCACCAGATCGACATGTCCGGGCTGGAATGTCGCGATCTTTGCCTTTTCCAGCGACAGGGGCGCCACGTCCAGCGCCGTCATCCTGATCCTTGCCATGTTCCTCCTCCCTCGCTTGATTTCAGGCGATGCCTTCGGCGCGCAGGGCGTCGATTTCCGCGGCGCCCAGCCCCAGCCCCTCCAGCAGCGCCTGCGTATCGGCCCCAAGGGCGGGTGCGAGGCTGCGCGGCGCGCGGCCGGCCTCGGTCAGGATCGCGCGCGTGACCAGCGGCAGCTCCGGCGCCTCGCCCGCGCGGATCGGGTCGGTATAATCGGCCAGGCCGGGCAGGCGCAGCGTCTCGGCCGGGGTCAGGCAGGGGCAGGAGGGCAGGGAGTGCGCCGTGAGCTCCGCCTGGCACTCGGCGACGGTGCGGCCGGCGCACCATTCCTGCTGGATGGCGCTCAGCGCCTCGCCATTCTCGCCCCGCAGCGAATCCGAGGCGAAGCGCGGGTCGGAAAGCAGGTCTTCGCGCCCCATCATCCGCGCCCAGCGGGCGAACATCGGGTCGCCGATGACCTGGATCATCACCCAGCCGTCCTGGGCGCGGAACAGGTCGGAAGGCCCGGCGATCGGGCTGCGGTTGCCGATCGGGCGGCGCGAGCGATAGCCCGAGGCCTCTTCCATCAGCATCGGGTTCATCATGGTCAGCGCCGTGCCCATCAGCGAGCATTGCACATGCTGGCCCTTGCCCGTCCGCGCCCGCTCCAGCAGGGCCGAGGTGGTGGCGAAGGCGGCCGCCATGGCGGTGGCGTAATCGACATAGGACACCGCCTCGCGCGTGGGGGTGTCGCCGAAGCCGGTCAGATACATCGCCCCGCTCAGCGCCTGGCCGGTGCCGTCGAAGCCCACCCGGTCGCGATCCTCGCCATCGGGCGCGAAGGCCGAGATCGTGGTCAGGATCAGGTCGGGCTTGATCGCGCTCAGCGTGGCATGGTCCAGCCGCAGCTTCAGCAGCGCCTTTTGCGGCAGGTTGACGATCACGACATCGGCCGTCGCGACCAGCCGCTCCAGCACGGCGCGGCCCGCGGGCCTGGCATAGTCCAGCGTCAGCGACTTCTTGTTGGCGTTGACCTGCATGTAAAGCCCGCCGGCGCCGGGGATGCCGATGGGCATGACCTCGCGGTCGGTGGCGCCCTCGGGCGGCTCGATGCGGATGACCTCGGCGCCCTCGTTCGACAGAAGCTGGGCGCAGAAGGGTGCGGCGATATAGCGGCCAAGGTCGAGGACGCGGATGCCGGCAAGCGCGGGCTGGCGGGTCTGGGTCACGGGTTTCTCCTTTCAGCGCCGGGCCAGCGTCAGGGCCGAGGATGCCGCCATGCCAAGCGCAAGCGCCCAGGTCATCGCGCCCGATCCCAGCCCCGAGGCCAGAAAGCCCAGCAGCAACGGTGTGGCGGTTTGCAGGAAATTGGTGATGGCCATGCACAGGCCGATGGCCTCGTTCACCCGGCGCTCGGGGGCGGCGCCATAGATCAGCGCCAGCGCGATGGGCACGCCGATGCCGATGATGACGCCCAGCACCAGGCTCAGCACGGAAAGCGCGGCGAAGTCCCGTGCCAGCGGCAGCAGCGCATAGCCCAGGGCGCCCCCGATCAGCGCTAGCCGCGAGATGGCATTGCCGCTGAAGCGGCGGGTGATCATGCCGACGCTGAGGCGCGAAATCGCGGTGCCGATGGCAAAGGCGCCCAGCATCAGCCCCGCCGCCGCCGGCGACAGCCCGACCTCCAGCGCGTGCAGCGAGATGATGAAGGGATAGATGGTCTGGGCCGAGCTGAACACGGCGCTGATGATCAGCCATTGCCGCAGGGCGGGAATGCGCAGCAGCTCGGTCGTGGGGCCGGGCCGGTCCGTGCGGCCGGCGCTGGGGCTGCGGTCGAAGTTGTGGGGCAGGACAAAGACCAGCAGCGCCGCCAGCAGCGCCGAGGCGCCGATGCTGAACAGCGCGGCGGCCGCGCCCCAGAACTGATAGGCCAGCCCGGCGACCATGGGGCCGAGGAACTGGAAGACGGAATAGGCGACGACCAGATAGCCCAGGTTGCGCGGCCGGTCGGCGATGGCGCCGATCTCGCCCACGGCGCGGGCGGCGGCGACATGGCTGAAGACCGCGCCCGCCCCGATCAGCCCGGCCACCGCGTAAAGCACGGGGGCGGCCGGAAAGACCTCGAAAAGCAGGCTGGCCAGCAGGATCAGCCCCGATGCGCTGAGGATCGGCACCAGCGTCCCCGTCCGGTCCACCCAGCGGCCGAAGCCGACGCTGAAGATCATCGGCACCAGCGTGAACAGCGCCGCCATGATGCCCACCTGGGCGGTGCCGACATGCAGCCCCAGCGCGATCATCGGCAGCACCAGCCGGGCCGAGGCCAGGGTCGCATTGTTCAGCCCCGAGATCAGGATGGTATCGACCAGCAGCAGGCCGTCGCCGTGCCTTGCCTTGCCGTCCTGTTCGGGGGTCTGTGCTGTCACCTTGCTCTCGTCGCGGGGGTTGTTTCGGTGGATCGGCGGTGCCTTGGCGGTCGCGGTCGCCCTGGGAAAGCCCGGCGCTGTCGCCGGCAGCGCTGCCATACGACTATGCATTTAGCGCGGGCCTGCGTCTGCATCAGCACGAAACCACAAAGGTTTTCCCTATGGAGGTTGCAGGCTGCGGGAATGGCTCGGCGCCGGGCATCGACAGCCGTGCCGTGCTGGCCGATCCTTTGGCGATGGAGGGATCAAGATGACAAGCCAAAACCACGACCGGCCCGAACGGCCGGCCTTTGTGCAGGGTGCCAAGAAGCTGCTGATCGGCGGCCGCTGGGTCGATCCGGCGGGCGGAGAGCAGATCGCCGCCATCAACCCCGCGACCGGGCAGGAGATGTGCCGGATCGCCCGCGGCGACGCGCGCGACGTCGACCTGGCCGTCGCCGCCGCCCGCCGCGCCTTCGAGGGTGACTGGAGCCGTTGGACCCCGCACCAGCGCCGCAAGCTGCTGCTCAAGGTGCATGACCTGGTCCTTGATCATTTCGAGGAACTGGCGCTGATCGAGACGCTGGACATGGGCGCGCCGCTGTCGCGGATCCGCAACCTGCGGGAATGGACCTCGCAGGTGCTGCAATTCTATGCCTCGCAATGCGATGCCGGCACGGTGGCTGCGCCCAGGAACTCGCTGCCGGGGCATTTCCTGACGCTGAAGCAGATGATGCCGGTGGGGGTCGTCGGCGGCATCATCCCCTGGAACGGGCCGCTGATCGGGCTGTGGTGGATCTTTGGCCCGGCGCTGGCCACCGGCTGCACGGCGGTGCTGAAGCCGGCCGAGGACGCCTCGCTTTCGGTGCTGCGCGTGTCCGAGCTGATGCTCGAGGCCGGCGTGCCCGAGGGCGTCATCAACGTCGTCACCGGCTATGGCCACGAGGCCGGGCAGGCCCTGGCCGAGCATATGGGCGTCGACCGGCTGGCCTTTACCGGCTCGGTCGGCACTGCGCAGGCGATCACCCGCGCCTCGGCCGGCAATCTCAAGCGGTTGCAGATGGAGCTGGGCGGCAAGTCGCCCGATATCGTCTTTGCCGATGCCGACCTGGACAAGGCGGTGCCGGGCGCGGCGATGGGCGTGTTCACCAATACCGGGCAGGTCTGCGTGGCCGGCACGCGGATCTTCGTGCAGCGCAGGGTTCATGACGAATTCGTGGCGCGGCTGAAGGAGTTCACCGCGACGATCCGCGTCGGCGACGGCTGCGATCCGCAGACGCAGGTGGGGCCGCTGGTCTCGCAACGCCAGCTCGAGCGGGTGCAGCATTACATCGGCATCGGCGGCGGCGAGGCCGAGCTGGTCGCCGGCGGCCGTCGTCCGGGCGGCGAGCTGGCGGCGGGCTTCTATGTCGAGCCGACGGTCTTTGCCAATGTCCGCAACGACATGACCATCGCCCGCGAAGAGATCTTCGGCCCCGTGGCCTCGGTCATTCCCTTCGACGACATGGACGAGGCCTTGCGGCTGGCCAACGACACGCCCTACGGCCTTGCCGGCGGGGTCTGGACGCAGAACCTGGGGACGGCGCACAAGGTCGCGCAGGGCATCCGCGCCGGCACGGTCTGGGTCAATTGCTACGGCGTGCTGGACCCGGCCATCGGCTTTGGCGGCACCAAGATGAGCGGCTATGGCTGGAAGGGCGCCCGCGAGCATGTCGAGAGCTTCCTTTACCCGAAAGCCACCTACATCAACCTGGACTGACCGCGAGGGACAGGGCCATGCGAAAGGGGCGAGGCTGCGAGCCTCGCCCCTTTTCATTTCCTGCCCTTCGATCAGGCGCGTTCGAACACGGCCGCCATGCCCTGGCCGCCGCCGATGCACATGGTCTCCAGCCCATAGCGGGTGCCGCGGCGGGCCATTTCATGGACCAGCGTGGTCATGATCCGCACCCCGGTCGCGCCGATGGGATGGCCCAGCGAGATGCCCGAGCCGTTCACGTTCAGCTTGTCGCGCTCGTCCCAGTCCATGCCCTTCAGGCAGGCCAGGACTTGCGCGGCGAAGGCTTCGTTGATCTCGACCAGGCCCATGTCGGACATCTTCAGCCCGGTCTTTTGCAGCACCTTGGCGGTTGCCGGCACCGGGCCGATGCCCATGCGCGACGGGTCGCAGCCCACGGCCGACCAGCCGTTGAGAAAGGCGATGGGGGTCAGGCCCAGTTCCTCCAGCTTGTCCTCGGCCACGACCAGGCAGGCGGCGGCGGCATCGTTCTGCTGCGCGGCATTGCCGGCGGTGACGGTGCCGTCCTTCTGGATCACCCGCAGCCTGGCCAGCGATTGCGGGGTGGTGTCCGGCCGGATGCCCTCGTCGCGGTCGAAGACCAGCGGATCGCCCTTGCGCTGCGGCACCGCGACCGGCACGACCTCCTGGGCAAAGCGCCCGTCGGCCCAGGCGGCGGCGGCGCGGCGGTGGCTTTCGGCGGCAAAGGCGTCCGCCTCCTCTCGGGTGATGCCGTAGTCGCGGGCCAGGTTCTCGGCCGTCTCGATCATGCCCGAGATATAGCCGAAGCGATGCACGGGCTGCGAGCGTTCGCGGCCCCGGTCCAGCCGGTCGTAGAACTGCGTCGTGCCCGAGCGCCGGCCCCAGCGCATGTCGGTGGTGTAGAACTCGATGTTCGACATCGACTCGACGCCGCCGGCCAGCACCACGTCGCAGGCGCCCGTCTGCACCATCATCGCCGCCGTCACCAGCGCCTGCAAGCCGCCGCCGCAGCGCCGGTCGGTCTGAAGGCCCGGCACCTCGATCGGCAGGCCGGCGTCCAGCGCGATCCAGCGCCCGACGCAGGGGGTTTCCGAATTGGCATAGGACTGGGCAAAGACCACGTCCTCGATCAGCGCGGGATCGAGGCCGGTCTTTTCCAGAACCGCCTTGGTGACGGTGCCGCCCAGAACCTCGACGGGAACGGGGCGCAGCGCGCCTCCGAAACCGCCGACGGCGGTGCGAAGCGGGCTGACGATGGCGGCGCGGCGCATGGGGTTTCTCCTTGGTGGTCGGGGTTTCGGCGGACGGGCCGCGGCCCGTCCCGGCAGGGCCCTAGCAGGGATCCCAGGTAAAGACGTCCTGGCTGCGCTCCAGCGGGTAGAACGAGGAACGCAGGGCGGGGATGGCGTGGTCGCGGACGGTCTCGGCCGTCCAGTCCCCGTCGCGGTGGACCGAGCGGATCGGGCGGTTCTGGCTGAGCAGGAAGATCTCGTTCCGGCGCACCGAGAAGATCTGCCCGGTCACGTCCCCGGCATCATCCGAGCCCAGGAACACCGCCAGCGGCGCGTTCTTTTCCGGCGTCATCTTCTTGAGGTTCTCGACCCGCGCGATCTGGTCCGGGGTCTCGGTCGGGATATTGCTGGTCATCCGGCCCCAGGCGAAGGGCGCGATGCAGTTCGAGCGCACGTTGTAGCGCTTCATGTCCAGCGCGATGGTCTTCGACAGCCCGACCATGCCCAGCTTGGCGGCGGAATAGTTCGCCTGGCCCAGGTTGCCGATCAGGCCGGAGGTCGAGACCATGTGGATGAAGCTGCCGCTTTCCTGTTCGCGAAAGATCTCGGCTGCGGCGCGGCTGACGAAGAAGCTGCCGTTCAGATGCACGCCGATCACCGCCAGCCATTGCTCGGGCGTCATCTTGTGGAACATGGCGTCGCGCAGGATGCCGGCGTTGTTCACCACGATGTCGAGGCGGCCGAAACTGTCCCTGGCCTGCGCCACCATGCGCTGCGCCGCGTCCCATTCCGAGACGCTGTCGGTGTTGATGACGGCCTTGCCGCCGAAGGCCTCGATCTCGGCCTTGACCTCTTCGGCCGGGCTGGCCGAGCCGCCTTCGCCCGACAGCGACACGCCGATGTCGTTGATCACCACCGAGGCGCCGGCGCGGGCCATGGCGATGACGATGGCGCGGCCGATGCCGCCGCCGGCGCCTGTGACCAGCGCAACCTTGCCGTCCAGTATCTGGGTCATTTCCGTTGTCCTTTCGTGTCAGGGCAGGTCGAGCACGGCCTTGGCCAGGATGTTCTTCTGCACCTGGGTCGTGCCGCCATAGATCGTGGCCGCGCGGGCGTTCAGGAACTGCGTCGGCATGGCCAGGTCGTTCGACCCCATGAGCGGCGCCAGCAGCCCGCCATCCTCGGCCATCAGCTCCAGCCCGTATTCGGTGATGCGCTGGTAAAGCGCGGTCTGGTTCAGCTTGAGGAAGCTGACCTCGGGGCCCAGCCTCTCGCCCCGGCGCAGCTTGTCGGCGACGCGGCTGAAGATGGCCTGGTGGTCCTCCAGCTCCATCTGGAAGCCGGCGTAGCGGTCGACGAAGGCCGGATCGTCCAGAAGGCCGTAATGCTGGCCCAGCCGGCGCAGCTTGGCCAGCGCGCTGGCCGACTGCCGCGGGCCGCCCAGGAAGATCCGCTCGAAGCCCAGCAGGTTCTTGGCCATGGTCCAGCCCTGGTTGACCTCGCCCACGATATTGCCCTTGGGCACGCGGACGTTGTCGAAGAACACTTCCGAGAATTCGTCGTCCAGCTCCAGGTTGATGATCGGCCGGATGGTGATGCCGGGCGTGTCCAGCGGGATCAGCAGGAAGCTGATGCCCTCCTGCTTCTTGCCGGTCTTGTCGGTCCTGACCAGGCAAAAGATCCAGTCGGCATCGCCGGCCAGCGTGGTCCAGATCTTCTGCCCGTTCACCACCCATTCGTCGCCGTCCAGCACCGCCTCGGTGCGCAGGTTGGCCAGGTCAGAGCCGGCGTTGGGTTCGGAATAGCCCTGGCACCAGATATGTTCGCCCGACAGGATCCTGGGCAGGAAATGCGCCTTCTGCTCTTCCGAGCCGTAGTTGATCAGCAGGGGCCCCAGCAGCATCATGCCGTGGTCGGGGGTGCGGGCGGCGCCGAATTTCTCGAATTCCTCGACATAGATCAGCTGCTTGCCGGGGTTCAGCCCCATGCCGCCATGGTCGCGCGGCCAGTTCGGCGCCAGCCAGCCGGCGGCCGACAGGATCATGTACCAGGGCTCGGCATCGTCCCAATGCAGCCGCTTGGCCGGGTGGCGCAGATGGGGCGGGTGGTTCTGGGCCAGGAAGCGGCGGACCAGGGCGCGGAAATCCTCGTCCGGCAGCGCGTTGTAATCGTCCAGCTTGAACGCATCATAGGCCATGGCTCATGCCTCCTGCGTGACGGGTTTCAGACGGGCGAAGCGGGCGCGGTGCTGGGACGGCCCGCCAAAGCGCGCCGCCTCGACCATGGCCTTGCGCAGATACAGGCCGATGTCGTGTTCGTCGGTAAAGCCGATGCCGCCATGCAGCTGGATGCAGTCGCGCGTCACCTTCATCGCCGAGGCCGAGGCCCGCGCCTTGGCGCGCGAGATCGCCGCCTGGGCGGCGGGCGTCGGCCCTTCGCGGTCCCATTGCAGCGCCGCCTGCTCGATGCTGGCGCGGCTGACCTCGATCTCCAGCCGGGCGTCCACGGCCATGTGCTGCAGGATCTGGAACTGGCCGATGGTCTTGCCGAACTGCACCCGCTGCTTGAGATAGGCGACGGTCATGTCCAGCGCGCCCTCCATCAGCCCCAGCAGATAGGCGGCGGTCGCCAGCGCCGCCTCGGCCAGCGCCGGGCGGGGGTCGGCGGCGATCACGGCGCAGGGCGCATCCTCGAAGCGGATGGCGGCGACATGGCCGCCGTCCTGCGTCTCGTCGGTGGTGGCGGTCACGCCGGGCGCATCGGCGGCGACCAGCGCCGATTGCGTGGCGCCGACGATCAGGAAGGCATCCGCCCCCGCCGCCATCGGCACATGGATCCGGCTCGCCGTGACCTTGCCGTCGCGGATCGCGGGATCGCCCGCGGGCTCCAGCGTGCCGCGCGCCTCGGCCCAGGCCGGGATCACCAGCCGCGCGCCGTCCAGATGCGCCTCCAACGCCGCGCCGTGGAGCAGGGCCGAGGCCAGCACCGCCGGGATCAGCGGCTCGGGCAGCAGGGCACGGCCGGCCTCTTCGGCCAGCGCGGCATAGGGCAGCAGGCCCAGGCCGACGCCGCCCCTGTCCTCGGGCAGGCGCAGGGCGGGCCAGCCAAGGGCGCAGATTTCCGACCAGACCGCGCGGTCGAAGCCGGGCGAGCTGTAGCGCAGCTTGCGGATGCGGGTCAGGTCCTGGCCGGTGATGCCGCGCGCGCTGTCGCGGATCATTTCCATCGACGAAAGAACGTCCTCGGGGATCATGTTCGGCTCCGGGTTCATGGTTCGGGGGCGGGATCGAAGCGGGCAAGGCCGCCGTCGATCACCACGGCGTCGCGGGCGGGGACCAGGGCGCGGAAGCGGCCGTCGGCCCAGATCTCGCTGCGGATCGTCTCGCCCGGATAGACCGGCTTGGCAAAGCGCAGCCGCACCGCGCGCATGGTCTCGGCGCGATAGCCGCCAAGCGCCCGCAGCAGCGCGTGGCAGACCACGCCCATGGTGCAAAGCCCATGCAGGATCGGCCGCTCGAACCCCAGCTTGCGGGCCAGTTCTGGGTCGCTGTGCAGCGGGTTCAGGTCGCCGTTCAGCCGATAGATCAGCGCCTGCGCGTCGGCGGTTTCCAGGTCGACGACATGATCCGGCGCGGTCTGGGGCTCGGGCAGGCGCGGCACGGGGTTTCGCGGCTCCGAGGGCCCGCCGAAGCCGCCGCCGCCACGGATGAAGGTGGTGCGGTTCAGCCGGGCGAAGCGGCGGCCCTCGCCGTCGGAAAGCTCGGTCTCGGCCAGGATCAGCGCCGGCTTGCCCGCGCCCTTGTCGATGACCTCGGTGATGCGGGTGCGGCTTTCGACCGTGCCCTTGCCGGGGATCGGGCCGAGGATCTCGATGGCCTGGTCGGCATGCAGCACGCCCTTGGGGTCGACGCCCGAATCCGGGTGGCCGAGATAGAAGCCGGGATGCGCCATCACCAGCACCATGGCCGGCATCACCTGCGGCCCTTGCAGCGGATCGACGTAAGGCAGCTGCCGCGCGTCCAGCGCATCGCGCCCCATGCCGATCGACAGCGCATAAAGCGCGATGTCGCGTGGCGTCAGCTCCTGCCGCACCACGGGGATCTCCAGCCGCATCAGCTTGTCCAGGTCGATGCTCATGCCGTCACCCTGGCGCTCATGCCGGTATAGCCGCCGGGGCCCTCGGCCCAGAGATCGTGGCCCTCGGCCGTGACGCGGCCGCAGACCTGCATCCGGCCGCCGGCGAACAGCGGCGCCTGGCCGCGAAAGCTGAAGCTGCGGGGTGGCTTGCCGATGTGGCGGACAAAGCCCTCCATCAGCAGGGTGGCGGTCAGGGGGCCGTGGACCACCAGGCCGGGATAGCCTTCCTCGCCCGTGGCATAGGGCAGGTCGTAATGGATGCGATGCGCGTTGAAGGTCAGCGCCGAATAGCGAAACAGCAGCACCGGGTCGGGGTCCAGCGGGTCGCGCCAGTCGGCGGGCGCGACCTCCGCCACCGCCGCCGGCTGGGCGCTGGTCGAGGGTTCGCGATAGACGATGTCCTGTTCCTCCTCGATGGCAAGGCCGGCGCCGGTGGCCAGGCTGTGCCTGACCGTCAGGAAGACCAGCGCGCCCTGGCGGCCGGATTTCTCGGTCACGGACAGGATCTCGCTGGTGCGGCTCACCTCCTCGCCGACATGGAGCGGTGCGTGAAAGGTCAGCCTGCCCCCCGCCCACATCCGCCGCGGCAGCGGCACCGGCGGCAGGAAGCCGCCGCGCCGGGGGTGCCCGTCCGGGCCGATCTGCGACTGCGGCGCCTCGGGGGTGAAGAACGTCCAGTGCCAGAGCGGCGGCAGCGCCTCGCCCCTGGCCGGGGCGGGGCGGTCCAGCAGCGCCGCCATGCGCCGGACATGGGCGGGCGCGATCACGTCGCGGCTTTCCTCGGTCCGGCCAATCCAGGTTTGCAGATGGGCGATGTCGATGCCGGTCATGCCGTGCCCTCCGAAAGCGCGGCCATCTGCACATAGCGATGCGCCAGCCGCAGATGGGCGATGTCCACCATCTTGCCGTCCACCACGGCGACGCCGTTCGCGGCGCCTTCCAGCGCCGCGATCACCGCGCGGCCCCATTCCACCCGCTCGGGCGCCGGGCGCAGCGTGGCGTGGACGGTGGCGATCTGCGCCGGATGGATGCAGAGCTTGCCGGCGAAACCCAGCGCCAGCGCCTCGCGCGTCTCCAGCTCCAGCCCCGAGGCCGCGCGCGGATCGGGAAAGGGCGTGTCGATGGCGCGCACGCCCGCGGCCGCCGCCGCGATGGCGACCTGCCGGCGGGCATGGGCCAGCAGCGGGTTCATCTGCCCGCTCGCACGCGCCATCACCCCCAGATCCGAGGCCAGATCCTCGCCCGCAAAGCACAGCGCGGCCAGCCGCGGCGTCGCCGCGCGGTAATCCATGTCGAGCAGCGCCAGCGCCGATTCCGTGACCAGCGGCAGGATGGCGATGCGGCCGGCGGGGCGGTCGAAACCGGCCTCCAGCGCGTCGATGCGGTCGGAAAGCTGCGCCAGGTCCGGCCGGCCGCCGCATTTGGGCAGCATGATCGCATCGGCGCCGCCGCGCACCGCCATGGCCAGATCGGCCAGGTGCCAGGCGGTGTCGGCCGCGTTCACCCGCACCGCGACCGGCAGAGCGCGCGGCGCCGCCAGCGCCTCGGCCACCAGCGCCCGCGCCTCGGCCTTGGCCGCGGGATCGACCGAATCCTCGAGGTCCAGGATCACCGCATCCGCGCCCGAAGCCATCGCCTTGCCCATCCGGTCGGCGTTCGAGCCGGGGCAGAACAGCAGGCTGCGAAGCGGCAGGGTATGAATGTCAGCCATAAGATTTTCCGTTGGGTCGCTGGTCGGCAAGCAGGTTGTTTCCGTTGGCGCCGGCGGGACGGAGAGCAACCGCCAGGCCGGGCTTTTCCCATGTGTTCTCATGGAGAGCGGGGAAATTCCATAGAATCAAACAAGGCAAAACCTGTTGGTATATATAGGCAAAGCCTATATCATCGCGGGTGGTGAACCTGCCCTTTCGCCGTGGCGGGGCAGGCCATCCGCGACCGCTCAGGCGAAGCGGAACAGCGCCTCGGGCTCGATCCGGGTCGAGCGGAAGCGGTTCGCCGCATCCTCGGGCAGCGCGTATCCGAACGAGATGCCGCAGACGAAATCGCGGTCCTCGGGCAGGTCGAAGACCGCGCGGATCACCCGCGCGTGCTGGGCCAGCGCCGCCTGCGCCACGGTCGCCACCCCCTCGGCCTGCGCGGCAAGCAGGAAGGACGAGACGAAGGCGCCGATGTCCAGCACGCCATAGGGGCCAAGCGCGCGGGGCACCGAAAGCAGCGCCACATGCGGCGCGCCGAAGAAGCGGAAATTCTTCAGGTGATGCGCGTGGCGGTCGCCGCGATCCTCGCGCGCGATGCCGAGCGCGGCGTAAAGCCCGAAGCCGACCTCGCGGCGGCGGGCCATGTTCGGCGCGGGATAGCTTTCGGGATAGGGGATGTCCGAGGCGATCTCGGGATGCGCCTCGGCCTCGGCCAGCAGCGCCGCGGAAAGCCGCGCCGTCGTCTCGGGCCGGGTGACGATCAACTCGTCCCAAGGCTGCACGTTCGACCACGAGGCCGCCCAGCGGGCGGTATCGACGATGCGCCGGATGGTTTCCTCGGGCACCGGATCGGGGCGAAAGGCGCGGCAGCTGTATCGCGCCCGCATCAGGCGTCGCAGCACATCGGCATCGCTTTCCTCGCCCGCGGGGATGTCTTCGATCTGTCTCATGCCAGGCCCTCCGGCGCCTTGGGGTCAAGGTAATCCGCCAGTCCCAGGGCGCGTTCTGCGAAATATTGCGTCTCGATCATCAGGCAGCCGGTGGCCGAGCGGATCGGCCCGTGCGGCGTGCCCGGCGGGCGGATGACATAGGCGGGCGCCTTCAGCGTCACGCCGGTTTCCTTTTGCGTCACCTCGCCCTCGACCAGCAGCGCTTCCTCCCAATAGGGGTGGGTGAAGGCGGCGAAGGTCTCGCCGCCGGGCAGGATGCGGACATAGCGGGTGCGAAAGCCCTGGCCTGCGGCCTCGTCCAGCGCGCCGCTGAGCGGTTTCACGGCGATCCCCGCGGTTTCGGGGACAGGTTGCCAGCCGGTGGTCAGGTCGACGGGGAACATCGCAGCCTCCGTTCAGCGGATCAGCAGGGCGACCAGGTCGGCCGCCGGCAGCGCCGGATCGCCGGCCTTGATCGTCGCCAGCAGCCGCGCCGACTGCTCGGCACCCAGGGCCGAGCGGGTCAGGTCGTCGAACTTGGCATCCAGGTCGGCCTGCGAGACCGGGTTTTCCGTCGTGCCCAGCGGGTCGAGGATGAACAGCCTTTCCTCGGCCCCGTCGGCCATGCGCGCGGTGATGTCGCCGACCCATTTGCCGGGATGGGCGCGGTCGAGTTCCGGCTTGACGGTGATCTTCACCCGCTGCGCCATCCGGGCGACCTCGCTGCCTTCGGAAAGGTCCAGCGCGCCCTGCATATAGGCGGAATGCGTCTCGTAGCCGTTGCCCTTGCCCAGAAGCGACAGGGCGAACTGGAAGGGCAGGGAGTATTGCAGATGCTCGATGGTCTTGGGCGCATAGGCATTGGCGTTGGCGTTGCCGACGATGATGTTGCCGCCGGTCTGGATGCCCAGCTCGATCGCCTCGATCCGGTCGGCGCGGTTGGCCAGCTGGCGGGCGCCGTCGATATAGGCGTGGTTGATGCCGCAGCAGCAATAGGGCTTGATCCAGACTTTCGCGATCTCGAAGCCCTGGTCCTTGTCGAAGCGGGCGGCCTGGTCGGCGGGGATGTCCTTTTGCACGAAGGTGCGGAAGAACCCCTTGGCGCCCGACAGGAAGGTGGTCGGCCCGGTCAGCCCGGCCTCGGCCATTTCCGCGGCGCGGATGCCGTTGCGGGTGCCGATGCCGGCATGGACGCGCTTGATCGACCCGCCCGAGGAGGTGTATTCCGTCGTCCCCGAGGCATGCGACAGCGCGATGGACAGCGCATGGGCGGTGCGCTCCAGGTCGAAGCCGCGCATCCGGGCGACCACGGCGGCGGCGCCGAAATTCGACAGGATCGCATGCGGGTGCCAGCCCCGTTCCAGCAGCTGCGGCGCGGCCAGGTTGCCGATGCGGGTATAGACCTCGTAGCCGGCGACGATGCCCTCGATCACCTGCGCCATGGTCGCGCCGATTTCCTCGCCCACCGCCAGCGCGGCGGGGACCACGCAGCTGCCGGGATGGCTGGAGCTGGCGCGATGCGCGTCGTCATATTCGAAGCCGTGGCCATAGCTGCCGTTGACGAAGGCGGCGTCGCCCGCGCTCATCCGCTCGCCCGAGGCGGCGACGCGGGCCTTGCCGGGCACGTGGCTGCGCTTGGCCAGCGCCAGCAGCGCCTGGCTCCATGGCAGGCTGGCGCTGCCGACCTGCAGGGCCAGCTGGTCCTGCATCAGCCGGCGCGCGCCTTCCAGCGCCTCGCGCGGCAGCGCATCGTGGCGCAGGTCGGTGACAAGGCGGGCGACGGCTTCTTCCAGCGAGGGCAGGGTCATGGCTTCCTCACTTGTTGCCGAAATCCGGCGTGCGTTTTTCCAGATGCGAGGCCAGCCCTTCCCTGGCCTCCGGCCCGCCGAAGCCCAGCAGTTCCAGCGCCAGCGAGGCGTCGAAGGCGGGGCCGGCGGCGCGCATCCAGTTGTTGAGCGAATGCTTGGTCCAGCGGATTGCGGTCGGCGCGCCCTCGGCCAGCCGGATCGCGGCATTCATCGCCCGCTCGGCCAGTTCCTCGGGCTCGACGGCCAGCGAGACGAGGCCGATGCGCTCGGCCTCTTCGCCCGTCATCGGCTCGCACAGCATTAGGTAGTATTTCGCCTTGGCGATGCCGCAAAGCAGCGGCCAGATGATCGCGGCATGATCGCCCGCCGCCACGCCGAGCCGGGTGTGGCCGTCGACGATCTTGGCCTTCTTCGAGGCGATGGAGATGTCGGCCAGCAGCGCCGCCACCAGCCCGGCGCCCACCGCCGGGCCCTGGATGGCCGAGACGATGGGCTTTTCGCAATCCAGGATATTGTGGACCAGCTCCCGCGCCTCGTGCCACATGCGCACGCGGGCGCCGAAATCGTCGATCAGCTCCTGCACCAGGGTGAAGTCGCCGCCGGCGGAAAACGCCCGCCCCTCGGCGCAAAGCAGGACCGAGCGGACGGCGTCGTCCTTGTGGATCTGCTTCCAGACATCGGCGATCTCCTGGTGGCCGGCCTTGTCCAGCGTGTTCAGGCTGTCGGGCCGGTTCAGCGTCAGCCGCAGCACGCCTGGATGCGGCATGTCGGCGCGAAAGGCGGTGTAATGCGAATAGGCGTCCATCATTTCCTCACTTGCCAAGTGCCGCGATCTCGTCCAGCGCCGCCGGGTTGTCGAGCGAGGACAGGTCGCCCAGCTTTTCCCCCGCATAGGCCTGTCGGATCAGCCGCCGCATGATCTTGCCCGAGCGCGTCTTGGGCAGTTGCGTCACCAGGTGAACCTTGCCCGGCTTGAAGGGTTTGCCAAGCCGGTCGCCCACCGCATTCGCCACGCGCTTGGCCAGGTCGTCGCGATCCCCGGCAAAGCCCGGCATCGGCAGGACGAAGACCACCAGCTTCTGGCCCTTGACCGGGTCGCTGACGCCGACCGCCGCCGCCTCGCTGATCTCCTCCATCTCCAGCACGACCTCCTCGACCTCGGCCGGGCCCAGGCGCTTGCCTGCGACCTTCAGCGTGTCGTCCGAGCGGCCCATGACCACGAAGCTGCCGTCGGGCGATTTCACCGCCAGGTCGCCATGCACCCATGATCCGGGGATCGTGGACCAGTAGCTGTCGATATAGCGCGCGTCGTCCTGCCAGAAGCTGGCCGTCATGCCGATGAAGGGGGCGCGGATCACCACCTCGCCGACCTCGCCCAGGACAGGGTTGCCCTGCGGGTCGGTCACGGTCACGTCGATGCCCGGCGACGCGGTGTTGAAGCCGCCCGCCGCGATGGGCTTGACCTGCACCGAGGACAGCAGCGCCCCCGAAACCTCGGTGCCGCCGGTATAGTTGATCACCGGGCTGCCGTTCGCCCCGAAGCGGTTCTGGTACCAGGCGAAATGTTCGGCGTCGATGACCTCGCCCGCGGTGATCAGCAGTTGCAGGCTGGAGCGGTCGTGCTTCAGCGCCAGCGCCTCGTTGGCGGCAAAGCCGCGGATCAGCGTGGGGGCCGAGCCGTAATGGGTGATCTTGTGATCCTCGATCAGCTTGCCCATGCGCGACCAGTCGGGAAAGTCCGGCGCGCCGGCGTAAAGCACCAGCGTCGCCCCGCGCAGAAGCGCCGTGGACAGCACCAGCGTGCCGGCGATCCAGCCCATGTCGGCCGGCCAGCAGAACACGTCGCCCGGCCCGACGTTGAAATGCACCGCCGAGTCATGCGCGATGCGCAGCGGAAAGCCGCCATGGGTATGCACCGGCCCCTTGGGCTTGCCGGTGGTGCCCGAGGTATAGATCACCATGAACGGGTCCATCGGCCCCATGCTTTCGGCGGGGCGGTGGTCGTCGTCGGCTTCCGCCACCTGGTTCCAGGTCAGGTCGCCTTGGGGAATCGCCACGCCAGGCGCGTCCTTCCAGATGATCGTCTCGACCGAGGGCAGGTGCTTGCGCGCCTCCTGCATCACCGCCTGCATGTCGACATATCTGCCCCGGCGCGCAAAGCCGGTGGTGGCGATCACCGCCCTGGCCGCGCTGGGTTCCAGCCGCGAGATCACCGCCTCATGCCCGAAACCGGAGAACAGCGGCACCATGATCGCGCCGATATAGGGGATGGCCAGCGCGGAAACCGTCGCCTCGATGCCGTTGTCCAGCAGCAGCCCGACCCGGTCGCCGCGCCCGATGCCCTGCTGGCGCAGGCCATGGGCAAAGCGACGCACCATGACGGCCAGTTCGGCAAAGGTGATCCGGCGCACCGTCCCGTCCTCGGCCTCGTCGATGACGGCGATGCGGTCGGGCGCGGTCCCGGCATGGGCCAGCACGGTATTGACCCAGTTCAGCCGCGCCCCCGGCCACCATTGCGGGAACTCCTTGCCGCGCGAGAGGTCCACATAGCCCTCGGGCGCCTTGTCCCATTCGATGCCCAGGAAATCCGCGGCCGCCTGCCAGTAGGCCTCGGGCTTTTCAACGGACAGGGCCAGCAGCGCATCGTAATCCGCGACCCCCAGCCTTTCGGCCAGCTTCAGCACATGGGCGCTGTCGAGATGCTTCTGCTGCGGAGTCCAGGCTTCTGGGGCTGTCATCTTGATTTCCTCCGGGTTCGCGGCGATCCGGGCGCCGGCTGTGGTTCAGTTGCGAGGGGCCGGGCCCTGCGCGTCGGGCGCGGTCAGGCGCATGACGCGGCCAAGGTCGTCCAGCCGGGGCAGGTCCATGACCAGTTCCACGATGGCCTCGGCATTGCCGCGCGGCAGGATGCCGTCCACGTTGTTCAGGAACTTGGCGATCAGCTCGTCATTGGTCATGTGACTGGCCGGGTCGGGCGATTTCGTGCCCTTGGGATAGCGCCGCTCGCCGGCATAGGTCCGGCCGCGCGCCCGGATCTCCAGCTTGGCGGGGCGGCTCGCGGCATTGCCGGTCAAGAGCTTGACGTAATCGGGATGCACCTCATGCGTCACCTTGTCCATCAGCCCCATGACCGAGTCGCCGAAGACCAGCTCCGGGTCCATCCAGGCCCGGCCCGGCGGCACGCGATGGGCGCCGACGGCGATGCCATGGGCGATGGAAAACTGCGCGTCATGCGGCAGCAGGATCTCGCGGTTCAGCCAGACCGGCTGCTCGACCATGCCCTCGACATAGACCTTGATGCCCTCGATCTCCTCGACGGCGATCTGGTGCCGGTCCAGCAGATCCTGCATCTCGTCGATCAGCGCGTGCAGGATGCGGCAATGCGGATAGGGCTTGAACGCCGACAGGTCCACGAACCGCCATTCCCGGCCCAGGTCCGCCACCATCCGGTCGGCAAACCAGCGCCGCGTGCCGATGAAGCGGCGATAGCCGAATTCCTCGTCGTCGAGGATCTGGATGTCGCCGCGATGGCCCAGCTCGGCGGCATAGGCGGCGGTAAAGGCCGATTGCGTCAGGACGCCGGCATGCAGGTATTTGATGGTCGAGCTGGGCGCGTGCTGGAACCAGGCCGTCTGCGCATTGACCGGAGAGACCGAGCCCGCGATCCCCAGCCCGTTCGCCGTCACCTCGGCCGAATGGCCGCGCAGCATCGAGATGGCGGCCGCGGCGCCGAAGATGGTCTCGGCATAGCCGAAGACCGGCGGCGGGTCGACCTTGCCGTCCCTGGTGTCGCGCAGATAGTCCATGCCCATGCCGATGCGGCAAGAGATCTCGTGGCCGACGGCGATGGCCAGGGCGACCGCCTTGCCGTCCCTGACCATGGTTTCGCCAAGCGCCATGATGCCGGGCAGCACATAGGGGGTGACATGGCCGGGCGGCATGATCGCGTCCATGTCCAGCGTGTTGATCAGCTCGCCATTGGCGAAGGCGGCGCCGAAGGCCGAGACCTTGTCGCCGGTGCCCATGATCGTCGCATCGCCCTGGCCGCCGCCGATCAGCTTGCCGTAGGCGATCCCGGCGCGGCCCTTCAGCTCGCCGATGCCGGCGACGGCGACGCCGATGGAATCGAGCAGGATGCGCGCCGTTTCCCCGATGGCCTCGGCCGGCAGATCCTCGATCCGGGTGCCGGACGCCAAGTCGGCGAATTTCTGGATCATCGTGGTCATCTTGCAGCTTCCTCCCTGGCGGCCGGTTCTCCTGCCGGCGACTATCGCCCGATCATCTAACAGGCGCTAGAATTTCGTTCATCGTGTGCTTCTGTCCCGGCCAAAGGAAAAACCGATAGCTCGCCTTGTCACATATTCGGGTAGTTCGGCCCGTCTCCGCCCTGGGGTGTTGTCCAGTCGATGTTCTGGCTGGGATCCTTGATGTCGCAGGTCTTGCAGTGGACGCAGTTCTGGAAGTTGATCTGGAAGCGCGGGCCGCCCTCGCCCTCCAGCACCTCGTAGACCCCGGCCGGGCAATAGCGCTGCGCCGGCTCGGCATAGAGCGGCAGGTTCACCGCGATCGGGATCGCGGGGTCCTTCAGCTTCAGGTGGCAGGGCTGGCTTTCCTCGTGGTTGGTAAAGGAAAACGCCACGTTGGTGAGCCGGTCGAACGAGAGCTTGCCGTCCGGCCTGGGATAGTCGATGGGCTGGAAATCGGCGGCCTTGCCGGTGGCCTCGGCGTCGGTCTTGCCGTGCTTCCAGGTGCCGAGCGGGTTCCAGCCGGTCAGGTTCGCCACCCACATGTCGAAGCCGCCGAGCGCCAGCGACGGCCACAGCCCCAGCTTCGACCAGAGCGGCTTGACGTTGCGGACCGGCTTCAGGTCGCGGGCGATGGGGCCCGAGCGCAGGTCGGCCTCGTAGTCCGTGAGCTCGTCGCCCGCGCGGCCGGCGGCGATGGCGGCCGCCGCCGCCTCGGCCGCGGCGATGCCCGAGAGCATGGCGTTGTGGTTGCCCTTGATGCGCGGCACGTTCACCAGTCCCGCCGAGCAGCCCAAGAGCGCCGCGCCGGGCACCGCCAGCTTCGGGATCGACTGCCAGCCGCCCTCGGAGATGGCGCGGGCGCCGTAAGCCACGCGCTTGCCGCCCTCCAGCAGCTCCGCGACCAGCGGGTGGTGCTTGAAGCGCTGGAACTCCATGTAGGGATAGAGGTAGGGGTTGGCGTAGTTCAGGTGGACGACGAAGCCGACCAGCACCTGGTTGCCCTCGAGGTGATAGATGAACGACCCGCCGCCGGCGTTCTTGCCCAAGGGCCAGCCCATGGTGTGGGTGACGGTGCCGGGGCGGGCCTTGGAGGGGTCGATCTCCCAGATCTCCTTCATGCCGAGGCCGAATTTCTGCGGCTCATGGCCGGCGGAGAGGTCGTATTTCTGGATGAGTTCCTTCGCCAGCGAACCCCTCACGCCCTCGGCGATCAGCACGTATTTGCCGCGCAGCTCCATGCCGGGCTCGTAGGCCGGGCCGGGGGTGCCGTCGGCATCGAGCCCCATCTCGCCGGCCACGACGCCGGCGACGCGGCTGCCCTCGTAGACCAACTGCGAGCAGGCCATGCCGGGGAAGATCTCGACCTCCAGCGCCTCGGCCTGCTCGGCGAGCCAGCGGCAGACATTGCCCATGGAGACGATGTATTTGCCGTGGTTGTTCATCAAGGGCGGCATCGGCCAGTTCGGCACCCGGACCTGGCCCTGCGGGCCGAGGATGTAGAAATTGTCCTGGGTGACTTCGGTGCTGACGGGCGCGCCCTTGTCCTTCCAGTCCGGGATCAGCTTGTCGAGGCCGGCGGTGTCCAGAACCGCGCCCGAGAGGATATGCGCGCCGATCTCCGAGCCCTTCTCCAGCAGCACGACGCCGAGGTCCGGGTTCACCTGCTTGAGCCGGATCGCCGCCGACAGCCCCGCCGGGCCGCCGCCGACGATCACAACGTCGTATTCCATCGACTCGCGTTCAATTTCGGACATGGCTCGGCCCCCCTGGCTGGCTGGTGGCGGTTGCGGGGTGGGGCGGGGGGCTCTGCCCCCCGCGCCCCTGCGGCCCCTCGATGGGGCCGCAGGGACGCTCCCCCCGGAGTATTTGCGGAACTGAGAAGTTCAGAGCTTGCCGGTCAGTTCCGGCACCAGGCCGAACAGGTCGCCCACCAACCCGTAGTCGGCGACCTGGAAGATCGGCGCCTCCTCGTCCTTGTTGATCGCAACGATCACCTTCGAATCCTTCATCCCCGCCAAGTGCTGGATCGCCCCCGAGATGCCCACCGCCACGTAGAGCTCGGGCGCCACCACCTTGCCGGTCTGGCCCACCTGCCAGTCGTTCGGCGCATAGCCCGAGTCGACCGCAGCCCGCGAGGCGCCCACCGCGGCGCCGAGCTTGTCGGCAAGCGCCTCGATGATCGCGAAGCTCTCCTTCGAGCCCAGGCCGCGGCCGCCCGAGACCACCCGCTTGGCCGAGGTCAGCTCGGGGCGGTCGCTCTCGGCAACCTCGTCGGCAACCCAGGCCGACAGGCCGGGATCGGCGGCGGCGGCGGTCTCGGTAATGCTGGCCGAGCCGCCCTCGCCGGCCGCCTCGAAGCTCGCCGTGCGGATGGTGAAGACCTTCCTGGCGTCCTTCGAGCGCACCACCTGGATGGCGTTGCCGGCATAGATCGGCCGCTCGAAGGTCTCGGCGTCGATGATGGCCGAGACGTCCGACAGCACCATCACGTCCAGAAGCGCCGCCACGCGCGGCATGACGTTCTTGGCGTCCGTCGTCGCCGGGGCGGCGATGTGGTCGTAATCGCCGGCAAGGCCCACGATCAGCGCCGCCGTCGGCTCGGCCAGGCGGTGGCCGTAGAGCGCGTCTTCCGCCACCAGCACCTTGGCGACGCCGGCGATCTTCGCGGCCTCCTCGGCGGCCGCTTTCGCCGAGGCGCCGGCGCAGAGCACCGTGACATCACCCAGGCCCTTGACCGCGCCCACCGCCTTCGCCGTCGCGTCGCGGTTCAGCACCCCGTTCGTCACCTCTCCAAGCAGCAGAACAGCCATCAGATCACCCCCGCTTCTTTGAGTTTGCCGACCAGCTCGTCCACCGAGCCGACCTTGATGCCGGCCTTGCGGCCCTCGGGCTCGCGCACCGAGACCACCTCGAGCCGCGGCGCGACGTCGACGCCGTAATCGGCTGCGGTCTTTTCCTCCAAGGGCTTCTTCTTCGCCTTCATGATGTTCGGCAGGCTGGCGTAGCGCGGCTCGTTCAGGCGCAGGTCGGCGGTGACCACCGCCGGCAGCGCCACCGCGATGGTCTGCAGCCCGCCGTCGACCTCGCGGGTGACTTTCGCTTTGCCCCCGTCGATCTCGAGCTTCGAGGCGAAGGTCGCCTGCGCCCAGCCCAGCAGCGCCGCCAGCATCTGCCCGGTCGCGTTCATGTCGTTGTCGATCGCCTGCTTGCCGGCGATGACCAGCTCGGTGTCCTCGGCTTCGGCGACCTTGGCGAGGATCTTCGCCACCGCCAAGGGCTCGATGTCCTGCTGCACGTCATCCGTAGCGGTGACGAGAATGGCGCGGTCGGCGCCCATCGCCAAGGCCGTGCGCAGCGTCTCCGCCGCCTGCTTCACGCCGATGCTGACGGCGATGACCTCGGAGGCCTGGCCCTTCTCCTTCAGCCGGATCGCCTCCTCGACCGCGATCTCGTCGAACGGGTTCATCGACATCTTCACATTCGCAAGATCGACGCCAGACCCGTCAGCCTTCACACGGGCCTTCACGTTGTAGTCGATCACGCGCTTCACTGGCACGAGGATTCTCATGCAATTGCTCCTGTTGCTTCTTCGGCCAGCCGCGGGGCGGCCGCATCGAGGGGGTTCAGCGCCGGCACCGCGCCGTAGGGGCGGGCCTCGCCCGCGAAAATCGCGGCCGGGGCGGGATAGCGGACCGGGCCGTTCGGCGTGTCCACGGTGATGCGGCGCAGATGCGGGTGGTTCGATAGCCTTTCCATGTCGCTGACCGAGGCCAGCGCCACCTCGGCCTGAAGCAGCGCCGCGATGGCACCCTCGGCCGTCATGCGGGCAAAGCCCTCGGCCACCACGGCATCGGTCTGGGCGCGGTTCGCCACGCGGGCGACATTGGTGGCAAAGCGCGGGTCGCCCGCCAGTTCCGGCCGGCCTAGGAACAGCTCGGCCAGCTTGCGCCATTCCCGGTCGCTTTGCACCGAGATCAGCACCTGCCCGCCGTCCCGCGCCGTGAAGACGCCGTAGGGCGCGATCGAAGGATGCGCCATGCCGAGCCGCTTCGGCGACTTGCCGCCCTCGTGGTTCAGAAGCGGGACGGTCAGCCAGTCGGCCATCACGTCGAACATCGAGACCGAGATATTCGCCCCCTTGCCGGTCACGCCGCGGGCGATCAGCGCCTCGAGGATGGCGGCATGGGCGGTGGCGCCGGTGGCGATGTCGACGATGGAGATGCCGACGCGGGCCGGCTCGTCGGGACCGCCGGTGATCGAGCAGAGGCCCGATTCCGCCTGGATCAGCAGGTCGTAGGCCTTGCGGTCGGCCATCGGGCCGTCCTCGCCATAGCCGGTGATCGAGCAGGTGATCAGGCGGGGCCAGTCGCGCGCCAGCCGCTCGAAGGAAAAGCCCAGCTTTGCCAGCGCGCCGCGCTTGAGGTTCTGGACCAGCACGTCGGCGCCCTCCAGCAGCCGCGCCAGTTCCGCCTTGCCGGCGTCCGAGCCGAGGTCCAGCGTGACCGATTCCTTGCCGCGGTTCAGCCAGACGAAATAGCTGGACTGGCCCTGCGCCACGTCGTCATAGCCGCGGGCGAAATCGCCCTCGGGCCGTTCGATCTTGATCACCCGCGCGCCCGCATCGGCCAGGCGCGAGCTGGTGAAGGGGGCGGCGACGGCCTGCTCGATGGCGACGACCGTGAGCCCCGAAAGGGGAAGCGCGCCCATCAGTAGCTCTTGGGCATGCCGAGGACATGCTGGCCGACATAGCCTAGGATCATGTTGGTCGAGATCGGCGCCACCTGGTAGAGCCGGGTCTCGCGGAACTTGCGTTCCACGTCGTATTCGTTGGCGAAGCCGAAGCCGCCGTGGAACTGGATGCAGGCGTTCGCCGCCTCCCAGCTGGATTTCGCGGCCAGGTATTTCGCCATGTTCGCCTCGGCGCCGCAGGGCTGGTCGGCGTCGTAGAGCGCGGCGGCCTTGAAGCGCATCAGGTTCGCCGCCTCGACCTCGATGAAGGCCTCGGCGATGGGGAATTGCACGCCCTGGTTCTGGCCGATGGGGCGGCCGAAGACCACGCGCTCGTTGACGTATTTTACCACCCGGTCGGTGAACCAGTAGCCGTCGCCGATGCATTCGGCGGCGATCAGCACGCGTTCGGCATTCAGGCCCGAGAGCAGGTGCTTGAAGCCCTGGCCTTCGGTGCCGATCAGGTTTTCCTCGGGCACTTCCAGGTTGTCGAAGAACAGCTCGTTGGTTTCGTGGTTGACCATGTTCGGGATCGGCTTGACGACCAGCTGGCCGTTCGCCTGTGCCGCTTTCGCATCGACGATGAAGATCGACATGCCTTCCGAGGGCTTCCTGCATTGCTCGACCGGCGTGGTGCGGGCCAGCACGATGATCAGGTCGGAATGCAGCACCCGGCTGATCCAGACCTTCTGGCCGTTGATGACCCAGCGGTCGCCCTTCTTCACCGCGACGGTCTTGATCTTGGTGGTGTCCGAGCCGGTGGTCGGCTCGGTCACGGCCATGGATTGCAGCCGCCATTCGCCGGTGGCGATGCGGGGCAGGTAATGCTGCTTCTGCGCCTCGGAGCCGTGCTTGATCAGCGTGTTGATGACATACATCTGGCCGTGACAGGCGCCGGAATTGCCGCCCGAGCGGTTGATTTCCTCCATGATCACCGAGGCTTCGGTCAGGCCCAGGCCCGAGCCGCCATAGGCTTCGGGGATCAGCGCGGCCATCCAGCCGGCGCGGGTCAGCGCATCGACGAATTCCGCAGGATAGGCGCGGGCCTCGTCGATCTTGCGGTGGTACTCGTCGGGAAACTCGGCGCAAAGCGCGCGGACCGCATCGCGGATGTCCTGATATTCGTCGGTGCGTTGGTCAAACATGGTGATGATCCGTGCCAGCTGTGTCCGCATCGGGCGAACTGTCGCCAGCAGTCATGGCATCGCGGTGCCGCATAATGCAAATATATGTTGTGGATTGCTGATATAACATTTCCATATGGCAAGCGCCCGAGGCGCCGGGGTGGAGGCAATAACAAGGCAATATCATCCCGCTGCGCCGCATCGGTGCGGGTCTGGCCATAGCATGAACCTATGGAACGGCTCGGGGCAGCCTTTCGCGCCCGGCGAGGGCGCCAAGATTCGTTGACCCATGGACGGCAAGATGCCTAATGAGTGTTAGAAAATTGATCGAACCCTGATCGAGCCACGCCGAGGAGAGAGGGCAATGGGCTATCTACTGACCGACGACCAGCAGGCGATCGTCGATGCCGCAGAGAAGATCTGCGAGAACTTCCCGCTGGAATACTGGCTGAAGAAGGAACGCGACCACGCCTTCCCGCACGAGTTCTTCCAGGCGGTGGCCGATGGCGGCTGGCTGGGCATCTGCATGCCCGAGGAATTCGGCGGCGCCAACCTGGGCGTGACCGAGGCGGCGCTGTTCCTGCGCACCGTGGCGGAATGCGGCGGGCAGGCGGCCGCCTCGACCATCCACATGAACATCTTCGGCCTGCAGCCGGTGGTGCATTTCGGCACCGAGGAGCAGAAGCAGCGCTGGCTGCCGCCCTTTGCACGGGGCGAGGTCAAGGCCTGTTTCGCGGTGACGGAACCCGACACCGGCCTCGACACCACCAAGCTGAAGGTGGCGGCCCGGAAGCAGGCGAATGGCGATTACCTGATCTCGGGCAAGAAGGTCTTCATCTCGACCGCGCAGCAGGCCGATCACATGCTGCTCCTGGCCCGCACCACGCCGATCGAGGAGGTCAGGAAGCATTCCGAGGGGTTGAGCCTGTTCTATACCAAGCTCGACCGCGACTACGTGGACATCCGCGAGATCGACAAGCTGGGCCGCGCCGCCGTCGATACCAACGAGCTGTTCATCGACAACCTGCCGGTGTCCAGGGACAGCCTGATCGGCGAGGAAGGCAAGGGGCTGAAATACATCTTCCATGGCATGAACGCCGAGCGCGTCTTCGTCGCCGCCGAGCAGGTCGGCATCGGCCGGGCGGTGCTGAAGCTCGCGACGCAATATGCCAAGGACCGCGTGGTCTTCGGCCGGCCCATCGGCCAGAACCAGGGCGTGCAGCATCCGCTGGCCCGCAACTGGGCGGAACTCGAGGCGGCGAACCTGATGCTGCTGGCCGCGGCCGAGCTTTACGACAAGGGCCTGTCCTGCGGCTCGGAAGCGAACGCGGCCAAGCTGGTGGCCTCCGAGGCCTGCATGAAGGCCTGCAACACCGCGATCCTGACCCATGGCGGCTTCGGCTATGCCAAGGAATACCATGTCGAGCGGTTCATGCGCGAGGCCTGGATCGGCTATATCGCCCCGGTCACGCCGCAGCTGATCCTGTCCAATATCGCCGAGCGCAAGCTGGGCCTGCCGAAATCCTATTGAGGTGCCGCGATGAAACCGATCCGTTCCTTCCTGTTCGTGCCCGGCAACAAGGAATCCATGCTGGACAAGGGCGCCAATGCCGGCGCCGATGCGCTGATCCTGGACCTGGAGGACAGCGTGCCCCCGGCCGAAAAGCTGGCCGCGCGCGAGCTGGTCGCCCGCAAGATCCCCGAGCTGATCGCCGCAGGCCAGCGCATCTGGGTGCGGGTGAACCGGACCGCGCATATCTATGATCTGGACGACATCCTTGCCGTGGTGCAGCCGGGCGTCGAGGGCATCTATATCTCGAAGCCCTGGGGTCCCGAGGACGTGCATATGGCGTCCTGCATGATCGCCGAAGCCGAGGCGCGGGCGAACCTGCCCATCGGCTCGGTCGGACTGATCCCGCTGTTGGAGACGGCGCGCTCGATGCAGCTGTGTTACGAGATCGCGCAGATCCCGCGCGTGACCGGGATCGTCGGCGCGACGGCCAAGAACGCCGATGTCGGCCGGGCGCTGAAATATGTCTGGACGCCCGAGGGGCGCGAGTCGGAATACATGAAGTCCCGCGTCGTCATGGCCGCCCGCGCCGCCGGCAAGATGCCCATCGGCGGCATCTGGCAGCAGATCAAGGATCTGGAGGGGCTGGCCAAGGCCTCGGCCTTCGACCGGCAGCTGGGCATGTCGGGCGAGCTGGCGCTGCACCCGATGCAGGTCGAGACCATCAACCGCACCTATACGCCGACGGCCGATGAGGTGGCCTTCTACCAGGGCATGATCGACGCGCTGGAGGCGGCGCAGGCGCAAGGCCGGGCCTCGGTCATGTATGATGGCGAGCATATCGACATCGCCCATGCGAAGACCGCGCGCGACATCATCGCGCTGGCCCGCGAATACGCGGCCTGAACGCCAGGAAGGGGAGGGGGAGAAGATGACGAACCGACCGCTGGAGGGCATCCGCGTCCTCGACCTGACCGTGGCGCTGGCCGGGCCCTATTGCACCTTGCTTCTGGCCGGGCTGGGGGCCGAGGTCATCAAGATCGAGGCGCCGCAGGGCGGCGACATCGCCCGCTTCAACCCGCCCTTCTATGGCAAGGACGGCATCCACCTGGGCGCGCTGGAGGAAGGCGACGTATCGCTGTCGATCCTGGCGCGGGCGCGGGCCAAGAAAAGCCTGTCGCTGGACCTGAAATCCGCCGAAGGCTTGCGGCTCTTCAAGGAACTGGCCAAGCAGTCCGACATCGTGGTCGAGAACCTCAGCGACGGCACGGTCGAGCGGCTGGGCGTGGATTACGACAGCCTCAAGGGGGTCAATCCGCGGCTGATCTATTGCTCGATCACCGGCATGGGGCGGCCCAGCCCCTATCCGGGGCTGAAGGTCATGGACATCGTGGTGCAGGCGCTGTCGGGGGTGATGGACACCACCGGCGACAAGGACGGCCCGCCGACCCGCTTCGGCCTGCCCATCGCCGACCTGCTGGCGCCGCTTTACGGGGTGATCGGCATCCAGGCGGCGCTGCGCCAGCGCGAGGCCACGGGCCAGGGCCAGCATGTCATGACCTCGATGCTGGACTGCCTGTCCTCGCTCTTGCCGTTCGAGCATTTCGACGTGTTCCAGCGCATGGGCTTTCCGGCGCGCAGCGGCAACCACCAGACCCGGCTGGCGCCCTTTGGCATCTTCAGGACCAGCGACGGCCATGTCTCGATCGCGGCGGCGAACGACAAATGGGCCGGGCTGATTTTTGAGGCCATGGGCCAGCCGCAGCTGATCGAGGATCCGCGCTATGCCACGCGTGGGCCGCGGGCGGTGAATGCCGATGCGCTGAACGGGATGATCGAGGCCTGGACCCGCAACCTGACCACCGAACAGGTGATCCATGCCCTGGCCACCAGCCGCGGCGTGCCCTGCGTCAAGGTCCGCACCGCGCGCGAGGCGATGGCCGACCCCGCCTTGCGCGAAAGCGGCGCCATCGTGCCGCTGGTCCACCCGGAAGCGGGCGAGATCGACGCGGTGGGCAGCGGCATCCCGATCCGCATGTCCGGCTCGACGGTGGGGCTGGACAGGCCCGCGCCGACGCTGGGCGCGAACAATGCCGAGGTGCTGGGCCTTCTGGGCCTGGGCGCCGACGAGATCGAAAACCTGAAATCCCAGGGCGTCATCTGACCCCCGGCCAAGCGGAGAAAACCCATGAGTGTGAACTATACCGAACTGGCGACCGGCAAGTATTACGAAGAGCTTGAGGTGGGCAACATCTATCGCCACGCCATCACCCGCACCGTCTGCGAGGCGGACAACCTGCTGTTCTCGGCGCTGACCTACAACTCGGCCTGGCTGCACATGGACGAGGTCTATTCCAAGGAACAGGGCCATCCCGGCCGGCTGGTGAACAGCCTGTTCACCCTGTCGCTGGCCTGCGGCGTCACCGTGGCCGACACCACGCTGGGCACCACCCAGGGCAACTTGGGCTTCTATGACGTCAAGTTCACCAACCCGGTCTATATCGGCGACACGCTGCGCAGCGAGACCGAGATCGTCTCCAAGCGCGAGTCGAAGTCGCGTCCCCATGCCGGCATCGTCGAGTTCGAGACCCGCAGCTTCAACCAGGACGACAAGATGGTGCTGACCTTCCGCCGCACCGGCATGATGCTGAAGAAAAATCCGGGCTGAGGACGCGCCATGGGACCGCTTGCCGGACTGAAGGTCATCGAACTGGCCGGGCTGGGTCCGACGCCGTTCTGCGGCATGCTGCTGGGCGATCTGGGCGCCGATGTGCTGCGCATCGACCGGCTGGCCGAGGTCGACCTGGGGCTGGACCTGCCCGACAAATACGACCTGCGCAACCGCAACAAGCGCTCGGTCGCGCTGGACCTGAAAAGCCCCGAGGGCCACGCCACGCTGATGGAACTTGTCGGCAAGGCCGACATCCTGATCGAGGGCTATCGCCCCGGCGTGGCCGAGCGGCTGGGCATCGGTCCCGAGGATTGCCGGAAGGTCAATCCCAGGCTGGTCTATGGCCGCGCCACCGGCTGGGGTCAGGAAGGCCCGATGGCGCAGATGGCGGGCCATGACATCAACTATATCGCACTGACCGGGGCGCTGGACCGCATCGGCCCGGCGGGCGGGGCGCCGGTGCCGCCGCTGAACCTGCTGGGCGATTACGGCGGCGGCGGGGTCTACCTGGCCTTCGGCCTGCTGGCGGCGGTGCATGAGGCCAGAGGCTCGGGCCAGGGGCAGGTGGTCGATTGCGCCATGGTCGACGGGGTCTCCAGCCTGCTGACCGTGTTCCACGCCTTTCGCCAGCTGGGCCAGCTCGACCCGCGGCGCGGCGCGAACGTGCTGGACGGCGGTGCGCCCTATTATGGCTGCTACGCCACCCGCGACGGCAAATATGTCGCCGTGGGCGCCATCGAGGCGCGGTTCTACGACCAGATGCTGTCGGTGCTTGGCCTCGACCCCGCCACGCTGCCCGATCGCAACGACCGCGCCCATTGGCCCGGCCTGCGCGCGCGCTTCGAGGCGATCTTCGCCACCCGGACCCGCGACGAATGGGCGGCGGCGTTCGAGGGCACGGACGCCTGCTTCTCGCCGGTGCTGACGCTGGACGAGGCGGGGGGCCATCCGCAGAACCGCGCCCGATCCCTGCTGGTCGAGGTCGAGGGCGTCGAGCAGCCGCAGCCCGCCCCGCGCTTCTCGCGCACGCCGGGCGGGATCGCGCGCCTGGCCCCCGCGCGCGGCGCCCATACCGCCGAAGTGCTGCGCGACTGGGGCGTGGCGCAGGGGGGCTGAGGCCCGCAGGGCCTGCCTTTCCGTGCCATAGCTTCCTGCTATAGAACGGAAATAAAACCGTTTTTCCGCTCCCGGCTTGCTAATCTGGCGCCATCAAGCACAAGACAACGGGAGGTAAGACATGCCGAATTATCGCGGCCCGGCCTGGGCCGGGCTTTTCGCGCTGGCGCTGGCCGGAGGGGCGGCCGCGCAGGACACCACCATCAAGTTCTCGAACCTCTGGCCCGAGAACCATTACCTTTGGCAGGAAGGCGGCAAGGTCTTTGCTGATGCGGTGAACGAGGCGACCGGCGGCAAGGTCGCCTTCGCCGATTTCCACGCCAGCCAGCTGGGCAAGGACCAGCTCAGCCTGCTGAACAGCAACCTTGCGCAGATGGCGACGGTGGCCGCGCCCTATGCGCCCGACAAGCTGGGTCTGACCGGCGTCACCGAACTGCCGGGCTATTTCGGCAGCTCCTGCGAGGCGGTCGGCAAGCTCTGGCCCCTGGCGCAAGAGGGCGGCCTGCTGGACCAGAAGGAATACGAGGCGCTTGGCCTGCATGTGCTTTTCGTGGCGGTGCCGCCGCCCTACAAGCTGATGACCGCCAGGAAGCCGGTGCGCAGCCTCGAGGATCTGCGCGGACTCAAGATCCGCTCGGTCGGCGGCGCGCAGGCGGATTCGGTGCGGGCGCTGGGGGCCGCGCCGGTGCAGGTGCAGGCGGGCGAGTTCTACGATTCCGTGTCGCGCGGCACGGTGGACGGCGCGATCTATATCTGGGTCGGCGTGCCGCCCTTCAGCCTGCAAGAGGTGCTGCACCAGACCACCGAGGGCTTCCATGCCGGCTCGGCCGCGGTGCTTTACGCGATCCGGCAGCAGACCTGGGACGGGTTGCCCGACGAGGTGAAGGCGGCGATGACCGAGGCCGGCCAGAAGGCGCAGCAGAACCTTTGCGCCTATCAGGACCGCGAGGAGGACAAGATCCGCGACGGCTATGTCCAGGCGGGCACGCTGGCGGTCAATGCGCTGACCCCCGAGGAGGCGGCGCGCTGGAACGCGCTGACCGCGGGCGTGGCGGCGGATTGGGCGGCGCGGCTGGACCAGAGCGGCCGCCCCGGCACCGAGGTGCTGAAGGCGTTCGAGGCCGCCGGCGCCGGCAACTGACCGCGGATCGCATGAGGAAATGGCCCCTTCCGGGGCCATTTTTCATTGCGCCCCGGACTTGAAGGCATCCAGGATCGCCTGGCCGGGCCGGCCCTGCTTTTCCATCCCCTGCGCCCAATCGGCCGCGTTCTTGTCGAAATGCTGCTGCCACTCGGCCAGGTCCGCCTCGGACGCGGACGAGATCGTCACCTTGTCCCCGGCGGCGAATTCGTCGCGGACGGATTTTTCCAGCTCGTCCTGGTAGGAGCAAAGCTTGTCCTGCGCCTCGGCCGCGGCCTCGGTGAAGCGGGTCTTCATGTCGTCGGGCAGCGCCTGCCAGGCCTTGTCGCTCATGGCGAAGACGACCGAGCCGCCGCCCAGCTCCGCGCCTTCATAGGCATAGTCCACCACGTCCTCGAGCCCATAGATCGGCAGGGTGTAATAGGGCAGGAGCGTGCCGTCGACGGTGCCGCGCATCATGGCGTCGAAGACCTCGCCCGAACTCATGCTGACCGGCACGGCGCCGGTGCCGCGCACCAGGCTGCCGATCGCCGCGCCGTTGGCGCGCAGCTTCAGCCCGGCAAGGTCGCCGATCGCGCGGACCTGCTTTTTCGAGGTCAGCACCTTGTAGGTCGGCTGATGCGCGACGAACAGCGGATGCAGGCCCTGCGGCGCGTATTCCGCCTGGTCCAGCGGCGCGCCGTCCTGGATGATGTGCCACAGCTTCGCCACCCCCTCGCAGGTGGTGTCGTGAAAGCCGGGCAGTTCGGAAACCGAGGTCAGCGGCAGCTTGTCGGGGCTGTAGGACGGCACCAGCGTCACGATGTCGGCCAGGCCCGATTGCAGCACCGCCAGCGAGTCCTTGCCGAGCTGCGCCGCCGGGAAGACGCTGGTCTCGACCTTGCCGTCGGTCTTGGCCTCAAGGGCTTCGACGAAGACCTTGCCGCCATGTTCCCAGAAATAATGGGATTGCGGGAAAAGATGGGCAAAGCGCAATGTGATCTGCTCTTGGGCGGTTGCGCCGCCTGCGGCCAATATCAGCGCCAGGGCGGTGGTTGCCAGCTTGTCGAACATTTCCGTGGTTCTCCTCCAATTCGGATAGGCGCAGAATATACCAAACCACCGTTCGATTTCATGCTTCCGTCCATAGGGGAAAACGATGGCCCCGGCGCATGAACCTATGCGCCGGGGCCCTTTTTCTTTGCCGGTCGCAAGCCGCGATCCCCGGCTTTCCCGGCCCGCCTGGACGAGTTGGCCGCTGGCATCCTTTCGGACGCCAGCGGCCTTTTTCCACGAGAGAGAGATTGATCGGGTTTGCCTATTTTCAGAAGCTGTATTGCGCGGCGAACTGGATCCTGTCGTTGTCGAACCTGGCGCCGTCGAACTGGCGGCGCTCGGCCCTGATGTATTCCAGGCCCAGCGTCACCGGCTTGACCGGCTTGTACTTGACGTTCAGATGCACCGCGCTCAGCTTGTCGGTGCCGTCCGCGGCCGCGCCGGCATGATCGTCGTAGTCGTTGACGCCATAGCCCGCGCCGATCTCGAACTGCGGGGTGATCGCGTGGCTCAGCGCGATGCCGTAGCCCTTGGCGCCGATGGCCTGGCCATTCGCGTCCAGCTCGGGGGCATAGGTCGCGCTCCAGGCCGGCAGCAGCGAGGAAATGCCGTCGCCCTGGGTGTAGGAGGCCTGGATCAGCCCGCCCTCCCACAGCTTGGCATTGGCGCTGATCGTCGCGCCCCAGCTGGATTCGACGCCGTTGACCGGATGCTCCAGGCTGCGCGAGATCGCGGCCAGCTTCACGCTGCCCTGCGCGAATTTCTGCGTCACCGCGGCGGCGATGGCGACGCGGTCCTTGAGCGCCGAGTTGTCCTCTTCGAGCGAGAGCGCGGCCGAGGTGTCGCCGAACTCGGCGGTATAGCGGACCTGGCCGACGCGATAGGCCGGGGCGCCGGTCTGGCCGTTGGCGTCGATGAAGGCCGGCAGCTCGCCCACCGGGGTGAACAGGCTCCAGGTCTGGCCGGCGAGCAGGCCGTTCAGCTCGCCGAAGGCGTGGCGCAGGCGGAAGGTGCCGCCGCCGCCGCCCAGGAAGTCGCCCTCGAGGTTGAACTTCAGCTCGCCCATGTCGGTGGATTGGGCGCCGCGGATGCCGATGCGGCTTTGGTAGGCATGGGCGCGGCTGGCGGCATCCTCGGTGCTGGCGGCGGTGATGCCGGCGATGCCGCCCGAATGGATGCCGAGGTCGTGGCTGTTGTCGTAGATCAGGTCGCCCTTGACGTAGCCGTAGAAGTTCAGCGTGAAGCCGGTGGGCGTGGTCAGGCCGGCCGGCTGGGCCTGGCGCGCCTCGAGCGCGGCGACGCGGTCCTCCAGCGTCTGCGCGGCGGCGGGCAGGGCGGCAAGCCCGGCCGCCAGCGCGGCGAGGCCAAGCCCGCCGATATGGGTCTTCTTCATGGTGCTCCTCCCTGAGCCTGGTGATGCATCGCGCCGCACCGCAGGTGCGGCGGCATCGAGGACGCAGGCATGGAAAACCCGCGCGCCAATTGCCGGCGGCGCCATTGTCTTTTTGCAGCGTGGTGATTTATCCGGCGATGCCGGCGGTCATCGCATTCAAGGATTATAATGCTGATGCGTGGTCATGTTTCCCCCGTTGGCGGCTGTCGCCGTTGTTATTCTTCGCGAATCTGACGGACGCGTTCTTTCCTGATAGGCGGGCGGGGGAATTGGCGTCAAACCAAACCTGCCTTTTACCGGGCGGGTCAAAGCCGTCCCCTATTCGACCCATAGGGCGCGGCTATCCGCAAGACGGCGGATTCAGGAATAGCCAATGCCTATGCGCCCGCCCCGCTTTCCGATGCATGAAAAAACCCGCTGTAACCTTGGGGCGGGGCGGAAAAGACTGGGGCGACGAACCTTGGATATGCGGGCGAAAGATGGACGGCAGCACCTCCAGCACGAACCCTGTCGCTGCCGGCGCGCCGATGCGCCCGGCAGAGGATCCGCCGCCTGCCACGCATCTTCACGCGACCTTCCTGATTGCCGGATTGTGCTGTTCGACGCTGATGACGGCCCGGCTGGTCTTGCCCAGCATGGCGCTGGAGCAGGGGGCGGGGGCTGCGCTGACGGGATTGCTGGCGGCGCTGTTCACGCTGGCGCCGATGCTGCTGAACCTGCGCTTCGGCCGCTGGGCCGATCGCGTCGGCACCCTGCGGCCGGCCATGGTCTCGGCGGGGCTGATCGCGGGGGCAAGCATTCCCGGACTGCTTCGGCCCGGACTGGCGCAGCTGCTGCTGGCGGCGGGGCTGATCGGTGCGGGCACCATGTTTGCCCATGCGGTCGCCACCCGCGCCGTGGCCCAGTCCAGCCCGACCGAGGCGGCCAGGGCGCGCAACCTGGGCACCATGCTGCTGTTCTATGCGCTGTTCCAGTTCCTGGGCCCCATCGCCGGGGCCGTCGCCCTTGAGCAGGGCGGCGCAAGGCCGGCCCTGGCCGTCACCTGCCTGCCCGGCGCGCTGGCGCTGCTGCTGCTTGGCCGGGGGCGGCATGTCTTTCGCGGCCCGGCGGGGGCGACGCGCGCCATGCCGCGGCGGCGGGGCGACCTGGTGATGCTGCCGGACCTGCGGCGCTGGCTGGTGACCGGCAGCATGTTCGGGGCGGTGCTGACCGTCTATCCCTTCGTCGTCTCGGTCCATGCCGCCATGATCGGCCTGTCCACGACGCAGGCCAGCCTGGTGCTGGGCGCCTGTTCGGCGGGCACCATCGTCGCGCGGCTTTGCGTGGCGCCCGTCGTGCGGCTGGTCCGGTTGCCGCTGGCGCTGGCGGCGGCGCTGATGCTGGGCGCGCTGGTCTATGCGCTGCTGCCCGCCATGACGGGCCTTGGCCTGTTCCTGGCGGGCAGCGCGGTGCTGGGGCTGTCGCTGGGCATGGGAGTGCCCATCGCGCTGAGCCTGCTGATGGGCACCACGCCCGAGGGGCGGGCCAACGAGACCATGGGCCTGTCCATGACCCTGACCAATTTCATCCAGACGCTGTTGCCGCTGCTGCTGGGCACCACGGGCGAGCATCTGGGCGTGGCGGGCATGGTCTGGACCATGGCGGCCGGCATGGCGGCCTGCGCGGTGCTGGCCGCGCGCGGGCGCTAGGGCGGGCCGCGCGTGTTGACAGCCGGCGGGTGCGGCGCGATACCCGGACGCAGAAAATCCCCGGTTCCGCGCGGTATTCCATGGCCTTCAATCGCCTGCATCTGATCCGACAGGTCGATCTGTTCTCGCTGAAGCTGTTTCTGTCGGCGGTCGAGGAGCGACAGATCGGCCGCGCGGCCATGCGCGAGAACATCTCGGCCTCGACCGCGACGAAACGGATCCAGGATCTCGAGGAGATCGCCGACGTCAAGCTGTTCGAGCGGACTCCCTCGGGGGTGGTGCCGACCCCGGCGGGGCGCGTGCTGGAACGCTACCTGCGCGCGATCTTCGGCCAGCTGGACGATCTGCGCAACGAGATCTCGGCTTTCTCGGAAGGCGTGCGGGGCGATCTGGTGGTGGCCTCGGCGCGTTCGATCATCGCGCCCTTCCTCGCCAAGGAACTGGGCGATTTCAGCCGCGAGTTTCCCATGGTCGACCTGGTCGTGCAGGAGGTCGAGAACGCCCGCATCGTGCAGGCCGTGCTGGGGGGCGAGGCCGAGATCGGCGTCTTTGCCGCCGCGGCCGGGCTGGACCTTTCGGGCGCCGACGTGGTGCCCTATCGCGAGGACCGCATCGTCGCCGTGGTGCCGCGCGACCATGCGCTGGCCGGGCGTGAGTCGGTGCGATTCAAGGACCTGATCGCGGAACGCTTCATCCCGGTGGCCGGCCTGCGCGAGGCGCTGGAGGCGGCGGCGGCCCGCAACCATGTCGAGTTCGCGCCGAAATACATGGTGCGCAGCGGCGGGGTGGCGACCAGCCTGGTGCAGGCCGGGCTGGGCGTGACCATCCAGCCCGAATGCCTGATCTATCGCGACATGCTCGACCAGGTCGCGGTCGTGCGGCTGGACGAGCCCTGGGCCAAGCGCCAGATCCTGATCGCCACCGCCCAGGGCAGGGTGCCGGGGCGCGCGGCCTCGGTGCTGATGGCGCAGCTTCTGGATCGCCCGCCCGCCTCGGCCTGATCCCGGCCTGATTGCGGCCACAGGTTTTTCCGATAGCCTGCATCGCTTCGGCCTGCCGAGATTGTTCTGGCCTGCCGCCCGGCATTTGCACGAAAATCGGTGGCGATACCAGACGCAGGGACGGGACCGGCCCCTGCGCGTGAAAATCGCGATGATCCGCGAAATGGGAGGAAACGACATGAAACCGATCAGCCTGGCGCTGGCCGCCGCTTTCGGCCTGGCCACGATGGCGCAACCCGGCGCGGCGCAGGATGCCGTGCATCTGAAGCTCGCCCATGGCTATCCGGCGACGCATTTCCTGTGGGAACACGGGGTGGCGCGCTTCGTGGACCGCGTGGCCGAGCAGACCGGCGGCAAGGTGACGTTCGAGGTCTTTCCCAACAGCCAGCTGGGCAAGGACCAGCTTGCGCTGCTGTCCAGCGGGCTGGCCGATGTCGCGCTGCTGACCCCGGCGATCGCGGGCGGAAAGCTGCCCCTGACCTCGGTGACCGAGCTTCCCGGCCTGTTCGGCACCTCTTGCGAGGCGACCCGGAAGTTCTCGGAAATCGCCAAGGAGGGCGGGCCGCTCAACGAAGCCGAATACAAGCCGCTCAAGCTGCATGTGCTTTATGTGCTGACCGTCCCGCCCTATACGGTCATCACCACGAAAAAGCCGGTCGCCTCGCTTGCCGACATGTCGGGGCTCAAGATCCGGGTGGCGGGCAACGCCATGACCAAGACCGTCGGCGCGCTTGGCGGCGTGCCGGTGCAGATCCCCGGACCCGAGATGTTCGACGCCCTGACCCGCGGCACGGTCGATGGCGCGCTTTATTCGCACATGGCGCTGCCCTCGCTGAAGCTCGATCAGCTGTTCAAGTATTCGGTCGGCGGCATGTCGCTGGGCGGCGGCAGCGTCGTGCTGGCCATGTCGGACCGGGCCTGGGAAGCGCTGCCCGAGGATGTGAAGGCCGCGATGAACGAGGCCGGCCCGATCACCGAGATCGAAAGCTGCAGCTGGCAGGACGAGCAGGAGGCGAGCTTCAGCAAGGAGCTGGCCGAAGAGCGCGACTGGCAGATCGCCACGCTTTCCCCCGAGGAAAAGGCGCAATGGGAGGCGCGGATCACCGAGGTCGCCAAGGACTGGGCGGCCGAGATGGAATCCACCGGCAAGCCCGGCGATGCCATCCTCGAGGCGTTCCGCAACGCCAAGGGGACCGAGTAGGCCGTGGCGCCGCCCGTGCTCTCCGTCGGCCGCGCCGGCGCCGTGGGCGTCCTTGAACTGGCCCGCCCGGACAAGTTCAACGCCATCACCCACGAGGTGTTTCGCCTGATGGCCGAGGCGCTGAACGCCTTCGAGGCGGAAGGCTCGGGCATCCGCGCGGTGCTGGTCTGCGCGCAGGGCCGGCATTTCTGCACCGGCGGCGACCTAGCCGAAGCGCAGTCGATGGAGGGCGACCCGGCGGCGCTCGCGCGCTACCTGGAGGACATGAACCGGGGGCTGTGCCGGCTCGAGGCCAGCCCGCTGCCGGTCGTGGCGGCCTGCCAGGGGCTGGCGCTGGCGGGCGGGCTGGAGCTGGCGCTTTGCTGCGACGTGGTCTTTGCCGCCGGCGATGCCCGCTTCGGCGACCAGCATGCGCAATACGGGCTGGTGCCGGCCTGGGGCGCGACCCAGCGCCTGCCGCGGCTGGTCGGCATGAAGCGGGCGCTGGACCTGATGTATTCCGGCCGCTGGATCGACGCGGCGACCGCCGAAGGCTGGGGCCTGGTGAACCATGTCGTCGCGGCAGAGGGGCTGCGCCAGGCGGCGCTGGACTATTGCGCGGATCTGGCGGGGAAAAGCCGGCCCGGACTGCGCGCCATGAAGGAGCTGGCGCGGGCCTCGGAAAGCCTGCCGCTGGAGCAGGGCTTGCGCGCCGAACAGGCCAGGGTGGTCGCCGTCATGCAGGGCCCGGACCCGCAAGAGGGGATCGCGGCCTTCCTGGAAAAGCGCGCGCCGCGCTTTATCGGCTGACCAGCGTGCCGGGGCGCCGCGCCCTGGCGCCGCCTTGCCCCTGCCGCCCCAGCCCGCCGTCCAGGCAGGTCGTTATGATGAGATGGCAGACATCGTCGATGCTCATGCGGCTGGGGCGATACCATTCGATGCTGCGGCTCATCGTGCCGATCAGGAAGGGCACCACCAGGCGAATGTCCATGTCGTTGCGAATCTCGCCCTCGCGCATGCCTTCGGCGACAAGGTCGTGCCAGATCCGGGCATAGGCGCGGCGCTCCTCGCGCTTGCGGCGCTTGAGCGTCGGCGGCAGATGCTCCCACACGCGCATGAACGAGGCCGAGTTGTTGTCGCCGGACAGGAAGGCGGTGATATGCGCCCGCATCGCCGCCGCGATCCGGTCCCGCACCGGCGCCGAGGCGCCCAGTTCCGCCACCGCCTGCGTCACCGCATCCGAGACCATGGCGATGCTGGCGCTGAGCAATTCGTCGAGGATCTGTTCCTTGGACTTGAAGTGGTAGTAGAAGCTTCCCGCCTTCATGCCCACGCGGTCGGCCAGTTCGCGCAGGTTGCATTCGCCATAGCCCTTTTCGGCGAAAAGCCGGGCGGCGGCGGCCAGGATCTCGCCCCGAGTGGTCTCGGCCTTGCGGGGCTTCGGACGGCGCTTTGGTTCGGGGGGCGTTTCCGGCATGGTCCTGGCTTTGCTTGTCCTGTTCGGCCCTATTGATCAGCCGCGCGGAAACGGGTTTGTCAACCGCGGTCGTTGCGCCTTGGCATAGGCGTATCCTATGGCCGCGGCGGATCGCGCCGCCGTCGCGGGCCCAACCCGGCCGCCTGCCCCGATCAGCTCATCCCTGGCGGCTTCTTGCGGCGGGGTCGGGTCGCCGCTGGGCATCCACGCCGCGCGCGCCGACCCAGATGCCGGTCGCGATCAGCTGCTCGACCTCGGCGCGCAGCAGATCCTGCACCGATTGCGCGGCCCGGCCCAGCGGCCGGGCGGCGTTCCAGGCCAGGTTGGCGCGCCGCCACAGCCGGGGCCGCGTAAAGCGGCGCACGGACACCAGGCCCTTCGCCGCCTCTTCGGCGACCGCATGCCAGGGCAGGACCGAACAGCCATAGCCATCCGCCACCAGCCGCTTGATGCAGGGATAGGAGTCGATCTCGATGGCGGGGTCGACCTGCAGGTTCTCGGCGCGCAGGCTGTGCTCGACCATGCGGCGCAGGCCGTGGGCCTCGCTGGGCAGGATCAGCGGGCTGTCCGCCAGGATCGCCAGCCCCGCCTCGTCCGCCGGCGCGCCCGGCGGGGCAAGCAGCACCAGTTCTTCCTCGAGCAGGGGGGACGAGCGCAGGCCGGCTTCCCCGATCTCGCCGTAAAGCACGCCCAACTCGATCCTGCCCTCGCGCAGCCAGTCGCGGACAAAGCCGCTCATCGCCTCGGCGACGACGATCTTGATGCGCGGATATTGCGCGCGCGCCCTGGCGATCAGCGGCACCGACAGGATCACGCTGATCGTGCCCGGCAGGCCGATGCGCACCACCCCCGAGGGCTGGTCGCCCAGGCCCCGCAGCTCTTCCTCCAGGCTGTGCATCTCGGCCAGCAGGCCCCTGGCCCGCGCGGCCAGATGCAGCCCCGCCTCGGTCGGGGTCACGCCGCCTGCGCTGCGCAGCAGAAGCGTGGTGCCCAGTTCCTCTTCCATCTTGCGCACATGCAGCGACAGGGCCGGCTGGGCGACGCCCAGGCTGGCCGCGGCGCGCGAAAACGCGCCCTCGTCCACGATGGCAACGAAATAGCGCATTTGTCGCAGATCCACGTCGGCCTCATCGGTTGGCGGCTGGCGGGCATAGAAGCATGTCTTGCGCCGGATGGCGAGGCGGGGGCGGCCGCCTCAGCGCGGCATCCCGGCGGCGGCCGGGGCTGCCGCCTGCCGCCGATACTGCGTGGGCGAGCAGGCCATGATCCGCTTGAACGCCGTGCTGAACGAGCTTTCGGATTCGTAGCCCAGCGAAAAGGCGATGGCGGCGACGTTCTCGTTGCCGCTGCGCAGCCGGTCCGCCGCCATCAGCATCCGCCAGCGCGCCAGGTAGTCCATGGCCGTGCTGCCCACCAGCGCCTTGAAGCGCTGCGCAAAGACGGTGCGCGAGATCCCGGCGACGCGCGCCAGGTCCTCCAGCGTCCAGCGGCGGGCGGGCTGGGCATGGATGGCGGCGATGGCGGGGCTGATCTGCGGATCGGTCAGCGCCAGCAACCATCCCGGCGGCAGTTCGGTGGCGCTGTCCAGGAACAGCCGCAGCACCTGGACCAGCATCAGATGCGCCAGGTGGGTGGACATCAGCGCGCTGCCCGGCTGCCGGCCGCGCAGCTCGGCGGCCCATTGATCCAGCAGCCAGCGCAGCACCTCGGCCTGGGCCGAGGCCCTGGGAATGTTGACGATGGGCGGCAGCGCGTCGAACAGCACGGCGGCATGGCTGCCGGAAAAGGAAAAGCGGCCGCTGATCAGGAACACCTCGCCGCCGCCGTCATGGACGGCGATCCCGTCGCGGGCGGCGGCCTCGAGGATGGCCTCGCCGCTTGCCGCCGGCAGGGCGGGGTCCGAGGACAGCACGAAGCCGTGCCCGCTGTTCAGCAGGAAGCAATCGCCCTCGTTCAGGCGGATCGGCTGTTGCTGCCCCTCGACCACGCCCCAGCAGTTGCCGCGCATGACGGCGGTGAACTTGATCCCCGCGTGCGGGGGGAAGGCGAAGGACCAGTCCCCCGCGGCATCGAAGCCGGCATAGAACTGACCTTGCGGCCGCAGCAGCGACAACACGTCCGAAAGCGGGTCCATCCTGAAATCCGTACGATCGAATAAGAATAACGGACTTTCTAGCATGGGTCGTTCGCGGATCAATCCCTATCTATGCCCTCGACCGAACGCCTTGCGCGTTCAGCCGCCCGTGGATGGGCGGTCCGGTCCCGTCATTCAAAGGAAAACCGACATGAAACGCTTGCAGGACAAGGTCGCCATCGTCACCGGCGCGGGCAGCGGCACCGGCATGGGCGCGGTGATCGCCCGCGTCTTCGCCGAGGAAGGCGCCACCGTCGTCGTGACCGCCAATGCCAACCGGCAGGAGAACATGGACCGGCTGGTCGCCGAGATCACGGCCAAGGGGCAGCGCGCCTCTGCGGCGGTGCTGGACGTGACGCGGCAGGACCAATGGGTCGCGGTCGTGGCCGATACCATCGACCGCCATGGCCGCATCGACATCCTGATCAACAACGCCGGCACGCCGGGGCCGCGCGACGGCAGCTGGGACAAGGCCACGGCCGAGGATTTCCCCCATGTCATCGACGTGAACCTGAACAGCCAGTTCTACGGCATCAAGGCCGTCGCGCCGCAGATGGAGCGGCAGGGCGGCGGCGCCATCGTCAACATCTCCTCGGCCGCGGGCATCATCGTGTTCCCGGACGTGCCACCGGGCTACAGCGCCTCGAAAGGGGCAAGCCGCCACCTGACCAAGGCCGCGGCGGTGGATTTCGCCCGCCGCGGCATCCGCGTCAACGGCATCTATCCCGGCCTGATCGACACGCCCATGGCCACCCATTTCACCGAAGACCCCGAGATGCTGGAGGGCCTGCTGAGGGGCATTCCCATCGGCCGCGTCGGCACCTCCGAGGAAATCGCCAGGGCGGCGCTGTTCCTGGCCAGCGACGAAGCCTCCTACGTCATCGGCGCCGAGCTGGTGGTCGATGGCGGCCTGACCATCATCTGAGCGAAAGAAAGAACATGAGCTACCAACCGAAAACCTGGCTGATCACCGGCGCCTCGTCCGGCTTCGGCAAGGCGCTGGCCGAGGCGGTCGTCGCCCATGGCGACAATGCGGTGATCACCGCCCGCCGCCTCGACCGGCTGCAAGGGATCGCGCGCGGCCACGAGGATCGCGTGCTGCCGCTGGCCCTGGACGTGACCGATGCGGCTGCGCGCGACAGGGCGGTGGCCAAGACGCTGGCGCGCTTTGGCCGCATCGACGTTCTGGCCAATGTCGCCGGTCGCGGCGTGGCGGGCGCTTGCGAGGAGTTCAGCCTTGCGCAGCTGCGCGAGCAGATGGAGCTGAACTTCTTCGCCGCGGCCGAGATGACCCGCGCCGTGCTGCCGCAGATGCGGGCGCAGGGCGCGGGCAACATCCTGACCGTCAGCTCCATCGCCGGGCTGGTGGCGATGAACGCGGCCGGTCCCTATTGCGCGGCGAAATTCGCCATCGAGGGCTGGACGGAATCGCTGGCCATCGAGGCCAAGCCCTTGGGCATCCACGTCACCCTGGTCGAACCCGGCGCCTTCCGCACCGAATTCGCCGCCGACGCGAACATGCGCCCGGAGATCCGCATCGACGCCTGGCGCCCGATGGTCGAGACCTTCGAGGGCTATCTGGAAAGCTCGGCCGGCAAGCAGATGGGCGACCCGGCGAAGGCCGCGCAGCGGATGCTGGAGGTGGTGGCCAGCGACGCCCCGCCCACGCGCCTGATGCTGGGCCGCGACGCCTGGTCGATCTGGGACGCCACCATCGCCGGGCGCCTGGAGGACATGAACGCCTGGCGCGTGCGCGGCGAGGACACGGCTTTCGACGGTGCCGACGTCGTCGAGATCGCGCTTTAGGCAGCTGCGCAACCCGCCGCCCATCGCGGCACCGACTCCCCATCTTTTCGTAAAGGACAATGACATGAGCAAGATCTGGTTCATCACCGGCGCCTCCTCGGGCTTCGGCAAGGCGCTGGCCGAGGCGGTTCTGGCGCGCGGCGACAGCGCCGTGCTGACCGCCCGCCGCGCCGCCCCGCTGCAAGAGATCGCGGCCGGCCACGGCGACCGCGCCCTTGCGCTCCAGTTGGACGTGACCGACGCCGCCGCCCGCGGCCGGGCGCTGGCGCAGGCGACCGGGCAATTCGGCCGCATCGACGTGCTGGCCAATATCGCCGGCGCGGGCTCATACGGCGCGCTCGAGGAATTCACCCCCGAGCAGATCCGCGCGCAGATGGAGCTGAACTTCTTTGCCGCCGCGGAACTGTCGCGCGCGGTGCTGCCGCAGATGCGCGCGCGGAAGTCTGGCCATATCCTGAACCTGACCAGCATCGCGGGCCTCGTGGCCTTCCCCGGCAGCGGCCTCTACAACGCGTCCAAGTTCGCGCTGGAAGGCTTTACCGAGGCGCTGCATCACGAGGTCAAGCCGTTGGGCATCCGGGTGACGCTGATCGAGCCGGGTGCCTTCCGCACCGGCTTCGCCGGCAGCGCGGCGATGAAGGCCGAGGGCCGGATCCAGGATTACGCGGCGCTGAATGCGGGGATGGAGGACTATTACGCCACCCAGGACGGCCAGCAGATGGGCGATCCGGTCAAGGCCGCGCAGGTCATCATCGACATGGTGGACGGCGACACGGCCTCGGTGCGGCTGATGCTGGGCGAGGACGCATACCAGCTGTGGGAAGGCGCCGTCGCCTCGCGCGCCCGCGACCTGGCGACCTGGCGCCAGCGCGGCGAGGATACGGCCATTCCCGGCGCGCTGAAGAACACCGCCCAGGCGCTGTAGGATCGGCCCCTGCGCCCAGGGCCCGGCGGATGGCATGACGGACGCCGCCCCCGCGCGGGGGCTGCGTTCTTGCTGTCCGGCCGCCGGCCGCCGGCGTCGGCGAAGAAAGCTTCCCGTTGCGCGCCCCGCCGCGGCCCCGTCCGCGTCACATCCCGTCGAGGTAGCGTTCCGCGTCCAGGGCGGCCTGGCAGCCGCTTGCGGCGCTGGTGACGGCCTGGCGATAGATCTGGTCCTGCACGTCGCCCGCGGCGAAGACGCCGGGGATCGAGGTCTGGGTCGCCATGCCGTGCCGCCCGCCCTGGGTGACGATATAGCCGCCGTCCATCTCGATCTGCCCGGCGAAGAGGTCGGTGTTCGGATGATGGCCGATGGCGATGAAGACGCCGTCCACCGCGATCTCGTCGGTGGTCCCGTCCGCGGTGCCGCGCAGCCGGACATGGGTCACGCCGCGGTCGTCGCCCAGAACCTCGTCGATCTGGCTGTTCCAGCGCAGGGTGATCCTGCCGGCGGCGACCTTCTCCATCAGCTTGTCCTGCATGATCTTTTCGCAGCGCAGCCTGTCGCGGCGGTGGACCAGGGTGACATGGCTGGCGATATTGGCCAGATACAGCGCCTCTTCCACCGCGGTATTGCCGCCGCCGACCACGGCGACCGGCTTGGCTTTGTAGAAGAAGCCGTCGCAGGTCGCGCAGGCCGAGACGCCGCGGCCCATCATCGCCTGTTCGGACGCCAGTCCCAGGTATTTCGCCGAGGCGCCGGTGGCGATGATCAGCGCGTCGCAGGTGTAGCTGCCATTGTCGCCCTGCAGCCGGATCGGCCGGGCGGCCAGGTCGGCTGCGTTGATGTGGTCGTGGACATAGCCCGTCTCGAAGCGCTCGGCATGTTGCTGGAAGCGGACCATCAGGTCGGGGCCCTGCACGCCCTCGGCATCGGCGGGCCAATTGTCTACGTCGGTGGTGGTCATCAGCTGCCCGCCATGCGCCATCCCGGCGATGAGCATGGGCCTGAGATTGGCGCGGGCGGCATAGATCGCGGCGGTATTGCCGGCCGGGCCCGAGCCCAGGATGATCAGTTTCGAATGGCGTTCCGTCATGGCAGTTCCTTGGTTGGGGTTGGTTCGGCCAGCAGCGCGGCAAGGCCGGGCAGTTCTTCGACCAGCGGCTGCGGATCGTCGAGGCAGCGCAGGTCCAGCCAGACCGCGCCCTCGGCGATCCGCCCGATCACCGGCAGCGGCAGGCGGCGCAGGGCCCGCGCGATCCGCTCGGCGCTGGCGCCCGGCGCGGGGATGCGCAAGGCCAGGCTCGGCAGTTTTTCCAGCGGCAGCGCGCCCGAGCCGATCTGCGCCTGCGAGGCCGCGATCTCGGGCGTATGGCCGGCCGGCAGGGCGGCGGTCAGCGCGGGCAGGATCGCCTGGGCCATGGCCTGCATCTCGTCGGGCCGCCGGGCCAGGTGGCGCAGGGTCGGCAGCCGGTCCGCCAGCCGGTCGGGGTCGCGGTAAAGCGCCAGCGTCGCCTCCAGCGCCGCCAGCCGCACCTTGTCGAGCCGCAGGGCGCGTTTCAGCGGATGTTTCGCGCACCGTTCCACCAGGTCGCGGCGCCCCGCGATGAAGCCCGCCTGCGGCCCGCCGAGCAGCTTGTCGCCGGAAAACGTCACCAGGTCCACGCCCTCGGCCAGCGCGTCCTGCACGCTGCGTTCATGCGGCAGGCCCCAGCGCGACAGGTCGACCAGCGTGCCCGAGCCCAGGTCGTCGACCAGCGGCAAGCCGTGCCTGCGCGCCACCGGCAGCAGGTCCGGGCAGCGCGTCTCATGCGTGAAGCCCAGCACCTGGTAGTTCGAGGGATGCACCTTCAGCAGCAGCGCGGTGTCGGGGCCGATGGCGCCTTCGTAGTCGCGCAGATGGGTGCGGTTGGTGGTGCCGACCTCGCGCAGGCGGGTGCCGGCGCTTTCCATGATCTGCGGCATGCGGAACGAGCCGCCGATCTCGATCAGCTCGCCGCGCGAGACGATGGTCTCGCGCCCCTGGGCCAGCGCCGCCAGCACCAGCAGAATGGCGGCGGCGTTGTTGTTGACGATGCAGGCGGCCTCGGCGCCGGTGATCTCGGCGACCAGCGCCTGCACGGCATCGTCGCGCTGGCCGCGCCGGCCGGCGTCGAGGTCGTATTCCAGCGCCAGCGGCCCGGTCATGGCGCGGTTGGCGGCCTCGACCGCTCGCGGGGCGTAGACCGCGCGGCCGAGATTGGTGTGCAGCACCGTGCCGGTCATGTTGAGCACGCGCCTCATCGCCGGCGCGCTGCGGCTGTCGAGCCTTTCCAGCGCGGCCCCGGCCACCCTCCGGGCGGCGCTTTCCCGGTCCTCGGCCTCTGCGGTGCCGGCCAGAAGCTGCTGGCGGTATTCGTCCAGCAATTCGCGGATGCAGGCCAGGCTGGCGGCATGGCCATGCGCCTCGACGCAGGCGCGGCCGGCGGGCGTTTGCACGATCTCGTGCAGGGGCGGCAGGGTGGAAAGCTTGGATTGCATCTGTCAGTCCTTTGGGTGCCGGGTTGCTGCGGCCATGATGCGCGGCCCGGCGGCGATGCGACAGGGTCTTGGCGATCTTACCTGAACCTTGCCGCGGCCTGGGCGATGGCGGCGATCTTGTCGCAGGCGAGGTCGCCGCAGCAGATCGGGTTGTCGGCGAAGGTGGCGAAGCCGCAATCGGGATGCAGCAGCACCCGCTCGTGCCCGAACAGGCCGATGGCGCGCGCGATGCGGGCGGCGACCTCGTCCACCGCCTCGGCCGTTTGCAGCTTCTGGTTCACCACGCCCACGCCGATGCGCGCGTCCTCGGGCAGGGCCGTCAGGATCGACATGTCGCCCGCGCGCGGCGTCGCGGCCTCGAGCAGATAGGCGCCCGCGCGGACCTGGGCCAGGGTGTCGATCAGCGGCGCATAGCTGCCGCTCAGCGCCACCGACTCGTCGGGGGTCCAGTTGCCGCGGCAGACATGCAGCGCGATGCGGTCGCGGTCGAAGCCGTCGAAGACCGCGTTCAGCAGGTCGCGGGCAAAGCCCAGCTCATGCTCGGGCGCCAGCGTTTCCGACAGCGCGCCGCACATGAAGCTGCGCTTGTTCTTGGCGCCGGAAAAGACCACGTCCGACAGCACCGGCTCGTCGAACTGGATCAGCGCGGCGCCGGCCTCGACCAGCTCGGCCAGTTCCTCGCGCAGGACGCGCACGATGTCGGTGGCGATCTCTTCGCGGCTGGCATAGGCGCGGTCCGAGATGCATTCCATCCACATGGTCCGGGTCAGCAGATAGGGGCCGGGCAGGGCGACCTTGACCGGCCTGTCGGTCAGCGCGCGGGCGAAATCGACCTCATGCGCGACGACGGGGCGGGTGCGGCGCAGCCGGCCGAAGACCGCCGGGTGGCGCACATCGCCGGCGGGGATGTCGAGCGCGCGCAGTTCGGCCTCGAATTCCTCGGGGTGGTCGACCAGGGGCAGCAGGTCGGTCAGCGGGATCAGCTGGCAGTTTTCCAGCCGGGTGGCGACGAAACTGGCATAGCTGTCGCGGCGCTGTTCGCCGTCGGTGACGACATCGGCGCCGGCGCGTTCCTGCGCGGCGACGGCCAGCCGCACCGCGTCGTCGGCGGTCTGGTGAAAGGCGGCCTCGGACAGGCGGCCCTCGACATGGGCGTGCATGGCCTCGACCATCCAGCGCGGCCGCGGCCACGAGCCCATGCCCATCACCGCCAGCGGCGGCACCGGCGGGACGGGGCGCGCTACCCGCGGCGGCAGGGGGGCCGGTTCGGCGGGAACGGCGGGCGGCGGCTCGGCCCGGCGTTCCGACAGCGCGCCCTTGCAGATCAGGAAGGACCGCTGCCTTCCCTCGCGATGGACCGACAGGAAGGCGTTGCCGGTCATCCGGCACCAGGCCGGCAGATCCTCGTCCACCGAGATCTCGGTCGAGAGGATCTCCAGCAGGCCGCCGCGCGGCAGCGGGTCGATATGCTTGCGGATCAGCAGCAAAAGGCCGTTGCCGCAATCCAGGTCGCCGCCGTCGAAGGACACGTCGGGCGGCAGCGGATGGGGGGTGGTCATGGGCGGTTCCTCCGGCGAAAGGGGGCCGCCGGCTGCCCGGCGGCCCATGGGTCAGCCGCCGCGGCGGCGGGCCAGTTCATAGCCGATCGCGCCCGAGGCGATCACCGCCACGGCAAGCGCCAGCAGCAGCGCGGGCGACAGCGGCGCCCCGGCCGGGACCGGCACCACCGAGGCGGTCATCGGCGCAGCCGCCGGGGCCGGGGCCACGCCGCCCTCGGGCCTGGCCAGCGTTTCCAGCGCGACCTGAGTGCCGTAGCTGCGCGCCAGCAGCGCCCGGCCCAGATCCTTGAAGATCGACTGGCCGGTGACGCGGCCCTGTCCCAGCACCAGGTCCACATTGGCGATCTGCGGCCCGCCCAGATCGGCCGAGCGGTTGCCCTGCCTGTCCTCGACATGCCAGGAGGTGACGTGATCGCCCTCGATGCTGTTGACCACGACCTTGAAATAGCCCTCGGGCCCGTCGACGGACTGGCCGGGTTTCAGGCGGATTTCCTGCTTGTTGGTCAGCATGAAGCCGAAGGCGTGGCCGGTCGGGCAGGTCACGGGCCAGACCGCGAAACGCGGGTCGCGGGCGAAATCGGCGCCGTAGTCGAAGGCGAAGGCATCGTCATAGACCTTGAGGCTGACCTTGCCGTCCTCGAACGCCGCGGGCCAGGGCGACAGGAACGCCACCACGTCGCCATGCTCGAAGACCAGCGCCTTGCGGGCGTCGTGGTCCTCGATCAGCCGGTCGGGCAGCACCGGGCCGAGGGTCTTGGCGGCGACCACCGCGCCGCCCTCGACCAGTTCCACCGTCGCGGTGCCGGCGGCCTCATCCACCGCGGCGACGCGCAGGGTCTGCCCGCCCATGGTCCAGGCGTCGCCCGGCGCGGCGAGGCCCTTGAACACCTCGGTCTCGGCATAGGTCATGCGGTCCATCCGCACCCCGGCCAGCCAGTCGAACACCAGCGCCTCGCGGCTCATCTCGCGCAGCTTGCCCTGGTTGTAGAGCTGGGCGAAGGAATTGCCCCACCAGTTGGGCTCGGTGGTCGAGAATGCGGGCGAGCCGAAGGCCCATTCCCAGTCGAGGCCGGAAATGGTGCGCACATGCAGAGTGTGGTTCACCATCTGCTCGTGCCCGATGCTGGCGTAGTAGTGATAGACGGTGCCGCCCACCGCCACCGCCTGGCCGGCGGGGATGGTCACGTCCCTGTGCAGCACCACGGTCATGTCGTAGTCGATATAGGTCGCGGTCCGGCCCAGGATCGGCACCTTCTCGCCGCGCAGGGCGACCTCGCCGCCCCAGCTGTCCTCCAGATAGGCCAGCCCGCCGGGAGGGATGACGACCTCGCCGTTCTCGACCCGGCTCTGGCGGATCAGCACGCTGTCGTGCTTCAGCGAGCGGCGGTCGAAGTCGTCGAAGGTCTCGAGCCCCTGATGCAACCCCGGCAGGCCCGCGACATAGGACGGGTTCACCCCGCGCTCGGTCGGCAATGAGAACGGGGGCGGGGCGATCTCGGCCGCGGCCATGGGGTTGGCCAGGGGCCAGCCGTCCCTGGGTGGGATCAGCAGGGCGGAATCCTCGGCATGGGCGGGGGTGGCAAGGGCCGCCGCGCAGGCGAGGGAAAGGAAGATGCGTTTCATGGCCATCCCCTATGGGTTCACGCGCCGCGCGGGCAGCGCGCAGGATCCGGCCCGGCGCGAGAGGAACAGCATCCCCCAGCCGGTCAGGGCCAGCGTGTTCACCAGCAACAACCATTTCGGCACGCCCGCCAACACCGATCCGATGACGCCGAGGCCCACCACCGACAGCACCGGGGCAAGGCAGGACACGCAGACCGCGCCAAGCGCCATCAGCCCGCCGCCTGCCGCGATGGCGCCGCCGCCCCTGCGGCCGGTCCGCAGCGCGAAGACGGCGAAGGCCACCGCCACGCCCACCGTGGCCGCCGTCAGATATTCCTGCTTGCGCAGGAAGCTGACGGCGAAGGCGCGGTTGCGGTCGAAGGTCAGGGTGCCGGAGGCGACGAACTCTTCCGGCAGGAAGCCGCAGTCGAGCGCGTCGGCGACCGACCTGGGCATCTCGAACAGCAGGAACGACAGGCCGACATAGGCGGCGCAGGCCAGCAGGAAGGCCGCAAGCATGGGTTTCCAGAGGGTCATGTCAGTAGCAGATCGAGGGGGCGCCGTCGGACATGAACTCGACCAGCTTGGCACCGCCCACCACCTTGGCGCCGGCGATCAGCTTGTCCTCGTCCAGCCCGCGCTTCTTGAAGCAGGGCGAGCAGACGTAGATCTCGCCCCCGGCCTCGGCAAAGCTGGCCATCAGCTCGGCAAGCGGCGCGAAGCCTTCCTCGTGGATGTCGTCGGCATAGCCTTTCTGCGACAGCCGGGTGCCCTCGATCGACAGGAAGACGACGGCCTCCTTGTCCGAGGCGACGGCGGCATTGGCCACCACGAAGCCGACGGTGGCCTTGTCGGTATTGTCGCGGGCGCAGCTGATCGAGACGACGAATTTTCCGGGCATGGGTTTCTCCTGATTGATGCGGGTCGGGTTCAGCTCCAGTCGTCGCGCGACCGGATCCAGAACGAATGGGTGGCCGGGTCGTGGCGCAGCAGGTCGCAACGCGTCATGCGGCACCAGGCGGGAATGTCCTCGGGCGCGCCGGGATCGGTGGCGACGACGCGCAGCACCCGCCCCGGCATCTTGCGCAAGCGGATGCGCAACAGCACCACCAGCTCGCCGCAGCCGAGCGCGCCGGCATCGAAGACGGTTTCGTCGGTCATTCCGGCTGGTCCTCGGCCAAGGCCCGGCTGCCGGATCGGGGCGATCCGGGGTTCGGGGCGGGATGGGGATGATGGAACGGCGCAGGCCGGCCTTTGCGGCACCGCGCGCGGTCAGGGCGTGTCCAGCTAATCCATCTGCAAGGCTCCTCCCTCGCATTGTCGCCTGCAGCTTGGTCGGGCCGGGCAAGGCTGTCAACCAAGGGCACAGCCCCGCCTATGAATGGCATAGGGGCGGCTGTTTGTTGCGCCCCGGCCTTGCGCCGTGGTTGGGTTCATGCATGCCCGCCCGCATCGGCGGGCGCGACCAGGAACGGAGAGACCCATGATCGAGACGCTGGAGCTGCGCGGTGACTTCCCGATCCTTGCGCGCAGGGTGAACGGCAAGCCGCTGTGCTATCTGGACAGCGCCTCTTCGGCGCAGAAGCCGCGGGCGGTGCTGGATGCGGTGATGTCCGCCTATGCCGAGGATTATTCCAACGTGCATCGCGGGCTGCACCACCTGTCCGCCGTGATGACCGAGCGCTACGAATCCGTGCGCGGCATCGTCGCCGATTTCCTGAACGCCGACGAGGACGAGGTGATCTTCACCTCGGGCGCGACCGAGGGGATCAACCTGGTCTCTGCCGCCTGGGCCGCGCCGCGGCTGGGGCCGGGCGACGAGATCGTGCTGACCGCGGCCGAGCATCACGCCAATGTCGTGCCCTGGCATTTCCTGCGCGAACGCCAGGGCGTGGTGCTGAAATGGGTCGATTTCGATGCCGGCGGCTGGCTCGACCCGCAGGCGGTGATCGACGCCATCGGGCCGCGGACGCGGCTGGTCGCGGTCACGCAGATGTCGAACGTGCTGGGCGTCGAAGTCGACCTGGCCGCCATCTGCGCCGGTGCGCGGGCGCGGGGCGTGCCGGTGCTGGTCGATGGCGCGCAGGGCGCAGTGCATGCGCCGGTGGACGTAAAGGCCATCGGCTGCGATTTCTATGCGCTGGCGGGGCACAAGCTCTATGGCCCCTCGGGCTCGGGCGCGCTCTGGGTCCGGCGCGAGCGGGCGGCCGAGATGCAGCCCTATCGCGGCGGCGGCGACATGATCCGCGAGGTCACGCGCGAGGCCGTGACCTATGCCGCCCCGCCCCTGCGATTCGAGGCTGGAACCCCGGCGATCGTCGCCCAGATCGGCCTGGGCGCCGCGCTGCGCTATCTCGGCGGCATCGGCATGGCGCGCATCCGCGCGCATGAGCAGGCCCTGGTCGCCCATGCGCAGGCGGAACTGGCCAAGGTGCCGGGGATCGAGCTGTTCGGCATGGCGCCGGGCAAGGGGCCGCTGTTCTCGTTCCGGCTGGAGCGGGTGGGATCGCCGCAGCGCCTGGCGGCGCTGCTGGACCAGGAGGGCATCGCCGTGCGCGCCGGCTCCTTCTGCTCGCAGCCGCTGATGGCCTCGCTGGGGGTCACGGCGCTGTGCCGCGCCAGCCTGGGCCTTTATACCACGCGCGAGGACATCGACCGGCTTTGCGCCGCGCTCTGCGCCCTGTGACCCTCGAAGCCGCCTGACATACCCAGCCAGTGCGACAGGCCGGCGGTGGGGGCGAGGCCGAAAGACGCCTCGCTGCGGCCCTTGGACAGGCAGGCATCCGGGACCGGAACGCCTGCCCGAGGGGCTTGCTCAGACCTCTTGCGCGGTCATCTCGTAGGAGAATGCCTTGGCGTCCAGCTCGTCCAGCCGTCCCTGGGCGTTCAGGCCCTGCGGATACATCAGGAAGGGCAGGGCCGGGGCGCCGTTCGCGCCGGGCAGGGTCACGTCGCTGGCGGTGTTGTAGGCGACCCAGTTGCCTTCCCAATTGCCGAAAAGCGCCGCATTGACGGGTGCGACCAGCGGGTCGGCCGGATCCTTGATCCAGCGGTCCGTCTCGGCCCGCATCACCTTCAGCACGTCCGCCGGGTCCATCGCCACCCAGCCGTGGCCCGCCAGCCAGACCTCGGCCCGGCAATGTTGCGCGCCGGTCACGTCGGGGCTGTTCGCGCCCAGCTGCTTGTAGCCGAAGGCCGAGGGCGCCACCCGCACGCCGTAGATGTCGCGCGCCGGCACGCCCGCGGCGCGGGCAAGACCCACGAAAAGCCCGTTCAGGTCGGCGCATTTGCCGCCAAGGCCCGCGCTGGTCAGCGTGGCCTGGATGTCGCCGGGGCCGCAGCCGGGGGTGTCGAGGTTGCGATGGCAATTTGTGACGATCCAGGCATAGATCGCGGCGATCTTCTCGCGGTCGGTGGTGGCGCCCTGGGTGATCTCGCGCGCGCGGTCCAGCACCACGCCGTCCAGCGGCTTGAGGCTGGAGCCCTGCAGCGCGGCTTCCAGCACCGCCGGGTCTTCCTGCACCGCCGAGGTGCGGCTCCAGTCCACGGTGCGGTTGCGGGTCTGGATGCGGCTGACCAGCTCGACCGTGGGCTCGGCGACCGAGGCGTCGAAGCGCGCGTGCAGCATCCGCGCCCCGCTGGCCGGATCGGTGACGAAGGCGGCTTCGCTGGCATTGCCGGTCACGCTGTCGTCCAGCGAGCGCTGGTAGTCCGACTGGGCCGAGGGCACCGGCAGCCAGATCTGCGTGGGGCCCTGCGGCGCAAGCCTGACCCGCGTGCGCAGCTCGAAGCTGCGCCAGTCGCCGGGCGCGGGGGCGAAGCCGCGAGGTTCGGGCGCCGCCCGCAGCAGGCCCGGCACCGCGGGGATCGCGGCGGCGGCCAGGGCGAGTTTCAACAGGTTGCGTCGGCTGGTGCTGGGCATGGTCTGGTCCTCTGGTTGCGGGAGGGTGCCGGGATGATGCGGGGTGCTGCCGCAACTGCCATCGGAACCTCCGACGTTGCACGGGGTCGCGTTCGGCTGGACAGCCACGACACATGCAGCCTAGTCGGCGGCGGCCGGCACCGTCAACGAATCTGAAGCGGGCCTATGAATGCCATAGGAGCCAGGGGAGGCCGTTCCGGCACGTCGCCGGCCTTGCCCCATGCGAGCGCCCGCGCCGCGCCGGTCCACGGCCGGGCCTGTCCCCCCGCCATGCCTAGGCGCGCCGCGGCTTTGGCATAGGGGGCGCCTATGCGGCCCGCTCGGCGATTGCCTCACGGGCCGTTCTGCCGGATCATCCAGGGCGCCAGGGCCATCGCGCCCCCCGCGTTTTCAGGAGGGAACCATGACGGAACGACTGTTTATCCATGATCCGCGCGCCAAGGCCCGCGATGCCGCGGCGCAGCTTTATCCCAAGATCGACGGCTTGCAGGGCAAGACCATGGTGGTGCTGAACAACCACTGGACCTGCATGGACGAGATGATCGACCATCTGGGCACCGCGCTGAAGTCGCGCTATGGCGTCAAGGACGTGATCCAGTTCGACGTCCCGGTCAGCACCGCCGTCGACGAGGCCGTGATCGCCGAGGCCGCCCGGCTGGGCGATTTTGCCGTCGTCGGCCTGGCCAACTGAGGCTCATGCACGTCGTGGAGTGTCCATGACTGCATCGAATTGACCAAACGCGGAATCCCCTCGGTCGTCTTTGTCACCGAACGCTTCACCGCGCTTGCCAGGATGGCGCGCACGGGACGGGGAATGCCGGATCTGCCCACCATCGTCTTTCCGCTCAACCCGCAATTCTACGCGGAGGGAGAGGTGGCGCGCGTCACCGAAACCATCGTCGAGACCTATGTCGGCCTGATCGCACCGGGCGCTGTCGGGGCGGGGCGGCAAGGCGGGGGAGATACGGAATGAACCAGCAGAACGCCGCCATGATCGAGGCGCCGGCCGATCCGGCCGAGCTGTTCGACACGCTCTATCGCATGGGACTGACCGACGGCATGCCGGTCATCCCGCCCACCGACGACCTGGTGCAGCGGTTCATCGCCGCATCGGGCCGGCCCGGCTCGGACGAGATCGCCGTGATCCCGCCGGCCAACCATCTGGCCACCGTGACGGGGATCGCGGTCAACGCCGTCATGGCCGGCTGCCTGCCGGAATACATGCCGGTGCTGATCGCGGCGGTCGAGGCGCTGGTCGAGCCGCAGTTCAACCTGTTCGGCGTCGCCACCACCACCAACCCGGTCGGGCCGCTGATCCTGGTCAACGGCCCGGTCCGGCAGCAGCTGGACCTGAACTGCGGGCGCAATGCGCTGGGTCCGGGGCGGCGGGCGAATGCCACCATCGGCCGGGCGATCCGGCTGATCATGCTCAACATCGGCGGCGCCATCCCCGAAGAGGTGGACAAGGCCACCCTGGGCCAGCCGGGCAAATACACCATGTGCCTGGGCGAGGCCGAGGAGGAAAGCCCCTGGGTGCCCTTGCATGTCGAGCGCGGCTTCGAGCCGGAGGACAGCACCGTCACCGTGGTCGGCGTGCAGGACATCGGCAACATGTTCGTGTGCTTCCAGCAGGCCGAAAGCATCCTGCGCACGCTGGCCAGCGGCATGGTGTCCTTTGCCGCCAACAACATGCTGCTGGGCGAAGGCAACCCGATCCTGTTCCTCAATCCCGGCCATGCCGACCTGCTGGCCAAGCAGGGCTACGACAAGCCGCGCATCCGCGAGGAGCTGTTCCGCCGCGCCACCTTTCCGGCCAGCGAACTGCCCCAGGAGGTCAGCGCGGTCGAGCAGAACTCGCGCAACATCATCGACGGCAGGAACATGGTCACGGCCAGGGCCGAGGACATCCTGATCGCGGTGGCGGGGGGCCCCGAGGCCTATCACAACTCGTATTGCGCGACCTTCGGCAACATGGCGGTGACGAAGAAGATCCGGCTGCCCTGAACCAGGCGCGGGGTGCGCCCCGGCGCACCCTGACGCGCCTCAGTCGCCGGCCGGTTTCAGCAGCCGCGCCTTCAGGCGATAGCGGGCGATCATCTCGGCCAGCACCGACAGGATCATCCGCTCGACCAGCAGGCTGGCCGAGGACACCGGCCGGTCGCGCCGGCGCAGCAGATAGGCGGTATGGGTCGGTGCCGGCTCGCGGAAGGGGACCAGCACCAGCGTTCCGTTCGCCACCTCCTTGACCACCGCGGCATGGGACAGGACGATATGCGCGCTGGCCCGGCTGGCGAATGTCACCAGGCTCAGCAGCGAATCCAGCTCCAGCAGCGGTTTCAGTTCGCATTTATGCGCCTTGGCCAGGCGATCCAGCATCAGTCGCATCGGGTTCTGCTTTGCCGGCAGGACCAGCGGCAGATCCGCCAGGCGATCGAAGGCGATGGCCTTCTGCGCCAGGCCGTCGATGACCGGGCTTTCGCTCCAGTTGTCCGAGGCGGCGACCAGGAACAGCTCTTCCTCGAAGATCGGCTGCGCGGCGAAGGCGTCGAAATCCGCCCCGCCATAGCAGACCGCAAGGTCCAGCGCGCCGCTGGCCAGCTGCTCCAGCAGGACCGTGGTGGTCGCCTCGGTGATCTGCACGCGGATGTCGGGATGCTCGTGGGCGATGCTGTCGGCCAGCGGCACCGCCATCAGCCCGGTCAGCGTCATCGGCAGGCCGACCGCGATCTCGCGCCGGCTCTGGTGGCCCAGCTTCTGGACCTGCTCCAGCGCGGTGTCGATGGTGTCCAGCACCTGCCGCCCGGTCTCGGCCAGGGTGGCGCCGGCCTCGGTCAGGATCACGCCATGCTTGCCGCGCACCAGCAGCGCGGTGTCGAGATCCTGTTCAAGCCGGGACAGCGCCTCGGACAGCGAGGGCTGGGCGATGCCCAGCCGGGCGGCGGCGCGGGTGATGCTGCCGCATTCCGCCACCATGGTCACGTAGCGCAGCTGCCGCAGCTCCAACCGCGGCGGCTTGTCCACGGCCGTCATGGCCGGGCATGTCCGGCAAGCGCCGGTATGGCTGGTCGGGACATGCCGCGCCTCCTCCGCCCGCAACGGTCAGGCGAGCATTTGCAGGTCGCCGTCGATGCTGATCGCCTGCCCCGAGATCGAGCGCCCCCGCGGCGAGGCCAGATAAGCGATCATGTCAGCCACCTCCCCGGCCTTCAACATCCTTTTGATCGAGGCATGGGCCAGCCAATCCTGCGCCACCGCCTCGGGGCTGCGGCCCTGCGCCTGGGCATTCGCCGCCAGCACGCGCTGCAGCCGGTCGCCGTCGATGATGCCGGGCAGCACGGCGTTGCAGCGGACCCCCGCCGGTCCCAGCTCGCGCGAGAGCGTGCGGGTCAGGCCCAGGATGCCCGATTTCGCCGCGGCATAGGCCGAGCGGTTGGTAAAGCCGAACTTCCCCGCCGCCGAGGACAGGTTGACGATCGAGCCGTTCGCCGAGCGCCGAAGATGCGGCACGGCAAAGCGGCAGCAGTAATACTGCCCGAACAGGCAGACCCGCAGGCAATGTTCCCAGGCCGCGATCTCGGTTTCCTCGACCGGGGCCAGCGGCCCCGAGACGGCGGCATTGTTGACGAGACAGTCGAGCCCGCCCATGGCCTGCACCGCCGCGGCCAGCATCCGCTCGACCGATTGCGGGTCGGCCACGTCGCAGGCGCCCAGCGACAGCCCGTCCTGCCGGCCAAGCCGGCCAAGCGCCGCCTCGTCGATGTCGCAGGCATGGACGCGCGCGCCCTCTGCCAGGAAACGGCGCACGATTTCCGCGCCCAGCCCCAGGGCGCCCCCGGTGACGACGACGCGCAACCCCTTGATGTCCAGATCCATTGCCGCCCCTCCCCTCGTCATGGCCCGGTTCCCCGCAAGCCTAGCGGCCCGGCGGTGGCGGGGAATACCGGCGCGGCCCGATGTCGATCATAGGCGGTGCCTATGCAGGTGCTTTCGTCGTAGGTGCGCGCTGGAAATTGCCGCATCATCCCCGCGTCCGGGTGGAGGAGACGCCCGATCGCCAGGCCCCGGCCGGCGAAGACAGATCAGGGAGGACATCATGATTTCATGGAAAGCCGTGTTCCGACAGGGCAGCCGCCTCGCCGGTCCCGCCGCGGCGCTGGCGCTGCTGGCCGGGCCCGCGATGGCGGAGGACACGATCACGCTGAAGGTCGCGCATCTGCTGCCGGCGGATGTCTATATCTGGAAGCAGGGCGGCCAGGTCATGACGGACGAGATCACCGCCAGGACCGGCGGCCGCGTCCGCTTCGAGGTCTATCCGGCGGGCCAGCTGGGCAAGGACATGCTGTCGGTGCTGTCCTCGGGGATCGCCGACATCGCCTTCTTCGTCCCGCAATATTCCCCCGACAAGCTGCCGCTTTCGACCGCGGGCGAGCTGCCGGGGCTTTACGATTCGTCCTGCGAAGGCACGCATATGGTCTGGGACATCGTGAAGCCCGGCGGCCTTCTGGGCGACAGCGAATACAAGGCGCAGGGCATGCGCGTGCTTTTCGCCAACGTGATCCCGCCCAACGTGCTGATGACCACCAGGGTCCGGCCCGAGGGGATCGAGGCGATCAAGGGGCTTAAGATCCGCGCGAACGGCAATGCCGTCGGCAAGACCGCCAGCCAGCTGGGCGCCGTGCCGATCCAGGCCCCGGTGGGCGAGCTTTACGATTCGCTCAGCCGCGGGACCATCGACGGGACGTTCTATCCCTATGTCAGCCTGCCCGACTTCGACCTGGAGAACCTGCTGAAATACTCGGTCCACGGCCCGCGCTTCGGCGGCAACCTGGTCGGCTTCGCCATCAGCGAGGCCAGCTGGAACAAGCTGCCCGAGGACGTGCGGCAGATCGTGGCCGAGGCCGGGCTGAAGGCGCAGGACCAGCTTTGCAGCTACGAGGATCGCGAGACCCTGGTGATCCGCGACCGGATCGTGGCCGAGAACGGCCATAGCGTCGTCGAGCTGACCCCCGAGCAGATCGTCCAGTTCGAGGAGAAATTCGAGGGCGTGGTCGCCGCCTGGGCGCAGGACATGACCAAGGCCGGGCTGGACGCGCAATCCGTGCTGGATGCGCTGAAGCAATAGCCCTGGGGGCGCGGTCCCCGTGCCGGATGGGCCAGGGGTGGCCGCGATGCCCCCGTGGCCCGCGCGGCCCGCCGGGGCCGGACGCAAGCCGGATCTTCGACAACAATGGAGCGTGCCATGGTTTCCCGCAGCGCCATCTTTCTGCGCAACGGCCTGCCGCATCGGGCCCGGCCCGTGGCGGGGCGGCCATGATCGTCGCCACGGCCGGCCATATCGACCACGGCAAGACCACGCTGGTCCGTGCCTTGACCGGGATGGAGACCGACCGGCTGAAAGAGGAAAAGGCCCGCGGCATCTCGATCGAGGTCGGCTTTGCCCATCTGCCGCTGGACGACGGCCGCATGCTGAGCTTCATCGACGTGCCGGGGCACGAGCGCTTCATCCGCAACATGCTGGGCGGGGTCTATGCCGTGGGCCATGCCCTGCTGGTGGTGGCGGCCGACGACGGGGTGATGCCGCAGACCCGCGAGCATCTGCATATCCTCGGCCTGCTCGGGCTGCGCGACGGCACGGTGGTCATCACCAAATGCGACCGGGCCGGCCCCGACAGGATCGCGCAGGTCCGCGCCGAGGTCGACGAGCTGCTGGAAAGCGCGGGCTTCCCGCCCTTTCCGCAGATCGCCGTCTCGGCAACGACTGGCGCGGGGATCGGGGCGCTGCGGCATCGGCTGGCCGAGGTCGCAGCCCTGGAAAGCCCGCCGGAAAGGCCGGATGGCGCCTGGCCGCGCTTTGTCGTGGACCGCGTCTTCGTCGCCGCCGGCAGCGGCACGGTCCTGCGCGGCACCCTGCTGGCCGGAGAGGTGCGGATCGGCGACAGCCTGCTGGTCAGCCCCGCCGGCATCCGCGGCCGGGTGCGCAAGCTGCAGCGCCACGGCCAGGCGGTCGAGCTGGTCCGCGCGGGCGAGCGCTGCGCGATCAACCTGGCCAATCTCGACCATGCCTCGGTGGCGCGTGGCGATTGGCTGGTCCACCCCGAGGCCGATCACGTGACCGACCGCATCGACGTGCGCATCCGGGTTCTGCGGGGCGAGGCGCGGGCCCTGGCGCATTGGACGCCGCTGCATCTGCATATCGGCGCCGCCGACATCCCGGCCCGGCTGGCGCTGCGCCGCGGCGGCGCCATCGAGGCCGGGCAGGAGGCGCTGGCGCAGCTGCGGCTGGATCGCCCGGTCCATGCCGCGCATGGCGACCGGCTGATCATCCGCGACCAATCGGCCAGCCGGACCATCGGCGGCGGCTTCGTGGTCAATCCCTTTCCGCCCTCTCGCCGCAGCCGGCGGAGCGCGGTTTTGCAGGCGCTGGACGGCCGCGACCGGCGGGCGGGCTTGCTGGCGCTTCTGGACGGCCTGCCGGACGGGGTGCCGATGGACTGGTTCGCCCGCATCCATACCATGCCGCTGCCGCAGGCGCTGGAGCTGCTGCCCCAGGGGGCGCCGCTGACCAGGACGCGCATCCCCACCGCCTTTTCCTTCATGCGCGCCGAGCGGCTGGGCCTGCGCGCCGCCGAGGCGGTGGCGCGCTTTCACGCCGCCCGGCAGGATGCCAGCGGGATCGAGCTGAGCCGGCTGCACAAGGAAATCGCGCCCGGACAGGAGGCCGAGGTCTTTGCCGACCTGGTCCGGCAATGCGCCGCGGGCTGGGAGCTGGAATTGGTCGGCTCGCAATTGCGGCTGGCCGGCTTCGATTCCACGGCAAACCCGCAGGACAAGCAAAGCTGGTCGCTGATCTGGCCGATCCTGGAAGATGCCGGCTTCCAGATCCCCAGTGCCCGCGAACTGTCGGTCCAGACCAGCATCCCCTTGCAGAAGGTCCGCGACCTGCTTCACCGCAAGGCCGCCCTGGGCGAGGCGGTCAAGATCACGCCCGAGCGCTTTGCCCTGCCCGAAACCGTCGAGACGCTGGCCCGCAAGGCGGCCGAGACGGCGCGGCGGTCCGCGGACGGGCTGTTCAGCGCCGCGGACTACCGCGACGTGATCGGGACCGGGCGCGCCCTTGCCATCGAGATCCTGGAATGCCTGGACCGGCAGGGGGTCACGCTTCGCCAGGGCAATGTCCGCTTGCTGCGGGCCGGGCATGACGCGACGGCCGCGACCGCGGCCGGGCCGGCGCATCCACCCCGCATCCAGAACAGGAGAACGAGATGAGCAATCCCTACGACATCTTCATCATCGGCTCCGGCGTCGCCGGCATGGCGGCGGCCGGGCAGGCCGCGCAACGGGGGCTCAGGGTCGCCCTGGCCGAAGGTGGCATGTTCGGCGGGCTGGTGCTGAACATCAACAGGCTCTGGCCAGGCCCCGAGGGCATGCCGGAATCCGGCGTCGACCTGTCGGCCGAGCTGATGATGCGCGCCACCGAGCTGGGGGTGGAAAACATCCCCGAACATGTGACCGCCATCGAGCCGGGCGAAGGCGGCGGCTGGACCGTCGTCACCGGCGCCGCACGCCACGCCGCGCGCAGCGTGATTGTCGCCAGCGGCGCCGGCCACCGCGCGCTCGGCATCCCCGGCGAGGCCGAGTTCGAGCATCGCGGCGTCTCGCATTGCGCCGATTGCGACGGCCCGATGGTGCACGGCAAGCCCGGCATGGTGGTGGGCGGCGGCGATTCCGCCCTGCAGGAGGCGCTGATCCTGGCCGAATACTGCCCGGTCGTGCATCTGGTCCATCGCGGCGACCGCTTTACCGCGCGCCCGGATTTCGTCGAGGCGGTCGGGGCCGCGGCGCCGATCTCGGTCCGCTTTGGCACCGTGGTCGAGGCGCTGGAGGGCGCGGGCGGGCTTTCCCATGCCCGGCTGCGCGACCTGCGCAGCGGCGCGCAGGACCGGGTCGAGGTGCAGGGCTTCTTCGCCATGGTCGGGCTGGTGCCGAATACCGGCTTCCTGCCGCCGGGCGCGGTGCAGGGCCAGGAACCGCTGGCCGTCGACGACCATCTCGAGACATCGTTGCCGGGTATGTATGCCATAGGTGCGGTGCGCGCGGGGTTTGGCGGCGAGGTCGGCCATGCGCTGGAAGATGCGAACCGGGCCGTGGCGGCGATCTGCGCCCGGCTGCAGGCCGCCTGAGGGGCGGCGATGGAAGGGAAGCGTTCCTGGTGGGGCGGCCGGATTTCAAATCCGGTTGAGGCTGCGTCAGTCTTTGGTGGGTTCGACTCCCACTCCCTTCCGCCAATCGCCTTGCCGGAGGGTCCGGCGCAGGCCGGCCTGCCGGGCCGGGCCCCTCCCTGCGGATATGGCTTTGCAGGGCGTGGCTGTTGGCGTGGTAATGGCGGCTGATCGGCCAGCCACCCCGCATCCTTGCGCTGCCAGCCGAACCTTCTGCGATCGGCGGCATGGGGCGGGAAGGTGGCACGGACGGGGATCGAGCGGTTGTTCCGCAGCCATGGCGGCGACGTCAGTTCCTACCTGGCGCGGATGCTGTGCGACCCGGACCTGGCCGAGGACCTGACGCAAGACGCGTTCCTGCGCTGCTGCGCCACGCTGCAGGGCGGCGACAGGCCGGAAAACCTGCGCGGCTATCCCTACCGCATCGTCCGCAACATCGCCGTCGACCACCTGCGCCTGCAAAGGCGGCGCCGCACCCACATGCCGGGCGACCATGTGCTGGCCGCCATCGCCGACCCGCGGCCGGGGCAGGAGCGCCGGATGATCGACCGCGAGCGGCTGCAGGTCTTCCTTCATGCGCTGGCCGGGCTGCCGGACAAGACGCGGCGGATCTTCGTCCTGCACCGCATCCGGGGCTTAGCTATCGCGAGGCGGTGCGGCATATGGCGCTGTCGGAAGGTTCGGTGCAAAAGCACCTGGCGCGGGCGCTCTTCGAGGTCACGTGCCGGTTGCGGGAATACGAGGACGGCCGATGAAGGCGCAATCCGGCAAGGGCGCGCCGGCCGGCAATTCCGCCGCCAGGGCGCGGCTTCAGGCCCCCAGCAGGGCCATGCGGAAATCGCGGTCGCACAGGACGACCTCCTTCGTTCCCAGCGCCGCCGCGCGCATCAGCGCCCGCGAGGTCTGGACCTGCGCATATTCGACCGCCTGCGCCAGGCTGCGCCCGCTTCCCAGCGCCGCGGCGACAAGGCCGGCGAACAGGTCTCCGGTTCCCGCCATGGCCAGCGGCAGGTGCGGCGTCGGGTGGCGCGACAGGCCCTCGGGACCGTGGATCACGCTTTCCAGCATGTCCGGCGCCGTCTCGCGCAGCTTGCAGCCGGTGACGATCAGCCGCGCCTCGGGGGCCATGCGCAGGGCGCGGGCGGCGCGGGGGATGTCGGCCAGTTCCGCGATGGGCTGGCCGGTCAGCCAGGCGACCTCGAACGGGTTGGGCGAGGCGATGTCGGCCATGGGCAGCAGCCGGTCGCGGAAGGTGTCGGCGATCTCCCTGGGCACATAAAGCCCCGGCTGCTCGTCGCCCAGCACCGGGTCGCAGTAATAGCGCAGCCGCGGGTTCGCCGCCTTGGCGCGGGCGACGAAATCGGCGGTCAGCCGCGCCACCTCGACCGAGCCGATATAGCCGGTCAGCAGGAAATCCGCGCGCTCGGGCAGGCCGCGGTCCCAGGCGCCCTGCAAGAGGTCGGCGAAGAAATCGCCCGGCAGCGCCCGGCCGCGCAGGGTCGGGTAATCCGGCGTGTTGGAAAAGATCACCGTCGGGATCGGCGCCACCTCCAGCCCGGCGGCCAGCATCGGAAAGACCGCGGCGGAATTGCCGACATGGCCCATGACCACCTGGCTCTGGATCGAGATCACCAGCGGCCGGCTCATGCGCTGCCCTCCAGCCGCCTGGACCAGTCCTCGACCCGCCCGCTCTCCAGCCGGCGGATGGCGTAGCGCCGCCAGCCCTCGGCCAGCACGTCGAGCCCGGCGATGCCCTGCAGCTCGCCCAGGTTCAGCCGGTCCACGTAAAGCGCATGCCACAGCCGGCCGAGCGTCCATTCCGGCGCCACCCGGTCGACCAGCTCCAGCCAGTCGCCGGGGGCGACCACGCCGGGCTGCAGGACGCGGTAATACCAGCCGGTGCGGCCGCTTTCCTGCACGCGCCGCGCCATGTCCGCGACCCCGAAGCGGCGGTTCAGCTTCCAGCAGGGCTGCCGCCCCTGCGAGACCTGCACCAGCGCCGTGCCCAGCCGGAAGATGTCGCCCACCGCGACCTCCGCCTCGGTCGGCCCCTCGGTCGAGATATTCTCGCCAAAGGCGCCGGGCGCCCCCAGCAACCCCGTGATTTCTCCGTTTTCCAAATACCCCACGGGGGTCCGGGGGTGTGAAACCCCCGGTGCTTCGGCCGGGCGCAGCCGCCCAAGTCCCTCGCGCCAGGCCGCATAATGATCGAAAGGATAGTGATGCACGGCCTTTTCCGGCCCGCCATGCACGCGGCGGTCGGCCTGTTCGTCGCCTTCGAGCCCCTCCGGGCCAAGCGCCAGCGGCCGGTCCACCGGGCGCTTGTCGATGCCGCTTTTCTGGTCGCTTCCGGGCAGGGGGGCGGCCTTGCCCGTCAGCAGGATGATCTCTGGCATGGTGTCCCTCTGCTCGCGCGTCGCCGCCAGATTAGCCAAACCCCCGGCAGGCTCAAGGGAGCGGGCGCGGCAACTTTCCTGCCCGCCCCTTGGGCAGAGCCGCCCGAAACCTGCCCGCCGGGCGGGCAGATCCCGCGCGGGGCGGCACGGCGACGGTGTGATGCGTTGCGGGCGCGCGGCTGCGATGGCACCTGCAAGGGCGGCACAGATCAGGAAGCAGATGGACAAGCGCCTTTCCATCGTCGTCATCGAGCCCGACCCCGAGCGCGCCGCCCCGATCGTGGACGGGCTGCGCGAGATCGGCGACCACGACATCCGCATCATCTCCGAGGAAACCGGCCTCGCGCGCCATATCGCCGAATGCCGGCCCGACATGGTGCTGATCGACCTGGCCAACCCCTCGCGCGACGTGCTCGAGGAGCTGGCGCTGGCCTCGGGCCCGACCGAACGGCCGGTGGCGATGTTCGTGGACCGCTCGGACGAGCATCTGACGCGGGCGGCGGTCGAGGCCGGCATCTCGGCCTATGTCGTGGACGGGCTGCGGCCGGACCGGATCAAGCCGGTGCTGGACGCGGCCATCGCCCGCTTTCACATGTTCCAGCGCATGCGCGCCGAACTGGCCGCGACCCGCGCCGCGCTGGAGGAGCGCAAGGTGATCGACCGCGCCAAGGCGGTGCTGATGAAGGCGCGCGGCATCGACGAAGAGGCCGCCTATGCGCTGTTGCGCAAGACGGCGATGGACCAGGGCAAGCGCGTGGCCGAGATCGCGCAGCAGCTGGTCCTGGCCGCGGGGTTGCTCTCATGCCGCTGACTCCCCTGCGCCTTGGCTATGTGCCGCTGATCGACGCCGCCCCCCTGATCGTGGCGCGCGAGCTGGGCTTTGCCGCCGAAGAGGGGCTGGAATTCCAGCTGCTGCGCCTGGGCGCCTGGGCGCAGGCCCGCGACATGCTGGGCGCCGGGCTGATCGAGGCGGCGCATATGCTGGTGCCGATGCCGGTCGCGCAGGCGCTGGGTCTGGGCCCGGCGCTGCCGGAGCTGGACCTGGCGATGTTCCTGTCGCAGGGCGGGCAGGCGGTCGCGGTCAGCGCCGCCCTGGCCGCCAGGATGCGCGAGCAGGGCCACGACTTCGACTTCCGCGATGCCCGCAAGGCCGCCCATGCGCTGCATGAGGCCGCGCCCGGCCGGCTGCGGGTGGGCGTGCCCTTCCATTTCTCGACCCAGCTGGAACTGATCCGGCACTGGCTGGGCGCCAGCGGCTTCAGCCCGGCCCTGGAGGTCGTGACCGTGCCGCCGCCTCTGATGGCCGAATCCATGGCCGCGGGCGAAGTCGATGCCTTCTGCGTCGGCGAGCCCTGGGCGTCGAGCGCGGTGGACCGCAGCCTTGCCTCGCTGCTCTTGCCGGGCACCGCGATCTGGGCCTCGCCGCCGGAAAAGGGGCTGGTGCTGCGCCGCGACTTCACCGAAGGCCAGCCGCAGCTGACCGGCGCGCTGATGCGGGCGGTCTGGCGCGCCGGGCGCTGGCTCGACGAGCCCGAGAACCGCGATACCGCCGCCGAGATCCTGTCGCGGCGCGAATACCTGGACCTGCCGACCGAACTGGCCGAGCGCGGGCTGACCGGGCGGCTGCAGGTCACGCCCTCGGGCGAAATCCGCCATGTGCCGGGCTTCATCGCCTTCCATGCCGGGGCGGCGAATTTCCCCTGGAAAAGCCTGGCCGCCTTCTTTGCGCAGCGCATCGCCGCGCGGCATGGGCTGGACCCGGCGCCGGCGATGGAAAAGGCGATGGCGCATTTCCGCACCGATCTTTATCGCCAGCACCTGCGCGAGGCGGGGGCGGCGCTGCCCGGCGCCTCGGCGCGGCTGGAAGGCGCGCTGACCGAGGACCGCGAGGTCGCGGCCGAAAAGGGCCAGATGATTCTGCGCGCCGATGCCTTCTTCGACGGCACCATCTTCGAGCCCCCTTTCGCCGGCTGAGCGTTTCGCGGGCAGGCCGGGCGCGATGCTGCCCGGCTTTCGGGCGGAACGGGCGGCGGATGCTGCGATGCCGCATCAAGGCTTGATCCGGCCGCTTTCCTGACCCAATCTGGTCCCATGGCCCGGCGCAATGGCGTGCCACCGGCCCGCTCGCAATGATGCGGCACGGATTCCCGCAAGGGCGCGGAAATCCCTCCCCTCCGAAAGCGCAGTCTCGCTGCGGCGTCCCGCCGCCCTGGCCGCGCGCTTTCCGACAGCCTTCGCCATCAGCAACGCATCGGAGCCACCATGCCCGCCGTTTCCCCCGTTCCGCCCTCCGAGGCCAGCCGCGCGCTGGGCCTCTCGACCTTCGCCTTCACCATCTGCTTCGCGGTCTGGACGATCTTCTCGATCATCGGCCTGCAGATCCGCGAGCAGCTTTCCCTGACCGAGACCCAGTTCGGCCTGCTGATCGGCCTGCCGATCCTGACCGGCTCTCTGGTGCGCATCGCGCTTGGCGTGCTGACCGACCGGCTGGGCGGGCGGCGCGTCTATACGCTGACCATGCTGGCCGCCGCCGGCGCGACCTTCCTTCTGTCCCATGCCTCGACCTGGCCGCAGATGCTGCTGGCGGCGCTGGGCGTGGGGCTGGCCGGCGGCTCCTTCGCCGTGGGCGTCGCCTATGTCTCGCGCTTCTATGCCGAGGGGCGGCAGGGCACGGCGCTGGGCATCTTCGGGGTCGGCAATGTCGGCGCCGCCGTGACCAAGTTCGCCGCGCCCTTCGTCATGCTGGCGCTGGGCTGGCAGGCGACCGCGCAGATCTGGGCCGGCGCGCTGGCGCTGACCGCGGTGCTGTTCTGGCTTTTCAGCAAGGACGACCCCGTCACCGCCGCAGGGGCCGCCCGCAAGGCGCCGCTGCGCGCCGAGTTCGCGCCGCTGGGCCAGGTCCGGGTCTGGCGCTTCTCGGCCTATTACTTCTTCAGCTTCGGCGGCTTCGTGGCGCTGGCGCTGTGGCTGCCGCATTACCTGACGCAGGTCTACGGCTTCGACATCGCCACCGCCGGCATGATCGGCGCGGCCTATTCCATCCCCGGCTCGATCTTTCGCGCTTATGGCGGGGTGCTGTCGGACCGGATCGGCGCGCGGACGGTGATGTATGCGACCTTCGCCGTCTCGCTGGTCGCGACCGGGATCCTTTCGATCCCCTCGGGCGTGCCGGTGCCGGTCTTCCTGGCGGTGATCTTCGTCCTGGGCTTCTTCATGAGCCTGGGCAAGGCCGCCGTCTACAAGCACATCCCCAGCTATTACCCCGGCCATGTCGGCGCGGTGGGCGGGCTCGTCGGCATGATCGGCGGCCTTGGCGGGTTCCTGCTGCCGCTGCTTTTCGGCTGGCTGCGCGACCAGACCGGGCTGTGGTCCAGCTGCTTCATGGCGCTGTTCCTGCTGGTCGGGGCCTGCGCGCTCTGGATGCATGCCTCGATCCGCCAGATGGGCCGCGCGCCCCTGCAAGCCGCCTGAGAAAGGAGTCACGCGATGAAGAAACTCGTCGTCATCGGCGCCGGCATGGCCTCGGGCCGCCTGCTGGAGCAGCTGTTCGAGGCCGCGCCCGGCGAATGGCATGTCACCCTGTTCAATGCCGAGCCGCGCGGCAATTACAACCGGCTGATGCTGTCGCCGGTCCTGTCGGGCGAAAAGACCTATGAGCAGATCGTCACCCATGACGCGGACTGGTATGCCGCGCATGGCGTCGACTGCCGCTTTGGCGAGCCGGTGGTCAGGATCGACCGCGCCAATCGCGCCGTCTATTCCAACACGGGCGGCGCGCCCTATGACGCGCTGGTCATCGCCACCGGCTCGGCGCCCTTCATCATCCCGGTGCCGGGCAGCGACCTGCCGGGCGTCGTGACCTATCGCGACCTCGAGGACACCAATGCGATGATCGAGGCTGGCGTCGCCGGCAAGGACGCGGTGGTGATCGGCGGCGGGCTGCTGGGCCTTGAGGCCGCGGCCGGCATGGCGGCGCGGGGGGCCAGCGTCACCGTCGTCCACCTGATGGGCCACCTGATGGAGCGGCAGCTGGACCCCGCCGCCGGCTACCTGCTGCAGCGCGACCTGGAGCGGCGCGGCATCAAGGTGCATTGCAAGGGCGCGACCAAGGCCATCTTGGGCCACGACCGGGCCGAGGCCGTGCTGCTGGAGGACGGCACCGTCCATGCCGCCGACCTGGTCTGCATGGCCGTCGGCATCCGCCCCGAGGTGCGGCTGGCCAATGACGCGCATCTGGAGGTCGAGCGCGGCATCGTCGTCGACGACGCCCTGCGCACCAGCGACCCGCATATCTTCGCGCTCGGCGAATGCGTCGAGCATCGCGGCCAGGTCTTCGGCCTTGTCGCGCCGCTTTACGACCAGGCCAAGGTGCTGGCCCGGACCCTGCTGGGCGAGGAAGCCGCGTTCCGCCCGGTGCAGACCGCGACCAAGCTGAAGGTGACGGGCTGCGACCTCTACAGCGCCGGCGATTTCGCCGAAGGCGAGGGGCGCGAGGACATCGTCTTTCGCGACCCCGGCCGCGGCATCTACAAGCGGCTGGTGCTGGAGAACGACCGCATCGTCGGCGTCGTCATGTATGGCGACACCGCCGACGGCAACTGGTTCTATGGGCTGATGAAGGACGAAACCGACATCGGCGAGATGCGCGACACGCTGATCTTCGGCCCGGCCTTCCAGGGGGGGACCGCGCTGGACCCTATGGCGGCCGTTGCAGCCTTGCCGCCTGAGGCGGAGATCTGCGGCTGCAACGGCGTCTGCAAGGGCACCATCGTCGATGCCGTTCTGGGCGGCGCCCACACGCTGGACGCCGTGCGCGCCTGCACCAAGGCGTCGGGATCGTGCGGCACCTGCACCGGGCTGGTCGAGCAGGTGATGAAGCTGACCCTGGGCGACGGCTTCGTCGCGCCCGTCCCCGCCGGCATGTGCAAATGCACCGACCACAGCCACGAGGACGTGCGGCGGCTGATCCGCTCGATGGGGCTGAAGTCGATCCCGGCCGTCATGCAGGAGCTGGGCTGGAAGACCGTGGGCGGCTGCCATTCCTGCCGCCCCGCGCTGAACTATTACCTGCTGGCCGAATACCCGCTGGACTATCGCGACGACCGCCAGTCCCGCTTTGTCAACGAGCGGAACCACGCCAATATCCAGAAGGACGGCACCTATTCGGTGGTGCCGCGCATGTGGGGCGGCGTCACCACGCCGGGCGAGCTGCGCGCCATCGCCGACGCGGCCGAGAAATATGCCGTGCCCATGGTCAAGGTCACGGGCGGGCAGCGCATCGACCTGCTGGGTGTGCGCAAAGAGGATCTGCCGCATATCTGGGCCGACCTGAACGCGGCCGGGCTGGTCTCGGGCCACGCCTATTCCAAGGGGCTGCGCACGGTGAAGACCTGCGTCGGCAGCGAGTTCTGCCGCTTCGGCACCCAGGATTCGACCGGGCTGGGGATCAGGCTGGAAAAGCTGCTCTGGGGGTCCTGGACGCCGCACAAGGTCAAGCTGGGCGTCTCGGGCTGTCCGAGGAACTGCGCCGAGGCGACCTGCAAGGACGTGGGCGTGATCTGCGTCGACAGCGGCTACCAGATCAGCGTCGCCGGCGCCGCCGGGATGGAGGTGAAGGAGACCGAGCCCCTGGCCTCGACCCCCTCCGAGGACGAGGCGGTCGAGATCATCACCGCCTTCATCCAGCTTTACCGCGAGCACGCGCGCTATCTGGACCGGCCCTATAAATGGGTGGCCAAGGTCGGGCTCGACTGGGTGAAGGCGCAGGTCGCGGACCTGCCGACCCGCCGCGCGCTGGTCGAGCGCTTCGAGGTCAGCCAGTCGGTCTATCGCCGCGACCCCTGGGCCGAGCATTCCACCACCACCGAGACGCCCAAATGGGCGCCCCTTGCCGATCTGACCCTGGAGGCCGCGGAATGACCATCTTTGTCGACATCGGAGCCCTGGACGACATCCCCCGCCAGGGCGCGCGGGTGATCCGCACCGCGCAGGGCTGCGTCGCGGTGTTCCGCACGCTGGACGACCGGGTCTTTGCCCTGGACGACCGCTGCCCGCACAAGGGCGGCCCGCTGTCCGAGGGCATGGTTCATGGCGATCGCGTGACCTGCCCGCTGCACAACTGGGTGTTCGACATGAACTCGGGCGCCGCGCAGGGCGCCGACGAGGGCGCGGTCCGCACCTGGCCCGTCCGCGTCGAGCGGGGCCGCGTCCTGATCAGTGCCGAACTCGTCTCCCGCTCGAACGCCGCCTGAGGAGTTGCATCATGTCCTACGTCAATCCTGCTGATTTCGCGAAGAAAATGATCGATGCCGGCGAGGCCAAGGTCTTCATGTCCACCAAGGACACCCTGATCCGCGCCTATATGGCCGGGGCGATCCTGGCGCTGGCGGCCGCCTTTGCCGTGACCGTCACCGTGAACACGGGCGAGCCGCTGATCGGCGCGCTGTTGTTCCCGGTCGGCTTCTGCATGCTCTACCTGCTGGGCTTCGACCTGCTCACCGGGGTGTTCACGCTGGTGCCGCTGGCGCTGATCGACCGCCGGCCGGGGGTGACGCTGCGCGGCATGCTGCGCAACTGGGGGCTGGTGTTCGCCGGCAATTTCGCCGGCGCCTTCACCGTCGCGGTCTTCATGGCGATCATTGTCACCTTCGGCTTTTCCGAGGCGCCGAACGCGGTCGGCGAAAAGATCGGCCACATCGGCGAGGGGCGGACGCTCGGCTATGCCGCCCATGGCGCGGCGGGGATGCTGACGCTGTTCATCCGCGCGGTCATGTGCAACTGGATGGTCTCGACCGGCGTGGTCGCGGCGATGATGTCCACCACCGTCTCGGGCAAGGTCATCGCCATGTGGATGCCGATCCTGATCTTCTTCTACATGGGGTTCGAGCATTCCATCGTGAACATGTTCCTGTTCCCGGCCGGGCTGCTTCTGGGCGGGCAGTTCACCATCATGGACTACATGATCTGGAACGAGATCCCGACCGTGCTGGGCAACCTGGTCGGCGGGCTGACCTTTGTCGGCGCGATGATCTATGCCACGCATCACAAGACTTCGCCCCGCCGCGCGGCGGATGCGGATGCCGGTGCCCGCCCCGAAGCCCCCGCCGTTCCCGCCGAGTGAGGGCCCCGATGCAGAGCATCCGCACCACCTGTCCCTATTGCGGCGTGGGCTGCGGCGTGCTGGCCGCGCCCGACGGCCGCGGCGGGCTGGGCATCGCCGGCGACCCCGCGCATCCGGCGAACAAGGGCCGGCTCTGCGTCAAGGGCTCGGCGCTCGGCGAGACGGTCGGCCCTGCCGGCCGGCTGCTCGCCCCGCGCATCCACGGGCGCGAGGCCGGCTGGGACGAGGCGCTGGACCTGGTCGCGCGCCGATTCACCGAAACCATCGCCGAACACGGGCCGGATTCGGTCGGCTTCTACGTCTCGGGGCAACTCCTGACCGAGGATTACTATGTCGCCAACAAGCTGATGAAGGGCTTCATCGGCTCGGGCAACATCGACACCAATTCGCGGCTTTGCATGGCCTCGGCGGTGGCGGGGCACCGGCGGGCCTTCGGCTCGGACACGGTGCCGGGGCTCTACGAGGATCTGGAACTGGCCGATACGGTGGTGCTGGTCGGCTCGAACCTGGCCTGGTGCCATCCGGTGCTTTACCAGCGGCTGGCCGCGGCGCGCGAGGCGCGGGGCACGCGGGTCGTGGTGGTCGATCCGCGCCGCACCGCGAGTTGCGACATCGCCGACCTGCATCTGCCGCTGGCACCGGGTTCCGATGCGGCGCTGTTCAACCTGCTGCTGGCGGAAATCGGCAGAAGATCAGAGATCTGCGCCGACAACCTGGAAGGAATCGAGGATGCCATGACTGCGGCGCGCGAGACGCTGCCCTCGGCCACCGGGCTGGCGCACAGCCAGATCAGGCAGTTCTTCGACCTGTGGCTGCACAGCGACAAGGTGGTGACGGTCTGGTCGCAGGGCGTGAACCAGTCCGACAGCGGCACCGACAAAGTGAACGCGATCCTGAACTGCCACCTGGCCAGCGGCCGCATCGGCCGGCCGGGCATGGGCCCGTTCAGCGTCACCGGCCAGCCCAACGCCATGGGCGGGCGAGAGGTCGGCGGGCTCGCCAACATGCTGGCCTGCCACCTGGAGATCGAGAACCCCGCACATCGCGCGGCGGTGCGCGGTTTCTGGAACGCGCCCCGCATGGCCGAGCGGCCGGGGCTGAAGGCCGTGGACATGTTCCGCGCCGTCGAGGACGGCCGGATCAAGGCGCTGTGGATCATCTGCACCAACCCCGCCGTGACCATGCCCGAGGCCGACCGCGTCGCCCGCGCCATCGCCGGCTGCGATTTCGTCGTGGTCTCGGACATCATGGCGCGGACCGACACCACGCGGCTGGCGCATGTCCTGCTGCCGGCGACCGGCTGGGGCGAAAAGGACGGCACGGTGACGAATTCGGAACGCCGCATCAGCCGCCAGCGCCGGACGCTCGCCCCCGCGGGCCAGGCGCGCGACGACTGGCGCATCCTGGCCGAGGTCGGGCGCCGCATGGGCTGGCCGGGGGCCTTCGGCTGGACCAGCCCGGCGCAGGTCTTTGCCGAACATGCCGCGCTGTCGGGCATCGCGGGCGGGTTGGGCAGCGATTTCGACATCTCGGCCCATGCCGGCATCGCCCAGGTGGAGTATGACGCGCTGGAGCCCTTCCTGTGGCCGCAATCGGCGCGCCGGCAGGGCGGGCGCTTCTTTGGCGACGGGCGGTTCCATACGCCCTCGGGTCGCGGGCGGCTGGTCGCGGTCACGCCGCGCGTGTCGCAGCTGGTGGATGTGGATCGTCCGTTCCGGCTGAACACCGGCCGGGTGCGCGACCATTGGCACACGATGACCCGCACCGGCCTGTCGCCGCGCCTGTCGCGCCACCTGGCCGAGCCCTTCCTGGAGCTGCATCCCGGCGATGCCGCCCGGCTGGGCCTGACGCCCGCCAGCCTGGCCGAGGTCGTAAGCCCGCATGGCCGCGCCGTGCTGCGGGTGCTGGTCAGCGACCGCGTGGCGCCGGGCCATCCCTTTGCGCCGATGCATTGGACGGGCGAGACCGCGCCCTCGGGCCGGGTCGATGCGCTGGTGCCGGGGACGGTCGATCCGGTCTCGGGCCAGCCGGCGCTGAAATCGGCGACGGTGGCGATCCGGCCCTTTGCCGCGCGTTGGTTCGGCTTTGCCGTGTCGGCGGGTCCGATCCGCCCGGATTGCGCCTATTGGGCGCGGGCCACGCTGCCGCGGGGCGAGCAGGCCGAACTGGCCGGGCTGGAGCCGATGCAGGACTGGACCGCCCATGCCCGCGCGCTGTTCGGCCTGCCGGACGAGCCGCTGGTGCTGCACGACCGCGCCCGCGGGCAGGTGCGGCTGGCCTTCCTGCGCGAGGGTCGCTTGCAGGCGGCGCTGTTCGTCGCGCCCGAGCCGGTGGGCCTGTCGCGCAGCCATGTCGCGGCGCTGCTGGGCGAAAGCGGGGCCGAGGCGCTGGCCGGCCGCCCCGGCGCCGACCGCCCGGACGAAGGCGCGCTGGTCTGCGCCTGTTTCGGCATCGGCGTGAACAGCATCGTGCGGGCCATCGCCAGCCAGGCCCTGACCTCGGTCGAGGCGGTGGGGCAGGCGCTGCGGGCGGGCACCAATTGCGGCTCGTGCCGGCCCGAGATCCGCGCGCTGCTGGAGGCCGGCACCGCCTGCCGCGCCGCCGCCGAATAGGGAATGGGCCGCGCCTACTCGCCGTCGCCGGCAAAGACCATGGCGCTGCCGGGCTGGACTGCGACGCGGATCAGGCTGCCCGGCGCGGGCAGGACCAGGCCGGGGATGCGGGATTTCATCGCCGCGCCGCCGGGTTCCAGCCGGATCTCGATCAGGCTTTCGCGGCCCAGATAGCGCGCGCGCTCGACCCGCGCCTGGGTGCCGCCGGCCTCGGCCGGGACCAGGTGCTGCGGGCGGACGGCGACCTCGGCCCGGCTGCCTTCGGCAAGGCCGGGGGCGGGAAAGGCGCCCAGCACGGTCTGCACCCGCCCGCCCGCCACCCGTCCCGCGACGATGTTCAGGTCCGAGAAGAAGGCCGCCACGCCGCGGTCGGCCGGGCGGTTGTAAAGCTCGTCCGGGCGGCCTTCCTGGATCAGCCGGCCCCGGCGCATGACGGCGATGCGATGGCCCATCAGCATCGCCTCTTCGGGGTCGTGCGTGACCATCACCACCGCGGTTTCGGTTTCGCGCAGCAGGTCCAGCGCCGCGTCGCGCACCCCGTCGCGCAGCCGGTGGTCGAGGCTGGAGAAGGGCTCGTCCATCAGCATCAGGCAAGGGCGCGGCGCCAGGGCCCGGATCAGCGCCACGCGCTGCTGCTCGCCGCCCGAAAGCTCGTGCGGGTATTTCGCGGCATGGCCGGACAGGCCCACGCGCTCCAGCAGCGCGGCGATCCGGTCGCGGTCCCGCCGCGCCGGGCCGCGCAGGCCGAAGCCGACATTCGCCGCCACGTCCAGATGCGGGAACAGCGCGAAATCCTGGAACACCATGCCGACCGGCCGGCGTTCGGGCGGAAGGAAGGCGCCGGCGCCCGACATCGGCCGGCCGGCGATGCGGACCGCGCCGGAATCGGGCCGCTCGATGCCGGCGATCATGCGCAGCGTGGTGGACTTGCCGCAGCCCGAAGGGCCCAGCAGGCATGTCACCTGGCCCGGCGCCACGCGAAAGCCGACATCCTCGACCGCCGCCACGCCGGCGAAGCGGCGGCACAGCGCCTCGACCTCCAGCATGGGCAGGGACGGGGTGGCATCTGGCGCATCCACCTGGCTGGCCCAGTCGGGAGGGCTGGCGAATTGGTTCATCGGCATCCCTTCGTGACCGCAACCGCATGAGAATAGTTTACATTACTAATTAGTTTAGTAAACATGTCGAGAAATCGCAAGGAGGACAGGGAATGCGTGTCGGACTATCTGGAGTGATCGGTGTCCTGTTGGCGGCACAGGCCGTCGCCGCAAGCGCCCAGGAATTGAACCTTTACACCACGCGCGAGCCGAATCTGATCGAGCCGCTGCTGGCATCGTTCAGCGAAACCACCGGGGTGAAGGTCAATACGATCTTCCTCAAGGACGGCCTGCCCGAGCGGGTCGAGCAGGAAGGCGACGCCTCGCCCGCCGACGTGCTGATGACCGTGGACATCGGCAACCTGGTCGACCTGGTCGACCGCGGCCTGACCCAGCCGGTCGAATCCGAGGTGCTGGCCGCCGCCATCCCCGAGAACCTGCGCGACAAGGACGGCAACTGGTTCGCGCTGTCGCAGCGGGCGCGGGTGCTTTACGCCGACAAGGATCTGGACCTGGCGAGCTTTACCTACGAGGATCTGGCCAAGCCGGAATGGAAGGGCAAGGTCTGCATCCGTTCGGGGCAGCATCCCTATAACGTGGCGCTGACCGCCTCCTACATCGTGCATCACGGCGAAGAGGCCGCCAAGGCATGGCTGGAAGGCGTCAAGGCGAACCTGGCCCGCACCGCCGGCGGCGGCGACCGCGACGTGGCGCGCGACATCATGGGCGGCATCTGCGAGATCGGCATCGCCAATTCCTATTACGTCGGGCTGATGCGCAGCGGTGCCGGCGGCCCCGAGCAGGAGGAATGGGTCAAGGCGATCAAGGTCATCCTGCCCACCTTCGAGGGCGGCGGCACGCAGGTCAACGTCTCGGGCGCGGCGGTGGCCAAGCACGCGCCGAACCGCGACCAGGCGGTGCAGCTGCTGGAATACCTGGTTTCGGACGAGGCGCAAAGGATCTATGCCGAGGCGAATTTCGAATATCCGGTCAAGCCCGGCGTCGCGGTCAGCCCGGTGATCGAGGACATGGCGGGGCTTCAGGTCGACGGCACCGACCTGACCGAGATCGCCCGCCAGCGCAAGGCGGCGAGCGAACTGGCCGAGGCGGTCGGCTTCGACAACTGAGCCCGCCGCGGGCGCAGGCCGCATGACCCCGGAACTGACACGAGTCCCCTGCGTCCGCGCGGGGATGGGCTGGCAGGCGGCGGCACTGGCCGTCGCCGCGCTTGTCCTGCTGCCGGTTCTGGCGCTGGGGCTGTTCGCGCTGCGGGGCAGTCCGGGGCTCTGGGCGCATCTGGTCAGCAACGTGCTGCCGGTGGCGGCGCGGCAGACGGTGATCCTGCTGGTCGGCGTCGGCGCCATCGTCGCCACGCTGGGCACGGTCACGGCCTGGCTGGTCGCGGCCTGCGACTTTCCGGGCCGGCGCTTCTTCGGCTGGGCGCTGCTGCTGCCGCTGGCGGTGCCGACCTATATCGTCGCCTATGCCTATCTGGACCTCTTGCACCCGGTCGGGCCGGTGCAGGGCGCGATCCGCGGCTGGCTGGGCTATTCCAGCCCGCGCGAGTTCCGCCTGCCCGACATCCGCTCGATGCCGGGCTGCATCCTGCTCTTGGGGCTGGTGCTTTACCCCTATGTCTACCTGCCGGTGCGGGCGCTGTTCGCCATGCAGGCCGGCAACCTGCTGGATGCGGGGCGGAGCCTGGGGGCGGGGCCGGTCGCCGGCTTCCTGCGCGTGGCCCTGCCGCTGGCCCGGCCCGCCGTCGCCATCGGCACGGCGCTGGCGCTGATGGAGGCGATGAACGACATCGGCGCGGCCGAGTTCCTGGGCGTGCGCACGCTGACCGTCTCGGTCTATTCGACCTGGATCAACCGCTCGGACCTGCCGGGGGCGGCGCAGATCGCGCTGGCGATGCTGGCCATCACCATGGCGCTGGTCATGCTGGAGCGCCGCGGCCGCCGGCGCCAGCGCTATGCCGCGGGCGCGCAGCCCCTGCGGCGCACCCGCCTGGGCGGCTGGCGCGCCTGGGGGGCCACGCTGGTCTGCGCGCTGCCGGTGGCCCTGGGTTTCGCGGCGCCGGCCTGGTATCTGGTCGGTGCGGCCTGGGCGCGCTATCGCTTTGCCGGGCTTTCGCCGCGGATCATCGAAGAGGCCGGCAACACCGCCCGTTTCGCCGCGCTGGCGACGCTGGTCGCGCTGGTGCTGGGCCTGGTCGTGACCGGGGCGGCGCGGATGCGGCCGGGGCGCCTGACCCGCAGCATGGCGCGGCTTTCGACGCTGGGCTATGCGGTGCCGGGCACCATCCTGGCCATCGGGCTTTTGCCGGTGATCGCGCTGGCCGACCGGCAGATCGCCGCCGTCTCGCAGGCGCTGCTGGGCGCGGGGCCGGGGCTTTTGCTGCTGGGGTCGGGCGCGGCGCTGGTCTATGCCTATGTCGCGCGCTTCCTCGCCATCGCCACCGGCGGGATCGAGGCCGGGCTGAGCCGGGTGCCCGCCTCGCTCGACCATGCGGCGCGGACGCTGGGCCGCAGCCCCGGCCAGGTGTTCCGGCAGGTGCATGTGCCGATCTCGCGCCCGGCGCTGGCGGCCTCGGGGCTGTTGATCTTCGTCGATTGCGTCAAGGAACTGCCCGCCACGCTGCTGCTGCGGCCGCTGAACTTCGAGACGCTCTCGACCCATCTTTACGGCGAGGCGGCGCGCGGCACCTATGAGGACGCCGCCATCGCCGCGCTGATCATCGTCGTCATCGGCATCCTGCCGGTGATGGTGCTGGCGCGGACGATTCGCCGGTGATTGCGGCAGATTGTCCCTTTTCTCCGGCACCGATTTCTGACAGGGCTGCGCCCATGCAGGGTCGAAGCGGACATCGGACGACGAGGCTTGGACGCGGCACGGCGCTGCGGCGCCTGTGCTGCTGGCTGGCGGTGCTGCCTTTCCTGCTGTTCTCGCTGATCCAGCCCGGCACCATGTTCGTCCGCGACGCGCAGGGCAGCGTCGCCGTCGTGCTGTGTTCGGGCGAGGGGCCGGTCCAGATGGCCGTGGCGGCCGATGGCAGCCTGGTCCCGGCGGACGAGATGCCGCATGGCGATCCCCATGCCTGCGACTGGGCGCCGCATGGCCAGCCGGCGCTGCAAGGGGTCGTCGCCGATGCGCCCCAGCCCATGGCGGCCGCGGCGCGGTTGGCGCTTTGGCCCGCACCGCCGGCCCCGCCGCATGCCTCGGCCCTGCCCGAGCCCTCGGCGCGGGGGCCGCCGCGCCTCATCTGACGGAATCCTGCTTCGGCAGCCGGCGGGCCAGGGCCCGGCGGTGCCTTTCCCATCAGATGAGAACGATCATGCAAAAACCTGTTTTCGCCGCGCTTTGCGCCACGCTTCTTGGCCTTGCGGCCGGTCCGGCCCTGTCCCATGCCACGCTGGAGAAATCCGAGGCCCCGGCCGGCGGCGCCTATCGCGCGGTGATCCGCATCGGCCATGGCTGCGACGGCCAGGCCACCCAAACCCTGCGGGTGCAACTGCCCGATGGCTTCTACAACGCCAAGCCCATGCCCAAACCGGGCTGGGCGCTGGAGACGGTCAAGGGCGCCTATGCCCAGCCCTTCGACAACCACGGCACGCAGATGACCGAGGGCACGCGCGAAGTGATCTGGTCCGGCGGCGCGTTGCAGGACGACTGGTATGACGAATTCGTCATCCGCGGCACCCTTGGCGCGGATGTGGCGCCGGGCACGGTGCTGTATTTCCCGACCGTGCAGGAATGCGCGGATGGCAAGGCCGACTGGACCGACGTCTCGGGCAGCAAGGACGTGCCGAACCCCGCGCCGGGGCTGACGGTCACGGCGGGCAAGGCCGGTCACGGTCATGGTCACGGGCATGGCCAGGGCGATCAGGCCGCGGCGTCGGCCGGGCCGGTGGTCCTGGGCGACCTGTCGCTCAGCGGCGCCTTCAGCCGCGCGACGCCCCCCGGCGCGCCGGTGGCGGGCGGCTTCCTGACCATCGCCAACGGCGGGGCCGAGGACCGGCTGGTCGCGGCCCATGCCGATTTCGCCGGCCGCACCGAGATCCACGAGATGGCGATGGAGGGCGAGGTGATGCGGATGCGCCAATTGCCCGAGGGGCTGGCGATCCCGGCCGGCGCCACGGTTGAATTGAAGCCCGGCGGCTATCACCTGATGTTCATGGAATTGAAACAGCCGCTGGTCGAGGGCGAGACGGTGAACGTCACGCTGAGCTTCGAGAAGGCGGGCGAGGTCAGCCTGCCGCTGGCGGTCGGGCCGCGCAATGCCGGGGCGGCGCATCAAGGGGGTGGCCATGGCGGGCACTAAGGGCAAGTCCGGGTTGAAACCGCTGCGCTATGCGCTTTGGGCGCTGGTCGTGCTGGCGCTGGCCGGCTTGGGCTGGTTCCAGTTCGTCTCGCCCCGCTCGGGTTCGGGCACGGGCTCGATCGCCGATGCCGGGACGGCGGCGCTGGGGCGGGGCGACTACCGGCTGGTGGCGACCGACGGCACCGAGTTCAGCCAGGCCGCGCTGAAGGGCCAGCCCTCGGCGGTGTTCTTCGGTTTCACCCATTGCCCGGACGTCTGCCCGACCACGCTGGGCGACGTCGCCAGCTGGCAGGAGGAACTGGGCGAGGACGGCAGGAAGCTGCGGGTGTTCTTCGTCACCGTCGACCCCGAGCGCGACACGGTCGAGGCGCTGCGCGAATACGTGTCCTGGGTGCCGGGGGTGGTCGGCGTCTCGGGCGCGCCCGAGGAGGTCGCCAAGGCGGTCAAGGCCTTCCGCATCTATGCCCGCAAGTCGCCGCTGGAAGGGGGCGACTACACCATGGACCATTCCTCGACCATGCTGCTCTTTGACGGCAATGGCGATTATGCCGGGCTGATCGGCTATCAGGAGGACCGCGAGCGCGCCCTGGCGAGCCTGCGCCGCCTGCTGAACGGCTAGAGCCCCCGCGGCGCCGGGTTTCCGGCGCCGCTTTCCCCAATCCGGCGGGTCTGGCCGGTTTTCGTCTCCGAAATGTTTTGGAAACCCGCACGGCGGCCGATTCCCGGCCTCGCGCCGGTGATTCGGCCGCGAAAGCGCCCTTGGCGGCGAAATGCGCCCTGCGATGTTAGCGTATGACATCTGCCGCCCCGCCCGGTCGCCGCGACACCCGCAGCGCCGATACGGTTTTTCCCAGGAAATGCATGGTTTTTTGCCGCCTGCCGGAGGTTTCCGGCGGGGTCTGCCGGAATTATTGACCGGATCGGCCGGATGCGGTAGGAAATTCCCGAAAGGTTTCGGAACGGGCGCAGGCAGGGGCGCCCGATGCTGCGAACGGTGCTGGGAGGCACCTTTACCAAGGGGAGGATGAGGATGGGAAAAATCAGCCGGGGCGCGCTGCGCCCGGTCGCATTGGCCGCGCTGCTGGGCAGCATCGCGCTGCCTGCCGTGGCGGACGAGCTGTTCTATGTCGCCGGCGGCGTGGGCAAGCAGGCCGAGCATTTCAAGGATCTGGTCAAGCCCTGGGAGGAGCGCACCGGCCACACGGTGACGCTGGTGCCGATGCCGCAGTCCAGCTCGGACCAGTTCGCGCAATACCGGCTGTGGCTGGCGGCGGGGACGGCGGATGTGGACCTCTATCAGACCGATGTGATCTGGGCGCCGCAGCTGTCCGAATATTTCGTCGACCTGTCCGAGGCGGCCAAGGACATCCTGGGCGAGCATTTCCCCTCGGTCATCGAAAGCCAGACCTCGGACGGCAAGCTGGTGGCGCTGCCGCTTTATACCGATGCCCCGGCGCTTTACTACCGCACCGACCTGCTGGAGAAATACGGCAAGCCGGTGCCCAAGACCTGGGCCGAGCTGACCGAGACCGCCAAGCTGGTCCAGGACGGCGAGCGCGCCGAAGGCCAGGGCGATCTGTGGGGCTTCGTCTGGCAGGGCAATGCCTATGAGGGGCTGACCTGCAACGCGCTGGAATGGGTGAAGTCCTTTGGCGGCGGCCAGATCGTCGAGGCGGACGGCACCATCTCGATCAACAATCCGCAGGCGGTGGCGGCGCTGGAACTGGCGGCCGGTTGGATCGGCACCATCAGCCCGCGCGGCGTGCTGGCGCACAAGGAAGAAGAGGCGCGCGGCGTCTGGCAGACCGGCAATGCCGTCTTCATGCGCAACTGGCCCTATGCCTTCGCGCTGAGCGCGGGCGCGGACAGCGCGGTCAAGGGCAAGTTTGACGTGGCGCCGCTGCCCGCCGGCACCGAAGAGGCCGGCTCGGCCGCGACCCTGGGCGGCTGGAACGTCGCGGTGTCGAAATTCTCGACCAAGCAGGAGGCGGCGGTCGACCTGGCGCTTTATCTCGCCTCGGCCGAGGCGCAGAAGCGCCGCGCGCTGCTGGACGGCAACCTGCCGACCGTGGTCGCGCTTTACGACGACCCCGAGATCGCCGAGGCGGTGCCGCTGATCCCGCGCTGGAAAGAGGTCTTCGCCGATGCGGTGCCGCGTCCCTCGGGGCCGACCAAGAGCAAGTATAACGAGGTCTCGTCGAAATTCTGGTCGGCCGTGCATGACACGCTGTCGGGCAACGGCACCGCGGCCGAGAACCTGGAACTGCTGGAGCTGGACCTGAGCGACATGCAGGGTTCGGGCTGGTAAGGCGCTTGGCGGGGGCCGGCGCGCAAACCCGCCGGCCCCGAGCGGCCCTTGCGGCCGATGAGGAGTTTCCCCCATGACTGACCCCATCGCGGGCCGCCCCGGCGGTCCCAGCCTGCGGCAGCGTCGGCAAAGGGCGGCCTTCTGGTTCCTGGCCCCCATGCTTTTTGCGCTGCTCTGCGTCGCGGCCTGGCCGCTGGCGCGCACCATCTGGTTCTCGTTCACCAACACCACGCTGTCGAACCTCTATGGCGGCGAATGGATCGGCTTCGACAACTACCTGTCGATGCGCACGCTGTCCTCGGGCCGGGTGGTCTGGCGCGGCACGCTGGTCGATCCGGCCTGGTGGAACGCGGTCTGGAACACCGTCCGCTTCTCGCTGATCTCGGTCGGGTTCGAGACGGTGCTGGGCCTGATCGTCGCCCTGGTGCTGAACGCCGAGTTCAAGGGCCGCGCCCTGGTGCGCGCCGCCATCCTGATCCCCTGGGCGATCCCGACCATCGTCTCGGCCAAGATGTGGGCCTGGATGCTGAACGACCAGTTCGGGATCCTGAACGACATCCTGCTGCGGCTGGGGCTGATCGGCGAGAAGATTGCCTGGACCGCCAGCACCGAGACGGCGATGACCGCCGTGCTGATCGTGGACATCTGGAAGACCACGCCCTTCATGGCGCTGCTGATCCTGGCCGGGTTGCAGATGGTGCCGCGCGACATCTACGAGGCGGCGCGGATCGACGGCATCCACCCGGTCAAGGTGTTCTTCCGCGTCACCCTGCCGCTGATCAAGCCGGCGCTGATGGTGGCGGTGATCTTTCGCATGCTCGACGCGCTGCGCATCTTCGACCTGATCTATGTGCTGACGCCGAACAGTTCGGCCACCAAGACCATGTCGGTCATCAGCCGCGAGAACATGATCGACTTCGACAAGTTCGCCTATGGCGCGGCGCAATCGACGCTGCTGTTCGCGATCATCGCCGTCTTCGTCAGCGCCTATATCTGGCTCGGCCGCGTGGACCTGGGCGGGGAGGGCTCGAAATGACCCGTCACAAGCTGCTGAAACAGATCGGCTTTTACGCGCTGGTCGTGGTGATCGTCGTCTTTTCGGTCTTTCCCTTCTACTATGCCGTCGTGACCAGCTTCGCCTCGGGGACGGCGCTGTTTCGGGTGAACTACCTGCCCGCGGGGTTCGACCTGCGCAATTACCAGGCGGTGCTGGGGTCGAAGAACTTCCTTTACTCCATCGGCAACTCGCTGGTGATCGCCACGGCCACGGTGGGGCTGTCGCTGTTCCTGGGCGTCACCGCCTCATATGCGCTGGCGCGGGTGCGGTTCCGGGGGCGGGGCCTGCTGCTGATGACCATCCTGGCCGTGTCGATGTTTCCGCAGATCGCGGTGCTGGCCGGGCTGTTCGAGCTGGTGCGCTTCCTGGGCATCTTCAACACCCATTGGGCGATGATCCTGTCCTATACGATCTTCACGCTGCCCTTTACCGTCTGGGTGCTGACCACCTTCATGCGCGACCTGCCGGTCGAGATCGAGGAGGCGGCGATCGTCGACGGCGCCAGCCCCTGGGTCATCATCACCCGCGTCTTCCTGCCGCTGCTGTGGCCGGCGATGGTGACGACCGGGCTTCTGGCCTTCATCGGCGCCTGGAACGAGTTCCTGTTCGCGCTGACCTTCACCAGCACCGAAAGCATGCGCACCGTGCCGGTGGCCATCGGCCTGCTTTCGGGCGCGTCCGAGCAAGAGATCCCCTGGGGCCCGATCATGGCCGCCTCGGTCATCGTGACGGTGCCGCTGATCGTCCTCGTCCTCATTTTCCAGCGCAAGATCGTGGCGGGCCTGACCGCCGGCGGCGTGAAAGGTTGAACCATGGCCAAGATCGAGTTGAAGAACGTCACCAAATCCTATGGCGGCTTGCAGGTCATCAAGGGCATCGACCTGGAGATCCGCAAGGGCGAGTTCATGGTCTTCGTCGGCCCCTCGGGCTGCGGCAAGTCCACGCTGTTGCGGCTGATCTCGGGGCTCGAGGAGATCACCACCGGCGACATGCTGTTCGACGGGCAGCGGGTGAACGACCTGGTGCCCTCGGACCGCGGCATCGCCATGGTGTTCCAGAGCTATGCGCTTTACCCGCATATGAAGGTCTATGACAACATGGCCTTCGGCATGAAGCTGGCCAAGGCCGGCAAGGCCGAGATCGACCGCCGCGTGCGCGAGGCGGCGCGGCTCCTGCAGATCGAGCATCTGCTGGACCGCCTGCCCAAGCAGCTGTCGGGCGGCCAGCGCCAGCGCGTCGCCATCGGCCGCGCCATCGTGCGCGACCCGCGCGTCTTTCTGTTCGACGAGCCGCTGTCGAACCTCGACGCGGCGCTGCGGGTGCAGACGCGGCTGGAGATCGCCAGGCTGCACCACGGCATGGAGGACGTGACGATGATCTACGTCACCCATGACCAGGTCGAGGCGATGACGCTGGCCGACCGCATCGCCGTGCTGCGCGACGGCAAGCTGGAGCAGGTCGGCACCCCGGCCGAGCTTTACGAGCGGCCGAACTCGACCTTCGTCGCGGGCTTCATCGGCAGTCCCAAGATGAACTTCCTGACCGACGGTTTCGCCCATGCGCATGACTGCGCGACCCTGGGCATCCGGCCCGAGCATATCGATATCGTCGAGGCTGGTCCCTGGTCGGGCGAGGTCGTCCATGCCGAGGATCTGGGCGCCGACCATTACCTTTTCGTCGAGATCGGCGCGGCCGAGCCCATGGTCGTGCGCCAGCCGGGCAAGCTGGCCCTGCCGCTGGGCACGCGGCTGAGCCTTGGGCCGCGCGAAGGCCACCTGCACCGTTTCGACGCCAACGACGCGCCGATCCGCTGAACCCACCACCCGTTCCCGCAGGGAACAACAAGGAGCGATGAATGACCATCCGAGTCACTGTCTGGGGCGAGAACGTCCACGAGCAGAAGAACAAGACCGTCGCCGGGATTTACCCGGACGGGATGCACAACACCATCGCCGCGGCGCTGAACCGCGATAGCGGCATCGCGGCCGGCAGCGTGACCCTGCAAGACCCCGAGCATGGGCTGACCGCCGAAAGGCTGGCCCAGACCGACGTGCTGATCTGGTGGGGCCATTGCGCCCATGGCGAGGTGCAGGACGCGGTGGTCGAGCGCGTGGCCGAGGCGGTCTGGTCCGGCATGGGCATGATCTTCCTGCATTCGGCGCATTTCTCGAAGCCCTTCAAGCGGCTGATGGGCACGCCCTGCAACCTGACCTGGCGCGAGGCGGGCGAGCGCGAGCGGCTGTGGCTGACCTCGCGCAACCATCCCATCGCCGCCGGCCTGCCCGATCATTTCGAGCTGGAGCACGAAGAGATGTATGGCGAGCCCTTCGGCGTGCCCGAGCCGCTGGAGACCGTCTTCGTCAGCTGGTTCGCGGGCGGCGAGGTGTTCCGCTCGGGCCTGACCTACAAGCGCGGGGCCGGCAACGTGTTCTATTTCCGCCCCGGCCACGAGACCTATCCGACCTATCACGACGCCAATGTGCAGCGGGTGATCCTGAACGCGGTGAAATGGGCGCATAACCCGGCCGCGCGCCTGGCCGAGCCGACCGTCGCGCCCAATGTCCCGGTCGAGCAGGCGCTGGAGCCGATCGAGGAGCGCGGTCCCAAGCTGCACGCCGCCGGCGAAGAGGGCTATCGCTGATGGTCCGGCTTCTCGTCATCGGCACCGGCGGCATGGCGGCGAACCATGCCCGCGCCTTCGCCGCCATGCCCGGCGTCGAGCTGGTCGGCGGCGTCGATCCGCGGCCCGAGCCGCTGGCCGCCTTCAACGCCGAGCACGGCATCGCCCGCGGCTTTGCCAGCCTGGACGAGGCGCTGGATTGGGGCGCATTCGACGCCGCGACCAACGTGACGCCGGATGCCGCACATTACCCGACCACCATGCCGCTGCTGGCGGCGGGCAAGCATGTGCTTTGCGAAAAGCCGCTGGCCACCAATGCCGCGGATGCGGAGGCGATGGCCGAGGCGGCAGCGCGGGCGGGCGTGGTGAACATGGTCAATCTCAGCTATCGCGACGTGCCGGCGCTGCAAAAGGCCGCGGCCATGGTGCGCGCGGGCGAGATCGGCGAGGTGCGGCATTTCGAGGCGAGCTACCTGCAAAGCTGGCTGACCCAGCCCGGCTGGGGCGACTGGCGCACCGACCCGAAATGGCTGTGGCGGGTGTCGACCGCGCATGGCTCCAAGGGCGTGCTGGGCGACGTGGGCATCCATATCCTCGACTTCGCCACCTGTATCGCCGGTCAGGATGCGGCGCAGGTTTCCTGCCTGCTCAAGACCTTCGACAAGGCGCCGGGCGGGCGGATCGGGGACTATGTGCTGGACGCCAACGACAGCGCCACCATGCAGATCGTGCTGGAGAACGGCGCGCTGGGGACGGTGGCGGCGACGCGCTTTGCCAGCGGGCACCTGAACGACCTGCGGCTGCGGATCTACGGCGACCGCGGCGGGCTGGAGGTCGGCTTCGAGAACCGCGTGAGCCGGCTGCGCGCCTGCCTGTCGCCGGACCTGGAGACCGCCGCCTGGCACGAGGTCGAATGCCCGCCGGTGCCGACGATCTACCAGCGCTTCATCGCCGCGATCCGGGGCGAGGGCGCGGCCGATCCCGATTTCGCCCGCGGCGCGGCGCTGCAACGCCTGCTGGACCGGGCCGAGGAATCCTCGGTCGAGTCCGGCCTTAGCCTCGCCGTCTAGGCGCAACCGATCCGGCGGCGGCCTTCTCCTCCCTGCCGCCGCCGGACATCCCGCAAGGAGCATGGCATGACCCGGACCGTTCATCGCGCGCCCCGCATCCGCCTTGGCATGGTCGGCGGCGGGCAGGGCGCCTTCATCAGCGGCGTGCATCGCATCGCCGCCCGCATCGACGACCAGTATGAGCTGGTCGCGGGCTGCTTTTCCTCGACGCCGGAAAAAAGCGCGGCCTCGGCGGCGGAACTGGGCGTGGGCCGCGCCTATGGCGATTTCGCGCAGATGGCCATGCGCGAGGCGCGGCGCAAGGACGGGATCGAGGCGGTGGCCATCGTCACCCCGAACCACCTGCACGCCCCCGTCGCCCGCGCGTTCCTGAAACGCGGCATCCATGTCATCTGCGACAAGCCCCTGACCGCGACCCTGCCCGAGGCGCGCAAGCTGGCCAATGCCGCCGCGGATTCGGATGCGCTGTTCGTGCTGACGCACAACTACACCGGCTATCCGATGGTGCGGCAGGCCCGCGCCATGATCGCATCGGGCGAGCTGGGCGAGATCCGGCTGGTGCAGGTCGAATATGCCCAGGACTGGCTGGCCGAGCCCATCGAGCAGGCGGGCAACAAGCAGGCCGGCTGGCGCACCGATCCGGCGCAATCCGGCGCGGGCGGGGCCATCGGCGACATCGGCACCCATGCCTTCAACCTGGCCGGCTTCGTCACCGGGCTGGAGCTGGAGGCGCTGGCCGCCGACCTGCAAAGCTTCGTGCCCGGACGTCCGGTCGACGACAACGGCCATGTGCTGCTGCGCTATCGCGGCGGGGCGCGCGGGATGCTGTGGTGTTCGCAGGTCGCCTCGGGCTGCGAGAACGCGCTGCGGCTGCGGGTCTATGGCAGCCGCGCCGGGCTCGAATGGGCGCAGGAGGAACCCAATGCCCTGTGGGTCACGCCGCTGGGCCGGCCGCGCTACCGGCTGTCGCGCGGCGGTGCCGGCACCGGGGCCGAGGCCGCGCGCCTGACCCGCATCCCCGCCGGCCACCCCGAGGGCTATCTGGAGGGCTTCGCGAACATCTATGCCGAGGCGGCGCGCGCCATCCTGGCCCGCCGCGACGGGGCCGCGCCCGACCCGGCGGTGGTCTTTCCCGGCATCCGCGACGGGCTGGAGGGCGTGGCCTTCGTCGATGCCTGCCTGCGTTCCAGCAAGCGCAACGGCGCCTGGGTCGCGTTGGCGCTCTAGCAGGCTGCTGAAAAAGGATTTTAAGAGGGCACGCAGCAGAAATCGTTCTGGATCCAGCTAATATCGGCCCGGAAACGGGGTGTTTTCGGCAAATTTGAGGTGGATTTCCCGGTTCCCCGCCCGCACTGTCCTGTCGCAAGGACTTTTTCAGCAGCCTGCTAGGCCCCGGCAGAGCCCGGCATTCCGCGCGATTGTCGCGCCGGTCGAGCGCCGGCCATTGTTCATGCCGCCCCGGCCATGCTACCTCGCGCCGCGAGAATGGAGGCGCGCGTGATCCTTTGCGAATTCGGTCCTGACGGCAAGCCGGTCCTGTTCCGGGATCCGCGGGAAGTGCTGGTGGTCACGCGCCCCGAGGACGCTCTTGCCGCGCTCGACCATCTCGAGGCGCGGCGCCGGCAGGGGGCCTGGATCGCGGGCTACCTGTCCTATGAGCTGGGCTATGCGCTGGAGCCGGTGCTGGCGCGCGACATGCCGGCCGACCGGCGCACGCCGCTCATGGCCTTCGCCGTCCATGACGCGCCCGAGCCCGCGCCGGCGCTACCCGCGGGCGACGCGGCCCGGCTGGCGCCGCTGGAGCCGATGATCTCGCCGCAGGATTATGCCGCGGCCTTTGCCCGCACCCGCGACTATATCGCGGCGGGGGATTGCTACCAGATCAACCTGACCTTTCCCATCCGCTCGCGCCTGATCTCCGGCTCGGCGTTGGAGCTTTACGCCGCGCTGGCCGCGCGCCAGCCGGTCGGCTTCGGCGCCTATGCCGATCTGGGGCAGGGGCCGGTGGTGGTCTCGCGCTCGCCCGAGCTGTTCTTCCGCCTGGATGCGCAGGGCCGGATCGAGGCGCGGCCGATGAAGGGCACCGCACCCCGCGACCCCGATCCGGCGCGCGACGCGGCCTTGGCGGCGGGGCTGGCGGCGTCGGAAAAGAACCGGGCCGAGAACCTGATGATCGTCGACCTGCTGCGCAACGACATCGCCCGCCTCTCGCGCGTGGGTTCGGTGCGGGTGCCCGAGCTTTTCGCCGTGGACAGCTTTGCCACCGTCCACCAGATGAGTTCGCGCGTGGTGGGCCAGCTGGAGCGCCCGGCGGACCTGGGCGCGCTGTTGCGGGCGCTGTTTCCCTGCGGCTCGATCACCGGCGCGCCCAAGATCCGCGCCATGCAGATCATCCGCGAGGTCGAGCCGTTCCCGCGCGGCGTCTATTGCGGCGCCATCGGCTGGATGGCGCCGGACGGGGCGGCCTGTTTCTCGGTCGCGATCCGCACGCTGTCGGTCTGGCCGGATGGCGAGGTCACGCTGAACGTCGGCGGCGGCGTGGTGCAGGATTCGACCGCCGAAGGCGAATGGGAGGAGGCGCTATGGAAAGCCCGCTACGCGCAGGATCTGACGACCCCGATCTGAGGCTGATCGAGACGGTGCTGTGGGACGGCGCCGGCTGCCCGCGGATCGAGGGGCACCTGGCGCGGCTGGCGGCGGGGGCGCGGGCGCTTGGCTGGCCCTGCGACCCGCAGGCCGCCCGCGCCGCGCTGGTCGCGCCTGCGGGCCAGCCCGCGCGGCTGCGGCTGACGCTGGACCGGGCTGGGCGGATCGAGGTGACGCGCGGCCCATTGCCGCAGTCGCGGCCGGAGTGGCGGCTGGCGCTGGCCGGGACGCGGCTGCGCTCGGACGATCCCTGGCTGCGGCTCAAGACCACGCGGCGGGCGCATTACGACGCCGCCCGCGCCGCCCTGCCCGAGGGGATCGAGGAGGCGATCTTCCTCAACGAGCGCGGCGAGGTCTGCGACGGCACCATCACCACGATATTCTTCGACCGCGGGCAGGGGATGCGCACGCCGCCCCTGTCCTGCGGGCTTTTGCCGGGCGTGCTGCGCGCCGGGATGCTGGCCGAGGGCACCTGCCGCGAAGAGCTGCTGCCGGCCGAGGATCTGCCGCGCGTCCGGCTGTGGGTCGGCAATGCGCTGCGCGGCCTGATCCCCGCCGCCTGGGCGGGCTGAGCCGGTCAGGCCAGCGCCGCCAGCTCGCGTGCGGCGCGCTGCAGCGCCGGCAGATGCGTCATTGCCGTTTCCAGCGACATGCGCTGCACCGGCGCGTGGAAGGTCACGGCGGCCAGAACCCGGCCGCGCGCATCCAGCGCCGGGACCGAGATGCCGACCATGCCGGGAATGAACTCCTGGTCGTCGACGGCATGGCCCTGCTCGCGCACCCGCGCCAGTTCCTCGCGCAGGCTTTCGGCCGAGGCGAAGGTGTTCGGCGTATGCGGTTGCAGCCGGGCATGGCGCAGGAAATGCTCGACGCTCTGCGGGTTCATGAAGGCCAGGCAGACCTTGCCGGCCGCGGTGGCATGCAGCGGGATGCGGGTGCCCAGCCGGATCACCAGCCGCAAGGGCCAGGTGGTCTCGACCCGGTCCACATAGACCAGCGTGTCCCCTTCGGGGATCGAGATCGAGCAGGTCTCGCCCACGGCGGCGAACAGTCGCACCAGCACGTCGTGGCGCGGCAGGTCGTATTGGCCGGCATGCATGACGCCCAGCATCATCTGCCGCAGCTTGAGGCCGGGCAGGTAGCTGCGCCCGTCGAGCTGGCGCGACAGGTAGCCCTCTTGCTCCAGATGGGCGACCAGGCGGTGGATGGTGGGCTTGGGCAGGCCCAGGGCGGCATTGATCTCGGTCGCGGTCATCGGGCGGGCCTCGCGCGCCAGCACTTCCAGGATCTGGAGGTTTCGCAGGCTGGGCGGCACAGGGGAATTGTCTTGGAACTCTTGCATGGCCTGGAACCCGATCACTTCACCGTCCTTTTTACCGCAGGACGGCCCGAGGTCCAGACGCCAAGGCCGGGCAAGGCCGTTCGTCCCCTCGCCGCGGCGTAGCATTTGCGTTGCCCGAGCGTCATCCATGGGTTAGGAACCGCGACTCACGGGCCCGGCGCTCTGGTATCGGGGGCCGGGCGCATTATATCCGGGGTGACTGCGACGCGGGCAGAGTGGGGGGACCGAATGCTCGATCTGACGACCATCCGCAGCGAGCTGGGCTCGCATTACGATCTCGAGCCCTCGCTCGAGCTGGCCGAGCGCATGGCCGATATCCATGCCCGGATGGGTCGCGTCATGCCCTGGCCCGACTGGGCGATCCATGCCCCCTATGTCGCCGCGATCAACAAGCTCAAGAAGGAACGCGGCGCCGTGGTGCTGGCGCATAACTACATGACGCCGCAGATCTATCACGGCATCTCGGACGTGGTGGGCGACAGCCTGGCGCTGGCCATCGCCGCGACCAGGGTCGAGGCCGAGGTGATCGTGCAATGCGGCGTGCATTTCATGGCCGAGACCTCGAAGATCCTGAACCCGCAAAAGACCGTGCTGATGCCCGACATGGCGGCCGGCTGCTCGCTTGCCGAAAGCATCACCGCCGAGGGCATCGCCGAGATGCGCGCCCGCTATCCCGGCGCGCCGGTGGTCAGCTACGTCAACACCACCGCCGAGGTGAAGGCGGCGTCCGACATCTGCTGCACCTCGGCCAATGCGGCGCAGATCGTCGCGGCCATGGACAGCGACACCGTCATCATGACGCCCGACAAGTGGCTGGCGCAGAACGTCGCCAACAAGGTGCCGCAAAAGCGCATCGTCTGGTGGGATGGCGCCTGCATCGTGCATGAGCAGTTCACCGCACAGGACCTGCGCGACTTTCGCGACTGGAATCCGGGGCTGAAGATCATCGCCCATCCCGAATGCCCGCCCGATGTGGTGGCCGAAGCCGACTATGCCGGCTCGACCGCCAATATCCAGGGCTGGGTCGAGACCGAGCGGCCGAAGCAGGTGATGCTGGTCACGGAATGCTCGATGGCCTCGAACATCTCGGACGCCAATCCCGAGGTCGAGTTCCTGGGCCCCTGCAACATGTGCCCCTACATGCAGAAGATCACGCTGGAAAAGGTGCTGTGGTCGCTGCACACCATGACCGGCGTGGTCGAGGTCGATCCCAAGGTCGCGGACCGCGCCCGCCTGGCGGTGCAGCGCATGATCGACCTGTCGCAGCGCCTGGCGGCCTGAGGTGCGCGAGGTCTCGACCGGCCGCGTCATCATCGTCGGCGCAGGTCTGGGCGCGCTTTACGCGGCGCTGAAACTGGCGCCGCGCCCGGTGCTGATGATCTCGCCCGAGGTTCTGGGGCAGGGCGCAAGCTCGGCCTGGGCGCAGGGCGGGGTGGCGGCGGCCATGGACCCGGCCGACAGCGCCGAGGCCCATGCCCGCGACACGCTGCGCGCCGGCGCCGGCACCGTCGATCCCGCCATCGCCCAGCTGGTCACGGACGAGGCGCGGGCGCATATCCTGGACCTGACCCGGCTCGGCACCCCCTTCGACCGCAAGCCGGACGGCGGCTATGTGCTGTCGCGCGAGGCGGCGCACAGCTTTGCCCGCGTCGTGCGGGTGCGCGGCGACCAGGCCGGGGCCGAGATCATGCGCGCGCTGGTCGCCTGCCTGCGCGAGGCGCCCTCGGTGCAGGTGCTGGAGGGCGTCATGGCCACCGGCTTGCGCGTCGAGGGCGGCGCGGTCGCGGGGGTCGAGGTCACGCTGTCCGGCCCGCAGGGCTCGGCGCCGGTCCTGATCCGGGCGCCGGGCGTGCTGCTGGCGGGCGGCGGCTCGGGCGGGCTTTACGCGCTGACGACGAACCCGCCGCGCATCCGCGGCCAGGTGATCGGCATGGCGGCGCGGGCGGGGGCCGAGATCGCGGATGCGGAATTCGTGCAGTTCCATCCCACCGCCATCGACTGCGGCGAAGACCCGGCGCCGCTGGCGACCGAGGCGCTGCGCGGCGAGGGGGCGCAGCTGCTGAACCGGCTGGGCGAGCGCTTCATGCTGGCGGTGCATCCCGATGCCGAGCTGGCGCCGCGCGACGTGGTGGCGCGCGCGATCTATGCGCAAAGCCAGGCCGGGCTGCGGCCGGTGCTGGACACCCGCGCCTGCCTGGGCGACCGCATCCTGAGCGAATTCCCGGCCGTCGCGGGGGCCTGCTCGCGGGCGGGGATAGACCCCACCCGCGAGCAGATCCCGGTGGCGGCCGCCGCGCATTACCACATGGGCGGGGTGGCTGTGGATGACGAGGGGCGGGCCAGCCTCGACCGGCTGTGGGTCTGCGGCGAGGCGAGTTCGACCGGGCTGCATGGCGCGAACCGGCTGGCCTCGAACGGGCTTTTGGAGGCGCTGGTCTTTGCCCGCCGCTGCGCGCTGTCGATCGAGGCGCGGCTGGGCCCGGCGGCGCAGGACGCGCCGGAAGTGGTGCTGCCCGACCTGCCGCCCGGCCCGGTGCCCGATCCGGTGCTGGTCGCCCGCCTGCGCCGTGCCATGACCGAGGGCGCGGGCGTCCTGCGCGACGCCGGGGGCCTGACCCGCTGCCTGCGCGAGATTGCCGCCATCGAGGCCGCGCAGCCCGATTGCCCGGCGCTCTCGAACATGACCGCCACCGCCACGCTGATCGCCGCCGCGGCGCTGATGCGGCAGGAAAGCCGCGGCGCGCATTGCCGCACCGATTTCCCGCAGACCCTGCCCGAAGGGCGCCGCTCGCGCCTGCGGCTGGCGCAGGCGCTGGCCCTGCGCGCCTCGCTTGAACCGGAGACGACATGACCGAGATGCCCCCGCTGCCCGAGATGATCCTGGAACCGCTGGTCCGGGCCGCGCTGACCGAGGATCTGGGCACCTATGGCGACATCACCACCCGCACGGTGATCCCGGCCGGCACCCGCTACCGGGCGCGGATCGTGGCGCGCGAGGCGGGCGTGGCCTCGGGGATGCAGCTGGCGGCCATCGCCTTTCGCCTGATCGATCCAGGCTTGGACTGGCGGCTGCAGCATGCCGACGGGAGCCGCTTCCAGCCCGGCGACACGCTGGCCGAGATCGAGGGCGAGGCGGCCTCGATCCTCTCGGCCGAGCGGGTGGCGCTGAACTTCGCCGGCCGGCTGGCGGGCATCGCCACGCAGACGGCGGCCTTCGTGGCCGAGACGGCGGGAACGCGCGCGCGCATCACCTGCACCCGCAAGACCACGCCGGGGCTGCGGCTGGTCGAGAAACAGGCGGTGCTGCATGGCGGCGGCTTCAACCATCGTTTCAGCCTGTCCGACGCCATCCTGATCAAGGACAACCACATCGCCGCGGCGGGCGGCATCCGGCCGGTCCTGCAAGCCGTCAAGGCCAGCGCCTCGCATATGATGCGGGTCGAGATCGAGGTGGACCGGCTCGACCAGCTCTCCGAGGTGCTGGAGGAGGGCGGCGCCGATGTCGTGCTTTTGGACAACATGGAGACGGTAGAGCTGCGCGAGGCCGTCGTCATGGCCCAGGGTCGCGTGGTGCTGGAGGCTTCGGGCAACATGCGCCTGGCGCGCGTGGCCGAGGTGGCGGCGACGGGGGTCGACTACATCTCGGTGGGCGCGCTGACGCATTCGGCGCGCACGCTGGACCTGGGCCTGGATTTCTGACCGGCCAAAGAGCCGCAGAACATGCGGCCCTTGCCCGGTTTGGCGCAATCCTTTGGCGTGCGGGGCCGGGAATGCGGGCGATTCCGACGATCCGCGCCGGGTTTCGGCACGATATTGCCCGCGTCGGTTAACGCTAACAGAATTTTCTCCCAACCGCTTGCTTTCGATAACGGATGGCTTAAGCCAAGGGGATGACCCGAAAGGATACGGGTGTGCCGAAAGATAGGGTGATCCATGGCCAGGGACGACATGCCCCAAAGCGATTTCCGCGACGCGATCCTGTGGCACCTGGCCTATACGCTGGGCAAGGATCCCGACCACGCGCAGGTCTTCGACTGGCGGCTGGCGCTGAGCCACGCGGTGCGCGACCGCATCGTGGACCGCTGGATGGCGGCGACCCGCGCCACCTATCGCGCCGATGCCAAGCGGGTCTATTACCTGTCGATGGAATTCCTGATCGGACGGCTGCTGCAGGACAATATCGTCAACCTGCAACTGGCCGACGAGGCGCAGGCGGCGGTGGAAAGCTTTGGCCTCGACTATGCCGGGCTGCTGCTGGACGAACCCGACGCGGCGCTTGGCAACGGGGGGCTGGGGCGGCTGGCGGCCTGCTTCATGGAATCGCTGGCCACGCTGGGCTGCCCGGCCTATGGCTATGGCATCCGCTACGAACACGGGCTGTTTCGCCAGAGCTTTGCCGAGGGCCGGCAGGTCGAGGCGCCCGAGGACTGGCTGGAACAGCCCTTCGTCTGGCAATTCGAGCGCCCCGAGGCGCGCTTTACCCTGGGCTTCGGCGGCCGGGTCGCGACCCGCGACGGCCGGGCGGTCTGGGAACCCGAAAGCTTCGTGCAGGCCGAGGCCTTCGACACGCCGGTCATCGGCTGGCGCGGGGCCTGGGCCAATACGCTGCGGCTCTGGGCCGGGCGGGCGGTCGATCCCTTCGACCTCGACCGCTTCAACGCCGGCGATTTTGCCGCCGCGGCCGAGGCCGAGGCGCTGGCCCGCACCATCTCGCGCGTGCTTTATCCCGAGGATTCGACCGAAAAGGGCAAGCGGCTGCGGCTGACGCAGGAATATTTCTTCTCGGCCGCCTCGATCCGCGACATCCTGCGCCGCTTCGAGGCCGACCATGCCGACCTGCGCCTGTTGCCGCAGAAGGTGGCGATCCAGCTGAACGACACCCATCCCGCCATCGCCGGGCCGGAACTGGTGCGCATCCTGCATGACGAACGCGGCCTGCCCTTTGACGAGGCGATCGGGATCACCCGCGGCTGCGTCAACTACACCAACCACACGCTTCTGCCCGAGGCGCTGGAAAGCTGGGGCGAGGGGCTGTTTGCCGACCTGCTGCCGCGCCACCTGCAGATCATCGACCGCATCGACGAGACCGATGCCAAGGCCCATCCCGACCGCCGCAATACCGCGCGCGGCGATGGCAAGGTGCGGATGGGCGAGCTGTCCTTCATCCTGTCGAACCGGGTGAACGGCGTCTCGGCTCTGCATACCGGGCTGATGAAGACCACGGTCTTTGCCGACCAGCACCGCATCTGGCCCGACCGCATCGTGAACCAGACCAACGGCGTGACCCCGCGGCGCTGGCTTCTGGGCTGCAACCCGCGGCTGTCGCGGCTGATCACCCAGGCCATCGGCGATGGCTGGGTGGGCGATCTGGAGCAGTTGCAGGCGCTGGAGCCCCATGTCGCCGACGCCGGCTGGCTGGATGCGTTCGCCGCCGTGAAGGTCGCGAACAAGGCGGACCTGTGCGACTGGATCGCCCGCGAGCATGGCGTGGCGCTGAACCCGCAGGCGCTGTTCGACGTGCAGATCAAGCGCATCCACGAATACAAGCGCCAGCACCTGAACATCCTGGAAGCCATCGCCCTGTGGCAGGAAATGCGCGAGAACCCGTCCGCGGACTGGACGGCGCGGGTCAAGATCTTTGGCGGCAAGGCGGCGCCGGGCTATTTCTTCGCCAAAGACATCATCCGGCTGATCAACGACGTGGCTGCCGTCATCAACGCCGATGCGGCGACGAACGAGAAGCTGCAGATCCTCTACCTGCCCAACTACAACGTGACGCTGGCCGAGCGGCTGATCCCGGCCGCCGACCTGTCCGAGCAGATCTCGACGGCGGGCAAGGAGGCATCGGGCACCGGCAACATGAAATTCGCGCTGAACGGCGCGCCGACCATCGGCACGCTGGACGGGGCCAATGTCGAGATCCGGGAACTGGTCGGGGCCGAGAACTTCTTCCTGTTCGGCCTGACCGCCGAGGAGGCCGAGGCCCGCCGCGCCGTCCCCGACCATGCCGCCCGCGCGGTCGCCGCCGATCCGCGCCTGACCCGCGCCGTCGAGGCGATCCGCAGCGGCACCTTCAGCCCAGGCGAGCCGGACCGCTATGCGAATATCGTCGAGAACCTGACGCGGGCGGACTATTTCCTCGTCGCCTCGGATTTCGCCGATTACTGGCGGGCGCAGCGCGAGGTCGACTTCGCCTATGCCAACCGCAGCGAATGGACGCGCATGGCGGCGCTGAACGTGGCGCGCTCGGGCTGGTTCTCGTCGGATCGCACCATCCGCGGCTACATGCAGGACATCTGGAACGCGCAAAGCCTGCTCGGGCAGGAGTGACGCCGTCGCGGAGGGGGAACCATGGCGCAGATCGACCCGGATGATATCGCCGACCCCGCGGTGCTGAGCCGCATCGCCGAGGGACGCTTCGACGATCCCTTCGCCGTTCTTGGCCCGCATCCGCGGGGCGGCACGCGCCATGTCACCGCCTTCGATCCCGGCGCGCAGGAGATGGCGGCCATGGCGGGCGGCAAGGCGCATCCGCTGGACCCGGTCGAGGGCTATCCCGGCCTGTTCCATGGCATGGTGCCGGGCGCGGAACCCTATCTCTTGCGCGGGCGGCGCGACGGCGAGGAATGGCTGGTCGAGGACGCCTATCGCTTCGGCCCGGTCTTGGGCGAGCTTGACGAACACCTGCTGGGCGAGGGGCGGCACCATGGGCTGTGGCAGGCGCTCGGGGCGCATGTGATCGAACACCAGGGCACGGCCGGCACGCATTTCGCGGTCTGGGCGCCCAATGCCCGCCGCGTCTCGCTGATCGGGGATTTCAACGCCTGGGACGGGCGGCGCCATGTCATGCGCCGCCGCGGCGCGACCGGCGTTTGGGAGATCTTCATGCCCGGCCTGGGCGATGGCACCGCCTATAAATACGAGATCCTCGGCGCCTATGGCGGGTTGGCGCAAAAGGCCGATCCGGTCGGCTTCGGCGCCCAGCACCCGCCGGCCACGGCCTCGGTCGTGCGCGACATTGCGGGCTATGGCTGGTCGGACCATGGCTGGATGGGCACGCGGGCCGAGGCGCAGCGCATCGACCGCCCGATCTCGATCTACGAGGTGCATCTGGGCAGCTGGCGCAGGAAGGACGGCGGCCGCCCGATCTCATACCGCGAGGCGGCGGTCGAGCTGGTCGATTACGCCAAGGACATGGGCTTTACCCATATCGAGCTGCTGCCGATCAGCGAATATCCCTTTGACGGCTCCTGGGGCTACCAGCCGGTCGGGCTGTTCGCGCCGACGATCCGCTTCGGCCCGCCGCACGAGTTCCGCGACCTGGTGAACGCCGCGCACAAGGCCGGGCTGGGGGTGATCCTCGACTGGGTGCCCGGCCATTTCCCCACCGACCCGCACGGGCTGGTGCAGTTCGACGGCACCGCGCTTTACGAACATGCCGACCCGCGCGAGGGCTTCCACCAGGACTGGAACACGCTGATCTACAATTACGGCCGGGCCGAGGTGATGAATTACCTGACCGCCAATGCCTTGTATTGGCTCAGGGAATATCACCTGGACGGGCTGCGGGTGGATGCGGTGGCCTCGATGCTCTACCGCGACTATTCCCGCGCCGAGGGCCAATGGGTGCCCAACAAGGACGGCGGGCGCGAGAATTACGAAGCCATTGCCATGCTGCAGGCGATGAACCGCCTGACCTATGGCGAGGAACCGGGGATCATGACCGTGGCCGAGGAATCGACCAGCTATCCCAGGGTCTCGCGCCCGGTGCATGAAGGCGGGCTGGGCTTCGGCTTCAAGTGGAACATGGGCTGGATGAACGACACGCTGGATTACATCAAGCGCGAGCCGATCCATCGCAAGCACCATCACCACCAGATGACCTTCGGCCTGCATTACGCCTTCAGCGAGAATTTCATCCTGCCGATCAGCCATGACGAGGTGGTCCACGGCAAGGGCTCGATGCTGGCCAAGATGCCTGGCAGCGAATGGGAGAAATTCGCCAACCTGCGCGCCTATTACGGCTTCATGTGGGGCCATCCGGGCAAGAAGCTGCTGTTCATGGGCCAGGAATTCGCCCAAGGGTCGGAATGGAACCACGATGCCGAGATCGACTGGGCCTGCATCGGCAACCCGCTGCATTACGGCATGCAATTGCTGGTGCGCGACCTGAACGCGATCTATCGCGCGACGCCCGCGCTTTACGCGCATGATTGCGACGGCGCGGGCTTCCAGTGGATCGAGGCCGATGATGCCGCCCATTCCATCTATGCCTGGGTGCGGCGCGGGGGTCCGGGCGATGCCGAGGTGGTGGTGGTCTGCAACTTCACCCCGGTCGAGCGCAGCGGCTGGCGCATGGGCTTTCCGCAGCCGGGCCTGTGGCGCGAGGTGCTGAACAGCGATGCCGAGGTCTATGGCGGCGCCGGGCGCGGCAACCTGGGCCGCGTCACCGCCCTGCCGGGCGAAAGCCACGGCCAGCCCGCCCATGCGGACCTGGTGCTGCCGCCGCTTTCGACGCTGATCTTCATCAAGGACGACAGGACGACATCATAGCAACCACACCCGCGCGCCGGGCAAAAAGGGGGAGGGCAGAGAGATGGCACCGCGTGAGGAAAGGCTTTCCAGAAGATCCATGGCCTTCATTCTGGCCGGCGGCCGCGGCTCGCGCCTGCGCGAGCTGACCGACAAGCGCGTGAAGCCGGCGGTCTATTTCGGCGGCAAGTCGCGGATCATCGACTTCGCGCTGTCGAATGCGCTGAACTCGGGCATCCGCAAGATGGCGCTGGCCACGCAATACAAGGCCCACAGCCTGATCCGCCACGTCCAGCGCGGCTGGAACTTCTTTCGCGCCGAGCGCAACGAGTTCCTGGACATTCTGCCCGCCTCGCAGCGTTACGACGAATCGATGTGGTATCGCGGCACGGCCGATGCGGTGGCGCAGAACATCGACATCATCGACAGCTACGGCGTCGACTACGTGCTGATCCTGGCCGGCGATCATATCTACAAGATGGATTACGAGCTGATGATCCGCCATCATGTCGAGGCGGGCGCGGACGTGACCATCGGCTGCCTGACCGTGCCGCGGGCCGAGGCATCGGCCTTTGGCGTCATGGCGGTGGACGGCAACGATGTCATCACCAGCTTCCTGGAAAAGCCCGCCGATCCGCCGGGAACGCCGGACGACCCCGAGGTGACGCTGGCCTCGATGGGGATCTATGTCTTTCGCTGGGACTTCCTGCGCGACCTGCTGATCCGCGACATGCAGGACGACAATTCCAGCCATGATTTCGGCAACGACCTGATCCCCCAGATCGTCAGGGACGGCAAGGCGCAGGCGCATCGCTTTGCCGACAGCTGCGTGCGCTCGGACGGCGAGCCGGTCTATTGGCGCGACGTGGGCACGGTCGATGCCTTCTGGCGGGCGAATATCGACCTGACCGACTTCAACCCGGACCTGAACCTGTGGGACCGCGACTGGCCGATCTGGACCTATTCCGAACTGGTGCCGCCGGCCAAGTTCATCCATGACGAGCCCGACCGCCGCGGCAGCGCCGTCAGTTCGCTGATCTCGGGCGGCTGCATCATCTCGGGCAGCGAGATCCGCGAGTCGCTGCTGTTCACCCAGGTCCACACCAATTCCTATTCCAGCCTGGAGCGCGCGGTGGTGTTGCCCTATGCCAATGTCGCCCGACACGCGCGTTTGACCAATGTGGTCATTGACCGCGCCGTTCGAATCCCCGAAGGGCTGGTCGTCGGCGAAGACCCGGAAGAGGACGCGAAATGGTTCCGCGTCTCGGAAGGGGGTGTCACGCTGATCACGCAGGACATGCTGGATCGAAGGGAAGCGTCTTTATGACAAGGGTTCTGTCCGTCGCCTCGGAATGCGTGCCGCTGGTCAAGACCGGCGGCCTTGCCGACGTGGCGGGCGCGCTGCCGGCGGCGCTGGCCGGGCAGGGGGTCGGGATGCGGGTGCTGCTGCCCGGCTATCCGGCGGTGCTGGGGGCCGCGGCCAAGGCCCCGGTGGTGCGCGAGATCCTGGAGCTGTTCGGCGGCCCGGCCCGCATCCGGCGCGGCGCGCTGGGAAAGGCGGTGCTCTACATCCTGGACGCGCCGCATCTTTTCGACCGGCAGGGCGGCATCTACCTGGGCCCGGACGGCCGCGACTGGCCCGACAATCCGCAGCGTTTCGCCGCGCTGTGCAAGGCCGCCGCCCTGATCGCCGCCGAGGGGGTCGAGGGCTGGCGGCCGCAGGTGCTGCACCTGCACGACTGGCAGGCGGGGCTGACCCCGGTCTATCTGCGCCAGGCGGGCGTGCGGGACGTGCGGACGCTGCTGACCATCCACAACATCGCCTTCCAGGGCCTTGCGCCGGCGCATATGCTGTCGGCGCTGCAACTGCCGGCGCATCTCTTCAATCCGCGCGGCTTCGAATATTGGGGCCGGATCTCGGCGCTGAAGGCGGGGATCGTCTTTGCCGACAAGGTCTCGACCGTCAGCCCCACCTATGCCGAGGAGCTGATGACCCCCGAATACGGCATGGGGATGGAGGGGGTGCTGGCCGACCGCGCCGCCGACTTCACCGGCATCCTGAACGGCATCGACCTGGACGCCTGGAAGCCGCCCTATGCCACGCCCGAGGGCAAGGCGCCCCACCGCGCCGCGCTGCGCGACGAGTTCGGCCTGCCGGATGCGGATGGGCCGCTTTGCGTCGTCGTCTCGCGCCTGACCGGGCAGAAGGGGCTGGACCTGCTGATCGAGGCGCTGCCCACGCTGCTCGACAACGGCGGCCAGCTGGCGGTGCTGGGCTCGGGCGACCCTGGGCTCGAGGCCGCCTTTTCCCAGGCTGCCGCCCGCCATCCCGGCGTGGCCTTGCGGCTGGGCTATGACGAGCCGCTGTCGCGCCGCATGATCGCCGGCGGCGACGCCATCCTGGTGCCCTCGCGCTTCGAGCCCTGCGGGCTGACCCAGCTTTACGGGCTGCGCTTCGGCACCCTGCCGCTGGTGGCGCTGACCGGCGGGCTGGCCGATACCGTCATCAACGCTTCGGCCGCCGGGCTGGCCGCGGGGGTGGCGACCGGGGTGCAGTTCCACCCGGTCGATGCCCAGGCGCTGTCCCGCGCGCTGTCCCGGCTTTGCGCGCTCTGGCGCCAGCCGGCGGTCTGGAGCCGCATGATGGAAAACGCCATGGCGCATCCGGTGGGCTGGGACGCCTCGGCCCGCGCCTATGCCCAGCTGTTCGGGGCGATGGCCGCCTGATGACCCTGCTGCGCATCCTCGAGGGCCGGGCGGAACCGCTGGGCGCGACCTTCGACGGCGAGGGGGTGAACTTCGCCGTGTTTTCCGAACATGCGCGGCGGGTGACGCTGTGCCTGTTTTCCCCCGACGGCCGGACCGAGACGCACCGGCTGGACCTGCCCGAACGCGACGGCGACGTCTGGCACGGCTATGTCCCCGGCCTGCGCCCCGGCCAGCTTTACGGGCTGCGCGCCGACGGCCCCTATGCGCCCGCCGAGGGGCACCGCTTCAACTATCACAAGCTGCTTCTCGATCCCTATGCCAAGCGGCTGACCCGGCACCCGGTCTGGCACGACGCGCTGATGGGCTATACCGTCGGCGCGCCCGAATCCGACCTGAGCTTTGACCGCCGCGACAGCGCCCGCTTCATGCCGCGCTGCGTGGTCGAGGATCCTTCCTTCGCCTGGGGTGCCGACCAGCCGCCGCGCCGCGACATCGCCGAGACGGTGATCTACGAGGCCCATGTCAAGGGCCTCACCGAAGCGCACCCCGATGTCCCGTATCGCGGCAGCTTCCTGGGCCTCGCCTCGGACCCGGTGCTGGAGCATCTGCAATCCTTGGGCATCACCGCGCTGGAGCTGCTGCCGGCGCAGGCCTTCCTCAACGACCGCTTCCTGCTGGAAAAGGGGCTGGTGAACTATTGGGGCTACCAGACGCTCGGCTTCTTCGCCCCCGATCCGCGCTACCTGGCCAAGGATCAGATCGCCGAGTTCCAGCACATGGTCGCCCGCATGCATGCCGCCGGCATCGAGGTCATCATGGACGTGGTCTACAACCACACCGGCGAGGGCAACGAGCTTGGCCCGACGCTGAGCTTCCGCGGCCTCGACAACCGCAGCTATTACCGGCTGCAGGAGGATCCGCGCTATTACATCAACGACACCGGCACCGGCAACACGCTGAACGTGAACCACCCGATGGTGCTGCGCATGGTCATGGACTCCTTGCGCTATTGGGTCGAGGTCATGCATGTGGACGGATTCCGCTTCGACCTCTGCGCGACGCTGGGGCGGCGGGCGCGCGGCGGCTTCGACCGCAGCGCCTCGTTCTTCGACGCGATCCGGCAGGATCCTGTGCTGACGCGGGTCAAGCTGATCGCCGAACCCTGGGACATCGGCCCCGGCGGCTATCAGCTGGGCGGCTTCCCGCCGCCCTTCCTGGAATGGAACGACAAGTATCGCGACGGCATCCGCCGCTTCTGGCGCGGCGACGCCCGGCAGGTGCCCGAGCTTGCCGACCGCATGGCGGGTTCCGCCCGGCAGTTCGACCATTCCGGCCGGCCCGCCACGGCCTCGGTGAACTTCCTGACCGCGCATGACGGCTTCACGCTGATGGACGTGGTCAGCTATTGCGAAAAACACAACGCCGCCAATGGCGAGGAGAACCGCGACGGCCATTCCGAGAATTTCTCGGACAACATGGGCACCGAGGGGCCCAGCGACGATCCCGCGATCCTCGATGCCCGCGCGCGGCGGCGCCGCAACCTGCTGGCGACGCTGCTTTTGTCGCAGGGCACGCCCATGCTGCTGGCCGGGGACGAGCTGGGCAATTCGCAGGCCGGCAACAACAACGCCTATTGCCAGGACAACGAGATCGGCTGGGTGCAATGGGACGGCGCCGACCCGGCCTTCCTGGACTTCACCCGCAAGCTCATCGCCTTTCGCCGCGCCCATCCGATCCTGCGGCAGAAACGCTTCCTGCATTCGCGCCCGCGCCTGACCGACGGGCTGCCCGACCTGTTCTGGCTGCGCCCGGACGGGGCCGAGATGACGCCGGCCGACTGGGGCAACCCCCAGCTGCGCGTGCTTTGCGCCGAGCTGCGCATGGCCGCCGGCACCCCCGAATATGCGCAGCGCGAAGAGGCGCTGTTCCTGGTCTTCAACAACGGCGACCCGCTGGAGGTGGTGCTGCCCGAACGCCCCGCGGGCTGGCGCTGGCGGCTGCACCTGGACACCAGCCGCCCCGACCTGGCCCCGCATGTGGTCGAGGCCGAGCGGCTGGCGGTGGATGGCCAATCCGTCCTGGCCTTCGATCTGGAGCGCGAGGATGACTGACCCGCGCCTGGCCCTGGCGGAGCGGATGGGGGTGCTGCCGGGTTTTCACGACCTTGCCGGGCACTGGCGCGCGACCTCGGTCGAGACGGCGGTGGCGCTGCTTGCCGCCATGGGCCTGGCCGTGCCCACCGCGGCCGAGGCGCAGGCGGCGCTGGACGACCATGCCGACCGCCTGCCGCAGGACGTGATCTGCGCCGCCGGCTCGCGCCCGGACCTGTCCCTCGGCGAATGGCAGCTGACCTTCGAGAATGGCGCCGAGGCCGAGGGCAACGGCCCCTTGCCCGAGCTGCCGCTGGGCATCCATCGCCTGCGGGCCGAGGGGCGCGAGCTGACGCTGCTCGCCGCGCCGCCGCGCCTGCCCGAGCCGGCGCGCTGCTGGGGGCTGGTCGCGCCGCTTTACGGCATCTCGGAAACGGGGATCGGCAGCTATGCCGACCTTGCGGCCCTGGCGCAGGGGATGGGCGGGAAGGGGGCGGCGTTTCTGGGCATCAACCCGGTCCATGCCGGCTTCCCGACCGTGCCGCAGCTTTTCAGCCCCTATACCCCCTCGCACCGCCGGCGGCTGAACGTGATCCACCTGTCCGGCGGCGCGGGCACGCCCGGCCCGCGCGTCGATTACGCCCGCGACATTCCGGCCCGCATGGCGGCGCTGCGGGCGGAATACGACGCCTTCCCCGGCGATCCCGGTTTCGACGCCTGGCAGGCGGCCGAGGGCGAGGGCCTGCAACGCTTTGCCCTGCATCAGGCGCTGTCGGCGCGGCTGGGTGCCTTCTGGGGCGATTGGCCGGCGACGCTCGCCTCGCCCGACACGCCCGCTGCCATCGCCGCGCGGGCGGAGCTGGCCGCAGAGATGCGCTTTCACGCCTGGCTGCAATGGCGGGCCGAGCGGGCCTTGGCGGCGGCCGGGCAGGCGGCGCGCGACGGCGGCATGGCGCATGGGCTTTACCTGGACCTCGCCGTCGGCACCCATCCCTTCGGCGCCGAGACATGGGAGGATCGCGCGAGCTTCGCCTTCGGCGCCTCGCTGGGCGCCCCGCCCGACGCCTTTGCGCCCGAGGGGCAGAACTGGTCGCTCGCACCCTTCAGCCCCCTGGGCCTGCGCGCGCGGGCCTATGCGCCGCTGGCGGAAACCCTGCGCCGCCAGCTGCAATTCGCGGACGTGCTGCGCATCGACCACATCCTGGGCTTCGAGCGCGCCTATTGGGTGCCCGACGCTGCCCCCGGCGCCTATGTCGCCATGCCGCGCGACGCCATGCTGGCTGTGGCCCGGATCGAGGCGGCGCGCGCCGGCAATGCGGTCATCGTCGGCGAGGATCTGGGCAATATCCCCGAGGGGCTGCGCGAGGCGCTGGCGGTCTCGGGCATCCTCGGCTGCCGCGTGGCGATGTTCGAGCGCGACGGCTGGCATCCGCCCGCCTTTCGCCCGGCGGAATCCTATGACCGCGGCGCCATCGCCAGCTTCTCGACCCACGACCTGCCGACCTGGCGCGGCTGGCGGCAGGGCGCCGACATAACCGCCCGCGCCCGCATTGCCGGGCAGGAAACCGCCGCCCAGCAGCAGGAACGCGCCGAGGAGGTCGCCGCCTTCGACCGGCTGCTGCCCGATCCCGGCGTCGATGCGCTGCACGATTTCCTGGCCTGCACGCCGTCGCTTCTGGTGGCGGTGCAGGCGGAATTGCTGCTCGATATGGCCGACCAGCCGAACCTGCCCGGCACGGTCGGCGAATATCCGAACTGGCAGCTGCGCCTGCCGGCGGCGGCCGGGGATTTCCCGGCATTGCCCTCGGTCGCGCGGACTGCCAGCATCATGCGCGACCACGAACGCTAAGGAGAGGTCCATGACCGTTCACACCGTCCCGACCCAGCCCATCGCGGGCCAGAAGCCCGGCACCTCGGGCCTGCGCAAGAAGACCCCGGTCTTCATCGAGCCGCATTACCTGGAAAACTTCGTCCAGGCGATCTGGAACGGCACCGGCGGCGCCGCGGGCAAGACCTATGTGCTGGGCGGCGACGGGCGCTATTTCGGCGACCGCGCCGCGCAGGTCATCCTGCGCATGGCGGCGGCCAGCGGGGCGAAGAAGGTGATCGTCGGCCAGAACGCGCTGCTGTCCACCCCCGCCGCCTCGCACCTGATCCGGCTGCGCGGCGCGGACGGCGGCATCATCATGTCCGCCAGCCACAACCCCGGCGGCCCGACCGAGGATTTCGGCGTCAAGTACAACACCGCCAACGGCGGCCCCGCGCCCGAGCCCGTGACCGAGGCGATCTTCGAGGCGACCAAGGCGCTGACGGAATACCGCATCCTCGACGCGCAGGACGTGGACCTGTCCCGGCCCGGCACCACCACCCTGGGCGGCATGGAGGTCGAGGTCGTCGATCCCGTCGCCGACTACCAGGCGCTGATGGCGCAGATCTTCGATTTCGCCAAGATCCGCGCGCTGTTCGCGGACGGCTTTCGCATCCGCTTCGATGCCATGCATGCCGTGACCGGCCCCTATGCCAGGGCGATCCTGGAAGGGGCGCTGGGGGCGCCCGCGGGCTCGGTGGTGAATGCTGTCCCGAGCCCCGATTTCGGCGGCGGCCACCCGGACCCGAACCCGATCTGGGCCAAGGATCTGATGCAGGCGATGTTCGGCGAGGGCGCGCCGGATTTCGGCGCCGCCTCGGATGGCGACGGCGACCGCAACATGATCGTCGGGCGGGGCTGCTACGTCACGCCCTCGGACAGCCTCGCGGTGCTGGCGGCCAATGCCACGCTGGTCCCGGCCTATGCCGGCGGGCTGAAGGGGGTGGCGCGGTCGATGCCGACCTCGCGCGCGCTGGACCGGGTGGCCGAGAGCCTTGGGATCGCCTGCTACGAGACGCCCACCGGCTGGAAGTTCTTCGGCAACCTGCTCGATGCCGGCCGTGCCACGCTCTGCGGCGAGGAAAGCGCCGGCACCGGCTCGGACCATGTGCGGGAAAAGGACGGGCTCTGGGCGGTGCTGTTCTGGCTGAACCTGCTGGCCGAGCGCCGGCAGTCCGTGGCCGAGATCATGGCCGACCATTGGGCCCGATACGGCCGCAACTATTACTCGCGCCACGATTACGAGGCGGTGGATGCGGCGGCCGCGGCCGAGCTGATGGCGGCCCTGCGCGACCGGCTGGCCGAATTGCCGGGCCGGAGCGCCGCCGGGCTGCGGATCGAGGCGGCGGACGAGTTCGCCTATGACGACCCGGTGGACGGCTCGCGCAGCGAGGGGCAGGGCCTGCGCATCATGACCGAGGGCGGCGGCCGCATCGTGCTGCGCCTGTCGGGCACCGGGACCGAGGGGGCGACGCTGCGCGTCTACCTGGAGCGGGTCGAGACCGACCCGGCCCGGATGCAGGACGACCCGCAACAGGCGCTGGCCGCGGTCATCGCCGCCGCCGAGGAGATCGCCGGCATCCGCGCCCGCACCGGCCGCGCCGCGCCCGACGTCATCACCTGAGCGCGCCTTGCGGCGGCGGGATCAGCCCGCCGCCAGCTCGTCCCAGCAGGCCAGCGCCCGGCCGGCATACATCAGGCCGGGCCCGCCGCTCATCTGGATCGCCATGGACAGCACGTCGCCCAGTTCCTCGCGGGTGGCGCCGGCCTTCATCAGCGCCTCGACATGGAACAGGATGCAGGGCTCGCAGCGCTGGACGATGGCCATGCCGACGGCGATGAACTCCTTGGTCTTGGCGTCCAGCACGCCGCCGTCATGCACCGTCCTGGTCAGCGCGCCGAAGCCCTTTGTGGTGTCGGGGATGGCCTTGTTCATCACCCGCAATTCGCCGCGCATCTCGTCGATCTTTGCCTTGTAGCTCATGGTTCGCACTCCTTCTGGGCCGGGCATGGCTAGCCCGGTGCCGGCCGGAACGGCTTGATCCAGGTCAAGGAAATTGCGAATTTTCGCAGGTTCGCGGCATCAGACCCGGCGCCCGCGCACCCAGGTCTCGCGCATGACCGGCGTCACCTCGTCCAGCATGGCAAAGCGGATCAGGTCGGCGCGCAGCCCCGGCGCCAGGCGGCCGCGATCGTTCAGCCCGGCCGCTTGCGCCGGATTGGCCGTCACCGTCGCCATGGCGCGCGGCAGGTCGTCCCAGATCCGCGCCAGGATCAGCGCCCCGGCCAGGAGCCCCGAGGGCACGTAATCCGAGGACAGGATGTCCAGGTGCCCGGCCCGCGCCAGCTCCGCCGCCGAGACATTGCCGGAATGGCTGCCGCCGCGGATCAGGTTGGGCGCGCCCATCATCACCATGATGCCGTGGTCGTGGCAGGCGGCCGCCGCCTCGGGCGTGGTCGGGAACTCGGCCAGCCGCACGCCATGGCCGGCCGAAAGCGCGACATGGGCGGCCGTGGTGTCGTCATGGCTGGCCAGCACCGCGCCCAGCCGATGCGCGATCTCGACCGCCGCCGCCTCGTGACGGTCGCCGAAGCGGGCGCGCAGGTCTTGCAGCCGTGCGACATGCTCGGCGAAGGCCGCGTCCGAGAGCTTGTACTTGCCCTGCACGTATTGCGCGAGCTTCGAGATGTCGCGGAACTGGCGCTGGCCGGGGGTGTGGTCCATCAGGCTGATGATGCCGACCCGGTCCTCGGGGCCGAATTCGTCCAGCTCGGCCAGCAGGGTTTGCGAGCAGATCTCGGCGCGCAGGTGCAGGAAATGGCTGATGCGCAAGGCGCCCCGCGCCCGTAGCGCGGCGAGTTCATGCGCCAGCTCGCGGGCATATTTGTCGTAATCCTGGTCCGGCCCCTCGTTCGGGATCGAGCCCACGCGCATGGCGTCGAAGACCGTGGTGATGCCGCAGCCCGCCAGTTCGGCGTCATGGGCGAGGATGGCGCCGGCATGGGGCCAGTCCACGCCGGGGCGGGGGCGGATATGGCGCTCCAGGTTGTCGGTATGCAGCTCGACCATGCCGGGGGCGATGAAGTCGCCCTGCATGTCCAGCGCGCCGGCCGGCACGGCGTTGCCCGGCTGGATCGCGGTGATGGCGCCGGCTTCCAGCACCAGCGCGCCGGGGGTTACGGTCTCGGGCAGGATCAGGCGGGCATTGGCAAGGATGGTGCGGGTCATGGCGGGCCTTGGGGTTGCGGGGCGCAGGCCAGGGGTGGCGGATTGCGCCGCCCTGGTCAAGCGCGGTGCGGGTTGCAGGGGGTGCCTGGGGGCTCTGCCCCCACGCCGGGCCGGCCCCTCGATGGGGCCGGCCCGGCGTTCCCCCGGGGTATTTTCGCAACGGAGAAAAACGCGGGAGGGGTCAGCCGCAGAGTGCATCGACCCATTCCGGCACCACCAGGGTGGCGGGGCCGGTGCGGCGGTCGGAGAAGTCGCGGCTGACGGCCGAGGTCGCCAGGTTCAGCTCGATCGTCTCGGCGCCGTTGCGGCGGGCGTGCTGGGCAAGGCCCGCGGCCGGATAGACCAGGCCCGAGGTGCCGATGGCGGCGAAGAGTTCGGCGCTTTCGACCGCTTGCCAGATCCGCTCCATGTGATAGGGGATCTCGCCGAACCAGACGATGTCGGGCCGGGCCAGGGCCTGGCCGCAGGCCGGGCAGGGATCGGGCGGGCGCATCACCAGCGCCGCCGGCCAGCGGTGCCCGCAGCCGGCGCAGAGCGCGCCGAGCAGGCTGCCGTGCATGTGGATCACCTCGGGCGAGCCGCCGCGTTCGTGCAGGTCGTCCACGTTCTGCGTGACCAGGGTCAGCTCGTGGCGCTGCGCCAGCCGCGCCAGCGCCCGATGCGCCGCATTGGGCCGGGCGCGGGCGGCATCGGCGCGGCGCTGGTTGTAGAAGCGATGCACCAGCGCCGGGTCGCGGCGGAAGCCCTCGGGCGTCGCGACATCCTCGATGCGATGCTCTTCCCACAGCCCGTCGGTGGCGCGGAACGTCCTGATCCCGCTTTCGGCCGAGATGCCGGCCCCCGTCAGCACGGTGATGCGCATCCCCGCCTCAGCGCGTGCAATAGGCCTCGGCCGCGGCGGCGAAACTCTTGTAGCGCGCCCAGAAGGCGTTGTCGGCGTCGCTTTTCGACATCCGCACCTCTTGCGCCGCATCGGCGTCGCGGAAGAAGCGGGCCGCGCGCCGCTGGTCCGAGCGCGACAGCGTCTGGTCGGCGACCTGCTGGATGCAGCGGCAGGCCTGGCCGTTGCGGGCACCGCGTTCCGAACGGACGCAGGCGGAATCGATCGGGCCCGCCACGGCGAGCGGCGTGGCCAGCACCACCGCGGCGGCGGCGATCATCAATCGGTTGAACATCTCTGTCTCCTCGGCTCCTGCCACGGCAGCGGGGCTGGGCACCCTCTTTCGGCCGCGTTCTTGTCCGGCGCAGCTTAGCAGAAGCCGCCCATCGCCTCAATTGCGGCGGGGCGGCGCAGGGGATCCAAGGATGGCGGCTGCGGGCGCGCGCGCCCCAAGATATGCGCTCAGGCCGGTTCCGGCGTATAGCCGGCTTCGCGAATCACCTCGGCCGCGCGGGCGGCATCCAGCCCCTCGACCGTGACGCTGCGGCCGGCGAGGTCGGTCGCGGCCCTGCCGCCCGCCTCGGCCACCGCCTTTTCGATGGCGGCGGTGCAATGGCCGCAGCTCATGTCCTCGACGCGGAATTTCATCGGTGCATCCTTTCGCCTGCCCGGACCTTTCGCCTGCCCGGCAACGCGGCTATGATCGCGCCAAGGCGCCGCGGGCGCAACTCCCCCACATGAGGCTGCGACCGATGGTCACTGAAAACTTCCGTGGCGCGATCCTGATGGTCCTGTCCATGGCGCTGTTCGCCTTCGAGGACATGTTCGTCAAGCTGATGACCATGGGCCTGCCCTATGCGCAGGTTCTGGCCATGGTGGGCGGCATGGGTTTCCTGGCCTTCTGGGCCTCGCTCCTGCGTCGGCGGCGGCGCTTCTGGACGCGCCAGCTGCTGCATCCGCTGCTGCTCTTGCGCAACCTGGGCGAGGTGGTGGGCGCCATCGGCTTTACCGTGGCGCTGGCGCTGAGCGAGCTTTCCTCGACCTCGGCGATCCTGCAGGCGCTGCCGCTTTTCATCGTCCTGGGCGCGGCGCTGTTTCTGGGCGAGCCGGTGGGCTGGCGTCGCTGCAGCGCGATCGCCGTGGGCTTCGCGGGCGTGCTGCTGATCGTGCGGCCGGGATTTGCGGGCTTCCAGCCGGTCTCGCTGATGGCCCTGCTTGCCGTGGTGGCGCTGGTGGTGCGCGACCTGGCGACGCGCCGCATCCCCGACAGCATCCCCTCGGACCAGATCGCCGGCTCGGCCTTTCTGGCGATCATGCTGGGCGGGCTCGCCATGTGGGCCGCCCTGGGCCAGCCGCTTGCGCGGCCCGGTGCCGTGCAGCTGGGCCAGCTGGCGGGCTGCATGGTCGTCGGTGTCGGCGGCTATGCCCTGCTGGTCGCCGCCACCCGCATCGGCGAGGCTTCGGCCATCGCGCCCTATCGCTATTCCCGGCTGGTCTTTGCGCTGATCCTGGCCTTCCTGGTCTTCGACGAACGTCCCGACCTGCCCACGCTTCTGGGCGCCGGGCTGATCGTCGTCTCGGGCTGCTATACCATGTGGCGCGAGGCCGCGCTGCGCCGGCGCCGGCTGCGCGAGGCCGGCTTTGTCACGGCCGCATGAACCCCCTTTCCGCAACGCCAAAGCCCTTGTATAGCCCGGCCATGACCGACCTTGACCTCATCCGCAATTTCTCGATCGTGGCCCATATCGACCACGGCAAATCCACCCTGGCCGACCGCCTGATCCAGTTGACGGGCACGGTCGCCGAACGCGACATGAAGGCCCAGCTGCTCGACAGCATGGATATCGAGCGCGAGCGGGGCATCACCATCAAGGCCAACACCGTGCGCATCGAATACCCGGCGAAGGACGGGCGCACCTATGTGCTGAACCTGATCGACACCCCCGGCCACGTGGACTTCGCCTATGAGGTCAGCCGGTCGATGCGCGCGGTCGAGGGCTCGCTTCTGGTCGTGGACGCGACCCAGGGGGTCGAGGCGCAGACGCTGGCCAATGTCTACCAGGCCATCGACGCCGGGCACGAGATCGTGCCGGTGCTGAACAAGATCGACCTGCCCGCGGCCGAGCCCGACCGCGTCAAGGAACAGATCGAGGACGTGATCGGCATCGACGCCCAGGACGCCATCGAGATCTCGGCCAAGACCGGGCTTGGCATCCCCGACGTGCTGGAGGCCATCGTCACCCGCCTGCCGGCGCCCAAGGGCGACCGCGACGCGCCGCTGAAGGCGATGCTGGTCGATTCGTGGTATGACCCCTATCTGGGCGTCGTGGTGATGATCCGGGTCATGGACGGGGTGATCCGCAAGGGCGACCGCATCCGCATGATGCAGACCAATGCGGTCTACGGCATCGACAAACTGGCGGTGCTGCGCCCGCAGATGCAGGACATCGCCGAGCTGGGGCCGGGCGAGATCGGCGTCTTGACCGCCTCGATCAAGCAGGTGCGCGACACCCGCGTCGGCGACACCATCACGCATGAGCGCAAGGGCACCGACAAGCCGCTGCCGGGCTTCAAGCCGGCGCAGCCGGTGGTCTTCTGCGGCCTCTTCCCGGTCGATGCCAACGACTTCGAGGCGCTGCGCGACGCCATCGAGAAGCTGGCGCTGAACGACGCGAGCTTTTCCTACGAGATGGAGACCTCGGCCGCGCTGGGGTTCGGCTTCCGCTGCGGCTTCCTGGGCCTTCTGCACCTCGAGGTGATCCGCGACCGGCTGGAGCGCGAATACGACCTCGACCTGATCACCACCGCGCCCTCGGTGGTGTTCCGCCTGCACATGCGCGACGGCGAGGTGCGCGAGTTGCACAACCCCGCCGACATGCCCGACCTGACCCATGTCGACCATATCGAAGAGCCGCGCATCAAGGCCACGATCATGGTGCCGGACGAATACCTGGGCGACGTGCTCAAGCTCTGCCAGGACCGCCGCGGCATCCAGATGGACCTGACCTATGCCGGCAACCGGGCGATGGTGGTCTATGACCTGCCGCTGGCCGAGGTGGTGTTCGATTTCTACGACCGGCTGAAATCCGTGACCAAGGGCTATGCCAGCTTCGATTACCAGCTTTCGGAATATCGCGAGGATTATCTGGTCAAGATGTCGATCCTGGTGAATGACGAGCCGGTGGATGCGCTGTCGATCATGGTCCACCGTGACCGCGCCGAAAGCCGCGGCCGGGCGATGGTGGAAAAGCTGAAAGAGCTTATCCCGCGCCACATGTTCAAGATCCCGATCCAGGCCGCCATCGGCAGCCGGGTGATCGCGCGCGAGACGCTGTCGGCGATGCGCAAGGACGTGACGGCGAAATGCTATGGCGGCGACGCGACGCGCAAGAAGAAGCTGCTGGAAAAGCAAAAGGCCGGCAAGAAGAAGATGCGCCAGTTCGGCAAGGTCGAGATCCCGCAGACGGCATTCATCCAGGCGTTGAAGATGGATGGATGACACATTCCCCGGATTGTGGCAGCATGGATTCGCGCCACATCGGGGAATGGTATGCGTGTTGCATTCGTTTTACTGGCGGGTTTTTCCCTGGGCACGGGAGCCTTCGCCCAAGAGGGCGACGATTTCGGCTTCCCGGTCCCGATCAATGTGCAGACCCAGCGGCAGCTGCTGAGCGAAGCCTTTCCGCAGGTCGATAACAGCCTGAAAAAGCTGGACAGCCTGATCAAGTATCGCCGGGATCTGGAGCTCTACCGGGTCACCTATCTCGAGGCGTTCAACGAGTCGATAGACCAGATCTGCCGGGATCTGCTTATTGTCGAGGCCAGGGTGAACGCCGCCGCAGGCAGGGGCGACCTTTCCCCGAACGAGAAAAGCAATTACGACTACCGGATCGCCGAGGAACGTGGGCAATGCTCGGTGTCGAACAAGTCCTCCAGCCGGTATTACAGGCTTTATGACCAGTTCATGGGCATCTATCGGGACGAGGCCGCCAGTTCCAAGGATCGCCTGAACAGTTGCTATGCCAGCGATCCTTGCCGGCTGGGGCAGGAATAGATGGCGTTGAACTGGGGCAACATCGTCGAACGGGCCGAGCTTTCGCTTTTCAATTTCCTTTTGGCGCTTTCGGACCTGCTCCCCGCCATATTCTTCGCGATCGCCTTTCCGCTGGTCCTGCTGCTTTTCATCCGCTTCGATGAAGGGGAAAAGGTTCTCGCCCCATTCGAGCTGACATTCTTTTCCTTTATCGGGCTGCTGGTCGCCTATCTGACCTATCTGAGCAAGGATACCTTGCTGGAAAACCTGCTGCCGTCCTTTGTCGTGATACTGGCATTCTTCTTTCAGCTGTTCGGCCGGACCAAAACCGGGGCAGAGGTGCCCCTGGGAACCAAGATGACGCTGGCGGCGGGGATCGTCACCGTCGGCTCGTTCGTCATCGGCTCGCGATTCTTCAACCTGCTGTTCGGCGGCGGCGGCGGAGGAGGAGGCTAGGGCAGGGCCCCTGCCCATGCGCAATCATGTTGCAAGCTGCTGTTCAGGATATTGAGCAAGCGGATTGAAAACCGCCCGGCCTTGCCCTATGACCGAAGCGGTCGACGGCCGATTCCAGCAGGGGGACAGGATGAGCTATCCGAACACGCAGCTTTTCATCGACGGAACCTGGCGCCCCGCGCGGGACGGGCGCAGCCTGCCGGTGCTGAACCCGGCCACCGGCGCCGAGATCGGCCGCGTCGCCCATGCCGGCCTCGCCGACCTGGACGAGGCGCTGGCCGCCGCCGACCGCGCCTTTGCCGAATGGAAGCGCAGCTCGCCGCTGCAGCGCTCGGACCTGATGCGCAAGGCGGCGGCGCTTTTGCGCGAGCGCGCCGAGGCCATCGCCGCGCTGATGGTGGCCGAGCAGGGCAAGCCCTTGGCCCAGGCGCGGGTCGAGACCATGGCCGGCGCCGAGATCATCGAATGGTTCGCCGAAGAGGCCCGGCGCACCTATGGCCAGGTCATCCCGCCCCGCGTGCCCGGCGTCACCCAGCTGACGATCCGGGAGCCGCTGGGCCCGGTCGCCGCCTTCACGCCGTGGAATTTCCCGATCAACCAGGCGGTTCGCAAGGTCTCGGCTGCGCTGGCGGCGGGCTGCACCATCATCGTCAAGGCGCCCGAGGAAACCCCGGCCTCGCCCGCCGAGCTGATCCGCTGCTTTGCCGATGCCGGGGTGCCCGCGGGGGTGGTGAACCTGGTCTATGGCGACCCGGCCGAGATCTCGGGCTACCTGATCCCGCATCCGGTGATCCGCAAGGTGTCCTTCACCGGCTCGACGGCGGTGGGCAAGCAGCTGGCCTCGATGGCCGGGCTGCACATGAAGCCCGCCACCATGGAGCTGGGCGGGCACGCGCCGGTGCTGGTCTTCGACGATGCCGATGTGGATGCGGCGGTCTCGGCCATGGCGGCCGCGAAGCTGCGCAATGCCGGGCAGGTCTGCATCTCGCCCACCCGCTTCCTGGTGCAGGAAGGCGTGGCGGATCGCTTTACCGAAGGCTTTGCCGCCGCGCTGGCCGCCGCCAAGGTCGGGCCGGGCACGGACCCGGACAGCGCCATGGGACCGCTGGCCAACGCCCGCCGCATCCCCGCCATCGAGCGGCTGATCCGCGATGCGCTGGACCGCGGCGCGCGGCTGGCGACCGGCGGCGCGCGCATCGGCAACGAGGGCTGGTTCTTTGCCCCGACCGTGCTGGCCGACGTGCCCGCGGATGCGGCGGTGATGAACGAGGAACCCTTCGGCCCCATCGCCGTGGTCAACAGGTTCCGCAGCGATGACGAGGCCTTTGCCGAGGCGAACCGGCTGCCCTATGGCTTGGCCAGCTATGCCTGGACGGGCAGTTCGGCCCGCGCGCAGCGGCTACAGGACGAAATCCAGGCCGGGATGCTGACCATCAACCACGTCGGCCTGTCGCTGCCGGAACTGCCCTTTGGCGGCATCGGCGATTCCGGCATGGGCACCGAGGGCGGTTCCGAGGCGATCGGCGCCTATCTGCAAACCCGGCTGGTCACTCGCAAGGGCTAGAGATAGGGCGGCGTGCAGGCGCTGACCACCACCGCCTCGCGATCCGAGACATTGCGGAAGCGATGCGGCTGGTTCGAGGCGAAGAGATAGCTGTCGCCCGCCTTCAGCACCCGGCTCTGGTCGCCCACGGTCAGCTCGATCTCGCCGGCGATGACGATGCCGCCCTCGCTGCCGTGATGGGCCAGCATGGTCTCGCCGGTGTCGGCGCCCGGCTCATAGCGTTCGTGCAGGACCTGCAGGTTGTGCAGCCGCGCGTCGCCGACCTGGCGCAGGGTCATGCGCCCGACCGGCCCCTGCGTCGCCGAGTAAAGCCGCGAGGTCAGGTCGCGCAGCTCGGCCGGGGTAAAGAAGGGCTGCGGGCTTTGCGGCAGGTCCGGTTCGAAGAACTCGGACATGGTGACGCCCAGCCCGCCAAGGATCTTGCGCAGCGAGGCGACCGAGGGGCTGGAGCGCCCGGTCTCGATCATCGAGACCTGGCCATGCGGCACGCCGGAAGCCTCGGCCAGCTGCCGCTGCGACAGGCCCGCGCCGCTGCGCAATTCCTTCAGCCGTGCGCCTACGTCGAAATCGCTCATCCTTGCCCCGATGCCGTTTTGCGCAGGTTATCAGGGCTGGCGACTGCGCACCAGCATTGCGGGCATGCGGGGATTCCAAGAAACCTGTTGCTCAAGATATTGAGCATCGTGTATTGCGATTGCGTCAGCATGGAGGTGTGCACATGGAATCGAGACAGTTGATCGACCGGCGCAAGGCGGCGGTGGCGCGCGGCGTCGGCACGCGGGACATCTATGCCGTCCGGGCCGAGAATGCCGAGCTTTGGACCGCGGACGGCCGGCGGATGCTGGATTTCGCCGCCGGCATCGCGGTGAACAACACCGGCCATCGCCATCCCAGGGTGATCGAGGCGGTCCAGCGCCAGATGCAGGACTTCACCCATACCTGCTTCCATGTCGCGCCCTATGAAACCTATGTCGCCCTGGCCGAGCGGCTGAACGCGCTGACCCCCGGCGATTTCGCGAAAAAGACCATGTTCGCCACCACCGGCGCCGAGGCGGTCGAGAATGCGGTGAAGATGGCGCGGGCCTTTACCGGGCGCTCGGGCGTGATCGCCTTCAACGGCGCCTTCCATGGCCGCACGCTTCTGGGCATGGCGCTGACCGGCAAGGTCGCGCCCTACAAGGCCGGTTTCGGCGCCATGCCGCCCGAGATCCATCACGCGATCTTCCCGAACGCCATGGCGGGCGTGACCACGGCGCAGGCGATTGCGCATCTCGAGACGCTGCTGGCCTCGTCCATCGACCCGCGGCGCGTGGCGGCGATCATCGTCGAGCCGGTGCAGGGCGAGGGCGGCTTCAACGTCGCCCCGCCCGAGTTCCTGGCCGCGCTGCGCCGGATCTGCGACAGCCACGGCATCGTGCTGATCGGCGACGAGATCCAGGCCGGCATGGCCCGCACCGGCCGCATGTTCGGCTTCCAGCATTCCGGCGTCGCGCCCGACCTGGTGACCATGGCCAAGGGGCTCGCCGGGGGCTTTCCGCTGTCGGCGGTGACGGGGCGGGCCGAAATCGTGGACGCGCCGGCGCCCGGCGGGCTGGGCGGGACCTATGCCGGCAACCCGCTGGCTATCGCCGCCGCGCTTGCCGTGCTGGAGGTGGTCGAGGACGAAGACCTTTGCGCCCGCGCCGAGGAAATCGGCCTGGCCATCCGCGCGCGCCTGCAGAAGCTGGCGGGACGCTTCCCGGCCATCGGCGACGTGCGCGGGTTGGGGGCGATGAACGCCTTCGAGCTGGTGCAGGCCGGCGACCGCAGCCAGCCCGACCCGCAGCTGACCGCCGCCATCGTGGCCGAGGCCGAGGCGCGGGGGCTGGTCCTGCTGTCCTGCGGCACGCGCTATAACGTCATCCGCCTGCTGCCGCCGCTGACCATCCCCGACGCGCAGCTGTCCGAGGCGCTGGTGATCCTGGAAGCGGCCATCGAGGCGGCGCTGGTCCCTGCCTGAAAGCGGGCGGCCCCTTAACAGGCTGCCGAAAAAGGATTTTGAGAGGGCGACGCAGCGGAAATCGTTCTGGATCCAGCTAATATTGGCCAGAAAATGGGGTGTTTTCGACAAATTTTAGGCGGATTTCCCGGTTCCCTGCCCACGCTGTCCTGCCGCAAGGACTTTTTCAGCAGCCCCTTAACCCATGCCGTCCCGCGCCATGCGGGCGGCGATCCAGTCGCGAAAGGCCGCCAGCGGCTTCAGCCCGACCTTGCGCGCGGGCCAGGCCAGCCAATAGGCGCCGCTGCCCGGCACCCCCTGCCGCAGCACCGGCGCCAGCCGGCCCTCGGCGATCTCGACCTGGGCCAGGTAGTCGGGCAGCAGCGCGATCCCCAGCCCCGAGATCGCCGCCTGGATCATCATCGAGAACTGGTCCATCATCATGCCCTCCAGCGGCGCCGGCGGCTCGGCCCCCTGGCCCCGGAACCAGGCCTGCCAGGCATCGGGGCGGGTCGGCAATTGCAGCAGCACCATCCCGGCCAGGTCGGCGGGCGCCGTCACCGGCCGCCGCGCCAGCAGATCGGGCGCGGCGCAGGCGGTCAGCCTTTCGTCGAACAGCTTCAGGTGCTCGGCCCCCGGCCAGTCGTCCCGGCCGTAGAAGATCATCGCGTCGAACGGCTCTTCGTCGAAGCTGAAGCGGCGAAAGCGCGTCGTCAGGTTGATCGACACGCCCGGATGCGCCGACAGGAAATCCGGCAGCCGTGGCGCCAGCCAGCGCGTGGCAAAGGTCGGCAGCACGGCCAGGTCCAGGCTGCCGCCGTCGGGATTGGCGATCAGCGACATGCTGGCGCGCTGGACCAGGTCCAGCGCCGCGGAAATGTCGCGGAAATACCGCTCGGCCGCTTCGGTCGGGGTCAGGCGCTTCTTGTGGCGGATGAACAGCTCCTGCCCCAATTGCGCCTCAAGGCTTTGCAGCAGCCGGCTGACCGTGCTTTGCGTCAGTCCCAGGTCCTGCGCCGCGCCCGTGACCGAGCCGGTGCGCATCACCGCGTCGAAGGCCAGCAGCAGGCTGAGGTTCGGAAGAAAGCGCCTTTGCCGCAAGAACATTCATCCCATGCATGAAGTAATGAGGATTATCCATTTTCCGGCCCGGTTTGAAAGCGGTAATGAATGAACCGACAAGCATCAGCGCATGAGGCATCACCGTGACGACGAAATCGCACAAGGGCGGCCCCTTCTCGTGGTCCGACCCGTTCCTGCTGGAGGATCAGCTGACCGAGGAAGAGCGGATGATCCGCGACAGTGCCGCCGCCTTCGCCGCCGACCGGCTGGCACCGCGCGTCGAGGCCGCCTATCTGAACGAAGAGACCGATCCCGAGATATTCCGCGAAATGGGCGCCTCGGGCCTGCTGGGCGTCACCGTGGATGAAGCCTATGGCGGCGTCGGTGCCTCTTACGTCGCCTATGGGCTGGTCGCGCGCGAGATCGAGCGCATCGATTCGGGCTATCGCTCGATGGCCTCGGTGCAAAGCTCGCTGGTGATGTTCCCGATCGAGGCCTATGGCAGCGAAGAGCAGAAGCAGAAATACCTGCCGAAACTGGCCTCGGGCGAGTTCATCGGCTGCTTCGGCCTGACCGAGCCGGACGCGGGCTCGGACCCCGCTGGCATGCGCACCGTGGCCCGCAAGACCGGGGACGGCTATGTGCTGAACGGGTCCAAGATGTGGATCTCGAACGCGCCCATCGCCGATGTCTTCGTGGTCTGGGCCAAGTCCGAGGCGCATGGCGGCAAGGTGCGCGGCTTCGTGCTGGACAAGGGCATGAAGGGGCTTTCGGCGCCGAAGATCGAGGGCAAGCTGTCGCTGCGCGCCTCGATCACCGGCGAGATCGTGATGGAGAATGTCGAGGTGGGCGAGGACGCGCTGCTGCCGAATATCGAGGGCATGGGCGGTCCCTTCGGCTGCCTGAACCGCGCGCGCTACGGCATTTCCTGGGGCGCCATGGGCGCGGCCGAGGATTGCTGGTTCCGCGCCCGGCAATACGGGCTGGATCGCCACCAGTTCAACCGCCCGCTGGCCGCGACGCAGCTTTACCAGAAAAAGCTGGCCGACATGCAGACCGAGATCGCCTTGGGCCTGCAAGCCAGCCTGCGGGTCGGGCGGCTTTTCGACGAGGGCAAGTTCGCGCCCGAGATGATTTCCATCGTCAAGCGCAACAATTGCGGCAAGGCGCTGGAGATCGCGCGCCAGGCCCGCGACATGCATGGCGGCAACGGCATCCAGATCGGCTATCACGTCATGCGCCACGCGCAGAACCTGGAGACGGTGAACACCTATGAGGGCACGCATGACGTGCATGCGCTGATCCTTGGCCGGGCGCAGACCGGCATCCAGGCGTTTGCGTGATGGATCAGCCGGCGCTGAAGGGGCTGCGCGTCGTCGAGCTGGCGCGCATCCTGGCCGGCCCGTGGATCGGCCAGACCCTGGCCGACCTGGGCGCCGAGGTCATCAAGGTCGAGGCGCCCGAGGGCGACGACACCCGCCGCTGGGGTCCGCCCTTCATCGAGCGGCCGCGCGCGGACGGGACGACCGAACGGGTCGCGGCCTATTTCCACGCCGCCAATCGCGGCAAGCGCTCCGTCACCTGCGACTTCAACGATCCCGCCGACCTGGAGCGGCTGCGGGCTCTGATCGACCAGGCCGACGTGGTGGTCGAGAATTTCAAGCTGGGGGGCCTGCGCAAGTTCGGACTGGACTACGAGACGCTTTCGGCGCGCAATCCGCGGCTGGTCTATGCCTCGATCACCGGCTTCGGGCAGGACGGGCCGCGCGCGGCGCAGCCGGGCTATGATTTCCTGATCCAGGGCATGTCGGGCATCATGGACCTGACCGGCGATCCGGCGGGCGAGCCGCAGAAGGTCGGCGTGGCCTGGATCGACATCTTCACCGGGCTTTACGGGGTGATCGCCGTGCAGGCGGCGCTGGCCGAGCGGGCGCGTTCGGGCCTGGGCCAGCATCTGGACCTGTCGCTGCTGGATTGCGGGGTGGCGGTTCTGGCCAATCAGGCGACGAACTACCTGCTGGGCGGCGCGGTGCCGCACCGGCTGGGCAATGCGCATCCCAACATCGTGCCCTATCAGCTTTTCCCCGCCTCGGACGGGCATCTGATCGTCGCCTGCGGCAACGACCGGCAATTCGCCGCGCTTTGCCGGGTGCTGGACCTGCCCGATCTGGCCGTGGCGCCCGACTACGCGACCAACCCGGCACGGGTGGCGAACCGCGCGCAACTGGTGCCGCTCTTGGCCGATGCCACGCGCCGCTTCACCCGGAGCGCGCTGATCGCCGCGCTGGAGGGGGCGGGGGTGCCCGCCGGCCCGGTCAACGACGTGGCCGAGGCGCTGGCCGAACCGCAGGTGCAGGCCCGCGGCCTGCGCATCGCCCCCGAGGGCATTGCCGGCCTGCGCAGCCCGCTGCGCTTTTCGCGCAGCCCGCTGGTGACGGATCGCGCCGCCCCGGCGCTTGGCGAGGGCGCATGGCGCTTCGAAGGGTGAGCCCTGGGTGTGTGATCCGATGATTTGAGGGGGCGATTCCCGCCAATGAATGGAGCGATTTGTCGCAGCCTGCAGCCTTGCCCGCAGGGGCAAGACGCTGAACGGACTCATGCCATAGGAATGCTTCGGCAAGGTCCACACCGATTCATCGGTGATCCGATCCACCAGATGCAGAAACCGAACGGCTAGCCCTGCCGCCTGGCGCGGCAGGCGGCGCGATAGCTGCTGGGGGTCTGGCCGAACATGGCCCGGAACAACCGCGAGAACTGCGCCTGGTCGCTGAAGCCGAAGCGATAGGCGATGGCGGCCAGCGACAGGTCGCCCGGCATCTGCAACATGTCCCGCGCCGCCTTCAGCCGCGCCTCGCGGATGAATTGCGCGACCGTCGTCCCGGTATCGCCGAACAGGTCGTGCAGATAGCGTTTCGAGATGCCGCAGGCCGCCGCCACCGTCTGGGGCGACAGGGCCGGATCGGTCAGGTTGCGCAGGATCGTGTCCTGCGCGCGCTTCAGATGCGCGGCGCGGATCACCGTGGCGGCGCCGGCATCGGTCTCCGCCTGCCGGTCCAGCGCCAGCGCCAGCAACTCGACCAGCTGCCGGCCCAGCACCTCCGAGGCGGCGGGGTCCGCCGGCATGGCATGGGCGCGGCGCACCGTCTCGGCGAACAGCCCGCCCAGCCCCTCGCGCCCGTCGAAGACCGTGGCGCACAGCCGGTCGGGCTGGCGCAGCCTTTCGGCCAGCGCGCCGCGGGCGATCTTCATCACCAACAGGTCGTTGCGCGCCTGATAGGCGAAGCGATAGGGCTCGTCGCCGCGCTCGACGATGAAGCCGCCGGGGGCGCAGGTGATGTCGCGGCCCAGCTGGCGAAACAGCACCGGGGCAAGGCTGGGGATGGTGACCAGGTATTCCTCGGCCTCGCCCTGCCGGATCAGGCCGGGCACCCGTTCATAGCGCGCCGGCTCGGTGCGCAGCCGCGACAGCGACACCCGCCCCATGCCGCGCCGCTCCAGCCGGCCCTGGAAGGTGGCGGGGTCGCGATAGCTCAGGTGCAGCGGGAAATAGGTATCCGCGATGATCGCCGACCAATGCGCCGCGCGCTCGGGCGGGGCGATGGCGGCCGTGCCGTAGCTTTCCAGGGTCATGATGCGCCTCCCCGCATCGCTTGGGCGATTCGTAGCGCGCCGCGAGCAATCGGGCAAAAGAAAACTGGCGCGGCGGGCAGGAGGCTGCGCCGCGGCGGCCGATCCTGCCGCTTGGATCGGCAGGACTGCACCCGACGACAAGTTTATCCGCACCCAGCGCCAAGACCGGCCGCCGCCCAGGCCGCACCATGGTCCGACCGAAAAGATGCCGCGCCAGGCGGCACGCCGCAGGGAGAAGACCGTGACCAGCCGATTCCCGGCTGCCCTGCCCGTGTGCGCCCATGCGGCCCCAGACAGGGAAAAGCCATGACCAGACCCAAACCCGACCCCATCACGCTTTCGGTGGTGCGCGGCGTGCTGGAGACCACGCAGCGCGAGATGACGCTGACGCTGGAACAGACCGCCCGCAGCTCGGTCTTCAACCTCGCGCATGACTATTCGACCGCGCTCTTCAACCACACGCCCGAGATGATCCTGCAAGGCCAGGACATCCCCATCCACTTGGGCAGCCTGATCCCGGCGATGAAATCGGTGGCGCGGTTCTTCCAGGGCGACATCCACGAGGGCGACCTGATCCTGCACAACGACCCGGCCCATGGCGGCAGCCATATCATCGACACCTGCATGTATTACCCGGTCTTCTACCAGGGCGAGCTGGTGTTCTGGACCGTCTGCAAGGGCCACCTGACCGATATCGGCGGCCCGGTGCCCGCCGGCTACAACCCCAACGCGACCGAGATCTATGCCGAGGGGTTGCGCATCCCGCCGGTCAAGCTCTGGGACCGCGGCAGGCCGCGCCATGACGTGATGAACCTGATCCTGACCAACATGCGCGCCCGCCGCGACCAGGAGGGCGACTTCAACGCCCTGATCGGCGCCTGCCAGGTCGGCGCCCGCAACCTGGTCCGGCTGATGGACAAATACGGCAAGCAGGTGGTGCAGGACTGCATCGCCGAGCTTCTGGACATGGCCGAGGCGCATATGAGAAAGCTCATCGCCCAGGTGCCCGACGGCACCTATACCGGCACGGCGGTGCTCGAGGATGCGGGCCACGGCTTCGGCGACATGGACATCACCGCCACGGTGACGATCCAGGGCGACGGCTGCCACATCGCCATCAGCTCGCCGCCGCAGGTGCCCTATTTCATCAACAGCTACGAAGGCAACAGCCATTCCGGCGTCTACCTGGGGCTGATGATGTTCGCGCAGCTGCCGCCGCCCTATAACGAGGGGCTCTATCGCTGCGTGACCACCGACATGGGGCCCAGGGGTACGCTCTGCAACGCGAAATCCCCGGCGCCGCACATGAACTGCACCACGACGCCGATGGAGACGCTGACCGATGCGGTGCGGCTGGCCTTCGAACAGGCCGCACCCGCCAAGGTCTCGGCCTCATGGGGGCACGCCAACGGCTGCAACATCGCCGGCTGGGACAAGCGCCATGACGAGGAATACGTGACCATGGTGCTGGCCTCGATCATCTCGGGGGCGGGGGCCACGGCCAGCCAGGACGGCTGGCACGCCTGCGGGCCGGAATGCTGCTTCGGCGCGCTGACCTCGGGCGACATCGAGATGCTGGAGCACAGCTATCCGATCATCATCCACCGCTATTCCCTGATGCAGGATTCGGGCGGCGCCGGCCAGTTCCGCGGCGGCTCGGGTACCTGCTGGGAGGTCGAGCCGCTGGACAGCCCGATGACGCTTGTCACCTTCGGCGAGGGCCGCCGTATCCCGGCCATGGGCGCGGCCGGGGCGAAATCGACGCTGATCCCGCCCAAGGTCGGCCGGCTGGAAGTGACCCGCAATGGCCAGACGCAGGTCATCACCGAAAACGTCATCGAGACCATCCAGCCGGGCGAACGCGCCGCGAACCGCAACCCCGGCGGCGGCGGCTACGGCAACCCCCACCAGCGCCCGGTCGAGAAGGTGGTCGAGGATGTCAGGAACGGCCTCGTCAGCCTGGAGGGGGCGCGGCTCGACTACGGCGTCGTCATCGCCGATGCCGCGACCCTTGCCGTCGATCACGCGGCCACCGCGCGCCTGCGCGCCGCGTAAGGCTTTCTCCGTTTTCCAAATACCCCGCGGGGGTCCGGGGGCGCGAAGCCCCCGGCGCCGGACCCGCGGACCGCAGCCACAGATGGAACCCGCCATGAAACACCAATATCGCCTCGGCATCGACGCCGGCGGCACCTTCACCGATTTCATCCTCGCCGACCGCAAGGGAGAGCTGCGCATCTTCAAGGCGCTCTCCACCCCGCAAGACCCGACGCAAGCCATCCGCAACGGCCTCGCCGTGATCGAGGAAGAGACGGGGATCGCCCCGCGCGAACTGGTCTCGAACGCCGATCTCTGCATCAACGGCACCACGGTCGGGCTCAATGCGCTCATCACCCATACCGGCGCCAAGACCGGCCTGATCGCCACCAAAGGCCACGAGGACAGCATCGAGATCCGCCTCGGCCACAAGGAGGACGGCTATCGCTACGACCCGGACTATCCGCCCGCGACCATGCTGGTGCCGCGCTACCTGCGGCGCGGGATCAGCGAGCGGGTGATCTCGACCGGCGCCGTCCACACCCCCCTGGACGAAGACGAGCTGCGCGAGGCCTGCCGGCATTTCCTGCGCGAAGGCGTGCAGTCGGTCGCGATCAGCTTCGTCTGGTCCGTGCTGCATCCCGATCACGAATTGCGCGCCGCCCAGATCGTGCGCGAGATGATGCCGGGCGTGCCGCTGACCGTCGGCAGCCAGCTCTATCCGCAGCTGCGCGAATACACCCGCACCTCGACCGCGGTGGTGAACGCCTATCTGGCGCCGATCCTGTCGCGCTACGTGCAGGCGGTGGACGGCTATTTCCAAAGCCTCGGCGCGCGCCAGCCGGTGCGCTATTTCCAGTCGAACGGCGGGCTGGCGCTGGGCTCGGTGGTCTCGGACCGTTCGGTCTATGCGATCAACTCGGGCCCGGCCTCGGCGCCGCGGGCGGCGCTTTACCTGGGCGAGCCCTATGGCCTGAAGGACATCATCACCGTCGACATGGGCGGCACCAGCTTCGACATCACCCTGACCCGCGACGGCCAGGCCAATGTCTCGAAGAACATCGACTTCCTGCGCTATCGCATCGGCATCCCGATGATCCAGGTCGAGACCCTGGGTGCGGGCGGCGGCTCGATCGGCTGGATCGACTCGATGGGGCTGATGCAGATGGGGCCGCAATCTGCGGGGTCCGAGCCCGGCCCGGCCTGCTACGGCAAGGGCGGCGAGATGCCGACCACGACCGACGCCAACCTGGTGCTGGGCTACCTGAACCCGCAGGGGCTGGTCGGCGGCCGCCTGCCGCTCGGCGTCGAAAAGGCACGCGAGGCGATCCGCAAGCACCTGGCCGAACCCCTGGGCATCAGCGTCGAGACGGCCGCCTACGGCATGTTCACCATCGTCAACAACAACATGGTGAACGCGATCCGCCGCGTCTCGGTCGAGCGTGGCTACGATCCGCGCGACTTCGTGCTGAATTGCGCGGGCGGCGCGACCGGCGCGCATATCACCGCGCTCGCCCGCGAGATGGGGATCGGCAAGGTGCTGGTCTCCAAGCTCGCCTCGGGGCTTTGCGCCTTCGGCCAGATCATCTCGGACGTGAAATACAACTACATGGCCCCCATCGCCGCGCGGCTGGAAGGGGCCGAGGCGGCCAAGCGCCTGGACCAGACCTTTGCCCGGCTGGAAGACAGGGGCCGGGCCGAGCTGATGGCCGACGATTTCGCCCGCGACCGGATCGGCATCCGCCGCAGCCTCGACATGCGCTATGTCGGGCAGGTGCATGAATGCACGGTCAGCGTCGATCCCTTCCCGATCGACGAGGCGGCCCTGGACCGGCTCAAGGCCGCCTTCCACGCCCGCCACGAGGAGCTTTACACCTATGCCGAGCCGCACAGCCCGGTCGAGGTGGTGAACGTGGAAAGCGCCGTCTCGGGCGCGGTCGAGCGTCCGGCGCGGATGCGCATCGCGCAGGGCGCAGGCGCCCATGCGGCGCTGTCGGGCACGCGCGAGATGATCTTCGACGCCTCGGGCCGCAAGCACGAAACCCCGGTCTATGACGGCGCCAAGCTGGGCGCGGGCGATGTCGTCACCGGCCCGGCGGTCATCCAGGAGGTGACGACCACCATCGTCATCGAGCCGGGCTGGGTCGCCGAACTGGACGGCAACGGCGTCTATGTCGTGACCGCGACCAGCGGCGCGGCGCAGGCGCACAAGCAGGCCAGGGCGCTGGCCGAGGCCTGATCCCAAGGCCGGGCCCAAGGCCGGGCGGGGCCGCGCAAGGCCCCGCCCATCCCCATCCAATCACAAAAATCATGCAGGGAGCTTCAGCCATGGCTGGATCTTTGGACAATTCGGAAGAACTGGAATTTTCGGACCGGCCGGTGCCGCGCGACCGGCGCATGGGCCGGCTGCCCCTGACCATGGCCTGGTGGTCGGTCTGCTCGGCCATGTTCTATCTCGTCATCGCCGCCTCGCTGGCGCTGGCCTATGGGGCGCGCAACGCCATCATCGGGCTGGTGCTGTCGGTCATCGCCTATGCGGCGGTGAACGCGGTCCTGGTGCGGCACGCGATCCGCACCGGGCTCAGCGTATCGCTGTTCTCGCGCATCCTGCTGGGCCGCAGCGGGGCGGCGGTGGCGACGCTGATCTTCTTTGCCACCGCGATCTATTACGCGGTGTTCGAGGGCTCGGTGATCGCCGTCGCCCTGCGCGAATATGCCGGCATCTCCTATCCGCTGGCGGCGCTGGTGGTGGCGGTCTATTCGGTGGCGCTGATCTTCGGCTCGATCCAGAACTGGCTGGACAAGTTCAACGGCGTGCTTCTGCCCTTCTACCTGCTGGGGCTGGTCGCGGCGGTGGCGCTGGCGGTGGCGGAATACGGCTATTCGGACGCCTGGCTGAACCTTGGGCCACAGGGCGGCGCGCCCGCCGGCGGCTGGTGGGATTGCTTCGTCGCCTATATGGGCGTCTGGATCCTGATGATGTTCACCTATGACTATGCCCGCTTCGGCCGGCCCGAGGACGCGCGTTTCCACGCCACCATCAACTTCGGCGCGCCCTTCTATGCCGTGGCCTTCCTGCTCAACGGGCTGGTCGGTATCTTCCTGGCCGCCAGCCTGCCGACCGAGGGCGGGGTTTCCGAGGTCTCGGTCGTCTTCGCGCTGGTGCAGCTGATGGGCGTGGGGGGCCTCGCCTTCGTCTGGATCTCGCAGACCCGGATCAATACCGCGAACTATTACCTCGCCGCGGTGAACATGGAGAGCTTTGCCCAGACCGTCTTTCGCCTGCACCTGCCGAAATGGGTCTGGGCCTGCGTGGTCGGCGCCGTCACCTATGCGCTGATGCTGGCCGATGTCTTTGCCTATATCCTGCAGGCGCTGGCCTATCAGGGCATCTTCGTCGTGGCCTGGGTCGGCATCGCGCTGGTCCATATCGCGACGGATCGCGGCGCCGGCGACGCCGATCTGGCGCAGGCGCGCGCGGTCAACCCGGCGGGGCTGGGGGCCTGGCTTCTGGCCTCGGGCGCGGGGCTGGCGCTGCATTTCGCCGGCGGCACGGCGGCCTCGCTTTCGGCGCCGGCGACCTTCCTGGTCGCGGCGGCGGGCTATGCGGCGCTGGCGGGCCGGGCGGCGCCGCGCCGGGCGCTGTCCTGACCCCTGGCACAAGGCCGGTTGCGCGCAGCCGGCCTTGCTGTCAGATTCCGCCGCGGAGGAAGGAAGGGGGCGGAGCCATGCCTTGGATGCACGGGTCCAGATGCGGATAGGGCCGGCCTTGCGCAAGCCGGTTGCGGGCTGCTGGCCGCTGGCGCTGTGCCTGGCCTGCGTGGCGGCCGTCCTGTGGCTGGGCGCGCAGCTGGCGCATCAGCATTACTTCCGCGAAGGCCACGCCCGCGCCACCACCGCGTTGCGGCTGACGGTGAACGCGCTCAACGCCGACCTGGCGCGCTACGAGGTGGTGCCGCAACTGGTCGCCGACCTGGACCTGATCCGCCAGCTTGCCGCCGATCCCGGCAATGCCGCGCTGCGCCGGCAGACGAACCGCTGGCTGGCCGAGCAGAACGAGGCCGTGCAGGCCTCGGACATCTACCTGATCCTGCCCGATGGCGAGACCATCGCCCATTCCGGCTACCTGGGCCCGGCCAGCTTCGTCGGGCAGAACTTCAGCTACCGGCCCTATGTCATCGACGCCATGGCGGGCGGGCAGGGGCGGTTCTACGGCATCGGCACCACCTCGGGGGTGCGGGGCTATTTCTTCTCGGCCCCGGTCGAGGACGATGCCGGCCGGATCAGCGCCGTCGTCGCGGTCAAGATCGGCGTCGACCGGATCGAGGCCTCCTGGCGCGGCAACCAGTATCGCGTGCTGGTGACCGACCCCGAGGGCACGGCCTTCCTGTCCTCGGAGCCGAGCTGGCTTTACCACAGCATCCGGCCGCTGACGCCCGAGCGGCTGGCGCGCACCGAATCCTCGCGCCGCTATGCCGGCACGCCGCTGGCCGAATTGCCGATGCAGCGGCTGGCGCTGCATGGCGCGCCGGTGTTCCGCCTGCCGCCCGCGCTTGGCGGCGAGGAGGCGCGCAGCCACGACTATATCGCCGCCTCCGAGGACATGCCGGGGGCGGGCTGGACCGTGCATGTGCTGCTGGACAGCGCCGACTTGCGGGCCGAGGCGCGGCTGGCGGTGCTGAGCCTGGCGCTGCTGATCGCCGTCGCCGGCATCGGGCTGATGATGTGGCGCCAGCGCCGGGCGCGGATCGCCGACCGCCTGGCCGCCACCGCCGAGCTGGAGCGCCGCGTGGTCGAGCGCACCGCCGACCTGGCGCGGGTCAACAGCCAGCTGGAGCAGGAGATCGCCGAGCGCCGCGCCACCGAGGCCGAGCTGCGCGCCGCCCAGGCCAGCCTGGTGCAGGTCGGCAAGCTGGCGGCGCTGGGGCAGATGTCGGCCTCGCTCTCGCACGAGATCAACCAGCCGCTGGCGGCGGCGCGCAACTATGCCGACAGCGCCGCCATCCTGATCGAGCGCGGCGACCTGGCCCGCGCGCGCGAAAACATCGCCCAGATCCTGGCGCTGGTGGACCGCATGGCCGCCATCGGCAAGCACCTGCGCCATGCCGCGCGAAAGCCCGACGACCGGCTGGGCGCGGTGGCGCTGGCCGGGCTGCTGGACGAGACCCGCACCATCGTCGCCGCCCGGCTGGCCAGCAGCGGCGCGGTGCTGGAGCTGGACGTGCCGCCCGACCTGCCGCCGCTGCGGGCGGGGCCGACGCGCCTGCAGCAGGTGCTGGTGAACCTGATCACCAATGCCGCCGATGCGGTCGAGGGCGGGGCGAACCGCCGCATCACGCTGTCGGCGCGGGCCGAGGCGGGCCGCATCGCCATCCGGGTGCGCGACCGCGGCCCCGGCGTGCCCGCGGCCATCGCCGCGCGCATCTTCGACCCGTTCTTCACCACCAAGGGCATGGGGGCGGGGCTGGGCCTGGGCCTGTCGATCACCGCCAATATCGTGCGCGATTTCGGCGGCGAGATCGCCTGCCGCAACATGGACCCCGGCGCCGAGTTCTGCGTGACCCTGCCCGCCGCCGCGGCTGCCGAGGCCGCCGCATGACCCGGCGCGTGCTTCTGGTCGAGGATGACGAGCAGATGCGCAGCTCGACCGCGCAGGCGCTGGAACTGGCGGGTTTCGCCGTCGAGCCGCTGGCCTCGGGCGAGGAGGCGCTGGCGCTGGCCGGGCCGGGCTTTGCCGGCGCGGTGGTCAGCGACATCCGCATGCCGGGCATGGACGGCATGACCCTGCTGGGCCGGCTGCACGAGGTCGATCCCGAGATCCCGGTGATCCTGGTCACCGGCCATGCCGAGGTGCCGCTGGCGGTCGAGGCGATCCGCGGCGGCGCCTATGACTTCATCGAAAAGCCCTTCGTGGTGCAGGAACTGGCCACGGTGATCCGCCGCGCCATCGACCATCGCGGGCTGGTGCTGGAGAACCGCCGCTTGCGCGCCGTCGCCGGCAAGCGCGACGATGTCGAGGCGCGGCTGCCCGGCCGCACCCAGGTCATGGTCGACCTGCGCTATCGGCTGCGCGCCATCGGCGCCTCGGATGCCGATGCGCTGGTGATCGGCCCGACCGGCGCCGGCAAGGAGGTGGTGGCGCGCACGCTGCACGACATCTCGGCCCGCGCCGGGCGGCCCTTCATCGCCATCAACTGCGCCGCCCTGCCCGAGGCGCTGATCGAATCCGAGCTGTTCGGCCACGAGGCCGGCGCCTTTCCCGGCGCGCTGCGCCCGCGCTATGGCAAGTTCGAACATGCGCGCGGCGGCACGGTGCTGCTGGACGAGATCGGCTCGATGCCGCTGGAATTGCAGGCCAAGCTGCTGCGGGTGCTGCAGGAACGCACGATCACCCGGCTCGGCTCGAACGACCCGGTGGCGCTGGACGTGCGCTTCATCGCCGTCAGCAAGGCCGATCTGGAGGGGCTGGTCGCGCAGGGCCGCTTTCGCGAGGATCTGTTCTGGCGGCTGAATGTCGCCGTGCTGCACGTCCCGCCGCTTTCCGCCCGGCGCGAGGACATTCCGCTGCTGTTCCTGCAACTCCTGCGCGAAGCCGCCGCCCGCCACAACCTGCCCGAGCGCCAGGCCCCCGCCGCCCGGGAATGGCCGGGCAACGTGCGCGAATTGCGCAACCTGGCCGAGCGTTTCGTGCTGGGGCTGGAAGGGGTCGAGCTTGGCCCGGTGCAGGGCGCGCGCCTGGCCGACCGCGTGGCCGCCTTCGAGCGCAGCCTGATCGCCGGCGCCATCGCCGCCCATGACGGCAAGCTGCGTCCGGTCTACGAGACGCTGGGGATCTCGCGCAAGACGCTCTACGAGAAGATGCAGAAATACGGGCTAGACCGCCGGCTGATCCTGGATGCGCCCGAGGACGAGACGGGCTGAGCGAAAAATGGGTGGAAATCCACCCATTCCTGCAGGGCGATGTTCCCCTTTCCACCCATTTCCGGCGCATTGCGGCAATATGCGCCGCATGGGCTGCGTTTTTGATTTGTGCCGCGGTCCGGCCCGCCGCAGGCTTCACCCGGTAGCCGCGCCGGGCAAGGCGCCGGCCGGAATATCCTTGGGGAGGGAACATGGCTTATCCGAAGCTTCTGGGCGCGCTTTGCGCCGCGACATTGCTGGCCGCGCCGGCCTTCGCGCAGGACTGGCCGCAGCGCCAGATCACCATGGTCGTGCCGTTCTCGGCCGGCGGGCCGACCGATACGGTCGCGCGCATGGTGGCCGAGCGCATGTCGGCCGACCTGGGCCAGCAGATCATCGTCGAGAATATCGGCGGCGCCGGCGGCACCCTGGGCGCGGCCAATGTCGCCAAGGCCGATCCGGACGGCTATACGGTGCTTTTGCACCATATCGGCATGGCGACCTCGGCCACGCTTTACCGCAACCTGGCCTATGACACGCTGAACGCCTTCGAATATGTCGGGCTGGTGACCGAGGTGCCGATGGTGGTGACGGCGCGCAAGGATTTCGAGCCGGCCGATTTCACCGCCTTCAAGGACTACGTCAAGGCCAATGCCGACCAGCTGACGCTGGCCAATGCCGGCATCGGCGCGGCCAGCCACCTGTGCGGCATGCTGCTGATGCAGGCGCTGGAGGCGCCCTTGGTGACGGTGCCCTACAAGGGCACCGGCCCGGCGATGACCGACCTGCTGGGCGGGCAGACCGACATCATGTGCGACCAGACCACCAACACCACCCAGCAGATCAAGGGCGGCACGATCAAGGCCTATGCCGTGACCTCGCCCGAGCGGCTGGAGCTGTTCCCCGACCTGCCCACCGCCAAGGAAGGCGGGGTCGAGACGATGGAATTCGGCATCTGGCACGGCATCTATGCCCCCAAGGGCACGCCGGCCGAAGTGACCGAGCGGCTGTCGCAGGCCCTGCAGGTCGCGCTGGCCGACGAGGGCGTCGCCAAGGCGATGGCCGACCTGGGCACGGCGCCCGAACCGGCGGAAAACGCCACGCCGGCCGCGCTCAAGGCCAAGCTGGAATCCGAGATCGCCCGCTGGAAGCCGGTGATCGAGGCCGCCGGCGTCTATGCCGACTGAAACGGAAAGCGGCCCCGCCCCTTGCGGCGGGGCCCGTCACTCGGGGGGAGGAACGCATGTCCGCAAAACCCAAGGATACCACCGACATCGTCGCCGGGCTTTCGATGATGGCGGCGGCGGCATTCTTCGGCTGGCACACGGCCGGGCTGGAAATCGGCACTTCGCTGCGGATGGGGCCGGGATATTTCCCGATGGTCCTGTCCGGCCTTCTGTTCGTTCTGGGGCTGATCATCCTGCTGAGATCCTTCGGGCGCGAGGATGACGAGCCCTTCGGCAAGGTTGCCTGGCGCGGGCTGCTGTTCATCCTGCCGGCGCCGATCTTCTTTGGCCTGACGGTGCGCGGCCTCGGCTTCGTGCCGGCGCTGTTCTTCACCACGCTGATCGCCTCGCAGGCCTCGATGCGCATGCGGCCGCTGGCGGCGCTGATCCTGGCGGTGGCGGTGACGATCCTGTCCACGCTGATCTTCAGCTACGGCCTTGGCCTGCCCTTCCGGCGCTTCGGTCCCTGGCTGGGCATGTGAGGGCGCGATGGAACTTTTCAGCAATCTCGCCCTTGGCTTTTCGGTCGCCTCCTCGCTGGAGAACCTGGCCTTCTGCCTGATCGGGGTGCTGCTCGGCACGCTGATCGGCGTGCTGCCCGGCATCGGCGCCACGGCGACCATCGCCATGCTCTTGCCGATCACCTTCCAGCTGGAGCCCGTCAGCTCGCTCATCATGCTGGCCGGCATCTATTACGGCGCGCAATACGGCGGCTCGACCACGGCGATCCTGATCAACATGCCGGGCGAAAGCTCGTCGGCCGTCACCGCCATCGACGGCTACCAGATGGCCCGCAAGGGCAAGGCCGGCACCGCGCTGGCGCTGGCGGCGCTGGGGTCGTTCTTCGCCGGCTCGGTCTCGACCTTCCTGGTGGCGCTGTTCGCCCCGCCGCTGACCGCGGTGGCGCTGAAATTCGGCGCGGCCGAGTATTTCAGCCTGATGGTGCTGGGCCTGGTGATGTCGGTGGCGCTGGCGCATGGCTCGGTCCTCAAGGCGCTGGCCATGGTGGTGCTGGGCCTGCTTCTGGGCATGGTCGGCACCGACATCTATACCGGCGCGCCGCGCTTCACCCTGGGGATCACGCAATTCGCCGACGGGCTGAACTTCGTCGCCGTCGCCGTGGGGGTCTTCGGCATCGCCGAGATCCTGCGCAACCTCGAGGACGAGCATGACCGCCAGGTCATGACCAAGAACATCAACCGGCTGTTCCCGACGCGCGAGGAGTTGCGCCAGATGATCGGTCCCGTCCTGCGCGGCACTGGCATCGGCTCGATCCTGGGCATCCTGCCGGGGGGCGGGGCGATCCTGGCCAGTTTCGCCAGCTACACGATCGAGAAGAAGGTCTCCCGCCACCCCGAGGAGTTCGGCAAGGGCGCGCTGGCCGGCGTCGCCGGGCCGGAGAGCGCCAACAATGCCGGGGCGCAGACCAGCTTCATCCCGCTCTTGACGCTGGGGATTCCGGCGAACCCGGTGATGGCGCTGATGATCGGCGCCATGATCATCCAGGGCATCGTGCCGGGGCCGAACGTGGTCAGCGAACAGCCCGCGCTGTTCTGGGGCATCGTGGCCAGCATGTGGATCGGCAACCTGATGCTGGTGGTGCTGAACCTGCCGCTGATCGGGCTGTGGGTCAAGCTGCTGAGCGTGCCCTATTACGTGTTGTTCCCGATCATCATGGCCATGTGTTCGATCGGGGTCTATTCGGTGAACTCGAACAGCTACGACCTGTTCGCCGTCGCCTTCTTCGGCCTGCTTGGCTATGTCATGTCCAAGCTGCGCTGCGAGCCGGCGCCGCTGCTGCTGGGCTTTGTCCTGGGCCCGCTGCTGGAGGAAAACCTGCGCCGGGCGATGATCCTGTCGCGCGGCGATCCCACGACCTTCCTGACCCGTCCGATCAGCGCCACCCTGCTGGTGATGTCGCTGATCGTGCTGGTGCTGGTCTTCATGCCGCAGATCCGCAAGCGCCGGGACGAGGTCTTTACCGAAAGCGACGCCTGAACATTCAACTGGGAGGAAACCATGACCGCATCCATCACCCGCCGCCTGCTGCTGGGCGCCGCCATGGCGCTCGGCCTGGCCGGCGCCGCCGCCGCCGAATACCCGGATCGCCCGATCACCCTGGTCATCCCCTTTGCCGCCGGCGGCTCGACCGACGTGGTCGGGCGCATCGTCGCCGAACGGATGAGCCAGGAGCTGGGCCAGCAGGTCATCGTGCAGAACGTCGGCGGCGCCGGTGGCAGCCTGGGCGCGGCCCAGGTGGCCAAGGCCGATCCCGACGGCTATACGATCCTGATGGCCACCGTCGCCACCCATGCGCTGAACCCGCTGATCCTGAAGCAGAAACCCTACGACCCGGTCGCGGATTTCGCGCCGGTGTCGCTGTTGGTGCTGGTGCCGAACGTGCTGGCGGTGAACCCGGAGCTGCCGGTGAACACGGTGCAGGAACTGATCGACCTCGCCAAGGCCGAGCCGCTGGCCTATGCCTCGTCAGGCAACGGCACGCCGCTGCACCTGTCGGGTGAGCTGTTCAAGGCCATGGCCGGGGTGGACATCACCCATATCCCCTACAAGGGCTCGGGCCCGGCGCTGACCGACGTTCTGGGCAACCAGGTGCCGATCATCTTCGACAACCTGCCCTCGGCCTCGGGGCATATCGCCTCGGGCAAGCTGCGGGCGCTTGGCGTGACCACTGCCGAACGCGCGCCCAGCTTCCCCGACATCCCGGCCATCGCCGAGACCCTGCCGGGATACGAAACCTATACCTGGAACGCGCTTTTCGCCCCCGCCGGCACGCCGCCCGAGGCGGTCGAGGCGCTGAACAAGGCCGCGCTGGCCGCCATGGCCGATCCGGCGGTGGCCGAGCGGATGAAGGAGTTCTCGGCCACCATCGTCGCCTCGACCCCCGAGCAGTTGGCCGAGCATGTCAAGGCCGAGATGGCGAAATGGGAGCCGGTGGTCCGCGACGCCAATGTCAGCCTGGACTGAGCGGGGATAAAAGGGCCGGAACCCGGCCCTTTCGCCCCTAGCCCCCTGCGGCGGGGGCGGATGATCTGGCGCCGGCCGCGCGCGTGCCGGCGCCGCCGCCGTTCAGCCGGCGCAGCGACAGGTCCAGCCGCGCCTCGGCCTCGCGGATCTCGCGGCTGGCCTGGCGCAGATAGCCGATATGCTCGCCCGCCGCCTGCCGGGCGGCCTCGGCATCGCGGGCAAGGATCGCCTCGGCGATGGCGCGGTGCTGCTGGCGCAGCAATTCGCGGATGGCCGGCACCGCGAACAGCCGGCTGCGGTTCTGGATCACGTCCGAGCGCAGCACCCCCGCCAGCGCCTGCATGATCTGCAAGAGCGTCAGGTTATGGCTCGCCTCATAGATCAGCAGGTGCAACTCGGCATCCGCCTCGGCTTCCTCGCCGGTATCGGCGCGGGCATGGGCGCGGTCGATGCGGCCAAGGCAGTCGCGGATGCGCGCCAGTTCGATCTCGGTGGCGCGGCTTGCCGCCAGCCCGGCTGCCGCGCTTTCGACGATGCCGCGGAACTCCAGGTAATCGTCCGCCGCCTCGGCATGGCGGGCCAGCATGGCGATCAGCGGATCGGTGATCGCCGCGCTGCCCAGGGCCGCTACCCGGCTGCCGCGCCCGCCGGCGCTGGTCAGCAGCCCGCGCTCCTCAAGGATCTTCAGCCCGTCGCGCAGGGTCGAGCGCGAGACGTTCAGCCGCTCGGCCAGCTCGCGCTCGGGCAAGAGCCGCTCGTCGGGGCGCAGCGAGCCCTCAAGGATCAGCGATTCGAGATGCTGGGCCACGGCCTCGGCGGCGCGTTCGGATTTTACGGAAGCGTTGGTCATGGGCGCTCGTGCGATTTTGTCGGATCGCTGCCATGTAAGCACAAATCCGGCGCATTGGTCCAGAAAAATACCGATTGACGAACATGGTCTGAAAATTATACCAAGAATGCAGGGGCAGAGGACGGCCCCGCCACCAAGGGAGGAGAGCTTGTCCGGTATCGCCATGCCCAGCCCCGATGCGGCCATTCTTGCGCGCGCGCCGCAGATCGTCGCCGCCCTGCGCGACGTCCTGCCCGCGGATGCCGTGATCTCGGACCCCGAGGAGACGCGGGCCTATGAATGCGACGCGCTGACCGCCTATCGCTGCCCGCCGCTGGCCGTGGTGCTGCCGCGCACGACCGAGGAAGTTGCGGCCGCCATGCGCATCTGCCACGAGATGCGGGTGCCGGTGGTGCCGCGCGGTGCGGGAACCTCGCTGGCCGGGGGCGCGCTGCCCACGGCCGATTCGGTCATCATCGCCACCCTGCGCCTGCGCGAGGTGCTGGAGATCGACACCGCGAACCGCATCATTCGCGTGCAGACCGGCGTGACCAACCTGTCGGTCAGCGCCGAGCTGGAGCCGCATGGCTTCTTCTATGCGCCCGACCCGTCCTCGCAACTGGCCTGCACCATCGCCGGCAATATCGCGATGAACTCGGGCGGGGCGCATTGCCTGAAATACGGCGTCACCACCAACAACCTGATGGGCGCCACCGTGGTGCTGACCACCGGCGAGGTGGTCGAGCTGGGCGGGCCCGAGATGGGGCCGATGGGCCTGGACCTGATGGGGCTCATCTGCGGCTCGGAAGGGCAGCTGGGCATCGTGACCGAGGCGACCTTGCGCATCCTGCCGCGCCCCGAGGGTGCGCGCCCGGTGCTGATCGGCTTCGACGGCGCCGAGGTGGCCGGCGAATGCGTGGCGCGGATCATCCGCTCGGGCGTGCTGCCGGTCGCCATCGAATACATGGACGACGTCTGCCTGCGCGCGGTCGAGGCCTTTGCCCATGCCGGCTATCCCGATTGCGCCGCGGTGCTGATCGTCGAGGTCGAGGGTTCGCCGGCCGAGATCGACCACCAGATCGCCCGCATCCGCGAGATCGCAGGTGCCCTGAACCCGGTCGAGTTCCGCGAAAGCCGCAATGCCGACGAGGCGCTGGCGATCTGGAAGGGCCGCAAGTCGGCCTTTGGCGCCATGGGCCGGCTGGGCGACTATATCTGCCTGGACGGCACCGTGCCGGTGGGCCAGCTGCCCTATACGCTGAAGATGATCGGCGAGCTTTCGCGCCAGCACGGGCTGGAGGTCGCGAATGTCTTCCATGCCGGCGACGGCAACATGCACCCGCTGATCCTGTTCAACGCCAACAAGCCCGGCGACCTGGAGCGGGCCGAGGCTTTCGGCAACGACATCCTGCGGCTTTGCGTCGATGTCGGCGGCTGCCTGACCGGCGAGCATGGCGTGGGCATCGAAAAGCGCGACCTGATGGGCAAGCAATATGACGGCCCCGACCTGGAGATCCAGATGGCGGTCAAGGACGCTTTCGACCCGCGCTGGCTGCTCAACCCGGCCAAGGTCTTTCCGCTGGACGCAAGCCAGCCCTGGCGCGAGGAGGCAACCGCCCGATGACCCCCGACAACCCCAGCGGCGCGGGGCTGAGCCCCGCCAGCGAGGCTGAGCTTGCCGCCCTGATCGCCGAGCGTTTCGCCGCCCGTCTGCCCCTGCGCATCGCCGGTGGCGGCACGCGGGTCGAGACCGGCGCCGTGCCGGGCGAGCTGCTGTCCACCGCCGCGATCAGCGGCGTCGTGACCTATGAGCCGGGCGAGATGACGCTGATCGCCCGCGCCGGCACGCCCCTGGACCAGATCGAGGCGATGCTGGCTGCCGAGGGCCAGGCGCTGGCCTTCGAGCCCGCCGACATGCGCGGCGTGCTGGGCCGTAACGGCACGCCGACCATCGGCGGCGTGGTCGCGGCCAATGCCAGCGGCCCGCGCCGGCTGCTGGCCGGGGCCTGCCGCGACCATCTGCTGGGGGTGCGCTTCGTCGACGGCCAGGGCCGGGTGCTGAAGAACGGCGGCCGGGTGATGAAGAACGTGACCGGCCTCGACCTGGGCAAGCTCTTTTGCGGCGCGCATGGCACGCTGGGCGTGCTGACCGAGGTGGCGCTGAAGACCCTGCCGCACCTGCCCGACCGCTGCACGCTGGGCTTTCACGGCGTCACGGTCGAAGAGGCGGTCGCGATCTTCTCGGCCGCGCTGGCGACGCCTTTCGAGGTCTCGGGCGCCGCCTTCCGCGACGGCTCGGCCTGGCTGCGGGTCGAGGGGCTGGGGCCGCAGATGACCTATCGCCGCGACCGGCTGCTGGCGCTGCTGGCACCGCGCGAGGCCGAGGTGCTGGACGATGCCGCCACCCTGGCCCTGTGGCGCGAGCTGCGCGACCTGGCGCATTTCGCCGGCGCGGACGCGCCGCTCTGGCGGGTGCTGGTCAAGCCCAGCGACGCCCCGGCCGCGGCGCGGGCCTTGCAGGCGCTGGGGGGCGAGGCGTCGCTCGACTGGGGCGGCGGACTCGTCTGGTATTGCGGGCCGGGGACGGCCCAGGCGGTGCGGCAACTCGCCCCCCATGCCACGCTGGTCCGGCGCGGCGGGCTGGACGGCCCGGCCTTTCCGCCCGAGGCCCCGGCCGTCGCCCGGCTCTCGGCCGGGTTGCGCCACAGGTTCGACCCCGCCGGCATCCTCAATCCCGGCCTGATGGACAGCTGACATGCAGACCAATTTCACCGCCGAGCAACTGGCCGACCCCGGCACGGCCCGCGCCAACGAGATCCTGCGCAGCTGCGTCCATTGCGGCTTCTGCACCGCGACCTGCCCGACCTACAAGGTGCTGGGCGACGAGCTGGACAGCCCGCGCGGCCGCATCTACCTGATCAAGGACATGCTGGAGAACGGCAAGATCCCCGATGCCAAGACCGTCGGCCACATCGACCGCTGCCTCAGCTGCCTTTCCTGCATGACCACCTGCCCCTCGGGCGTGCATTACATGCACCTGGTCGATCACGCCCGCGAATATATCGAAAAGACTTATCGCCGCCCCCTGGGCGAGCGGGCGCTGCGCTGGCTCTTGGCGCGCATCCTGCCCTATCCGGGGCGCTTCCGACTGGCGCTGATGGGCGCGAAGATCGCGCGGCCCTTTCGCCGGCTGGTGCCGGACGCACGGCTGCGGGCGATGCTGGACATGGCGCCGCGCGACATCCCGCCGCCCAGCCTGAACGACCGCCCGCAGGTCTTTGCCGCCGAGGGGCCGCGCCGCAAGCGGGTGGCGCTGCTGGTCGGCTGCGCGCAAAGGGCGCTGAACACCGACATCAACGACGCGACCATCCGCCTTCTGCGCCGGCATGGCTGCGAGGTGGTGATCCCGCGCGGCCTGGGCTGCTGCGGCGCGCTGACCCATCACATGGGCAAGACCGACGAAAGCCACGCCATGGCCGCCGCCAATATCCGCGCGCTGATGGCCGAGGTCGCGGGCGAGGGGCTGGACGCGGTGGTCATCAACACCTCGGGCTGCGGCACCACGGTCAAGGACTACGGGCACATGTTCGCGCATGATCCGCTGGCCGCGGATGCCGCGCAGGTGGCCGGCTTGGCCAAGGACATCACCGAGGTCATGGCCGAGCTGGGCTTGCGCGAGCCCGGCCATGCCGAGCCGCTGCGCGTCGGCTATCACGCCGCCTGTTCGTTGCAGCACGGCCAGCAGATCCGCAGCGCGCCCAAGGAATTGCTGGCCGCTGCCGGCTTTACCGTGCTGGAGCCCAGGGACGCGCATATCTGCTGCGGCTCGGCCGGCACCTACAACCTGATGCAGCCGGCGATCTCGGCCGAGCTGAAGCGCCGCAAGGTCGAGACGCTGGAGGCGCTGACCCCGCAGGTCATCAGCGCCGGCAATATCGGCTGCATGATGCAGATCGGCTCGGGCACCGGGGTGCCGGTCGTCCATACGGCCGAACTGCTCGACTGGGCCACCAGCGGGCCAAGGCCGCGGGCGCTGGCGGACAGGGCCTAGCGCCGCCGCTAGGAAAAGCCCGACCCCGACATGCGAACGGCGGCCGCAACCCGGCCGCCGTTCTTTTGTCTCATCCGCGAAGGGGCGGGGCGTCAGCTCATCTCGCGCAGCACGTATTGCACGATGCGCTCGGCCGCGTCCTCGGGCGTCAGCTCGACCGTGTTCACGGTCAGCTCGGCGTTCTGCGGCTGCTCATAGGGGCTGTCGATGCCGGTGAAGTTCTTCAGCTGGCCCGACCGCGCCTTTTTGTACAGGCCCTTGACGTCGCGCGCCTCGGCCACCTCCAGCGGCGTGTCGACGAAGACCTCGACGAACTCGCCCGGCGCCATCAGGTCGCGCACCATCTGCCGTTCCGAGCGGAAGGGCGAGATGAAGGCGGTCAGCACGATCAACCCGGCATCGGTCATCAGCCGCGCCACCTCGCCCACGCGGCGGATGTTTTCCACCCGGTCGGCATCGGTAAAGCCCAGGTCGCGGTTCAGCCCGTGGCGGATGTTGTCGCCGTCCAGCAGGAAGGTGTGCTTGCCCAGGGCATGCAGCTTCTTCTCGACGATATTGGCGATGGTGGACTTGCCCGAGCCCGACAGGCCGGTGAACCAGACCACGGCGGGCTTCTGGTTCTTCAGCGCCGCATGGGCATCGCGGTTCACGTCCAGCGCCTGCCAGTGGATGTTCTGCGACCGGCGCAGCGCGAAATGGATCATGCCCGCCGCCACGGTGGCATTGGTCATGCGGTCGATCAGGATGAAGCCGCCCAGGTCGGGGTTCTGGGCATAGGCCTCGAACGGGATCGGCCGGTCGGTCGAGATATTGACCACCCCGATCGCGTTCAGCCCCAGCGTCTTGCTGGCCAGATGCTCCAGCGTGTTGACGTTGACCTCATACTTGGGCTCGGTCACGGTCGCGGTGACGGTCTGGGTGCCGATCTTCAGCAGGTAGGGGCGGCCCGGCAGCATCTCCTGCTCGGCCATCCAGACCACCGTCGCCTCGAACTGGTCGGCGACCTCGCAGGGCTGGTCGGATTGCACGATCATATCGCCGCGCGAGCAGTCGATCTCGTCGGCGAAGGTCAGCGTCACCGACTGGCCGGCGACGGCCAGGTCCAGGTCGCCGTCATAGGTGACGATCGACTTGACCGTGGTGGTCTTGCCCGAGGGCAGCACCCGGATGGCGTCGCCCGGCCGCACCATGCCCGCGCCGATCTGGCCGGAAAAGCCGCGGAAGTCCAGGTTCGGCCGGTTCACCCATTGCACCGCCATGCGGAAGGGCTGGTCCAGCATGCGGGTGTCGCTGACCGGCGCCTCTTCCAGGTGGCCCAGCAGCGTCGGGCCCTGGTACCAATGCATGTTCGGGCTTTTCTCGACGATATTGTCGCCCTTGAGCCCCGAGATCGGGATCGGCAGGAAGCTGTCCATGCCGATCTGCTTGGCGAAATGCGAATAATCCGCGACGATGTCGTAGAACCGCTCGGCCGAGTAATCGACCAGGTCCATCTTGTTCACCGCCAGCACCACGTTCTGGATGCCCAGCAGGTTCACCAGGTAGCTGTGCCGCCGGGTCTGGGTCAGCACGCCCTGGCGCGCGTCGATCAGGATCACGGCAAGGTCGGCGGTCGAGGCGCCGGTGACCATGTTGCGGGTATATTGCTCGTGGCCGGGCGTGTCGGCGACGATGAACTTGCGCTTGTCGGTGGCAAAGAAGCGATAGGCCACGTCGATGGTGATGCCCTGTTCGCGTTCCGCCGCCAGGCCGTCGACCAGCAGGGCGAAGTCGATCTCGCCGCCCTGGGTGCCCACGACCTTGGAATCGCTTTCCAGGCTCGCCAGCTGGTCCTCGAAGATCATCTTGCTGTCATAGAGCAGCCGGCCGATCAGCGTGGACTTGCCGTCGTCGACCGAGCCGCAGGTGATGAAGCGCAGCATGGTCTTGTGCTGGTGCTTCAGCAGATAGGCGTCGATATCCTGGGAGATCAGCGTGTCCGTGACATAGACGGGGCTTTTCATCTCGTGGTTCATCTCAGAAATACCCCTCTTGCTTCTTCTTCTCCATCGAGGCCGACTGGTCGTGGTCGATGGCGCGGCCCTGCCGCTCGGACGTGGTGGTCAGCAGCATTTCCTGGATGACCTCGGGCAGGGTCTTGGCGTTCGATTCCACCGCGCCGGTCAGCGGATAGCAGCCCAGCGTGCGGAAGCGCACGGATTTCATCATCGGCTGCTCGCCCTCGCGCAGGCGGAAGCGGTCGTCGTCGACCATGATGAGCAGGCCGTCGCGTTCCACCACCGGCCGCAGGTCCGAGAAATACAGCGGCACGATGTCGATGTTTTCCAGGTGGATATACTGCCAGATGTCCAGCTCGGTCCAGTTCGACAGCGGGAAGACCCGGATCGATTCGCCCTTGCCCTTGCGGGTGTTGTATAGCTTCCACAGCTCGGGGCGCTGGTTCTTGGGATCCCAGCGGTGGTTGGCCGAGCGGAACGAGAACACCCGTTCCTTGGCGCGCGACTTTTCCTCGTCGCGGCGCGCGCCGCCGAAGGCCACGTCGAAATTGAACTTGGTCAGCGCCTGCTTCAGCCCGTCGGTCTTCCACATGTCCGTATGCAGGCTGCCGTGGTCGAAGGGGTTGATGCCCTTTTCCATCGCCTCGGGGTTGTGGTGGACGATCAGCTCCATGCCCGCCTGCGCCGCGGCGCGGTCGCGCAGCTCGTACATGGCGCGGAATTTCCAGGTGGTGTCGACATGCAGCAGCGGAAAGGGCGGCGGGGCCGGGTAGAACGCCTTCTTCGCCAGATGCAGCATGCAGGCCGAATCCTTGCCGACCGAATAGAGCATCACCGGGTTGTCGGCCGCCGCCACGACCTCGCGCATGATCTGGATGCTTTCGGCTTCAAGCCTTTGAAGATGGGTCAGCGTGGCCACCTGACCCCCGGTATGTATGACGGATTGGCTGTTCATCTGGATGGCCCTTGTTCTTAGGATGCGCCGTCCTTGCCAGATTTTCCCGCCGAGACCAAGCCCGGCGCGGCGGAAACGGCGTCCCTTTGCCGCATGGACGGCGAAATTGCTGCATTGCGGCAACGGCGGGCAGTCGCGGATGGCTGCGCGGCGGCGTGGAAATGCCTTTCTACCTGCGGTTGCCGCGCCCTCGGCGCTTCCGAATGTTCGTTTCAGTTCGATTTTGGCCTTGACGGCGGCTCGCCGTTCTTGCGGCGCAAGAAAAACCGCGCGTCGCAGCTCGCGATCATTGCTGCATCTGCACTGTTTTCCCGCGAATCATGCTGCAATGCCGCGCATGTTCATTCGTTTTTTCCAGAAGCGATCATAAACGAAAATTTTCGCTTGACCGGGGTCACGAAGCCGTTACACCTTTCGGCTATCGACGGACGCGCAGCGACGGGGAGGGATCGGCGTGTCGGCACCAGTGCGGCCCCAGGCCGACCTTTTCATCATCGGCGGGGGAATCAACGGCTGCGGCATCGCGCGGGATGCGGCGGGGCGCGGGCTTGCGGTCACGCTGGCCGAGATGGGCGACCTGGCGCAGGCGACCTCATCGGCCTCGACCAAGCTGTTCCATGGCGGGCTGCGCTACCTGGAGTTCTTCGAGTTCCGGCTGGTGCGCGAGGCGCTGGAGGAACGCGAGACGCTGCTGGCCGCGATGCCGCATATCTCCTGGCCGATGCGTTTCGTGTTGCCCTGGTCGCCCGACATGCGCTTCGAGGCCGACACGCCGACCTCGCGCATCCTGTCGCTGGCGATGCCCTGGCTGCGCGGCCGCCGCCCGGCCTGGCTGATCCGGCTGGGGCTGTTCCTTTACGACAATCTGGGCGGCCGCAGGATCCTGCCGGGGACCAGGCGGCTGGACCTGTCCCGCGACCCGCTGGGCAAGCCGCTGAAGCCGGGCTTTCGGCGGGGCTGGGAATATTCCGACTGCTGGGTGCAGGATGCGCGGCTGGTGGTGCTGAACGCCCGCGACGCGCAGGCCCGCGGCGCCACCATCCTGACCCGCACCCGCGTCACCCATGCCGAGCGCGCGGACGGGCTGTGGCGCATCACCACCGAGGGGGCGGGGGGCACGCGCATCCACCACGCCCGCGCGCTGGTCAATGCCGGCGGGCCATGGGTCGAGGACGTGATCCGCAACGTCGCGCATATCCCCTCGGCCGAGGGGGTGCGGCTGGTGCGCGGCAGCCACATCGTCGTGCCGCGGCTTTACGACCACGACCGCTGCTATTTCTTCCAGGGCACGGACGGGCGGATCATCTTCGCGATCCCCTTCGAGGAGGATTTCACCCTGATCGGCACCACCGACATGGACCATCGCGGCCCCCCCGGCGAGGCGCGCTGCACCGAGGAAGAGCGCGATTACCTCTGCGCCTTCGCCAGCCGCTATTTCGCCCGGCCGGTGACGCCCGATCAGGTGGTCTGGACCTATTCCGGGGTGCGGCCGCTTTACGACGACGGCGCGAAATCGGCCACGGCGGCGACGCGGGACTATGTCCTCAGCCTGCAGGACGGCGAGGCGGGCGGGGCGCCGCTGCTCAACGTCTTCGGCGGCAAGATCACCACCTACCGCCGGCTGGCCGAGGGCGCGCTGGCCAGGCTTGCGCCCTACTTTCCGCAGGCGGGCGGGGACTGGACCGCGCGGGTGCCGCTGCCGGGCGGCGACTTCCCGGTGGACGGGGTCGAGGATCTGCTGGCCCAGCTGCAGGCGCGCCACCCGTTCCTGTCGCCGCGCCTGTCGCGCCGGCTGGTGCGCACCTATGGCACCGAGGCGTTCCTGCTGCTCGACGGCGCCGGCAGCATGGCGGCGCTGGGGCGCGATTTCGGCGCCGGGCTGACCGAGGCCGAGGTGATCTGGCTGATACGCCATGAATTCGCCGCCACCGCCGAGGACATCCTGTGGCGCCGCACCAAGCTGGGCCTGCACATGACCGATGCGCAGCGCCGCGAGCTGGCGGCCTTCGTGGACAGGCACCATGCCGCCCATTCGGCGGCGGAATAGGGGAGGGTAAGGCTTTGCTGGAACTGCAGGGCGTATCGCGGTCGGTCGGGGGCAGGGTGCATGTCCACCCCACCAGCCTGACCCTGCAAAGGGGCAGCATGAACGTGCTGCTGGGCCCGACGCTTTCCGGCAAGACCAGCCTGATGCGGCTGATGGCGGGGCTGGACCAGCCGACGACCGGCCGCATCCTCTGGGACGGGCGGGACGTGACCGGCCAGCGGGTGCAGGACCGCGGCATTGCCATGGTCTACCAGCAGTTCATCAACTATCCCGGCCTCTCGGTCTATGAAAACATCGCCTCGCCCCTGCGCATCCTGCGCCGGCCGCGGGACGAGATCGACCGCAAGGTGCGCGAGACCGCCGAGATGCTGCACCTGACGCCGATGCTGGCGCGCAAGCCGCTGGAGCTTTCGGGCGGCCAGCAGCAACGCTGCGCCCTGGCCCGCGCGCTGGTCAAGGGCGCCGGGCTGGTGCTGCTGGACGAGCCCTTGGCGAACCTCGACTACAAGCTGCGCGAAGAGCTGCGGGTCGAGATCCCGCGCATCTTCGAGGCTTCCGGTGCGATCTTCGTCTATGCCACCACCGAGCCCGAGGAGGCGCTGCTGCTGGGCGGCCATACCGCGACGCTGTGGCAGGGCCGGGTGACGCAGTTCGGCCCGACGCCGACGGTCTATCGCCAGCCGATGGATGCGACCACGGCGCGGGTGTTCAGCGACCCGCCGATGAATTTCGTCGCCGCCCGCAAGCAGGGCGATGCCGTCACCTTCGGCGACAGCGTGCTGGCAGCGGGCAGTTTCGCCGACTTGCCGGATGGCGCCTATCTGGCCGGGTTCCGCGCCAACCACCTGTCGCTGGCCCGGCACGGCCCGGCGGCGGTGGCGTTCGCCTGCACGCTGGCCGGGACCGAGATCACCGGCTCGGAAACCTTCGTCCATGTCGAGCATGGCGCCGACCGCTGGGTCGGGCTGGTCGAGGGCGTGCATCTGCTGGCCCCCGGCCAGCCGCTTTCGGTCTGGCTGGACCCGGCGCATGTCTACCTGTTCGACGCGTCCGGGCGGCTTGCCGCCCCGGCCGCCTATGCGAAGGCGGCCTGACATGGCGCGGATCACCCTGCAGAACCTGGCCCACAGCTACCTGCCCCATCCGCGGTCCGATGCGGATTTCGCCCTGAAACGGATGGACCATGTCTGGCAGGACGGCGGCGCCTATGCGCTGCTGGGCGCCTCGGGCTGCGGCAAGACCACGCTTCTGAACATCATCTCGGGGCTTCTGACCCCCAGCCAGGGCCGGGTGCTGTTCGGCGACCGCGACGTGACTGCGGCCCCCACGGCCGAGCGCAACATCGCCCAGGTGTTCCAGTTCCCGGTGGTCTACGACACCATGACCGTGCGCGACAACCTGGCCTTCCCGCTGAGGAACCGCGGCAAGGACGCCGCCTATGTCAAGGCGCGGGTGGACCGGATCGCGCGCATGATCGGCATGGAGGCATGGCTGAACCGCAAGGCGCAGGGGCTGACCGCCGATGCCAAGCAGAAGATCAGCCTTGGCCGCGGCATGGTGCGCGAGGACGTGAACGCGATCCTCTTCGACGAGCCGCTGACCGTCATCGACCCGCAGATGAAATGGGAGCTGCGCACCCAGCTCAAGGAGCTGCACCGCCAGTTCGGCCATACCATGATCTACGTCACCCACGACCAGACCGAGGCGCTGACCTTTGCCCAGCAGGTCGTGGTCATGCACGAGGGCCGCGTGGTGCAGATGGGCACGCCCGAGGAGCTGTTCGAAAAGCCCGCCCACAGCTTCGTGGGCTATTTCATCGGCTCGCCCGGCATGAACTTCCTCGATGCCGAGGAGCTGCGGGGCGACCAAGCCCTGCTGCCCGGCGGCGAGGTGGTGGCGCTGGGGGCGCATTATCCCCCGGTCGCCGGCCGGGTGCAGATCGGCATCCGCCCCGAACATGCCAGGCTGGTCGCCAGCGGCGGGCTGCCGCTGGCCATCCGCCGGATCGAGGATCTGGGCCGCCACCGGCTGGTGCGCGGCGAGGTCGCGGGCCGGCCGCTGAACGTGGTCATGCCCGAGGGGATGGCGGTCGGCGGCCTGCCGCAGGTCGCCTTCGCGCCGGGCAAGATCAACGTCTATGCCGACGACTGGCGCGTCGCGCCGTTGGAACAGGGGGGCGGCTGATGGAAAAGACCCAGAACAACAAGGCCTGGTTCCTGGTCCTGCCGGTGCTGGTCGTCGTCGCCTTCTCGGCGGTGATCCCGCTGATGACGGTGGTGAACTATTCGGTGAACGACACGTTCGGCAACAACGCCTTCTTCTGGGCGGGTCTCGAATGGTTCGACGAGATGGTGCATTCGCGCCGCCTGCACGGGGCGCTGGGGCGGCAGGCGCTGTTTTCCGCCATCATCCTGGCGATCGAGGTGCCGCTGGGCATCTTCGTGGCGCTGAACATGCCGAAAAAGGGCTTCTGGTCCAGCCTGGTGCTGGTGCTGATGGCGCTGCCGCTGCTGATCCCCTTCAACGTCGTCGGCACCATCTGGCAGATCTTCGGCCGCACCGACATCGGGCTTCTGGGCCGCGGGCTCAAGGCGCTGGGGCTCGACTACAACTATACCAACGACCCGCTGGACGCCTGGATCACCGTGATCGTGATGGATGTCTGGCACTGGACCAGCCTGGTCGCGCTGCTTTGCTATGCCGGGCTGCAATCCATCCCGCGGGCCTATTACCAGGCCGCCAAGATCGACCAGGCCAGCCGCTGGGCGGTGTTCCGCCATATCGAGCTGCCCAAGATGAAGGGCGTGCTGCTGATCGCCGTGCTTCTGCGCTTCATGGACAGCTTCATGATCTATACCGAGCCCTTCGTCGTCACCGGCGGCGGTCCCGGCAACTCGACCACCTTCCTGTCCATCGACCTGGTCAAGATGGCGGTCGGGCAGTTCGACCTCGGCCCCGCCGCCGCCTTCTCGATCATGTATTTCCTGGTGATCCTGCTGGTCAGCTGGGTGTTCTACACCGTCATGACCAATATCGACCGCAGCCAGGCCGACATCCCGGAGGGCATGTGATGCGCCTGAAGCCCTCGGCCCTGGTGATGCTGATCTACCTGCTGTTCCTGCTGGTGCCGATCTACTGGCTGGTGAACATGAGCCTCAAGACCAATGCCGAGATCACCGGCACCTTCAGCCTTTATCCGCACAACCTGACCCTGCGGAACTATCGGGTGATCCTGACCGATCCCAGCTGGTACATGGGCTATGTGAACTCGATCATCTACGTGGTGATGAACACGGTGATTTCCGTCGCCGTGGCGCTGCCGGCCGCCTATGCCTTCAGCCGCTACAGCTTCATGGGCGACAAGCACCTGTTCTTCTGGCTGCTGACCAACCGCATGTCGCCGCCGGCGGTCTTTGCGCTGCCCTTCTTCCAGCTCTACTCCTCGGTCGGGCTTTTCGACACGCATATCGCCGTGGCGCTGGCGCATTGCCTGTTCAACGTGCCGCTGGCGGTCTGGATCCTGGAAGGCTTCATGCGCGGCGTCCCCAAGGAGATCGACGAGACCGCCTATATCGACGGCTACAGTTTCCCGCGCTTCTTCGTCAGGATCTTCATGCCGCTGATCGCCAGCGGCATCGGGGTCGCCGCCTTCTTCTGCTTCATGTTCAGCTGGGTCGAGCTGCTCTTGTCCCGCACGCTGACCTCGGTGAACGCCAAGCCCATCGCGGCGACGATGACGCGCACGGTTTCCGCCAGCGGCATGGACTGGGGCGTGCTGGCGGCGGCGGGGGTGCTGACCATCATCCCCGGCGCCTTGGTGATCTGGTTCGTGCGCAACTACATCGCCAAGGGCTTTGCCTTGGGGAGGGTCTGATGTCCGACGCCGCCATCCCGACGCACAAGCGCATCGCCTGGCCGGCGATCTATGCCCTGGCCGCCCTGCTCATGGGCGCCGTCCTGGCCCTGCTGGTCTGGGCCACGCCGGTCAAGGACGGGGCCAGGGACTGGACCGCGCCGATGGTTCCCGGCGGCTGGATGGCCTGGACCTTTCCGGTGGCGCTGTTCTTCTGGGTGATCGCGGGCCTGCTGGTGCTGTTCACCATCCTGGCCATCCGCTTCCCGGAAACCCCGCGCCGCGGCATCCTGCGCATCGAGACGACGCGCGGCGACCGGCTGTTCATCTCGCTTCTCGGCTCGGCCTTCATCTGCCTGGGCTGGCTGTTCTTCGCAGGCCCCCCGCTGTGGTGGGGGCTCGCGCTCTGCCTCGTCCATGCCGCGGCGGTGTTTCGCTGGGTCTGACGGGGATCGGGAAACGGTGTCTCATCAGGGAGGAAAACATGAGACCGATGCAAAGGACCACGGCCATGGCGCTTGCGCTTGTGGTCATGGGCGCGCCCGCCTGGGCGGACATGGAGGCGGCGAAGACATTCCTCGACGCCGAGATCGGCGATCTGTCCTCGCTTTCGCGCGAGGACCAGGAAAAGGAGATGCAATGGTTCATCGACGCCGCGCAGCCGCTGGCGGGGATGGAGATCAAGGTGGTCTCGGAAACCATCACCACGCATGAATACGAGGCCAAGGTGCTGGCGCCCGCCTTCACCGCCATCACCGGGATCAAGGTCACGCACGACCTGATCGGCGAGGGCGACGTGGTCGAGAAGCTGCAGACCCAGATGCAGACCGGCGAGAACATCTATGACGCCTATGTCAACGACAGCGACCTGATCGGCACGCATTGGCGCTATCAGCAGGCGCGCAGCCTGACCAAGTGGATGGCCGAGGAGGGCAAGGACTTCACCAGCCCGACGCTGGACCTCGACGATTTCATCGGGCTGAAGTTCACCACCGCCCCGGACGGCGAGCTGTATCAGCTGCCCGACCAGCAATTCGCCAACCTCTACTGGTTCCGCTACGACTGGTTCAACGACCAGAAGACGCAAGAGGATTTCAAGGCGAAATACGGCTACGACCTGGGCGTGCCGGTGAACTGGTCGGCCTATGAGGACATCGCCGAATTCTTCACCGGCCGCGACATGTCCTATGTCGAGGGCGGCCCGGCGAAGGCCTGGGGCAACATGGACTATGGCAAGAAGGATCCCAGCCTGGGCTGGCGCTATACCGATGCCTGGATGTCCATGGCCGGCATGGGCGACAAGGGCGAGCCGAACGGGCTGCCGGTGGACGAATGGGGCATCCGCGTCGACGAGAACAGCCGCCCCGTCGGTTCCTGCGTGGCGCGGGGCGGCGCGACCAACGATGCCGCGGCGGTCTATGCCGTGACCAAGGCCATCGACTGGCTGCAGAAATACACCCCGCCCGAGGCCATGGGCATGACCTTCGGCGAGGCGGGGCCGGTCCCGGCGCGCGGCGACATCGCCCAGCAGATGTTCTGGTATACCGCCTTCACCGCCGATATGGTCAAGCCCGGCACCCCGGTCATGAACGAGGACGGGACGCCGAAATGGCGCATGGCCCCCAGCCCGCACGGCGCCTATTGGTCCGAGGGCACCAAGATCGGCTATCAGGACGTGGGCTCCTGGACGCTGATGAAATCGACGCCGGTGGATCGCGCGCAGGCCGCCTGGCTCTATGCGCAATTCGTGACCTCGAAGACCGTGGACGTGAAGAAATCCCATGTCGGGCTGACCTTCATCCGCGAATCGACCATCCAGGACCAGTCCTTCACCGAACGCGCGCCGCAGCTGGGCGGCCTGGTCGAGTTCTATCGCTCGCCCGCCCGCGTGCAATGGTCGCCGACCGGGACCAACATCCCGGATTATCCCAAGCTCGCGCAGCTCTGGTGGCAGAACATCGGCGACGCGCTTTCCGGCGCCAAGACCCCGCAGGAGGCGCTGGACGCGCTTTGCGCCGAGCAGGAGCGGGTGCTGGAGCGGCTGGAGCGCGCCGGCGTGCAGGGCGACCTGGGGCCCAGGATGAACGAGGAAAAGGATCCGCAGGAATGGCTGGCCGCCGAGGGCTCGCCCGTCGGCCCGCTGGAGAACGAAAAGCCGCAGGGCGAGACGATCTCCTATGACGAGCTGATCAAGTCCTGGCAGTGATGCCTTGCGGGGGCGGGGCCCTTGGGCCTCGCCCCTTTCCGCCGAACCGCCAGCGACCAGGACAGGCCGGAGGCCGCCGATGCCCCATCTTCTTTCGATCGACCAGGGGACGACGTCGTCTCGGGCGATGGTCTTCGACGCTGGTTTGCGGCCGATCGCCTCGGCGCAGCACGAATTCCCGCAGCACTACCCGGCCTCGGGCTGGGTCGAGCACGACCCCTCGGACCTTTGGGTGACGGTGGCCGGCGTGGCGCGGGCGGCGGTCGAGAAGGCCGGGATCCCTGCCCGCGACATCGCCGGCATCGGCATCACCAACCAGCGCGAGACCACGCTGCTCTGGGACCGCAGGACCGGCCAGCCGCTGCACCGCGCCATCGTCTGGCAGGACCGCCGCACCGCCGACCTCTGCGCCCGGCTCAGGGCCGAGGGGCACGAGCCGATGGTCGCCGCCCGCACCGGCCTGCTGCTCGACCCGTATTTCTCGGGCTCCAAGCTGCAATGGCTGCTCGACCATGTCGACGGCGCCCGCGCCCGCGCCCGGCGCGGCGAGCTGGCCTTCGGCACCGTCGACAGCTGGCTGATCTGGAACCTGACCGGCGGCCGGGTGCATGCCACCGACGCCACCAACGCCGCGCGCACGCTGCTTTTCAACATCGCCGAGAACCGCTGGGACGAGGATATCTGCGCGCTTTTCGACATCCCGATGCAGCTTCTGCCCGAGGTCAGGGACTGCGCCGCCGATTACGGCGCCACGCGGGCCGACCTGTTCGGGCGCGAGATCCCGATCCTGGGCGTGGCCGGCGACCAGCAGGCGGCGACGGTGGGCCAGGCCTGCTTTTCGCCCGGCATGATGAAATCGACCTATGGCACCGGCTGCTTTGCGCTGCTGAACACCGGCGCGGACCGGGTGGCCTCGAGCAACCGCCTGCTGACGACCATCGCCTATCGGCTGGGGGGCCGGACGACCTATGCGCTGGAGGGCTCGATCTTCATCGCCGGGGCGGTGGTGCAATGGCTGCGCGACGGCCTGGGGCTGATCCGGCACGCGTCCGAGACGCAGGCGCTGGCCGAGGCGGCCGATCCCGGCCAGGACCTGGTGCTGGTGCCGGCCTTCACCGGGCTCGGGGCGCCCTATTGGCGGCCGGAGTGCCGGGGCGCGGTCTTCGGGCTGACGCGGAACTCGGGCCCGGCGGAACTGGCGCGTGCGGCGCTGGAGAGCGTGGGTTTCCAGACCCGCGACCTTCTGGAGGCGATGCGGGCGGACTGGCCGGATGCGGGCGGGGTGTTGCGGGTGGACGGCGGCATGGCGTCGAGCGGCTGGACGATGCAGTTTCTCTCGGACATCCTGGGGGCGCCGGTGGACCGTCCGGCGGTGACCGAGACGACGGCGCTTGGCGCGGGCTACCTGGCGGGGTTGCAGGCGGGCCTGTGCCCGCCGCCCGAGGAATTCGCCCGCGCCTGGTCGCTGGAGCGCCGCTTCGCCCCCGCCATGCCCGCGCCCGAGCGCGAGGCCCGATACGCAAGGTGGAAAACCGCCGTCAGGGCGACGATGGAGGTGGCCGGCTGATCGGTTCGCGCCGCGGTCAATGACCCGGCGCGTCCTCATCCGCCGGAGCCGCCTCGCGGTCGAACGCCGCGCGCCATTGCGACAGCAGGGCCGAGGGCCCGTCCCGCCGCTCGGCCTGGCGCAGGGCGATGCGCAGCGCGGCGCGGGCATGGCGGTCGGCCGGCTCGGCCAGGGCCGAGGGCGGCTCGCCCGCCGCCAGCGCCGCCCAGACCCGCGCTTTCAGCGCATGACGCTCGGCATCGCCCCAATCGGCCAGCATGGCCTGGAACCCGGCGAAGGCGGCGGCGTCGAAATCGCGGTCCTGGCCCAGGCTGTCCATGACTGGGCTGGCCGGGTGCAGCCCCGCGACCGGCACCAGTCCGGGCGGGATCGGCGTATTCGCCGAATGGGTGCGGCCGGCGCGCAGCAGCGGCGGCAGGATATGCGTATGCGGCCCGACGGGCGAGACGCCGCCGGTATCCGGCCCGCCGATCTTCTGGTAGACCTCGATCCGGCCGATGCGGCTCAGCGCCACGCGATGCGGATGGGCGGGCAGGATCGCCGCCATGGCGCGGCTTTCGGGGTCGAGGACCGAGCGGCCGCATTCCGCCCGCAGCCGCGCGACCAGCACCGGATCGTCGCTGCGGATGCAGAAATCGACCTGCGGCTGGTCCAGCCCCAGGTCGAACAGCACCGCCCCGTGATCCTGGTCGCGCAGCGCGCCCGCGTCGGGGCCAAGCTCGGTCAGCACCTGGCGCCGCGCCGTGCCCAGCCGCCCCTGGGGCAGGCAGAGCGAGACGCCCTGCTGCCAGCGATGCGGCCGCGGGCTCAGCGCCTCCCATGCCACCGGGATCACCTCGGCCAGTGCGTCCAGCCGCAGCCCGCCGCGGGCGGTGACGATGCCGCATTCGCCCAGGGGCTGGGGCGGCGGATCGCCCGCGACATGGTGGAACTCGGCAATGGCCCCGAAGGAGCCCATGGACCAGCCGGCGCCGGTATCGGTCAGCGCCGCGGCAAGCCGGGCGGTCAGCATGTCGGACATCGGTCTTCTCCCTCAATGGTGTCGAGCGGCTGGAACAGGATGCCGCCGGGGCCTTGCGCCAGATGGGCGGTGATGCCGAAGACGCGGGCCAGGTTCGCGGCGGTCAGCACCGCCTGAGGCGGGCCGTCGGCGGCGATCCGGCCCTGGTGCAGCAGGATCAGCCGCGTGCAATGCCGCGCCGCCAGCCCCAGGTCGTGCAGCGAGGCCAGCACCGCATGGCCCTGTCCGGCCAGCCGGCGAAACAGCCGCATCGCGTCGATCTGCGCCGCCGGGTCGAGCCCGGCGATGGGCTCGTCCGCGATCAGAAGCGGGGTTTCCTGGGCCAGGGCGCGGGCGATCAGGGTGCGGGCCTGTTCACCCCCCGACAGTTCTGTGGCGCGGCGGTGGCGCAAGGGATCCAGGTGCAGCGCGGCGATGGCGCGCTCGATGGCGGCGCGGTCGGTTGCGCCGGCGGAATGCGGATGGGCGATGCGGCCAAGCGCCACCAGCGCCTCGACCGGCATCGGCCAGGCGATCTCGCGGCCCTGTGGCATGTAGGCGGCGGCGCGGGCGCGTTCGCGCGCCGAAAGCCGCGCCAGCGAGCTGTGCCCCCGTGCCGGCAAAAGCCCCAGCGCCGCGCGTAGAAGCGTGGTCTTGCCGGCGCCGTTCGGACCCAGAAGGCCCACGAACTCGCCCGCGCCGATGCTGAGGTCGATGCCGTCCAGCACCGCCTGGCCGCCGCGGTGGAACGAAAGGGCGCGAAGCTCGAGCATGGTCACAGCCCCTCGCGCCGGGTTTTCAGGATCAGGTGCAGGAAGAAGGGCGCACCGACCAGCGCCGTCAGCACCCCGAGCTTGAGGTCGCGGCCCGGCGCGATCAGCCGCACCGCGATGTCGGCGGCCAGAACCACCGCCGCGCCCCCCAGCGCCGCCGCCGGGACCAGCCGCGCCGGGCTGGCGCCGACCGCGCGGCGCAGCACATGCGGCACCACCAGGCCGACGAAGCCCACGGTGCCGGCGACCGCCGTGGCGCCGCCGATCAGCGCGGCGATGCCCGCGACCAGCATCAGCCGCAGCCGGCCCAGATGCACGCCGCTCGATGCCGCCGCGTCCTCGCCCAGCGTCAGCGCATTCAGCGCGCGGCGCATGGGCCAGATCAGCACGAAGCCCAAGCCCATGAAGGGCGCCGCGATCCAGACATGCAGCATCGAGCGGTCGGCCAGCGAGCCCATCATCCAGAACACGATCTCGTTGATGGCAAAGGGGTTGGGCGACAGGTTCAGCACCAGCGAGGTCGCGGCCCCCGCCAGCGCCGAGATGGCGATGCCGGCCAGGATCAGCGCCAGCGTGCCGCCGCGCGGGCCGGCAAGCATCAGCACCAGCAGCACCGACAGCGCGGCCCCCGTCAGCGCCGCCAGCGGCAGGCCCAGGGGAAAGGCGGCGGAAAGCCCGGTCTGGATCGCCAGCACCGCTCCCAGCGCGGCCGAGGCGCTGGTGCCGATCAGCCCCGGCTCGGCCAGCGGGTTGCGCAGGAAGCCCTGCAGCACCGCCCCCGCCATTCCCAGCGCCGCGCCCACCAGCAGGCCCAGGATGGCGCGCGGCAGGCGCAGCTCGCGCATGACCAGCGCCAGCAGGTCGTCGCCGCCGCGAAACAGCGCGGCCAGGCTTTCGCCCGGCCCGATCCCCGCCGGGCCGGTCAGCAGCGAGGCCAGGAACAGGGCCACGACCAGCGCCGAAAGCCCGGCCATCAGCAGCGGATAGCGCGACCCGGTCATGGCCGGGCCTGCAAGGCAAGGCGCGCGTCGCGCAGCTGCGAGACGGCGCGCAGGATATGCGGATTGCCGCAGACCCAATCGGGATCGGACATGACCTCGGCCGGCCTGCCGCGGGCCAGCGCCTTCAGCGCCGGGTGGTCCAGCACCTCCTGCGCGCGGGCATGCCCGGCATAGCGGCGGCCCTCGACCAGCAGGTCGGGGTCGGAAAGCAGCAGCGTTTCCAGCGGCAGCACCCCGCCCGAGGGCAGGCCGAGTTCGTCGGCGACATTGTCGAAGCCGGCCAGCGCCACGATCTCGCCCGCCAGGCTGTCCGAGCCCGAGCTGTAGCCGTTCGCGACATAGAGCGCGGCGCGCGGCCGCGGGCCCTGCGCATCCGAAAGCCGCGCCAGGTCGGCGTCGAAGCGCGCGAGCATGGCGCGGGCCTGGGCCTCGCGGCCCAGCACCGCGCCCATGCGGCGGATATTGGCGCGGATGCCGGCGATGTCGGACTCGATCGGGAACACCTCGACCGGGATGTTCAGGCGGTCGAGCAGCCGGATGGTCTCGGGCGTGGACCATGCCCCGGCCAGCACCAGATCGGGCCGCATCAGGAAGATTTCCTCGGCCAGGCCATGGTTGACGGGCAGGCGGCCGGCCTCGGCCGCCATGGCCGAGGCGCTGGGATCCTGCGCCAGATAGGAAACCGAGACCAGCTGGCCCGGCGCCGCCAGCATCATCGCCAGCTGGTCGGTGCAGAGGTTCATCGACAGCACCCGGCGCGGCGGCTCGGCCGCGGCGGGCTGGAAAAATCCCGGCAGGATCAGGCCGGCCAGAAGGCCGGCGACAAGGCCGAGCCGCCTTACCATTTCGCCGTCAGGCCGGCGTAAAGGGTGCGGCCCTGCGAGGCATAGCCCCAGACATCGGAATACTCCTTGTCGAACAGGTTCACGACGCGGCCGGTCACGCGGAGATTCTCGGTCAGGTCGTAGCCCGCCGCGAGGTTGACCACGGTATGGGCGGGTATTTCCCCGACATCGTAGCTTTGCGAAGCGGGATCATAGGTCCAGTATTGGGTATCCCAATTGCCCGAGACATGCCGGATGTCGGCCGTGACGGTGCCGCGCCCTTCCAGGACGGCCAGCGTCGCCGACAGGCCCAGTTCGTGCCGGGGCCGGCGCACCTCGACCGAGCCGTCCGGGTTGCGGGCGTCCAGATAGGTGTAGTTCAGCGCGACATCCAGGCTGTCGGTCGCCTTGATGCGGGCCGTCACCTCGACCCCTTCGCGCGGGCTTTCGCCGGCCTGGTTGCGATGGCTGTAATAGCTGGTGCCGCCCTCGGTGCGGACCAGATAGCTTTCGATCTCGTCGCGCAGCTTTTCGTTGAAATAGGTGACGTCGACCACGCCCATGCCATTGGGAAGTTGCGCCTCGACGCCCAGGTCGAAGCCGCGGTTCTTTTCGGGCTTCAGGTTCGGATTGCCCTGGTAGACCGAAGAGCCATAATCCGCATTGGCGTAAAGCTCGAAATAGGACGGGTTGACCAGCCCGGTCCCGGCCGAGGCGTGCAGGCGGAAGGGCCGGTCCGGCACGTGCCAGGACAGGCCCAGATTCCAGCTGGTGAAGTCCTCGAACACCTTGTTGCCGTCGTGGCGGACACCGGCCTGGACATCCAGCCCGTTGTCCAGAAAGCCGCGATATTCCAGCGCGACCGAGGTCATCTCGCGCCGGTTTTCCGGGGCCGAGGAGCTTTCGTCCCTTTGCCGCTCGGCCAGCACGTTCAGCAGGTGCGACGCCTCGGCCACCGTGCCGTCGATGCCGAAGCTGCCGCGGTATTTCAGCTTGCGCGTCTCGCCGCGCGTGACCGGGCCGCCGTCCGAGCTTTGCTTGTAGATCGTGTCCTGATAGTCCAGCCGATGCGTCAGCCGGCCGCCCAGCATGGAATATTCGGCCCAGATCCCGCCCTGGAACTCGTCGCGTTCGCTGTATTTGTGCGGGTCGTCCACCACATATTCCTGCGCGCTGGTCGCGGACCAGCTGGTGGAATCGTAATCGTATTTCTCCTTCGCGCGGCGCAGGGTGGTGCCCAGGCGCAGATCCTCGCCGATCTGCCAGTCGCCCGAAAGCCCGATGGTCTTGCGGTTGGTCCCGTCCTTTTCGCCGCCGTCGCCCGACTGGTCATAGCCGTGGTCGTCCCGCGCCGAGAGGGTCAGCGCGATCCCGCCCTGCGCGCCGCGCTGGCTGACATGGGCCGAGGCGGCGGCGCCGTTGCCCAGCTCGACCGAGCCGCCGTAATGCAGCCCCGGTTCCCCCTTGCGGGTGATGATGTTGATGACGCCCGCCGAGGCGTTCGAGCCGTAATAGACCGATTGCGGCCCGCGCAGCACCTCGATGCGCTCGATATTGGCGGTCTCGAGCCCGGACAGGATGTATTCGTCGGCCCCGCCCGTCGCTTCGATCCCGTCGAGCAGGATCAGCGTGTGGTTGCCCTCGCCGCCGCGGATGCGGACCTGGGTGAAGGTCGAGCCGGTGGCCGAGACCGAAACCCCCGGCACGGCGCGCAGCGCGTCCTGCACGGTGGCGATGCCCCTGGCCTCGATCTCGGCGGCGGTCAGCACGGTATGGGCGCGGGCATAGCCGCCCTCGGCCACGGCGGTCAGCCCGCCCGAGATCACCACCTCGTCCAGGCGATAGCCTTCCTGGCCGGTGGCGGCCGCCGGCAGCAGGGCGGCGGTGGCGGCCAGCAGGGAAACCGGAGTTCTGAACATTCCAAAGCCTTTCCAGCACGGGCCCGCGGCCCGCGATTTGCAGAAATGCCCTGCGGAAAGGCTGGCAGGCCCGACCGCAAGACGACGATCGTCACCTCTGCGGAACGGCCGCTTTCCAGACGCGCCCCGCGCCGGAAATGGGTGATCGCCACGGCAGGTCTCCTGGCTCGCGGATCGCTGCTCAGGCCGGCCTTCCCAGGAGATCCCAGTGGCACGTTCGACCGTCGCTCACCGCTTACAGTTGCGGGGGCAGCCCCGGCCTTGCCCTGGCCGCATCGCGGCCGGCGGGCGCACCGGTGTTCCCTTTTCATCCGGCGCGCAAGCCCGCCGGAACCGTAGCGGCCCCGCATTGCCGCAGCCGGGCGCCGGCTGTCAAGCGGCAATGCACCCGGCGCCCGGCCGCCGCGACAACCTGTCCGGGAACGCGGCCGCGGAACCGCCCGCCGGGCCGCGGCATTGGGTCAGGTATCCGACGGAAGGGAAGGTCAAGCGATGGCCATGCCGCAGATCCTGGCCGTGCTGATCCTTTGCGCGATGATGGCGCTGTTCGTCTGGGGACGGCTGCGCTACGACGTGGTGGCGATGATCGCGCTGCTGGCCTCGCTGCTGGCCGGCACGGTCAAGCCGGAGGAGGCGTTCCGCGGCTTCAGCGACGACATCGTCATCATCGTCGGCAGCGCGCTGGTGGTCAGCGCCGGCATCTCGCGCTCGGGCGTGATCGAGGCGGTGATGCGCCGGATGCTGGGGCGGTTGCGGACCCTGCGCTGGCAGCTTCTGGTGCTGGTCGGCTCGGTCACGGGCCTGTCGGCGCTGGTCAAGAACATCGGCGCGCTGGCCATGCTGATGCCGGCGGCGCTGAAGATGGCGCGGCGCTCGGGGCATTCGCCCTCGGCCTATCTGATGCCGATGGCCTTCGGCTCGCTCTTGGGCGGGCTGATCACGCTGGTTGGCACTTCGCCCAACATCATCGTCTCGCGGGTGCGCGAGCAGATGACGGGCCAGCCCTTCACCATGTTCGACTATGCGCCGGTCGGCCTCGGCCTGTCGCTGGTGGGGCTGGTCTTCCTGCTTTTCGCCCATCGGCTGCTGCCGCGCGACCGCCGTGCGACGGCCTCGCTGAGCGAGGCGGTGAACATCAGCGACTATCACACCGAGGCCACCGTCCCCGAGGGCGCCGGCATCGTCGGCATGACGGTGGGCGAGTATCTCAGCGCCGTCGATGGCGAGGTGGCCGTGACCGGGCTGATCCGCGGCGGCGCGCGCCGCGCGGTGACGCTGCCCGACACGGTGATCGAGATGGGCGACACCCTGCTGTTGCGCGGCGAGCCGAATGCGCTGGAACGCGCCGTGACCAAGCTGGGCATGGAGCTGACCCGGCAGGATGCGGCGGCCGAAGAAGGGCTGCCGGCCGACAAGATCGGCGTGATCGAGGCGGTGATCGCGCCGGCCTCGCTTCTGGTCGGCCAGACGGTGGGGCGGATCGCGCTGTTCGACCAGCATGGCGTGAACCTGATCGCCATTTCGCGCGCCGGGCATCGCATGACGCAGCGGCTCAGCCGGACGGTGCTGGCGGCGGGCGACGTGCTGCTGGTGCAGGGGCCGATCGAGCTGTTGCCCGAGCGGATGCGCGTGCTGGGCCTGCTGCCCCTGGCCGAGCGCCATATCCGGCTGGGCGGGGTGCGCAAGCAATTGCTGCCGGTGCTGATCCTGGCCGTGGCCATGGCGGCGACGGCGGCGGGGCTGGTGCCTGTCGCCGTCGCCTTCTTCGCCGCCGCCGTGCTGATGATCCTGACCGGCGCGATCAGCGCCGAGGAAGCCTATGAGGCCATCGAATGGCCGATCCTGATCATGCTGGGCGCGCTGATCCCGGTCAGCGAGGCGCTGCAAAAGACCGGCGTGACCGACCTGCTGGGCGCGTGGCTGTCGCAGGCGGCGACGGGCCTGCCGGTCTGGGGCGCGGTGACGCTGATCCTGGTCACGGCCATGGCGGTCACGCCCTTCCTGAACAATGCCGCGACCGTGCTGGTCATGGCCCCCATCGCGGCGACCTTTGCCGACCAGCTCGGCTATCGGCCCGATGCCTTCCTGATGGCGGTGGCGGTGGGCGCAGGCTGCGATTTCCTGACCCCCATCGGGCATCAGTGCAACACGCTGGTGATGGGGCCGGGCGGCTATCGCTTTGGCGACTACGCCCGGCTGGGGGCGCCGCTGTCGGCGCTGGTGGTGCTGACCGGCGTGCCGCTGATCCTGCTGGTCTGGCCGGTCTGACGGGCGGTCTGACGGGCCGTGTGACGGGCCGGTTCAGCCCGTCTCGGCCAGCGCGGCGCGGATGGCGCGGGCCAGGCGGCGGCAGCCCTCTTCCAGCCGCTCGGGCGGGTTCAGGGTAAAGTTCAGCCGCAGCGAACGGCGGTCCAGCCCCTCGGGGTCGAAGACGCTGGAGGGCGAGATGCAGACCCCCTCGGCCATCGCATGATGCAGCAGCCGGTCGGTGTCCAGCCGCGGATCGCGCGCCGTGGCCCAGACGAACATGCCGCCCACCGGCACCTGCCAGTCCAGGTCGCCCGCCAGATGCGCCTGCATGGCGGCGCAAAGCGCGTCGCGCCGGGCGCGATAGATCGCCAGCACCTCGGGGCGGATGCGGTCGGTGATCCCCGCCTGCAGCGCGCGCAGCGCCAGCATCTGCGACAAGCCGCTGGAACACATGTCCGAGCCCTGCTTGGCGGTGGCCAGCGCCGCGATCATCTCGGGCGCGGCGATCACCCAGCCGATGCGCAGCCCCGGCGCCAGCTCCTTGGACAGCGACCCCATGTAGACCACCGGCCCGTCATAGGGGCCGGGCTGCGCCCCCGCCGACAGTTCGAGCAGTCGGGGCAGGGGCTCGCCTTCGTAGTAAAGCGCGCCGTAAGGGTCGTCCTCGATCAGCCAGGTGCCGGTGGCATGGGCGGCGGCGACCAGCGCCTGCCGCTCGGGCAGGGCCACCAGCCGGCCGCTGGGATTCGAGAAATTCGGCACCGTATAGGCGAATTGAGCCCCCGCCAGCGCGGCATGGGGGTCGAAATCGTTGCCCTCGATCCGCATCGGGCGATAGCGCGGCGCATGCGGCATCCAGGCGTCGAGCGCGCCCAGATAGGCCGGGCTCTGTGCCGCGACCAGCCCGCCGGGCTGCAACAGCACCTTGCCCATCAGCTCCAGCGCCTGCATGCCGCCGGTGGTGATCAGCACGTTTTCGCGCGAAAGCCGCAGCGCATCGGTCGAGAAGCGCGCGGCGATCAGGTCGCGCAGCGCCGGCAGGCCGGGGATCGGGCCATAGCCCAGCGTCTCGTCGGGGTGGCTGCGGATCGCCTCGGCCGCCAGTCCGGCCAGTTCCGCGACCGGCCAGACCGAGGGCTCGGGCAGCCCGCCGGCAAGGTTGACCAGGCCGGGCACCTGGCCCGCCGCCAGAAAGACCGAGGTCACGTCGTTGCTGCGGGACAGCCAGGGGGCAAAAGCGGGGCGCATGGTCGGAACGGTTTGGTCGGGCATGATCCTGCTGTGACCGTTTTTCGCCAACAGGGCAAGCCTCATGGCGCCCGGCCGGGCCCGGCTTGTGCCCGGCGGCGATGTATATCAGACAGGGGGCTGGCGCGCGACGGGGAAGACCATGCAGGCATTGAAACGGATCGGCATCGACACCTACATGCTGCTGCTGGTCGGCATGGTGCTGCTGGGGGTGTTCCTGCCCGCCCGCGGCATGGCGGCCGAGGCCCTGCGCGGCGCGACCTTCTGGGCGGTGACGCTGCTGTTCTTCCTCTACGGCGCCAAGCTCGATGCGGCTTCGGTCCGGGCGGGGCTCTTGAACCTCAGGCTCCAGGGCCTGACCTTCGGCGCGACCTATGCGCTGTTTCCCGTGCTGGGCATTGCGCTGGCCGCGCTGTTCGGCGGCGTCCTGGGCCCCGAGCTGACGCTGGGGCTGCTGTTTTTGGCCGTGCTGCCCTCGACGGTGCAAAGCTCGATCGCCTTCACCTCGATCGCGGGCGGCAACGTGCCGGCGGCGATCTGCGCGGCCTCGTTGTCGAACCTGGTGGGCGTGGTGCTGACGCCGCTGCTGGTCACGCATCTGCTGCACCACGACGGCGGCGGCGCCAGCCTCGACGCCATCCAGAAGATCGCCGTGCAGATCCTCTTGCCCTTCGTCGCCGGGCAATTGCTGCGGCGCTGGATCGGCGGCTTCGTCCAGCGCCACCGGCTGCTGACCATGGCGGTGGACCGCGGCTCGATCCTGCTCATCGTCTATTCCGCCTTCGGCGCCGGCACCGTGGCGGGCATCTGGTCGGCGATCCCGCTGCCGGGGCTGGTGCTGTGCTTCCTGGTCACGGCGCTGCTGCTGGCGCTGGTCATGGGCGCCATGCTCGGCGCCGGGCGGCTGTTCCGCCTGCCGCCCCAGGACCGGGCGGTGCTGTTCTTCTGCGGCTCGACCAAGAGCCTTGCCAGCGGGCTGCCTATCGCCACGGCGATCTTCCCGGCCGCGGCGGTGGGGGCGATCGTGCTGCCGGTGATGGTCTATCACATGACGCAGCTGCTGGTCTGCTCGGCCATCGCGCAGCGGCTGGCGCGCAACCCGCGTGCCTAGAAGTCCCAGTCCTCGTCCTCGGTCGCGACCGCCTTGCCGATGACGTAGCTCGACCCCGAGCCGCTGAAGAAATCGTGGTTCTCGCTGTCGGGCGACAGCGCGGCCAGGATCGCCGGGTTGACCTCGCAGGCCTGGGGCGGGAACAGTGCCTCGTAGCCCAGGTTCTGCAGCGCCTTGTTGGCATTGTAATGCAGGAAAGCCTTCACGTCCTCGGTCAGGCCGATGCCGTCGTAAAGCTCGGCGGTGTATTTCGCCTCGACGTCGTAGAGATCGAAGATCAGCGAGAAGGCGAAATCCTTCAGCGCCGCGCGCTCGGCCTCGCCCAGCCGCTCCAGCCCGCGCTGGTACTTGTAGCCGATGTAATAGCCATGCACCGCCTCGTCGCGGATGATCAGCCGGATCAGGTCGGCGGTATTGGTCAGCTTGGCGCGGCTCGACCAGTACATCGGCAGGTAGAAGCCGGAATAGAACAGGAAGCTCTCCAGGAACACGCTGGCGATCTTGCGCTTCAGCGGGTCCGAGCCGGCCTTGTATTCCTCCAGCACCAGCCGGGCCTTCTGCTGCAGGTGCGGGTTCTCCTCGGCCCAGCGAAAGGCCGCATCCACCTCGGGCGTCAGGCACAGCGTCGAGAAGATCGAGGAATAGCTGCGCGCATGCACCGCCTCCATGAAGGCGATGTTGGACAGCACCGCCTCCTCATGCGGGGTGATCGCATCGGGCATCATCGCCGGCGCGCCCAGGGTGTTCTGGATCGTGTCCAGAAGCGTCAGCCCGGTAAAGACGCGGATGGTCAGCTCGCGCTCCTCGGGGCGCAGCGTGGCCCAGCTCTGCACGTCGTTCGACAGCGGCACCTTCTCGGGCAGCCAGAAGTTCACCGTCAGCCGGTTCCAGACCTCCAGGTCCTTCTCGTCCTCCAGCCGGTTCCAGTTGATGGCCCGCAGGGGCGTGCGCGGCGCATGGTCCTTCATCCGAAGACCCTTTCTTTCGTGTCCAAATATCCTCGGGGGTGCGGGGGCAGACAGCCCCCGCCTCAAAGCGTGCAGGAAACGCAGCCCTGCACCTCGGTGCCCTCCAGCGCGGTCTGGCGCAGCCGGATGTAATAGATCGTCTTGATGCCCTTCTTCCAGGCATGGATCTGGGCGCGGTTGATGTCGCGCGTCGTGGCCTCGGCCGGGAAGAACAGCGTCAGCGACAGGCCCTGGTCGACATGTTCGGTCGCCGCCGCATAGGTGTCGATGATCGCCTCGGGGCCGATCTCGTAGGCGTCGCGGTAATAGTCCAGGTTCTCGTTCGACATGAAGGCGGCGGGGTAATAGACCCGGCCGATCTTGCCTTCCTTGCGGATCTCGATCTTGGCGACGATCGGGTGGATCGAGCTGGTCGAGTTGTTGATATAGCTGATCGAGCCGGTGGGCGGCACCGCCTGCAGGTTGCGGTTGTAAAGCCCATGCCGCATCACCGCGTCCCGCAGCGCGGCCCAGTCCTCGCGCGTGGGCAGCGCGACACCCTCGAACACCCGCGCGACATCGGGCAGCGTCGGCAGCCAGTCGCGCGTCACGTATTTGTCGAAGAACGTGCCGTCGGCATATTTCGACGTCTCGAAATCCTTGAAGCTGCGGCCCTTTTCCTGCGCCAACAGGTTCGAGGCGCGGATGGCGTGATAGGCGACGGCGGCGAAATAGACCGAGGTGAACTCGATCCCCTCGGGGCTGCCGTAATGGATGCGCTCGCGCGCCAGGAACCCGTGCAGGTTCATCTGGCCCAGCCCCACCGCATGGGCCTCGTCGTTTCCGCGCCGGATCGAGGGCACGGCCTCGATCGCCGACATTTCCGATACCGCGGTCAGCGCCCGGATCGCCGTCTCGACCGTGGCGCCGAAATCCGGCCCGTCCATGGTCGCGGCGATGTTGAGCGAGCCGAGGTTGCAGGAAATATCCGTGCCGAGGTGGCGATAGCTCAGATCCTCGTCGAAGGTGCTGGCCTCGTTCACCTGCAGGATCTCGCTGCACAGGTTCGACATGCTGATGCGGCCGGCGACCGGGTTGGCGCGGTTCACCGTGTCCTCGAACATGATATAGGGATAGCCGCTTTCGAACTGGATCTCGGCCAGGGTCTGGAAGAAGGCGCGGGCGTTGATCTTTTTCTTGCGGATGCGCTTGTCGTCCACCATCTCGGCGTATTTCTCGGTGACGGAAATCTCCGAGAAGGCCATGCCATAGACCTTTTCCACGTCATGGGGCGAGAACAGGTACATGTCCTCGTTCTTCTTGGCCAGTTCGAAGGTCACGTCCGGGATCACCACGCCGAGCGACAGCGTCTTGATGCGGATCTTCTCGTCGGCATTCTCGCGCTTGGTGTCCAGGAAGCGCAGGATGTCGGGGTGATGCGCGTTCAGGTAGACCGCCCCCGCGCCTTGCCGCGCGCCCAGCTGGTTGGCATAGGAAAAGCTGTCCTCCAGCAGTTTCATCACCGGGATGACGCCCGAGGACTGGTTCTCGATCCCCTTGATCGGCGCCCCGGCCTCGCGCAGGTTGGTCAGCATCAGCGCGACGCCGCCGCCGCGCTTGGAAAGCTGCAGCGCCGAATTGATGCCGCGGCCGATGCTTTCCATGTTGTCCTCCAGCCGCAGCAGGAAGCACGAGATCAGTTCGCCGCGCGATTTCTTGCCGGCGTTCAGGAAGGTCGGCGTCGCGGGCTGGAACCGGCCCGACAGGATTTCCTCCATGAAGCGCATGGCGAGATCCTCGTCGCCGCGCGCCAAGGCCAGCGCGACCATGACCACCCGGTCCTCGTAGCGTTCCAGATAGCGCCGCCCGTCGCGGGTCTTCAGCGTGTAGCTGGTATAATACTTGAAGGCGCCCAGGAAGGTCGGAAAGCGGAACTTGCGCGCATAGGCCGCGTCCCAGATCCGGTGCAGGAAGGCGCGCGGATACTGGTCCAGGACTTCGGCCTCGTAATAGCCTTCGTCCACCAGGTAGCCCAGCTTCTCGTCCAGCGAGTGGAAGAAGACGGTGTTCTGGTTGACATGCTGCAGGAAATACTGCCGCGCGGCCTTGCGATCCGCGTCGAAGCGGATGCGGCCCTCGCCGTCGTAAAGGTTCAGCATCGCGTTCAGCGCGTGATAGTCCAGCTCGGCCTTTACGCCATCGTCAAGCATTCCGTCCCCCAGAATTTCTCAAGCCCCGCCTGCACGCGGGAAATGTCCAGATCAGTCCCCGCCAGCTCGAATCGATACAGCACGGGGACGTTGCACTTGTCAGAAATCACCCGGCCGGCCAAGGCATAGGTCGCCCCGAAATTGCGGTTGCCGGCGGCGATGACGCCGCGCAGGCCGGCGCGGCGGGCGGGATCGTTCAGGAAGCGGATCACCTGCTTGGGCACCGCGCCCCGGCCGGTCCCGTCGGCATAGGTCGGGCAGATCAGCACATAGGGCGTTGCCGCCTCGGGCAGCGGATCGCGCGGCGAGACCGGGATGCGCCCGGCCGCCAGCCCCAGCCGCGCCACGAAGCGCGCGGTGTTCCCCGAGGCCGAGGAATAATAGACCAGCCCGCCCATGGCGCCGGTCAGGACAGCCGGCCGATCATGTCGGGCCGGAAGCCCGCCCAATGCGCATCGCCGGCGACGACCACCGGGGCCTGGCGATAGCCCAGCGAGACGACCAGTTCCATCGCCGCGTCGTCCTCGGTCAGGTCGATCAGCTGATAGGCCAGGCCGCGCGCGTCGAGCGCCCGCGTGGTGGCGGTGCATTGCACGCAGGCGGGCTTGGAGTAAACGGTGATGGACATGGCTCGGCTCCTTCTGTTCTGTCGGCAAGAGGGGGCCGGGCCGATGGGCGTGCCACCGGACCCTGTTCCAGCCCCGCGCCCGCCGCACGGTTTCGTCCTTTCGCGCCATGGCAGGTCTTCTGACTTGCGGGTCTCGGCTTAGCCGGCCTTCCCGGAGCCTTGGCCCCAGTGGCATTCCAGCGTCGCTCGCCGCTTACAGCTGCGGGGGCAGTGCCGGCTTTTCACCGGCTTCCCTTTTCATCCCCGAGTCGGCCCCAGGGCAACCATGACCCCGGCAGTTAGCCACGGGTCACGGGCCGGGTCAATCCATATTTAGTGGATGGCCGGGCCGCGCCGGGAATATCTGGTGGGGTTCCCGGATCGCGCCAAGGGCTCGATTTGCCGCCGGGCCATGGCGGTGGACGGGCTGCGGCCACGGGCCGCCCCACCTGCGCGCCTGTTGGATTATGGCAACAGGCGCGGGGACATGGCATGGAATGACGTCGCGTCGTTTGACAAAGCACGACAATTCGCCCTCTTGCGTGGATCGCGCGCACGTGAACCGGGGCTCCGTTCCCGTTCCCGTTCCCGTTCCCGTTCCGGCGCGCCAGAGCGCAATCCATTGATAAGTAAACACTTTCTGTCACCTCTGCCTGCCGGCGGAAGGCGAGGCATCTTTGTGCCGGGATAACCCATGAACAAAACCCATCCCAAACCGCCAGCCTCGGGGTCTGCCGCGCAATTGCTGCCGACCCTGGGCCTGCTTCCGGTCCTTGCCATTTCCGCGGGGGTCGGCGGCCCCGCCCAGGCGCAGGACACCGTGACGCTGGAGACGGTGGTCATCCGCTGCCAGCAGGGCAGCGAGGCCGAGACCAGCTACAAGACCACCGAAAGCGCCTCGGACAAGATCACCGCGCCGCTGCTCGACACGCCACGGACCGTCACCGTCGTGACCGCGCGCCAGATCAAAGAGCGCGGCTGAAGTCGCAGACCCGGTTGCCGCTGCTGCTCAAGGGCATCATGTCGGCGCATGATGCCGAGCGCGCCGTGGCGGTGGGTGCGGACGGGGTGATCGTCTCGAACCACGGCGGCCGGGCGCTGGACACGCTGCCGGCGACGGCCGAGGCGCTGCCGGTCGTCGCCCGCCAGGTCGCCGGGCGCATCCCGGTGCTGTGCGACGGCGGCATCCGCCGCGGCACCGATGCGCTGAAGGCCCTGGCCTTGAGGGCATTGGCGGTGCTGGTCGGGCGGCCGCAGATCCACGCCCTGGCGGTGGGCGGCGCGGCGGGGGTCGCGCATATGCTGACCATCCTGCGCGCCGAGCTGGAGGTCGCCATGGCCCTGACCGGACGTCGCGACCTGGCCGGGATCGACGAAACCGTGCTTTGGCCTAGCCCTTGAAGCTGCGCCACAGGCTCAGCGCCGCATCCGACAGGTCGCCCAGCCGGGCCAGCACATGTTCGCGCCCCAGCCCCGGCCCGTCTTCGGCCCGGTCCAGCCGGCGCAGCAGCCGCAGCACCCGGCGCTTGTGGATGCCGGTCCAAAGCTGGACCGGATCGGCGACCAGCCCGGCAAAGGTGGTCAGGACCGAGGCGACCATGGCCAGCACCACCCCGGTCAGCAGCAGATCCACGCTGGAAAGCTCTCGCGGGAAGGCGCCATACCACATGCGGCCGGCCCAGCTTCCCAGCGCGAAATCCTCGACCGCCTGTGCCTGCGCCCGCAGATGCGCGACCGGCCCGGCCAGCGAGATCACCCCCGGCGTGGCGCGGTGGAACAGCAAGAGCCCCGAGCCCAGCACCAGGACCGAGGTGGTGATCTCGGAGACCGCATTGCGGGTTTCGGCATAGTCCGAGACGGCGCGGGCGACGCTTTGCGGCGCGGCCCGGGGCGCCAGCCCCTTTTCGGCCAGGTCGTCGATGAAATGGGCCAGATCGGCCTCGATCCTTTGCGCCACGTCGGATTTCAGGAAGATCTGCCGGCGCGACAGCCAGTCGCCAGCGCGCCGCAGCCCGATCCGGCGCAGAAGCGGCGCGGCCAGCCGCACCAGCAGGAACAGCGGCGACAGCATGACGTTCACCGGCGCACGCAGCAGGTCGAGGCCGAGCGCGTGGCGATGCAGCGCCAGCGTGCCGCGCGGGCCATAGCGGGCGCGGACGAAGCGGCGGACCTCGGTCTCGCGCCGGGTCATCGGGCGGGGGTCGGCGGGCTGTAGGGCCATGGGCGCGGTCCTTTGGCGGATCGCGCCCAATCTAGGCATCGCGGCGGGGCGGCTCAATGCCGCGCGGTCACAGCAGCGCGACCAGCCCCAGGCCCAGGGTCGAGATGAACAGCCAAGCCAGCGCGCCAAGCGCCAGCGGCCGGACGCCCTTGGCGCGCAGCTTGCGGATGTCGGTTTCGAGCCCCATCGCCGCCAGCGCCATGGTCAGCAGAAAGGCGGTCAGGCCGACCACCTCGGCATGCAGCGCCTCGGGCAGGGGCAGGGCGCTGTTCAGCAGCACGACGGCGATGAAGCCCAGCACGAACCAGGGCGTCGGCGCCGAGCCATGCGCGGCCTTGCCGCCGCGCCGCGCCAGCGCGCCCAGCACCAGGATCAGCGGCGCCAGCAGCATCACCCGGCTCAGCTTGGCCACGGTCGCGGCCTGCCCGGCCTCGGCGCCATGCTGGAAGCCGGCGCCGACGACCTGCGCCACCTCATGCACGGTGGCGCCGACCCAGATGCCGTAATGCGAAGGCCCCATCGCCATCATCTCGCCCAGCAGCGGCATGACGATCATCGAGAGCGAGCCGAAGACCGTCACGCAGGCGATGGCATAGGCCACGTCCTCGTCCGTTCCGCGCGTGACCGTGTTCGTCGCGATCACCGCCGAGGCGCCGCAGACCGAGGTGCCGGCCGCGATCAGCTCGGCCAGCCGCGCCTCGACCCCCAGCGCCCGCCCCGCCCATTTGGTGAAGACGAAGGTCGCGGCCAGCACCACCGCGATCACCGCCACCCCCGGCAGGCCCACGGCGCGCAACTGCTCCAGCGTCAGCTGGAAGCCCAGCAGCACGATGGCGAAACGCAAGACGCGGCGCAGCGAAAAGCCGATGCCCGGCCGCGCCGCCTCGGGCGTGCCGGCCAGGTTGCGCAGCGCCATGCCCAGCACCATGGCCACCACCAGCGGGCTGAGCGCCGGGATGCCCGAGAAGCGCTGCACCGCCGTCGCCAGGACCGCGATGCCGAAGGTCAGCCCCAGCCCCGGCAGCGTGGCGGAAAGCCAGGCCGTGATCGCGGAAGATGTTTGCTGGTTCTGCTGGGTCGAGGACATGATCGCGTTTCCTTGCTTGCAAGGCGGAACATGGTCCCGGATACACGTTCAATCCATCGCATTATATTTGCCATATCGTTCGATTTTGCTTATCAGTTGGCCATGACGCTGGAACAGCTCCGCATCTTCCTTGCCGTGGCCGAGCGGCAGCATGTCACCCGCGCGGCCGAGGCGCTGAACCTGACGCAATCGGCGGTCAGCGCCGCCGTCTCGGCGCTGGAGGCGCGGCATGGCGTGCGCTTCTTCGACCGGGTGGGGCGGCGCATCGTGCTGACCGAGACCGGCGAAGCCTTCATGGCCGAGGCGCGCGCGGTGCTGGACCGCGCCGAGACGGCCGAGATGGTGCTGGAGGATCTGGCGCGCGAGCCGCGCGGGCGGCTGCGGGTCCATGCCAGCCAGACCGTCGCCAGCTACTGGCTGCCGCCGCGGCTGATCGCGCTGCGCGAGATGCATCCGGGGATCGAATTGCGGCTGACCGTCAGCAACACCACCCAGGTCGCCGATGCGGTGCAGGAGGGCGGCGCCGACCTGGGGCTGGTCGAGGGCGCGGTGGCGCATGGCGATCTGCACCGGCAGGTGGTGGCGCGCGACCGGCTGGTGCTGGTCATGGCGACCGATCACCCCTGGGCCGGGCGCGACGCCGTGCCCCTGGCCGGGTTGGCGGCGCAGAACTGGATCCTGCGCGAGCCGGGCTCGGGCACCCGGTCCGAGTTCGAGACCTGGATGGCCGGGCAGGGGCTTTCCGTGGCCGGGCTGCCCCTGGCGCTGGAACTGCCCTCGAACGAGGCGGTGCTGAACGCGGTGGCCGCCAGCCAATGCCTTGCCGCGCTGTCGCAACGCGCGGTGGCGCGGCCCGCCGCCGCCGGCTGGATCCGCACCCTGCCGCTGCCGGGGGCAGAGCGGCCGTTCTCGCTGCTGACCAATCCGCAGCGCTATCGCACGCGGGCGCAGCAGGCGCTGATCGGGATCCTGACGGACGAGATCCTGACGGACGAGGGCTTCGCCGCCGGCATCCCCTGACGCGAAATGGCCTGCGCCATCGGGAGGGAAGGCGCAGGCCGTCTTCTCGGGGGTGTGGCGGGGCCGGTCGCGCGGGTCCCGTTCAGCCCCGCGAGGCGACTTCGTCAGCCATGCTGGGGCTGCGACATCGGCGCGTCCTCGTCCAGCACGTCCAGCGTCGGCACGTCCTCGCCCTCGAGGATGCGGCGGGCGCGGTCGCGGTCGATGTCCCCCACCCACGAGGCGACGACCACGGTGGCGACGCAATTGCCCAGGTAGTTCCCCAAGGCGCGGGCGATGCCCATGAACCAGTCGACCGACAGCACCAGCACCAGCCCGATGGCGGGGATGGCCGGGATCGCGGCCAGCGTCGCGGCCAGGATCACGATGGCCGAGCCCGGCACCCCATGCGCGCCCTTGGACGTCACCAGCGCCACGCCCAGGATGGCCAGAAGGTCGGTGGTGGACAGCGGCGTGTTCGTGGCCTGGGCGATGAAGACCGCCGCCAGCGTCAGGTAGATCGAGAAGGCGTCGAGGTTGAAGGAATAGCCCGTCGGCACCACCAGCCCCACGGTCGAGTCCTTGATGCCCAGGTGTTCCAGCTTGCGCATGGTCTGCGGCAGCACGGCGTCGCTGCTGGCGGTGCCGGCGACGATGCCGACCTCGGTGCGCAGGTAGCGCAGCAGCTTGAAGATGCTGAAGCCCGCCAGCCGCAGCACGAAGCCCAGGATCACGAAGACGAAGATGGCGATGGTGACATAGAACAGCCCGACCAGGTAGCCCAGCTGCGCCAGCGAGCCGATGCCGTATTGCCCGACGGTGAAGGCGATGGCGCCGAACACGCCCAGGGGCGCCAGCCGGACGATGAAATACATGATCTTGAAGGTGACGTCCCCGGTCAGCTCGATCATGTGCAAAAGCGGCTTGCCGCGCTCGCCCACCAGCGACAGGGCGCAGCCGAACAGGATCGCGACCAGCAGAACCTGCAGGATGTCGCCCTGGGCGAAGCCGCTGATCATCGTGGTCGGGATCAGCTTCATCAGGAACTCGACGGTGCCGCCGCTGCTGACTTCATGCGCGCGGTCCACATAGGCCGACAGCGCCGAGGCGTCGAGCTGGCTCACGTCGATGTTCATGCCGTGGCCGGGGCCGAACAGATAGGCGACCGCGATGCCCAGGGCCAGGGCGATGGTGGTGATGATCTCGAAATAGACGATGGCGCGGACGCCGACCTTGCCGACCTTTTTCAGGTCGCCCGCGCCGGCGATGCCATGCACGACGACGCAGAACACGATGACGGGGATCAGCATCTTGATGAGCTTGATGAACCCGTCTCCCAGCGGCTTCATCTTGGCGGCGAATTCGGGCGCGAAGAAGCCGGCGACGATCCCCAGCACCAGCGCCACGCAAACCTGTCCAAACAAGGACCTGGACCAATTCGGCATGTGTTTTCTGTTCCTCCCTGTGACGGAAGGGGGGCCGCGATGCGCCCGATGCATCTCCTCGCGCATCGGGCGCATGGCCGCGGCCGGTCCCTTCATGCCGAAGAGTGTTGGCCAAGGGCACATCCGTGTCTAATATCGATTTACCGTTAATCCATAGGGTGACGATATGAGAATGCGCCAGCTTCGCTGCTTCGTCGTCCTGGCCGAAGAGCTGAACTTCACCCGCGCCGCCCGGCGGCTGAACATGTCGCAGCCGCCGCTGAGCACGCAAATCCAGACACTTGAGCGCGAGGTCGGCGCCGAACTCATCAGCCGCACCAGCCGCAAGGTGGCGCTGACGCGGGCGGGCGCGCTGTTCCTGCCCAGGGCGCGCAACATGCTGGACCAGTATGAACGCAGCCTGCAGGAGATCCGTGAAATCCAGCAGGGCCAGGACGGATTGCTGGAAATCGGGGCAACCGGCTCGATCCTGCGCGGCGGCTTGGCCGAGTTGCTGGCGCATTTCGCCCGGCTGCACCCGCGAATCACCCTGCGCGTCCACGAACAGACCCCGGCCGCGCAGCTGACCGAGGTGCTGAGCCGGCGCACCGACGTCAGCTTCAACCGCTCGGTGCCGCGCGACGAGGAACTGGCCTATGAATACGGCTGGCGCGAAGAGATGGTGGCGCTGGTGCGCAGCGACCACCGGCTGGCCGGGCGCACCTGCGTCTCGATCGACGACCTGCGCGAGGACCAGCATGTCGTGCTGCGCCCCGACAGTTCCGATTTCGCGGCCTATGTCATGGCCTGCATCGTCGCCTCGGGCTATCGGCCGCGGGTCTCGCAGCAGGTGGTGGATGCGCAGTCGGTCCCCAGCCTGATCGTGGCGGGCTTCGGGGTCAGCATCGTGCCGGCGGGCATCGCCAGGCTGACGGCGGGGCCGCTGACCTTCCTGCCGATCCGGCCCGACCCGCCGGTTTCCGAGGTCTATATCGTCTATCACCACCGCGACCCGGTGCCGGCGCTGCAGCTGTTCCTGGCCGAGATCCGCCGCAGCCTGGGCCACGATCCGGCCGGGCCGGCGCGCTGAAGGCTCGACCCGGCGGGGGCCCCGCGGCATCATCGCGACCGGAGGTGCCCGATGACCGAGATGCTGCGCATGCTGCGCAAGCTGGCGCAGATGAACCGGCTGGCCAATGCCCGGCTGCATCGCGCCTGCGCCGCCCTGCCGCCCGGCGGATACGAGGCGCCGCGCCCGTCCTTCTTCGGCTCGATCCGCGCCACGCTGAACCATGTCCTGCTGGTCGACCGCTTCTATATCGATGCGCTGGCGGGCCGGCCGCTGGACAAGGCCGCGCTGGCCGAGGCGGGGGACTGCCCGGACCTTGCGCGGCTGGCCGAATGGCAGGCGCACGAGGACGACCGCCTGCTGGCGCTGGTCGCGGCGCTGACGCCCGAGGCCCTGGCGGAAATCGTGCCGGTGGATCGCGGCTCGCGCATGCAGCACGACCGCCGCGACGACCTGCTGTCGCATCTGTTCCAGCACCAGACCCATCATCGCGGGCAGGTGCATGGCCTGCTGTCGCAGGCCGGCGTGGTCCCGCCGCAGCTGGACGAATTCATCGTCGGCGACGATGCGGCGGCGCGGGCCGAGGACATGGCGCGGCTCGGCTGGACCGAGGATCAGCTGATGCGGCCCTAGTTTCGCTTTGACTTGCGGGCCGGGACAGGATAGGCGGGCGGCTTGGCTCCGCATTCCGGGCCGGCGGGCCATGGGAGGGCCCGGCCGCAAAGGGGATGGTGCCTTTCACCGGATGCGCCCCCGCATCCCCTTTCTGGCGAAGAAGATGAACGAACATGATATTGCCGCGCCCTTGGCCGCGGCGCTGGCGGCCAAGGGCTATGCCAGCCTGACCTCGGTGCAGGAAGCGGCGCTCGCGCCCGAGGCGCGGGGTCGCGACGTGCTGGTCTCGGCCCAGACCGGCTCGGGCAAGACCGTGGCCTTCGGCCTGGCCATGGCCGGCGACATCCTTGCGGGCGACACGCTGCCGGACGCAGAGCAGCCGCTGGCGCTGGCCATCGCGCCCACGCGCGAGCTGGCCTTGCAGGTGGCGCGCGAGCTGGGCTGGCTTTACGAACAGGCGGGCGCGCGCATCGCCACCTGCGTCGGCGGCATGGACTACCGCACCGAGCGCCGGGCGCTGGAGCGCGGCGCCCATATCGTCGTCGGCACCCCCGGCCGCTTGCGCGACCATATCGAGCGCGGCTCGCTGGACCTGACCGCCCTGCGCGCCTGCGTGCTGGACGAGGCGGACGAGATGCTGGACCTGGGTTTCCGCGAGGATCTGGAGTTCATCCTGGGCAGCGCGCCCGAGGAACGGCGCACGCTGATGTTCTCGGCCACCGTGCCGCCGGCCATCGAGGCGCTGGCCCGCGACTTCCAGCGCGACGCCCTGCGCATCCAGGCCATGGGCGAGGCGCGCCAGCACGGCGACATCGACTATCGCGCCCTGTCGGTGACGACCCGCGACCGGGAGCATGCCATCTTCAACACCCTGCGCTTCTACGAGGCCAGCCGGGCGATCATCTTCTGCAAGACCCGCGCCAACGTGAACCACCTGCTGGCGCGCATGGGCAATCGCGGCTTCAAGGTGGTGGCGCTGTCGGGCGAGCTGTCCCAGCAGGAACGCAGCCACGCCCTGCAAGCGCTGCGCGACGGCCGGGCGCGGGTCTGCATCGCCACCGACGTGGCGGCGCGCGGCATCGACCTGCCGGGGCTGGAGCTGGTGATCCATGCCGACCTGCCGACCAATCCCGACACGCTGCTGCACCGTTCCGGCCGCACCGGCCGGGCCGGGGCCAAGGGCACCTCGGTGCTGATCGTGCCGGCGGCGGAATACAAGCGGGCGCAGCGCCTGCTCCAGCGCGCCAAGCTGGTCGCGGAATGGGGCAAGGCCCCTTCGGCCGACGAGGTGCAGGCCCGCGACGACGCGCGGATGCTGGACCATCCGGCCCTGGCCGAGGCGCCGGGCGACGAGGCGGGACTGGCCGCCGCGCTGCTCGACCGTTTCGGTGCCGAGCGCGTCGCCTCGGCCTTCGTGCGGCTGTGGCGCGAGGGGCGCCCGGCGCCCGAGGAGCTGTCGGAAAACGTGGCCCCCGCGCCTGCCGCGCCGCGCGAGCGGGGCGAGTTCGGGCCGGCGGTCTGGTTCCTGCTTTCGGTCGGCCATTCCGGCCGGGCCGAGGCGCGTTGGCTTCTGCCCAAGATCTGCGAGGCGGGCGGCATCACCCGCGACGCGATCGGCGCGATCCGGGTCAAGACCGACCAGACCTTCGTGCAGATCGCCGCGCCCGCCGCGCCGAATTTCGGCGAGCGGGTGGAGCTGGAGCCCGGCCTGGCCATGCGCCGGATCGAGGGCGAGCCGGTTTTCGAGACCGGCCCCGTGCGCGACAGGCGGCCCGGCCGGCATGGGTATTTGGAGAACGGAGAAACATCCGACGCGCCCCTGCGGGACAGGAAGCCGCATCGCGGCCAGCCCGCGCGCCCCGCGTGGTCGGAAGATGGGCCCAGGTCCGAGCCGAAGCCCAAGCCGGCCCGGCGTCCGGCGCTGCTCGACCCGGAGCAGGTAAAGCCCGCCCCCCGTGCCGTGCCCGACCGCGACGCCGCGCCGGAAGCGGCGGCTGAAGCCCCGCGCAAGGCCCGCTGGAGCGCCGAGAAGAAGCAGGCGCACAAGGCCGCGCCGAAAACCGCTCCGCGTGCGGAGGGGAAATCGGCGGGCTTCAAGACGCATGGCGGCGCGGCGCGCCACGACCGTCCCGCGCGTGGCGACGGCGCCGAGGCGCGTCCCCGGCGCGCGGCCGGCTTCAAGTCGCACAAGCCTGCGGCCGGCGGGTCGGGCAAGGGCGGCGACAGGCCCTTTCGCGCCGGGCCGAAGCCCGGCAAGCGCTAGGCCGCCGTCGCCAGCGCCAGCCCGTCCACCACCGCGGTGAACGCCCCCGCGCGCCGCAGCTGCGCGCCGGGGCAAAGCCGCAGCGCCTCGGCGGCGACGAAGCCCATCAGGCTGGAGCCGCCGACTAGGATCACGCTGCCCACCTGTCCGGGCGCGATGCCGGCCAGCCGCAGCGTTTCGGCCGCGGCTTGCGCGAGATCCCCGCGGCAATCCGACAGCGCCGCCTCCAGCGAGGCGGGCGAGATTTCCGGCGCCAGCCCCGGCTCGACGAAGCCCATGGCGATGCGCGCGCCCTCGCCGGCATTGGCGGCGATCTTGCCGCGCTCGACGGCAAAGGCCAGCTCGTGGCCCAGCTCCTCGTCCAGCACCGCGACCAGCCGGTCCATCGCCTTGCGGTCCACCGCCATGCGGGCCATCCCGGCGGCCATGCGCCGCGTCTCGGGCACGTAGAGAAAGGGGATCCTGGCCCAGGTCGCCAGGTCGACATAGATCGCATTCGGCACCGGCAGCAGCCCCGGCCCCATGGCGCGGCGCAGCTGCCCGCCGTGGCCCAGGGCCGGCATGGCATGGCAGAGCGAGACCTGCTGGTCGAAGTCCGTGCCGCCCAGCCGGATGCCGTGATTGGCAAGGATCTGCACCCCCGCGCCGCTGCTGCGAAAGACCGAGAAATCCGAGGTGCCGCCGCCGATGTCGACGATCAGCCCGATCTCGCCCGCGCGGCCCAGGCCGTGGCTGGCCAGCGCCGCCGCCTCGGGTTCGGGCAGGAAGGCGACCTCGTCGAAGCCGGCCGCCAGGTAGCAGCCGCGCAGGTCCGCCTCGGCTTGGGCGTCGCGGGCGGGGTCGTTCGAATGGAAATGCACCGGCCGGCCGGAAAGCGCGCGGCGAAAGCGCCGGCCCGCCGCCGCCTCGGCCCGCTCGCGCAGGGTGGCGAGGAAGGCGGCGACGATGTCGCAAAGCGTGCGGCGCTTGCCGGCGATCAGCCGCGATTCGTGGAAAAGCGCCGTCCCGAGCACGCTTTTCAGCGCCCGCATGTAGCGGCCCTCGGCGCCCTGGATCAGCGCCTCGGCCGCCGCCGCGCCGATGCGCATGGCACCGCCCTGCGCCGGGAAGAAGACGGCGGTCGGCAGGGTCTCGGCCCCCGGCTCGATGGCGATGCGCCGGGGCCGGCCGTCGTGCAGGATCGCGGCGGCCGAGTTCGAGGTTCCGAAATCGATGGCAAGCCTGTCGTCCAGCATCCCCGTGCCCCTGTCCGCAAAGCCCGCGCTGCTAGCCTTTTGCGGGGCCGGGCGCAAGTGCAACCGGCCGGAAGGGGTGCGGTCAGGCGCGATGCGCCCGCCAATGGTCGATGCCGGCCTGCGCCACCGCCTGGTCCTGCGCGGGCGTTCCCGAGGATACGCCGATGCCGCCGACGGTCTGGCCGTCGTGATCGACCGGCAGGCCGCCGCCCACCACCATCAGCCGCCCGCCGATGGCCGAGGAGATGCCCCAGGCCGGGGCGCCCGGCTGGCTGGCGGCACCGTATTCATGCGTGGCCTTGCGCGCGGCGGCGGCGGTGAAGGCCTTGTCGATGGCGATGGTCGCCGACGTGACCTTGCCGCCGTCCATGCGGCAAAAGGCCAAAAGCTGGCCGCTTTCGTCGGCGACGGCGATGCACATGGGCACGCCGATCTCGCGGGCATGGGCCTCGGCGCCGGCGATCAGCAGGCGGGCATCGGCCTGGTCCAGTCGGGTGATGGTCAGCATGGTTTCTCCTCCTCCTTGTCGAAAATCGTTCACTCGGCCGGCGCGCCGCCGCTGCGCTGCGGGCCGGGCCGGTGCAGGGCGCCGCGGTAGCTGGCCGGCGACAGGCGCAGCGCCAGCGCGCAGACCGCAAGCACGGCGGCCAGATGCAGCGCCCAGCCGAGGGTGAAGCTGCCGGTCAGGTCGTGCAGCAGCGCCAGGATCCAGGGCGGGATCGCGGCCAGCAGGAAGCCTCCGCCCTGCATCAGCGCCGCCAGCGCCCCGGCCTGGGCGGGATCGGGCAGGTGGTCCAGCGCCACGATCATCATCAGCGAAAAGCAGCCGCCAAGCCCGGCGCCCAGCAGGAAGGCAATGGGATAGGGCGCGGCCTCGGGGTGCAGGACCAGCATGGCGAAGCCGAGCGCCTGCATGGCCAGGCAGATCCCCAGCCAGGGCCGCCGGTCGCTGCCGCGGCTGGCCAGGACCGGCGTCGCCAGCGCCGAGACCGCCTGACCCACCGCCAGCACCGCCAGCAGCCCGCCACTGGCGCCCGCCGACCAGCCCAGATCCTGGAACGCAGGCGCAAGCCAGGCGACGGACGAGGAATAGCCGCCGTTGATCAGCCCGAAACAGGCCATCAGCAGCCAGACCCGCGGCAGGCGCAGCCAGTGCCACAACCCCTGCCGGCTGCCCTGCGGGGCGCGCGCCTCGGGCGGCAGGGCCAGCGCCACCAGCAGCGCGGTCAGCGCGGCGGGCAGCGCCAGCCAGCCAAGCGCCAGCCGCCAGCTGCCCGACCAGGCGGCGATCAGCGGGGCGGCCTGTGCGCCAAAGGCGCCGCCGCCCATCATCATCGCGGCGTAAAGCCCCATGGCCAGGTTGATGCCGCGCGGGAATTCGCGCTTGATGATGGTCGGGAACACCGCCTGGACCACCGCCGCGCCCGCGCCCAGCAGCATGGCCGAGCCCAGCATGTCCAGCGCCGAATGCGCCCCCAGCCGCAGGCCCGAGCCCAGGCCCAGCACCAGCAGCGCCAGCACGGCGGCGCGTTTCGCCCCAAGCCGCGCCTGGATCGCCGGCCCCAGGAAGGCGCCCGCCCCCATCAGCAGGATCGGCAGCAGCGTCAGCGCCGAGAGGCCCTGCATGGTCAGGCCGGTCTCGGCCGAGATCGGCGCCGCCAGCGGGCCGACCCCGGTCAGGAAGGGCCGCAGCGCCAGCCCGACCAGGGCCACCACGGCCAGCATCAGCGGCTGCCGGTTCGTCACGCCTGGTCCTGCCGTGCCTTCCAGCCTGCATATAGGTCGCCCGCGCCCTCGGGCCGCACGGGCAGGTAGCGGATGGCGATGGATTGCTGTTCCAGGGGCCTTGCCATCTCTTCGTAGAGCGCGGCCGTGGACAGGCCATAGGGCGCGCCGTCCTGGTTCGAATAGGCGTAATGCACATCGGCGACGCCCGCCAGCCGCATGGCGGCCAGGCACATCGGGCAGGGCTGGCCGCTGGCGTAGACCGCGCAGCCGGCAAGATCGGGCGAGCCCAATTGCAGCGCGGCGGCGCGCAGCGCCACCAGCTCGGCATGGGCGGTCGGGTCGTGGGTGGCGACGGTTTCGTTGACGCCGGTGGCCAGCACCTCGCCGCCCCGCACCACCACCGCGCCAAAGGGCCGCCCGCCCGCCTGCGCGTTGCGATGCGCCAGCATCACCGCCTGTTCCAGATAGTGCCTCGCCTTGTCGGTCATCGCCTTTCCCCTCATCTTGCGCCGGCGGCAACCAGCCGCGCCGCGATCGCGTCGAAGCCCACGCGGCGGGCATGGGCCAGCGCCGAGACCCCCTCGCCATCGGGCAGGTTCACATCGGCCCCGGCCGCGACCAGCAGGTCGACGACCTGCTGCTGGCGCGGGCCGCCATCGCCCAGGATGATCGCCTCCAGCAGCGCGGTCCAGCCCAGCCGGTTGACGTGATCGACCTCGACCCCGGCCTGGATCAGCCGGCGGACGGTCTCGACATGGCCGCGCTCGGCCGCCGGGATCAGCGCCGTGCCGCCGAAGCGGTTGGTGCTGGCCAGGTCGGCGCCATGGGCCAGCGTCAGCTCCAGGATCTCCAGATGCCCGCGCGCCCCGGCATAAAGATAGGGGCTGTCCTCGATGGCATCCCTGGCGTTCACGTCGGCGCCGGCCTCGACCAGAGCCCGCGCCGCCTCGACCCGGTTGGCATGGGTCGCCACCAGCAAGGGCGTGCGCCCCTTGGCGTCGCGCGGATCCACGGGCACGCCGCGGGCCAGAAGCGCGCGGATGGCCGCGGCATCGCCATCGGCCGCGGCGGTGAACAGGACGGTCTCTTGCATGGTCTGTGCCTGGACGGGCAAGGGGCTGGCGGCGCCCAGGACGAATGCGAACAGGATCGCCAGAAGCTTGTGCATGGCCTGCCTTGCTGTTGCGATTGGACCCGGCGCCGGCGGCGCGATCCCAAGCGGCCGCAGGGATCGGTTTCGCAAAGGGTATCGCGGCGGCGCAGCGAAAATAATCTCGAATATCCGAATGCTGTTTCAATATTTCGTGGAATATAACCGCCCGAACCGCGGCCAAAGGGCCTTGCAGCGCGCCCCCCGCCTGGCTTTATCGGCCAAGGACCGCAGAGCCGCGCGGCCGATGGGCTATACGCCGGACGTGCATTGTGGCTTGATGGGTCAATCTGAAATTGCCGGAGACGCGCGATGGCATCCGTCCTCATCAACCTTGTGATCTTTGCCGCGCTGATCGTCGTGCTGGTCCGCCTGCAGGGCGGGCAGCTGACGCTGTCGGTGCGGGTCTTCATCGCCCTTGTCCTGGGCACGCTGTTCGGGATCGGGCTGCAACTCGTCCATGGCACCGGCGCGCCGGCGCTGCAAACCACGATCGACTGGATCAACGTGGTCGGCAACGGCTATGTGCAGCTGTTGCAGATGGTGGTGATGCCGCTGGTCTTCGCGGCGATCCTCAGCGCGGTGGCGCGGCTGCACGACGCCTCGGCGCTCGGCCGGATCTCGGTGCTGACCCTGGGCACGCTGCTTGGCACCACCGCGATCGCGGCCTTCGTCGGCGTGGTCATGTCGCTGGCCTTCGGCCTGACCGCCGAGGGCCTGGCCCAGGGCGCGGCCGAGACCGCCCGGCTGACCGCGCTCGAGACCACCTACGCCCCGCGCGTCGCCGACCTGACGGTGCCGCAGCTGCTGTTGTCCTTCATCCCCAGGAACCCCTTTGCCGAGCTGACCGGGGCGAACCCGACCTCGATCATCGCGGTGGTGGTCTTTGCCGCCTTCCTCGGCGTCGCCGCCATCCGCCTGCTGCGCCGCGATCCCGAAAAGGGCCGCAGCCTGCTGAACCTGATCGACATCCTGCAGGCCTGGATCGGCCAGCTGGTGCGGCTGATCATGGTGCTGACCCCCTATGGCGTCATGGCGCTGATGACCAAGATGGCGGCGACCTCGAACGCGGCCGACATCCTGAACCTGGGCAAGTTCGTCGTCGCCTCCTACCTGGGCCTCGCGATCATGTTCGGGGTGCATGCCGTGCTGCTGACGCTGACCGGGGTGAACCCGCTGACCTTCTTTCGCAAGATCGTCCCGGCGCTGACCTTTGCCTTCTCCAGCCGCTCCAGCGCCGCGACCATCCCGCTCAATGTCGAGATCCAGACCCGCCGGCTGGGCGTGCCGCAGACCATCGCGTCCTTCTCGGCCTCCTTCGGGGCGACCATCGGCCAGAACGGCTGCGCCGGGCTCTATCCGGCGATGCTGGCGGTGATGGTGGCGCCGACGGTCGGCATCGACCCGCTGGACCCGGCCTGGATCATGACGCTGCTGGCCATCGTCACGCTGTCCTCGGCCGGGGTCGCGGGCGTGGGCGGCGGCGCCACCATGGCGGCGCTGATCGTGCTGCCGGCCATGGGCCTGCCGGTGACGCTGGTGGCGCTGCTGATCTCGGTCGAGCCGCTGATCGACATGGGGCGCACGGCGCTCAACGTCTCGGGCTCGATGACGGCGGGCACCGTCACCTCGCAGATCCTCGGCCAGACCGACAAGGCCGTCCTGCAAAGCCGGGAAGAGCGCGGCCTGCAAAACGCCTGACGACGCTCCGGCGCCGCCCGCAGACGCGGCGCCGGGCTTCTTCGTTCCCCAAATACCCATGCGACGGCGCGCGCTGTCGCCGGTTCAGCCGAATGCGTCCCGCACCGGGCTTTTCGACAGCGCCACCAGCTTCTCGCGCAGCCGCAGCGCCAAGGGCGACAGCGGCCGGCGCTTCAGGTCCAGAAGGTAATAGGGCGAGACCCGGATCTCATGCGGCACCTGCAGCATGGCGAAGCCCGCCCCGACCGGCGGCCGGATCAGCAGCTCCGCCACCTCCTCGGACATCGGCGCCACCGCGTCGCTTTGCGCCAGATAGGCGATGGTCAGCAGCAGCGAGGGGCTGTTGACGATGTTCTTCGGCTCGGACAGGCCGACATCGGCAAAGGCCGCCAGCGCCGCCTCGCGGATCGGCGCGCCGCGTTGCTGCATGATCCATTCCTGCCCGGCCAGTTCGGTCAGCGTGACCGGGGCGGCGCGGCCCAGCGGGTGGCTCGACCGCACGAGGAAGGCCACCTTCTCGTCCCGCATCGGCAGGATGTTGAAATCCTGGCTGTCGAATTCCGGCAGGATGCGGGCCAGGACGAAATCCATCTCTCCGGCCGCCAGGTGCAGCAGCAACTCGCGCGAGGGCATGACGTCCACGGTGATGTCGGCATCCGGCGCGCCCTGCTTGATCTCGCGGATGGCCGAGACCAGGTAGCTGACCGCCGGCCCCGTCACCGCCCCCACCCGCAGCGCGCCGCCGAACCCCTCGCGCAGCGCCTGCACCTCCGAGGCCATGCTGAACATCTCGCGCAGGATGACGCGGGCGCGGCGCAGCACGGCGCGGCCGATCTCGGTCGGCTCCATGCCCTTGGGCTGGCGCAGGAACAGCTGCGCGCCGACCTGGTTCTCGATCTCGGCCAGCATGCGCGAGGCGGCAGGCTGGGTCATGCCGACCCGCTCGGCCGCCAGCTGCAGCTGGCCGGTTTCGGCGATCTGCTGGATCAGCCGCAATTGCGCGGGCTTCAGCATTAGGCGGGCAGGGGGTAACGACATGACGATTCCGATATGTAGACTGCAGGCGATGTAATTTTACCATTATGTCGTTTCATGGCTAGATCAAGCGCAACCGCCAGGCTGCGCGGCGCCGCCTGGCCGATCTGCGCGGGGGATCATGCCATGTTTCTGTCGCAATTGCTTTTGCCGGGTGGCGGGCGCGGGGTTGCTTTGCGCGAAGGCGATGCCGCGCATCTGGTTCCGGGCGTGGACAGCACCCGCGACCTGGCGCAGGCCGCCATCGCTGCCGGCCGCGGGCTGGCCGAGGAGGCGGCCGGCCGCGGCCGCGGCGCGCCGGTCGACCTGGCCCAGGCCCTGGCCGAGGGGCGGGTGCTGCCGCCCGTCGACCATCCCGACCCCGCGCATCTGCACCTGACCGGCACCGGGCTGACGCATCTGGGCTCGGCCGCGACGCGGGATGCGATGCATGGCGCGCCCGATGCGGGCGAGCTGACCGACAGCATGAAGATGTTCCGCATGGGGCTCGAGGGCGGCAAGCCGCGTCCGGGCGAGGCGGGCGTGCAGCCGGAATGGTTCTACAAGGGCAACGGCCATGCCGCCGTGGCGCCGGGCGCGCCGCTTGCCTCGCCCGCCTTCGCGCTCGACGCGGGCGAAGAGCCCGAGATCGCCGGGCTCTATCTCATCGGTCCCGACGGCACGCCCCTTCGCCTGGGCTTTGCGCTTGGCAACGAGTTCTCGGACCATGTGACCGAGCGGGGCAACTACCTCTGGCTCGCCCATTCCAAGCTGCGCCCGGCCAGCTTCGGCCCCGAGATGCTGCTGGGCGCGCTGCCGCAACATGTCGAGGGCAGCAGCCGCATCCTGCGCGACGGGGCGGTGCTTTGGGAAAGGCCCTTCCTGTCGGGCGAGGCGAACATGAGCCACAGCATCGCCAACCTGGAACACCATCATTTCAAATATGCGCTGTTCCGCCAGCCGGGCGACGTGCATGTGCATTTCTTCGGCACGGCGACGCTGTCCTTTGCCGACGGCGTCCATGCCCGGCCGGGCGACGTATTCCAGATCGAGGCCCCCGCGCTCGGCCTGCCGCTGCGCAACCCGCTGGTCCAGCTGCCCAACGATGCGGCGCCGGTCGCCGTCGCCACCCTCTAGAGGTCGCCCATGTCCAGCACCCCGTCCTTTACCCCCGCCCCATGGCCGCGCAAGCTGCGCTCGCAGCATTGGTATGGCGGCAATTCGCGCGACACGATCTATCACCGCGGCTGGATGAAGAACCAGGGCTATCCGCATGACCTGTTCGACGGCCGCCCGGTGATCGGCATCCTGAACACCTGGTCGGACCTGACGCCCTGCAACGGCCACCTGCGCGAACTGGCGGAAAAGGTGAAGGCGGGGGTCTGGGAGGCCGGCGGCTTTCCGGTCGAGGTGCCGGTGTTCTCGGCCAGCGAGAACACCTTCCGCCCGACCGCGATGATGTTTCGCAACCTCGCGGCGCTGGCCATCGAAGAGACGATCCGCGGCCAGCCCATCGACGGGGCGGTGCTGCTGGTGGGCTGCGACAAGACCACGCCCAGCCTGCTGATGGCGGCGGCCTCGACCGACATTCCCTCGATCGTGGTCACCGGCGGGCCGATGCTGAACGGCTGGTTCCGGGGCGAGCGCATCGGCTCGGGCACGCATCTGTGGAAGTTCAGCGAGGCGGTGAAGGCCGGCGAGATGACCCAGGCCGAGTTCCTCGAGGCCGAGGCGAGCATGTCGCGCTCATCCGGCACCTGCAACACCATGGGCACCGCCTCGACCATGGCCAGCATGGCCGAGGCGCTGGGGATGGCGCTGTCGGGCAATGCCGCGATCCCGGCGGTGGATTCGCGCCGCCGCACCATGGCGCAGCTGTCGGGCCGGCGCATCGTGCAGATGGTCAAGGACGACCTGAAGCCCAGCGACATCCTGACCAAGCAGGCCTTCGAGAACGCGATCCGCACCAATGGCGCCATCGGCGGCTCGACCAACGCGGTGGTGCATCTGCTGGCGCTGGCGGGCCGGGTCGGGGTCGATGTGACGCTGGCGGACTGGGACCGGCTGGGGCGCGACGTCAAGACCATCGTGAACCTGATGCCCTCGGGGAAATACCTGATGGAGGAGTTCTTCCATGCCGGCGGCCTGCCGGTGGTCATCAAGCGGCTGGGCGAGGCCGGGCAGCTTCACAAGGACGCGCTGACCGTCAGCGGCGCCACGATCTGGGACGAGGTCAAGGAGGTGGTGAACTGGAACGAGGACGTGATCCTGCCCGCCGACCGGCCGCTGACCGACCAGGGCGGCATCGCCGTGCTGCGCGGCAACCTGGCGCCGAACGGGGCGGTGCTGAAGCCCTCGGCCGCCAGCCCGCACCTGATGGTGCATCGCGGCCGGGCGGTCGTCTTCGAGGACATCGACGACTACAAGGCCAGGATCGGGGACGAGGCGCTGGACATCGACGAGACCTGCGTCATGGTGCTGAAGAACTGCGGGCCCAGGGGCTATCCCGGCATGGCCGAGGTCGGCAACATGGGCCTGCCGCCCAAGGTGCTGCGCAAGGGCATCACCGACATGGTGCGGGTGTCCGACGCGCGCATGTCGGGCACCGCCTATGGCACCGTGGTCCTGCACACCTCGCCCGAGGCGGCGGCGGGCGGGCCGCTGGCCGTGGTGCGCGACGGCGACATGATCGCGCTCGACGTGCCGAACCGCCGGCTGCACCTGGACATTTCGGATGCGGAACTGGCGGCGCGGCTGGCCGAATGGCGGCCGCTGCCCGACCAGCCCGCCAGCGGCTATGCCTGGCTGCACCAGCAGCATGTCATGGGCGCGGATACCGGCGCGGACCTGGATTTCCTGCGCGGCTGCCGCGGCAACCCGGTCGGAAAGGACAGCCACTGATGCGGATCGCGCTCGTCGGCATCGGCAAGATCGCGCTGGACCAGCACGTCCCGGCGCTGGCGGCCAGCCCCGACTGGGAGCTGGCCGCGACCGTCAGCCGGCATGGAAGGGTCGAGGGGGTCGAGGGTTTTGCGCGCATCGAGGACATGCTGGAGGCCCGCCCCGACATCGGCGCCGTCAGCCTGTGCCTGCCGCCCGTGCCGCGCTTTCAGGCGGCGCAGGCGGTCTTGCGCGCCGGCCGGCACCTGATGCTGGAAAAGCCGCCCGGCGCGACGCTCTCCGAAGTCCATATCCTGCGTGACCTGGCGCAGGCGCAGGGCGTGACGCTGTATGCCAGCTGGCATTCGCGCATGGCCCATGCGGTGGCGGCGGCCAAGGCCTGGCTGGCCGGCCGCGTGATCCACGAGGGCCGGATCACCTGGCGCGAGGACGTGCGCAAATGGCATCCCGGCCAGGACTGGATCTTTCAGGCCGGCGGCATGGGCGTCTTCGACCCCGGCATCAACGCGCTGTCGATCCTGACCGAGATCCTGCCGATGCCGGTGCATGTCACCGCGGCCGAGCTGGACTTCCCGCAGAACCGCCAGGCCCCCATCGCCGCGCGGCTGAGCCTGTCGCATGGGATCGCGGCCGATTTCGACTTCCGCCAGCAGGGCCCGCAGACCTGGGACATGGAGTTCCAGACCGACGCCGGCCAGCTGGCGCTGCGCCTGGGCGGCAACCTGCTGGAGATCGACGGCCGCCCGGCGACGGGCGAGGCCAGCATCATGGGCGAATACCCGGCGCTCTACGCCCGCATGGCGGCGCTGGTGCGCAAGGGCGCCTCCGACGTCGACCTCTCCTCCATGGTCCTGACCGCCGACGCCTTTACCCTCGGCAGCCGCCGGATCGTCGAGCCCTTCGTCTTCTAGCAGGCCGCTGAAAAAAGGGTTTTGACGGGGCGCCGTGGCGGAATTCGTTCTGGATTCGGCGGCGACCGGCCTGAAAACCGGGCATTTCCGACAGAATCGAGGCGACTTTCCCGGTCCCCGGCCCAAGCTCTCCTGTCGCATGCAGCAGCCTGCGAGGGGCCGGCGCCGGCACGACGAAACCGCCGGCTAGCGCTTTCTCTGTTCCCCAAATACTCCCCGCCGGAGGCAGCGGCCAAGGGCCGCTTTCCGGGCTCAGGCGAGTTCCAGGTTCAGGCTTTTCTCGAAGGCGGTGCGATAAAGCTGCGACAGCTCGGCCAGGGCCGCGGCATCGCCGCCAAGGACCACCGTCTCGCCGCCGAAGCTGCCGGCCGTCGCCAGCGGCACGCCGGCCGCCGCGGCCGCCTCGGCCAGCTTGGCCGCGTTCCCGGCGGTGCAGGCGACCAGGTAGCGCGCCTGGTCCTCGCCGAAAAGCTGGGCGATCCCGGCGCTGTCCAGCGTCACGCCCAGGCCTGCCGCCTCGGCCAGTTCGAAGGCCGCCAGCGCCAGCCCGCCATCCGACAGGTCGGCCGCGGCCCGGACCAGCCCGCCATGCGCGCGCAGGAATTCGCCATTGCGGCGCTCGGCGGCCAGGTCCACGGGCGGCGCGTCGCCGGCCTCGATGCCGAAGGCCTCGGCGGCCAGCGCCGACTGGCCCAGGTGGCCCCGCGTCTCGCCGATGACCAGCGCCAGGTCGCCCTCGGCCGGCAGGCCGGCGATCAGCCCGTCCAGGTCGGCGATCAGCCCGACGCCGCCGATGGTGGGCGTGGGCAGGATGCCCTTGCCGTCGGTCTCGTTGTAAAGCGAGACGTTGCCCGAGACGATGGGGAAATCCAGCGCCGCGCAGGCCTCGCCGATGCCCTTGATGGCGCCGACCAGCTGGCCCATGATCTCGGGCTTTTCCGGGTTGCCGAAGTTCAGGTTGTCGGTGGTGGCCAGCGGCAGGGCGCCGCAGGCGGTCAGGTTGCGGTAAGCCTCGGCCACCGCCTGCTTGCCGCCCTCATAGGGGTTCGCCCGGACATAGCGCGGGGTCACGTCGCTGGTGAAGGCCAGCGCCTTCTTCGTGCCATGCACCCGCACCACGCCGGCGCCCAGGCCGGGGCGGCGGATGGTGTCGGCGCCGACCTGGGTGTCGTATTGTTCCCAGACCCAGCCCTTGTGGGCGTAGCTGGGGCTGCCGATCAGCGCCTTCAGCGCCGCGATCGGGCCGATGGCAGGCAGGGCGGGCATCTCGGCCGCGGCGGGCGTTTCCACCCAGGGGCGGTCGTATTCCGGCGCGCTGGAGGAAAGCTTGGACAGCGGCAGGTCGGCCTTGACCTCGTTGCCGTGGACGATCAGGAAACGGTCCTCGGCGATGGTCTCGCCGACGATGGCGAAGTCCAGGTCCCATTTCTCGAAGATCGCCCGCGCCTCGGCCTCCTTCTCGGGCTTCAGCACCATGAGCATGCGTTCCTGCGACTCGGACAGCATCATCTCATAGGCGGTCATGGCGGTTTCGCGCTGCGGCACGGCGTCGAGCACCAGCTTGATGCCCAGGCCCCCCTTGTCGCCCATCTCGACCGCCGAGCAGGTCAGCCCGGCCGCGCCCATGTCCTGGATCGAGATCACGCTGTCGGTCTGCATCAGCTCCAGGCAGGCTTCCAGCAGGCATTTCTCGGTAAAGGGGTCGCCGACCTGCACGGTCGGGCGCTTTTCCTCGATGGTGTCGTCGAACTCGGCCGAGGCCATGGTGGCGCCGCCGACGCCGTCGCGGCCGGTCTTGGCGCCCAGGTAGACCACCGGCATGCCGACGCCCGAGGCGGCCGAATAGAAGATCTTGTCGCTGTCGGCCAGGCCCGCGGCAAAGGCGTTCACCAGGCAGTTGCCGTCATAGCTGCGGTGAAAGCGCACCTCGCCGCCCACGTTCGGCACGCCGAAGGCATTGCCATAGGCGCCGATCCCCTCGACCACGCCCTTGACCAGATGCGCGGTCTTGGGATGCTCGGGCCGGCCGAAGGACAACGCGTCCATGGCGGCGATGGGGCGGGCGCCCATGGTGAAGACGTCGCGCAGGATGCCGCCGACGCCGGTCGCGGCGCCCTGGTGCGGTTCGATATAGCTGGGGTGGTTGTGGCTCTCCATCTTGAAGACCACGGCCTGGCCGTCGCCGATGTCCACGACGCCCGCGTTCTCGCCCGGACCGCAGATCACCTGCGGGCCGGTGGTCGGCAGGGTGCGCAGCCATTTCTTGGACGACTTGTAGGAGCAATGCTCGTTCCACATCGCCGAGAAGATGCCGAGCTCGGTGAAGCTCGGCTCGCGACCGATGATCTCGAGGATGCGCTGGTATTCGTCGGGCTTGAGCCCGTGCGCGGCGATCAGTTCCTCGGTGATCTGCGGTTCGTTCATGTCCTGGCGCCTTTCCCCCGGTTTTGCGGCCTTTTAAGCGGCGGCGAAGGGTTAGGAAAGGGGCCCGCGCGCGGGGCCGGGAAAAACCGCGGCCGGCGGGGCAAAAAAAAGCCGGGCATGAAGCCCGGCTCAAGTCCAACAGGGAGGTTGAAGGTGATGAGAGTTTCCTCAAACCATCGCCTTCGAGATCGGAAATATGTGCAGTCGGCGAACGGTTCAAGGATCATTTCCGCATTGCAGCACATGCCCGATATGCATTCTGCGAATGCCTCGGGCAAAGCTGTGCGGCATCTGCCCGTTTCGCGCTCATCCCGCGGACGGGTCGGCGGCCTGTTCCTCGGTCTGCTGGCGGCGCAGGGACTGGATCTCCTCCAGCACGAAATCGCGGAAGGCGGCGACGCGGCGCGAGGCGCGCAATTCCTCGGGGAAGGCCAGGAAGACCGGCACCTCGCCCGACTGGATGTCGGGCAACACGCGGGTCAGGCTGGGGAAATCCGACGACAGGTAATCCGGCAGGACGCCGATGCCGACATGGTTCAGCACGCCTTGCAGCACGCCGAAGTAATTGTTCACCATCAAGGTCGAGCTGATGTTGCGCGCCAGCAGCATTTGCGACAGCACCGCGCCCGAGCTGACCTGCGGCGTCTGCGGGTTCTGGCAGATCAGCCGGTGCGGCCCCAGATCCTCCAGCGTCTCGGGGGTGCCGGCCTTGGCCAGATATTCCGGCGTGGCATAAAGCCGCATGCGGATGTTCAGCAGCCGGCGGCGGATCAGATCCTGCTGGTTCGGCTCCTTCATGCGGATGGCGACGTCGGCCTCGCGCATGGGCAGGTCCAGCACGCGTTCTTCCAGCATCAGGTCGATCTTGAGGTCGGGATAGCGGTCGTAAAGCTTGGCCAGCCGCGGCACCAGCCACATGGTGCCGAAGCCGGTGGTGGTCGTGACCTTGAGTTCGCCGAAGACGCTTTCCTCGCTGTCGCGGATGCGGGCGGCGGTGGTGTCGAGCTTGCGGACCATGGAAGAGGTCGCCTCGAACAGCAGTTCCCCCTGTTCGGTCAGGATCAGCCCGCGGGCATGGCGGTGAAAAAGGGTGGTGCCCAGCGAATCCTCCAGCGCGCGGATCTGGCGGCTGACGGCGGACTGGGACAGGTGCAAAACATCGCCCGCGTGGGTCAGGCTGCCCGCGTCGGCGACGGCATGAAATATTCTTAACTTATCCCAGTCCATAACAGTGCTTTCTTGCGGCATCAGCCATGCAATCCGTGCAACCCTTATCACAGAAGGTTAGCGGAACAAGCCTGCAAAACGCCAAGAAAACCCTTTCTCGGACAGTGTTGCTTACCCACAATGCGCAGCGAATGGCCACCCGGCGAGCAGGGGCAGGCCAGGCCTGTGCAAATCCCGTCCGGGGTGCCGATTCGGACCGGCGAAACGTCACGCGCTTTTGAACTGCGCCGGGTGGTCTGGGGCAGGGTCCGGGCGGGTGCCCCCGACCGGGCGCGGGACCGGGCCGCGCGACCTTCTGCCGCAAGGGCGGCCCCGCCGCTGCCGCCCCTGCGTCCCGCCGGCAGGGGAATCGGCCGGGAAAACCCGTGCTGGGGCGGCCCCGGAGGCCTTGCCTCGCCGCACTCCCCGGCCCGGCGGCGGGGTGACATAAATCATGGCATTCCGGCGCGGCGCATCCTAAAAAAGGCCATTCGCGAGCAGGAGGCTAGTCATGGCGGTGGGCGTATTCGATTCGGGTCTGGGCGGGCTGACTGTTCTGGCCGCCATCGCCGCCCGGATGCCCGACCTGCCGCTGGTCTATCTGGGCGACAATGCCCATACCCCCTATGGCGTGCGGGACGCCGAGGACATCTTCGGCCTGACCTGCGCCGGGGTCGAGCGGCTTTGGGCCGAGGGCTGCGATCTGGTGATCCTGGCCTGCAACACCGCCTCGGCCGCCGCGCTCAAGCGCATGCAGGAAACCTGGCTGCCCGCGGACAAGCGCGTGCTGGGGGTCTTCGTGCCGATGATCGAGGCATTGACCGAGCGCGGCTGGGGCGACAATTCGCCCCCGCGCGAGGTGGCGGTGAAGCATGTGGCGCTGTTCGCCACGCCCGCCACCGTGGCAAGCCGCGCCTTCCAGCGCGAGCTGGCCTTTCGCGCCATCGGCGTCGATGTCGAGGCCCAGCCCTGCGGCGGCGTCGTCGACGCCATCGAGATGGGCGACGAGATCCTGGCCGAGGCGCTGGTGACATCCCATGTCGAGGCGCTGTTGCGCCGGATGCCGCATCCCGAGGCGGCGATCCTGGGCTGCACGCATTACCCGCTGGTGCAGGCCGCCTTCCAGAAGGCGCTGGGGCCGGGGGTCAAGGTCTATTCCCAGCCCGACCTGGTCGCCGAAAGCCTTGATGACTATCTTGAGCGCCATCCTGAAATGCTGGGCGCGGGCACCCGTTCGCGCTTCCTGACCACGGGCGATCCCGAGCGCGTCTCGGGCAAGGCCACGCAATTCCTCCGCCATCCGATCAGGTTCGAAAGCGCCTGAACAAGGAAAGCTTGCAACATGAAGTCATTGAAGAAAAGACGCCGGATCCAGATCCTGATAGCCGCCGCCGTGGCCCTTGTGTTGGCCGTCGGGCTGATCGGCTACGGGTTTCGCGACGGCATCAACCTTTACCGCTCGCCCAGCCAGATGACCGAGAACCCGCCCGAGATGGGCGAGGTCTTCCGCCTGGGCGGCCTGGTCGAGGACGGCAGCCTGGTGCGCGGCGCCAGCGAGACGGTGACCTTCCGCGTGACCGACGGCGGCGCCACCATCCCGGTGCGCTTTACCGGCGTGCTGCCCGACCTGTTCTCGGAAGGCCAGGGCATGATCGGCACCGGGCGCATGGAGGGCGAGACCTTCGTCGCCTCGGAAATCCTGGCCAAGCACGACGAGAACTACATGCCGCGCGAAGTCATGGATTCGCTGAAGGAGCAGGGCGTCTACCAGGAGCCGAACTCCTGACGCAACGCGCGCCCGGTTAACGGCCGGTTAACCGGATTTCTCCAGCCTTGGTCCGCTTCAGGATTGGGGGCTGGACATGAAGACAGTAACGCAGATCGCGGCCGAGATCGTCGCGCGTGAGGGGGGCTACGTCAACGACCCCGACGATCCGGGCGGGGCGACGAAATTCGGCGTCACGCTGGCGACCCTGCAGCGGCTGGGGATCGACAGGACCGGCGACGGGCGGGTCGACGTGACGGATGTCAGGGCGCTGACCCGCGCCGATGCCGAGCGCATCTTCGTCGAGCATTATTTCCGCCGCCCGCGCCTGGCGGAACTGCCGGTCTCGGTGCAGGCCTCGGTTTTCGACATGTATGTCAATGCCGGTGCCAATGCGGTGAAGATCCTGCAACGGCTGGCCACGCGCATGGGCTTTGCGGCCACGGACGACGGCGTGGTCGGGCCGCGCACCATCCAGGCTGCGCAGCAGGCCGATGCGGCGGCGCCGGGCTATTTCGCCGATGCCTACGGGATCGCACGGCGCAACTATTACTACGCATTGGGCGATGCGCGCCCGGCCAGCCGCAAATACGCCCGCACCAGAACGGGGGGCAAGGGCGGCTGGATCCTGCGGGCCGAGGAGTTCATCTCGGCCAAGTATCACCTGACGGCGGCCGAGCATCGGGCGAGGGTGGCGAAATGGGGCTGATGGACCGTTTCCTGGGCGCCAGCGGCGCCGTCACCACCGTCGCCAATGCCGCGACCGGCGTGGCCGAGGTGTTCCGCGAGAACGCGACGCGGCGCATGGAACTGGACGAAGAGGCCTATGCCCGCGCCATCGCCCAGCTTTCCGGCGAGTTCGCCGCCCAGCCCCGCGGCTGGTTCGACGCGATGATGAACGGGCTGAACCGGCTGCCGCGGCCGCTGATGACGCTGGGGACGGTGGGGCTGTTCACCTATGCCATGGCCGATCCCGAGGGTTTCGGCCTGCGGATGGAGAACCTGAACCTGGTGCCCGAGCCGCTCTGGTGGCTGCTGGGCGCCATCATCAGCTTCTATTTCGGCGCGCGAGAGGCGCATTACTTTCGCAGCCGGCCCATGCTGCCCGTCCCGCCGCGCAAGGCAGGCGCCGAGGACGCGCCGGCCGCATCCCCGGCGCCGCCGATGACGGCCGAGCCCTTCGAGGACAACCCGGCCCTGCGGGATTGGGCCGCGGCCGGCGCGGCGCGCTAGCGATGCTGTGACAATCTGGCAGGTGCGGGGGGCTGGTTTGCCGCCCGCACCGCGGCTATCCTGCGGCGCAGCCACCCCCGGAGGAAGCCCATGATCGCTGAACTTGGCCATTTTGCACTGATCCTGGCCTTTGTCGTGGCCCTGTTCCAGATGGTCGTGCCGATGATCGGTGCCAGCAAGGGCTGGAGCGGCTGGATCGACTCCGCCCGCCCTGCCGCGCTGGCGCAGTTCGGGCTGGTCGGCATTTCCTTCGCGGCGCTGACCATGGCCTTCGTGACCTCGGATTTCTCGGTCGCGCTGGTCTACCAGAACTCGCACACCGCCAAGCCGATGATCTACAAGATCAGCGGCGTCTGGGGCAACCACGAGGGCTCGATGCTGCTGTGGGTGCTGATCGTGGCGCTGTTCGGCGCCATGGCGGCCGTCTTCGACGCCAACCTGCCGCCCAAGCTGCGGGCGCGGGTGCTGTCGGTGCAGGCCTCGATCGGCGCGGCCTTCCTGGCCTTCACCCTGTTCACCTCGAACCCCTTCCTGCGCATGGAAAGCCCGCCCTTCGACGGGCGCGACCTGAACCCGCTGCTGCAGGATCCCGGCCTCGCCTTCCATCCGCCCTTCCTTTACCTCGGCTATGTCGGGCTCAGCATGGCCTTCAGCTTCGCCGTCGCCGCGCTGATCGAGGGGCGGGTCGATGCCGCCTGGGCGCGCTGGGTCCGGCCCTGGACGCTGGCGGCCTGGGTGTTCCTGACCATCGGCATCGCGCTGGGATCCTGGTGGGCCTATTACGAGCTGGGCTGGGGCGGCTTCTGGTTCTGGGATCCGGTGGAAAACGCCAGCTTCATGCCCTGGCTGATCGCCGCCGCGCTGCTGCATTCCGCCATCGTGGTGGAAAAGCGCGAGGTGCTGAAAAGCTGGACCATCCTGCTGGCGATCATGGCCTTCGGCTTTTCGCTGATCGGCACCTTCATCGTGCGCTCGGGCGTCATCACCTCGGTCCACAGCTTCGCCAGCGATCCGCAGCGCGGCGTGTTCATCCTGGCGATCCTGGCCTTCTTCGTCGGCGGCGCGCTGCTGCTTTACACCTTCCGCGCCGCCTCGATGCAGGCGCGGGGCGCCTTCGCCCCCGTCTCGCGCGAGGGGGTGCTGGTCCTGAACAACATCCTGCTGGCGGTCTCGACCTTCGTGGTCTTCATCGGCACGGTCTGGCCGCTGGTGGCCGAGATGCTGTGGGACCGCAGGCTGTCGGTCGGCGCGCCCTTCTTCGAACAGGCCTTCACGCCCTTCATGGTGGCGCTGGCGATCATCCTGCCGGTCGGCGCCATCCTGCCGTGGAAGCGCGGCAGGCTGAAGCGCGCGCTTTACCCGCTGCGCGGCGCGCTGGTCTTTGCCGGGGCGGTGATGGCGCTGGTCTTTGCCGTCTCGACCGGCCATTCGGCGCTGGCGGTGATCGGCGCGGGCCTGGGCGCCTGGCTGGTCGCGGGCGCGGCCGCCGACCTGTGGCTGCGCACCGGCAACTCCGGCCTTGCGCGGCTGCGCCGGCTGCCGCGCGCCGATTGGGGCAAGGCCGTGGCCCATTCCGGGCTGGGCGTCACGTTCATCGGCATCAGCCTGCTGATGGCCTGGCAGGTCGAGGACATCCGCGTGGCCCGGATCGGCGAGACCTTTACCGTCGCCGGCTACGACATCACCCTGGACAGCGTCGAAGAGCGTCCGGGCCCCAACTACAACTCGATCATCGCCGCGATGAGCGTCGAACGCGACGGGCGGCAGGTCGCATTGCTGCATCCCGAAAAGCGGGTCTATCCGGTGCAATCCATGCCCACGACCGAGGCGGCGATCCAGAACGGACTGTTCCGCGACCTCTACCTGGTCATCGGCGACGAGCAGCAGGACGGCGGCTGGGCGGTGCGGGTCTATATCAAGCCCTTCGCCAGTTGGATCTGGCTGGGTTCGGCGCTGATGGCGCTTGGTGGCTTCATCAGCCTGTCGGACCGGCGCTATCGCGTCGCTGCCGGCGCCCGCCATGCCCGCGTCGCGCCCCAGCCGGCGGAGTAGCCCATGCGCGCCCTGATCCTGTGCCTGTCGCTGCTGCTTGCGCTGCCCGCCCTGGCCGTCCAGCCCGACGAGGTGCTGTCCGACCCGGCGCTGGAGGCGCGGGCGCGCGAGATCTCCAAGACCCTGCGTTGCCCGGTCTGCCAGGGCGAGACCATCGACGAATCGAATGCCGCCATCAGCCGCGACCTGCGGCTTTACCTGCGCGAGCGCCTGGTCGCCGGCGACAGCGACGGCGAGGCGGTGCAGGCCATCGCCGACCGTTTCGGCGAATATGTCCTGTTCGAACCGCCGGCGCGCGGGGCGAACTGGCTGCTTTACCTGGCCGGGCCGGTCATGGCGCTGCTGGCGCTGCTGGTGGGCTGGCGCTTCATCCGCTCGCGCGGCCTGGCCGAGGAAGGGCCGGCCAAGCTCAGCGACGAGGAAAAGGCCCGGCTGGAGCGGATCCTGCGCGACTGACGCAGGGTCGGGGCTTTCCCGCCGCGCCCCGCCCCGGCAGGATGGCCGAAACCGGGGGAGGGGCAGGATGAGCTTTCAGACCATCGAATTCACGCATCGAGACGGCATCGCAAGGCTGGCGCTGAACCGGCCCGACGTGGTCAACGCGCTCAACCGCGCCATGCGGGCCGAGATCGTCGCGGCGCTGACGGACCTGCCGCCGGGCACGCGCTGCGTGGTGCTGACCGGGAACGGGCGCGGCTTCTGCTCGGGCCAGGATCTGACCGATGCCACCGGCGGGTTCGACGTCGAAACCATCCTGCGCGAGGAATACGAGCCGATGCTGGCCGCCATCTCGGACGCGCCGGTGCCGGTGATCGCTGCGGTGAACGGCATCGCGGCGGGGGCGGGGGCCAACCTGGCGCTGGCCGCCGATGTGGTCATCGCCGCGGAAAGCGCCAGTTTCGTGCAGGCGTTCAGCCGGATCGGCCTGATCCCGGATGCGGGCGGGACGTTCATCGTGCCGCGTTCGGTCGGGGTGCCGCGCGCCATGGGGATGATGCTGTTCGCCGACCGCATTCCCGCGGCGAAGGCGGCGGAATGGGGGCTGATCTGGGAGGCGGTGCCGGACGCCGAGTTCGAAACCGTGGTGGCCGCCCGCGCCCAAGCCCTGGCCCAGGGGCCGACCGCCGCCTTCCTGGCAATCCGGCAGGCCCTGCGCGCCTCGGGCGGCAACGACATGGCCGGGCAGTTGCGGCTGGAGGCCAGGCTGCAAGGCGACATGGCCCGCACCGCGGATTTCGCCGAGGGCGTCGCTGCCTTCCTGGAAAAGCGCGCGCCCCGCTTCAACGGGCGCTGAATCGGGGGCTGAGCCCGCCTAGCCGATGCGCTTGAAGCGCGGCACCGCCAGGCGGTTGTCGAAGAAGGGCACCGTCGGCGGCGGGGCCAGCGGCCCGTCGCCGGCGCCGGCCAGCAGGCTTGCCACCTCGGCCAGCACCACCTCGGTGATGAAGGGCAGGTCCAGCGCCCGCGCCTCGGGCAGGGGCACCCAATGCAGGTGCGAAAGCTCATCGCAGGCGGCGCTGAAATCGTGGCGGTCGCCGTGCAGCCGCTCGGCGTCCAGCAGCAGGAAGCGCGCGTCGAAGCGGCGGGGCCGGCCGGGCGGGGTGATGGCGCGGAACATGTAGATCAGCGCCGAGGCATCCGGCGCCAGCCCGGCGCCGGCGTAATGGTCCCAGCCCTCGGGTGCGGGGCCGGGGGGGCCGGTCAGCAGGCCGGTTTCCTCGGCCAGTTCGCGCAGGGCGGCGGCGGCCAGCGCCAGGGGCGTGACCTGCGATCCGTTGCGCGGCTCGGCCGCCAGCAGCGCCGAGGTCCGGGGCGGCAGTTCGCCGGCCAGGCGCACCTGCGCATCGCCCGCATCCACCGCGCCGCCGGGGAATACGTATTTCGAAGGCATGAACACGGCCGAAGCCCCGCGCTGCCCCATCAGCACCGAAGCCCCGCCCTGGGCGTTGCGGTCCAGCACGATGACGGTGGCGGCATCGCGGATCGGCTGCTCGGCGGCGTCGCGCGTCGGGGCGGGGGTTCCGGCCATGGTGCTCACGACGCGGCGGCCTCGATCGCGGCAGGCTCGATCGAGGCGGGCTCGGCGCCGAAGCCATGCATCCGGCGCGCCCATTGGAAGCCGATCATCCCGCCCTTGATCCGCGGCAGCAACAGCAGCGACAGCACCACCGCGCCCAGGCCGAAGCCGATCAGCATGGCCATGGCCGAGGGGCGATACATCATGAAGATCGCCAGCAACAGCGGCGCACCCAGATGCGAGACCAGCAGGATGGTCAGATAGGCCGGGCCGTCGTCGGCGCGCTGGTGGTGCAGTTCCTCGTGGCAATGCGGGCAGGTGGGGCTGACCGACAGATAGCCCCGAAACAGCCGGCCCTGCCCGCAAGAGGGGCAGCGCCCAAGCGCGCCGCGCAGCATGGCCGGCTTGACGGGACGTTCGGGCAGGGCGGTGTCGGAATAGGCATGAGGCATGGGCGCGTTCCTTTCCTGTTCCGCCTTTATCTAGGGGATGCGGCCCATAAAGAAAAGCGCGCCGTAAGTCGGGAATTGCCGCGACAAAGGGACGCAGCGGCAATCAGGCCGCAATTCCGGGCGCGGCCATGACGATTCGATTGCGCCCCGCGGACTTGGCATTGAGCAGCGCGCGGTCGGCGCTGGCCAGCAGCGCCTCGGGGTCCAGCGGCAGCAGATGCGGAGCGCCCTGGCCGGTGGCCACGCCGACCGAGATGGTGACGCCCAGCTCGGCATTCTGGCAGCCCTGCGGCAGGGCGACCGGCGCGGCCATCACCGCGCGGCGCAGATCCTCGGCCACGCGGCGGGCGTCGCGGGCGGGGCAATCAGGCAGGACGGCCAGGAACTCCTCGCCGCCGAAACGGGCGAGCAGCGCGCCCTCGGGCAGGGTGGCGGCCAGGCGGGCGGCGATCTCGGCCAGCACGGCGTCGCCGGCCGGATGGCCGTGGACGTCGTTCACCTGCTTGAAACGGTCCAGGTCCAGCAGCATGACGGCCAGGTCGCCCTGGCGTTCCTGCATCTCGGCCGCCAGTTCGCCCAGGCGAGGCAGGGCAAAGCGGCGGTTGTGCAGCCCGGTCAGCGGATCGGTCATCGCCCAGCGCATGTTGCGCTGGGTCTCGTGCCGGCGGCGGTCGGCCTCGTGCTTGCGGGCCAGCTGGGCCTGCAGGCGCATCGCCGTCTCGGGCGCCGCATCGGGGCGGGCCAGATCCCAGGGCAGCACGTCGCCGGCGCCAAGATCCAGCGCCACCGGCATCATCTCGGCCCGTTCGGGGCGCAGCGCCACCACCACCGCCGCCTCGCGCGAGCGTGGGCGCGAGCGCAGTTCCGACAGCAGCCGCAGCCCGTCGCCGGGTTGCTGGATGTCGGCGGCGATCAGGTAGAGATCGGCGACCCGGCTGGATGCCGCCTCGGCCAGCGCATGTTCGGGTTCGTGGACCGCGATGGCGAAGTCCACCCGGTCGCGCAGGGCGTGCCGCCAGCCCAGCGCCGTGGCGGTCCGGTCGGCGACGAAGATCGCGCGCGGGCGGTCGTCCGCGGCAAAGCCCGCCGCCGCCTCGGCCATGCCGGGGGCGGGATGATCAAGCCCGCCGTATTCATGCCGCATCAGCCCGCGAATGCGCGCAAGCAGCGTCAACTCGTCGCTGCATGCGTCGATCAGCGCCGCCGCGCCCGCCCGCAGCGCCGCCACCCGATCCGTGCCGCTGGCCTGGACCAGGACCGGCAGGTCGGCGGCCCAGGGCTGGCCGCGCAGCGCGCTGCACAGCGCGGCCCCGTCCATGTCGGGCAGGCTGGCGCCGACCAGCACGATCTGCGGATGGATCAGCCGGGCGATGCGCAGGGCCTCGGCCCCCGAGGTGGCGGTCGTGACCTCGTAGCAGGCCGAGGACAACCGCACCTTCATGGTGATGCGATTCGTCGGCACGCCGTCAACGACAAGAATGCGCCCTGCCATGGTTACGCCTGCTTTACACCCCGAGCCCAGAGCCGCATCTTGCGCGGCAATGGTTAACAAATCCTTTCCGGCCGCGAAGAAATTCGCGCCGGGCTTCACGAAAGCGAGAGCGGAATGACACGAAACGAGGCGCGCGACATTGCCGATGCGGGCTTTGCCCATATCGCCGGGGATGCGGAACTGGTGGGGGCGCTGCTGGCGCAATCGGGCAGCGACGTGGCGGGGTTGCGCGCGATGGCGGCGCGGCCGGAGTTTTCCGTCTTCGTGCTGGATTTCCTGCTGGAACACGACCAGCGCGTGCTGGATTTCGCGCAGGCGGCGCAGATCGCGCCGCAGCGGGTGCAGCTGGCGCGCGCCGTGCTGGGCGGGGGCGACCCCTGGTAGGGGCCGCCCGAGGGCTCAGGCGACCTCGGCGAAGACCTTGTCGAGCGCCTTTTCCAGCTTCTCGAACATCTCGTCCATCTGCGGCTCGGTCAGGATGAAGGGCGGGCACAGCACGATGGACTGGCCCAGCGGCCGGCAGATCAGCCCCAGGTCGGTGCAGGTGTTGGCGATGCGCTCGCTGACCGAGAGATTGGCGTCGAAGGGGGTCTTGGTCGGCTTGTCCCTGACCGCCTCCAGCGCCCACATGAAGCCGATGCCGCGGTATTCGCCGATGTTCGGGCGGTCGGCGATGCGCTTCAGCCCGGCCTCGAAGCGGGGGGCGAGGCGGCGCACGTTCTCGGCCAGCCCCTCGTTCATCACCACGTCGATGGCCTTCAGCGCGATGGCGCAGCCGACCGGGTGGCCCGAGGCGGTGAAGCCGTGCGGGAATTCCTCGATCGCCTCGACGGCGGCTTCCAGGCGCTTGCCGAGGTCGGGGCCGAGGATCACCGCGCCCATCGGGAAGAAGCCCGCCGTCAGGTTCTTGGACGAGATGATCGCATCGGGCATGAAGTCATAGGTCAGGCAGCCCCAGGTATTGCCGGTGCGCCCGAAGCCGCAGATCACCTCGTCCGAGATCATCGGGATGTCGTGCTTTTTCAGGATCGGCAGGATGGCCTGGAAATAGCCGCTTGCCGGCGGGATCACGCCGCCCGCGCCCATCACCGGCTCGGCGAAGAAGCCGGCGATGGTGTCGGCGCCCTCGCGCTCGATGGTGTCCTCGAGTTCGCGGGCCAGGCGGGCGACGAACTGTTCCTCGGTCTCGCCCTCCTCGCCATAGCGCCAGTAATGCGGGCAGGTCAGGTGGATGAAGCCGGGCAGCGGCAGGCCGAAGACCGAGTTGTAGGGCTTGCCGGTCATCGAGGCGGAAACCGCGGTCACGCCATGATAGGCGTTCCAGCGCGTCAGGATCTTGCGCTTTTGCGGCTTGCCCTCGGCGGCATGCAGGAACCACAGCATCTTGACCATGGTGTCGTTCGCCTCGGAGCCGGAGTTGGTATAGAAGACCCGGCCGCTGTCGAAGGGCGAGACCTCGACCAGCTTTTCCGACAGCATCACCGTCTGGTCGGACATGCGGCCGAAAAAGGCGTGATAGCCGGGAAAGCGGTCGTATTGCGCCTTGGCGGCCTCGATCAGGCCCTTGTGGTCGAAGCCGGCGACCATGTTCCACAAGCCGGAATTGGCATCCAGGTAGCGGCGGCCATGCACGTCGACGATATAGGGCCCTTCGCCATGGGTCACGACGACCGTGCCCCGCTGATGGACCGAGGGCATGTCGGTGAAGCCGTAGAGCGAATAGGTCTCGGCCCTGGCTTCCCAGCTTTGCGGTTGGTTCATGACGTCAGCCTCCATCTGCTTTGGCGGAAGGCTAGCCGGGCGCCGGGGGCGGTTCAATGGGGGCCGCGGCCAAGTGACGGATGGCGGGCTGCGGGACGGGCGAATTGCCGGGGCGGGCGGTGGAAATGCCGGCGCGGGGCGCGGCGGTTTGCGCTGGTTGGCGGCGTCGCATGGGTATTTGTGGAACGAAGAAATGTCCTGGCGTCGGTGCCTTGGGGGTGCTGCGGGCGCGGGTCATCCCCCTTGCCTTGGGGAAAGGCGCAGGCGGATGCCGTCTTTGCCGCGCAGCGTCAGCCGCATCAACGGCACCGGGCGTTCGCGGGCCGGTTCCAGGCGATAGGCGCGCAGCAGCGCCGCGAGGATCAGCGGCCCCTCGATCATGGCGAAGCCGGCGCCGGGGCAGGCGCGGGGGCCGGCCGAGAAGGGGATGAAGGCCTCGCGCTGGCAGGTCTTGCCGTTTTCGGTTTCCCAGCGCGCGGGGTCGAAGCGGTCGGGGTCGTCCCAGAGCCGCTGGTGCCGGTGCAGGTGCCAGGGCGACAGCACCAGTTGCGCCCCTTTCGGTGCCTTGCGGTCGCGCAGGGTCTCGGGCCGGCGGCATTGCCGCACGGTCATCGCCACGGGCGGGTAGAGCCGCAGCGCCTCGCGGAAGACGGCGCGGGCCAGCGGCAGGTGGCGCATGGCAGCGAAATCGGGGGCGAGGTTCTGCCGCGCCTCTTCGGCCAGCCGGTCCTGCCAGTCGGGGCTTTCGGCGAGCAGGTAGAGCGCCCAGGCCAGGGCCGAGGCGCCTGTCTCGTGCCCGGCCAGGAAGAAGGTCGCGACCTCGTCGATCATCTCGGCCTCGGTGAAGGTGCGGCCGGTCTGCGGGTCGGGGGTGGTCATGATCTTGGTCGCAAGGTCCGGCGGCGCGGTGCCCGCGGCGATCTCGGTGGCGCGGGCCGCGACCAGCTGGCGGATCAGGGTGCGGATGCGGCTTGCGGTCCGGCGCACCCGGCGGCCGTGCAGCCGCGCCCAGCGGGGCAGCGCCATCAGCCCGCCGAGGTTCACCATCGGCTGCGCCTCCTGATGCTCGCGGAAGGCCTGGAAGACCTGGGCGGCGGTCGCATCCTCGATCGGGATCGAAAACAGCGTGCGGAAGATCACGTCGGCGGCGATATGGCTGGTCTGCGGCTCGATGTCGATCTCGGTGCCGTCGGCCAGCGGCTGCAGGCGCGCGACGCCGGCCTGGGCCGCGTCCCACATCGCCGGGAAAGCCTCGCGCAGGCGGCCGCCCTCGAAGGCGGGGTCGATGATGCGGCGCTGGTGGAGCCAGGTCTCGCCATTCGAGATGAAGCTGGAATTGCCCAGCAGCGGCTGCAAGCCCGCGGCCATGCGCGGCGATTTCGGGAAATCCATCGGCCGCTTCTTCAGGATCAGATCGACCAGCGCCGGGTCGTTGCAGGTGAAGCTGTGGACGAAGGGGCCGCGGAACTCGGCCATCCAGGCGCGATAGAGCCGGTCGGATTGCGCCGACAGGATGTCGCGGCGGAAATCGCGGATGAAGCGCCAGACCGAGGCTTTTCCCGGTCGGGCCGGCGGTTTGGGCGGGATCATGGCGCGCACCGGCGGTTGACGGCGCGCGCGATGCGGCCCGGCGAATGGCTGCGCCCGGCGAAGCGCTGTCCCAGCGTCAGTGGCCCGGCGGTGATGGCGAAGTAATCGTAGTCGCCCGGCCGGTCGAAGGCGCAGAGATACTGGAAATGCAGCCGGAACCAGCGCCTGCGCAGCGCGCGCCGCTTTTGCGGGGAAAGCGTCTGGGTGAAGGCCGCCGACAGCACCAGCGGGTGGCGGCGGCCGGGCGGCTCGACGCCCGAGACCGCGACCGGATCGCACAGGCCGAAGCAGCAGGCGTCGCCCGGCGCGGTCACGTCGATCCAGTCGAGTTCCCCGCGCGCCGAGAGAAAGCGCAGGTCGGCGCGCAGCCGGTCCGCGTGCGGCAGGAAGGACGCCATGGGCACGACATGGCCCAGCGACAGGTAGGAAAGCCGCGGTCCCTGCGCGGGAACTCGGCCCGAGTGGATCAACTCGGCTAGAACCGAGACGCCCAGATAGGCGCCGGAACTGTGGCCGACGACCAGCACCTCGTCCCAGTCGCCCGCCAGCACCTCGGCGATGCGGTCGGCGAAACGCGCCAGCCGCGCCCTGAGCGCCGGGGGATAGGCGCCGCGGTCCTGGGCGGTGAAGGCATAGTCGTGCATCAGATACCAGGCGAAGATCTTGCCGTCGATGCGCCGCCACAGGTGCAGCCCGGCCCAGGTCAGCGCCAGCGCCACGGGCCCGCCCAGCCACCAGCCGAACCCGGTCAGCCGTCCCAGCGCCCAGCCGAGCAGCGCCCCGGCCAGCGCCGAGGCCAGCAGCTGCGCCAGCAGCACCGCCACCGGGTAGAGCGCCGCGATCACGGGCCCGCGGCGCAGCCGCATCAGCCGGAACAGCGCGCCCGAGCCGACATAGGCCCAGGCGGTGCGGAAAAGCTGGCCATAGGTCGCAAGGATGCCCTGGCCCATCGAGCCCTGCACGATGTCGGCCCAGACCAGCACCTCGAACTCGGCCTCGGCGGCGGTGCCGGCGAAATCGCCGGTCACGCCCCAGCCGAAGCCCGTGCGGTCGCGGCGCGGGCCGAAGGCCAGGCCGTAGCCCGAGATGCGCGCCTGTTCCGCCCCCTCGCGCCGGTAAAGCTCGCGATAGCGGCGGGGCGGGATCGGATCATAGCCCGGAATGTAGAGGACGCGGCGACGAAAGGGGCGGGTCATGGGAAATCAACTGCTTGCCCGCGCAGCATACGCGATCCGCGCGCGCAGACAAGTTAGGCTAATTCCCAGCGCGCCTCGAGCTTTTCGATGGCGGCGATGCGTGCCGCGGCGGGCGGATGCGACATCAGCCAGGCCGGCGCCCCGGCGCGTCCCGCGCCCGCCAGCCGGTCGAGCTTGCGAAACAGGCTTTTCTGCGGCTCGGTGCCCAGCCCGGCCTTGACCATCAGCGCGCTGGCGAAGGCGTCGGCCTCGAACTCGTCCTGGCGCGACAGGCGCGCGGCGATGGCGCTGGCGGCGAGATTGGCGATCCAGACGCCGATGCCGGGCAGGAAACGGCCAAGCACGCCCGCCAGCACCATGCGCACCACGTTCTGGCCGGCGAAATCCACCATGCGGCGCCGGGTATGGCCATGGGCGACATGGCCCAGCTCATGCGCGATGACCGATGCCAGCTCGGCCTCGGTCACTTCGCCGCGGTCCAGCCGGTCGAGGAAACCGCGGGTCAGGAAGATGCGGCCATCCGGCGCGGCCAGCCCGTTCACATGGCCGACCTCGTAGACATGCGCCTGCACCCGCGGCAGGTCCATGGCCCTGCCCAGCCGTTCCAGCATCGGCACCAGCCGGGGGTGCTGCAGCGGCGTGGACTTCTGGTTCAGCTCGGCCTTGAGCCGCCATGCGGAAAAGAACCACATCGCGGCGGCATAGAGCAGGATCAGCAGGATCGGCGTGAATTTCAGCATAAGCGCAATATGGGCATGGCGCGGCGCTCAGCCAAGGATTCGCATGGCCTGGGTCAGCCCCTCCAGCGTCAGGGGCTGCATGCGATCCTCGAATATCTCGCGAATCATGTCGATCGAGCGGGTATGCGGCCAATGCGCGCGGGGCACCGGGTTCAGCCAGACATGGTCGGGCCAGGTCTCGCGCAGGCGCCGCAGCCATGTCTCGCCCGATTCGGGGTTCCAGTGTTCGTTGGCGCCGCCGGGGATGGCGATCTCATAGGGCGACATCGCGGCGTCGCCGACGAAGATCGCCTTGTAGTCGCGGCCGAAGCGGTTGATGACCTCCCACGTCGGCGTTGTCTCGGTCCAGCGGCGGCGGTTGTCCTTCCACAGCGCCTCGTAGACGCAATTGTGGAAATAGAAATGCTCCAGGTGCTTGAACTCGGCGCGGGCGGCCGAGAACAGCTCGTCCACCAGTCGGGAATGGTCGTCCATGCTGCCGCCGGCATCCAGGAACAGCAGCACCTTGACGGCATTGTGGCGCTCGGGCCGGGTCTGGACGTCGATATAGCCATGCTCGGCGCTGGCGCGGATGGTGCCGGGCAGGTCCAGTTCCTCGAGCGCACCGTGGCGGGCCCATTGCCGCAGCCGCTTCAGCGCCACCTTGATGTTGCGGGTGCCGAGTTCCACCGAATCGTCGAAATCGCGGAACTCGCGCTTGTCCCAGACCTTGACGGCGCGGCGGTGGCGGCTTTCGTGCTGCCCGATCCGCACGCCCTCGGGGTTGTAGCCATAGGCGCCGAAGGGCGAGGTGCCGGCGGTGCCGATCCATTTGTTGCCGCCCTGGTGGCGGCCCTGCTGCTCGGCCAGCCGCTCGCGCAGGCGCTTCATCAGCTCCTCGAAGGAACCGGCGCCCTCGACGGCGGCGCGTTCCTCGGGGGTCAGCAGCTTCTCGGCCAGCTTTTCCAGCCATTCGCGCGGGATCGAGACCTCGTTCACCAGCGCCTCGACCGGGATCTCGTCCAGACCCGCGAAGGCTTCGGCAAAGGCGCGGTCGAATCGGTCGATATGCGCCTCGTTCTTGACCAGCGTGGCGCGGGCGAGGTGATAAAAGCCCTCGGGCGACCAGTCCGACAGCCCGGCCTGCAGCCCCGCCAGCAGGTCCAGGTATTCCCGCAGGCTGGCCGGCACCCCATGGCGGCGCAGACTGTCGAGGAAGGGCCGAAACATCAGCCCATCCGGCTGAGCAATATGGTCAGGAACAGCCCCAGCACGGTCAGCGCCAGGGCATGGGCGGCGGCATATTGCAGCTTGTCGGCGCGGCTGCCGCCGGCTTTCGCGGCGCGCATCCAGCCGATCGCTGCGCCAATCAGGAAGGCGGCGATCACGATCATGGGCAGGGCATAGCCCGCCCCCGCGCCCCTGTCGAGAGGCACGCCCCACGCACGCCCCAACGCGCGCCCCCTTGAAGGCGTGGCGGCCGCAGGTTACTTTCGGTCCAACTTGTTATCGGAGGGCGTGACCATGGCGCCCAGGCGTCCTGCGGGTGCGGACGCGTTCCCGAGAAAAACGGTCGAGCCTTTCGTCACCCGCCCGGCCGAGGACGGGCCGCTCTATGCGGCCTTGGATCTTGGCACCAACAGCTGCCGGATGCTGATTGCCCGTCCCGCGGGCAGCCAGTTTCAGGTGGTGGACAGTTTCTCGAAGCCGGTCCAGCTTGGGCACGGCCTCGAGGCATCAGGCAGGCTGTCGCGTCCCTCGATGGCGCGGACGGTGCATGCCTTGCAGGTGTGCCGGCGCAAGCTCGAGGCGCACAAGGTCGCGCGCATGCGCCTTGTCGCCACCGAGGCCTGTCGGCGGGCCAGGAACAGCCGCGACTTCCTGCGCATGATCCGGCGCGAGACCGGCCTGCCGGTCGAGATCATCGACGCCGAGGAAGAGGCGCGGCTGGCCGTGATCTCTTGCGCGCCGCTGGTCAGCCAGCGCACCGAGCAGTTGCTGGTGGTGGACATCGGCGGCGGCTCGACCGAGCTGGTCTGGATCGACCTCGAGGATGTCGAGCCCAAGGAACGCTCGCGCGCGATCATGCGGCTGGGCAATGGTTTCACTGACCCGCAGCCGGGCGGCGCGCGGGTGGTGGACTGGATCAGCGTGCCGCTGGGCGTGGCCACGCTGCGCGACCAGTTCGAGGATGTCGAGGACGACCAGGGCCGCTTTGCCCTGATGTCCTGGCATTTCGAGGAGATGCTGGCGGATTTCGCCCCCTATGCGCTGGCCCAGACCATGCGGGAAGGGTTCCAGATCATCGGCACCTCGGGCACCGTGACCACGGTGGCGGCCAGCCATCTGGGCCTGCGCCGTTATGACCGGACCAAGGTGGACGGGCTGACCATGACCACGGCCCAGATCGACCGGGTGATCCGCGACTACCTGGCGCTTGGCCCCGAGGGGCGGCGTGCCGATCCGCGCATCGGGCGGGAACGCCATGCGCTGATCATGTCGGGCGCGGCGATCCTGCAGACGCTGATGCGGGTCTGGCCGACGACGCGGCTTTCGGTCGCCGACCGCGGCCTGCGCGAGGGGCTGCTTTATGTGCAGATGGTCAAGGACGGGGTGCTGGCCCCGGATGGAATGAACGGGGTGGCTTGAAGATGAGCGAAGGCAAGAAGCCGGGCGAGGGGCGCAAAAGCTCGGGCCGCGGCCAGCGCGACCTGCGGGTGCGGGTGAAATCGGCCAAGGGGCGCAAGCTTTCCAGCACGTTGTGGCTGGAGCGGCAGCTGAACGACCCCTATGTCGCGCGCGCCAAGCGCGAGGGCTATCGCGGCCGCGCCGCCTACAAGATCCTGGAACTGGACGACAAGTATCGCTTCCTGGTGCCCGGCGCGCGGGTGGTCGATCTGGGCTGCGCGCCCGGCGGCTGGTGCCAGGTGGCGGTCGCGCGCGTGAACGCGCTTGGCGACAAGCCCGGCAAGAAGGTCGGCCGGGTGCTGGGCGTCGACCTGCAAGAGGTCGATCCGATTCCGGGGGCCGAGATCCACCAGCTCGACTTCCTGTCCGACGGCGCCGACACGCAGGTCAAGGCCTGGCTGGGCGGGCGGGCCGATGTGGTGATGTCGGACATGGCGGCGGCCTCGTCGGGGCACAAGGGCACCGACCACCTGCGCATCGTGGCGCTGGTCGAGGCGGCGGCGCAGCTGGCCTTCGACGTGCTGGAGCCGGGCGGCACCTTCGTCGCCAAGGTTCTGGCCGGCGGGGCCGAGACCGAGATGCAGGCCATGCTCAAGCGCAATTTCCGCAAGGTGGCGAATGTGAAGCCGCCGGCCAGCCGCTCGGATTCCTCCGAGAAATTCGTGGTGGCGCAGGGGTTTCGCGGCCAGGACGCGGACGAAACCGACCAGGGCTGAGCCGCCCCTGGGCGTCCCCCAGGCCGGCCACCGCGCAGGGCGGCGGTGCCGGCGCGCCGGTCCTGCCGCGGGCGGGCCGCGGCGCTGCCGCTTGCAAACCCCGCCCATGCTTGCCAGAACTTCGGGCGAAACTGGCTGGGAATGATAGCATGAGTCTTTACGTGGCCCTTCAGATGGACCCGGTCGAGCATGTCTCGATCGACGGCGACAGCACCTTCCGGCTGGGGCTGGAGGCCGAGGCCCGCGGCCACCGGCTGTTCCAATACACCGCCGACCGGCTGAGCTATTGCGAGGGGCGGGTCATGGCCCGCGGCCGCCCGATCAGCCTGCGCCGCGAACAGGGCAACCATGTGACCTTCGGCGACTGGGCCGACGTGGACCTGTCGGAATTCGACGTGGTCTGGCTGCGCCAGGACCCGCCCTTCGACATGGGCTATATCACCACCACGCATCTGCTGGACCGGGTGCATCCCTCGACCTATGTCGTCAACGACCCCTTCTGGGTGCGCAACAGCCCCGAGAAGCTGCTGGTGCTGGATTTCCCCGAGCTGACGCCGCCCACGCTGATCACCCGCGAACTGGCGCAGATCCGCGCCTTCCGCGAGCGGCACGGCGATTTCATCCTCAAGCCGCTCTACGGCAATGGCGGGGTCGGCATCTTCCACATGCGGCCGGACGATCCGAACCTGTCCTCGCTGGTCGAGACCTTCCTGTCGAACAGCCGCGAGCCGATCATCGCGCAGAAATACCTGCCCGCCGTGGTCCGCGGCGACAAGCGCATCATCCTGGTCGACGGCGAGCCGGTCGGCGCGATCAACCGCGTCCCGGCCGCGGGCGAGGCGCGCTCCAACATGCATGTCGGCGGCCGGCCGGAAAAGATCGGCCTGACCGAGCGCGAATACGAGATCTGCGCCCGCATCGGCCCGGTGCTGCGCGAAAAGGGGCTGATCTTCACCGGCATCGACGTGATCGACGGCTGGCTGACCGAGATCAACGTGACCTCGCCCACCGGCATCCAGGAGCTTGAGCGTTTCGACGGCATCAATGCCGCGGCGCTGATCTGGGACGCCATCGAGCGGCGGCTGGCCGAGCGGGGCTGACCCGCGGCCGCGGGGTCGGCGCAGGAGCGGATTGGCCTTTCGCGATGCCGGCCGCGCGTGGACCGGCCCGGCGTGGAAAGGTGCCGCGCCGCCATGCCCCGGCGGTGGGCGAGCCGGTTTTCGGCAAGAGGGAGCCAGCCGCGCGGCTTGCCCTTTCTCCCAGCCGCATGGCTCGAACCTGGCCGCCGGCCTTACGGCGCCGCCTGTTCTGGCAACCATCCTTTCTGCCACCTGCCACCTGCCACCTGCCACCTGCCGCCATGGCGACGCTCCGCCCCTCAATCCGGGCGGCCGAAGGGCAGGCGATAGGACAGCGCCTCGGCCAGGTGCGGCTGGCGAATCGCGGCGGATGCGTCCAGGTCGGCGATGGTGCGCGCGCTACGCAGGATGCGGTGATAGCCGCGCGGGGTCAGCCCCAGCCGCTCGGCCGCCAGCGCCAGCAGCGACCGGCATTCGCCGTCGAGCGGCGCGATCTCCTCCAGCAGCCGGCCCGAGGCGTCGGCGTTCACCCGCGCCGTCGGGTGATCGGCAAAGCGGGCGGCTTGCAGCGCGCGGGCGGCGGCCACGCGCAGGGCGACGCTGGCCGAGCTTTCGCCGGTGGCGGGCAGGCCCAGATCCTCGATCGCGACCTGCGGCACCTCGATGCGCAGGTCGAACCGGTCCATCATCGGCCCCGAGATGCGGCCCAGGTAATCCGCCCCGCAGCGCGGCGCCTTGGAACAGGCGCGGCTGGCATCCGCGATCTCGCCGCAGCGGCAGGGGTTGGCGGCCGCGACCAGCAGGAAACGCGCCGGATAGCGGATATGGGCATTGGCGCGCGAGACGTGGATCTCGCCGGTCTCGATCGGTTCGCGCAAGGCGTCGATCACCCGGCGCTCGAACTCGGGCAGTTCGTCCAGGAACAGCACGCCGTTATGCGCAAGGCTCGCCTGGCCGGGCCGGGCATTGCGCCCGCCGCCCACCATCGCCGCCATCGAGGCGGTGTGATGCGGCTGGCGAAAGGGGGCGGTGCGCGAGATGCCGCCCTCGGCCAGCAGGCCGGCGACGGAATGGATCACCGAGGTCTCCAGCGCCTCCTGCGGGCTCAGCGGCGGCAGGATGCCGGGCAGGCGGGTCGCCAGCATCGACTTGCTGGCGCCGGGCGGGCCGATCATCAGCAGGTGGTGGCGGCCGGCGGCGGCGATCTCCAGCGCCCGGCGGGCGCGTTCCTGGCCCTTGACCTCGGCAAGGTCGGCCTCGAACACGGCTTCCGCCAGCTCGCCCGGTGCGGCGCGGGCCAGGGGCGCGCGGTCGGTCAGGTGATCGACCACCTCGCGCAGGCTCTGCGGCGCCAGGACCGGCACGGTGCCGACCCAGGCCGCCTCGGCCCCGCAGGCGCGCGGCACCAGCAGCGCGCGGCCGTCCTCGGCCGCGGCCACGGCGGCGGGCAGGGCGCCCGCGACCGGCGACAGCCGCCCGTCCAGCGCCAGCTCCCCCAGCGCCACCACCCGCTCCAGCGCCTCGGCCGGGACGATCTCCAGCGCGGCCAGCACCGCAAGCGCGATGGGCAGGTCGAAATGCGAGCCCTCCTTGGGCAGGTCGGCGGGCGACAGGTTCACCGTCACCCGGCGCGAGGGCATGGCGATGGACAGCGCCCCGAAGGCGGCCTTCACCCGTTCCCGCGCCTCGCTGACGGATTTGTCGGGCAGGCCGACGATGCCGAATCCCGGCAGGCCCGGCGAGACCGAGCATTGCACCTCGACCAGCCGCGCCTCGACCCCGTCGAAGGCCACGGTATAGGCAATCGCCGCCATCGGCACTTCTCCCCTGCACCGGGGCAGGCTTAACCCGCAGGGTTTAAAGAATGGTTAACGGGTTCGGCTTGCTTGTTCCGGGCCGCGCTTGCGCCTATGTGCAGGGCGGATGACACGGGGCACATACGGGGCACAGGGAAACGACCATGCAAGGCAGCCGCATATTGCTGATCGTCGGCGGGGGCATCGCCGCATTCAAGATACCCGAGTTGGTCCGCATGATCCGGCGCGAGGGCGGCTCGGTCGTGCCGGTGCTGACCCAGGCGGGGGCCGAGTTCGTGACGCCCCTGACCCTCTCGGCCCTGGCCGAGGCGCCCTGCCATACCGAACTGTTCGACCTGACGCGCGAATCGGAGATGGGCCATATCCAGCTGTCGCGCGCCGCCGACCTGGTGGTGGTCGCCCCGGCCACGGCGAATCTGCTGGCGCGGATGGCGGCGGGGATGGCGGACGACCTGGCCTCGACCCTGCTGCTGGCGACCGACAAGCCGGTGCTGGCGGCTCCGGCGATGAACGTGCGCATGTGGCAGCATCCGGCGACGCAACGTAACCTGGAGACGCTGGAGAACGACGGCATCCGCTTCGTCGGCCCCGACGAGGGCGACATGGCCTGCGGCGAATACGGCCCCGGCCGCATGGCCGAGCCGCAGACGATCCTGGCGGCGATCCGCGCGGCGCTGGGGCGCGACCGGCCACTGCGCCTGCCGCCCGAGGCGGTGGTCTCGCTGCCCGCCCGCGTGCTGGCGGGGCGGCATGTGATCGTGACCTCGGGGCCCACGCATGAGCCCATCGACCCGGTGCGCTATATCGCCAACCGCTCCAGCGGGGCGCAGGGCGCGGCCATCGCCGCGGCGCTGCGCGACCTGGGCGCGCGGGTCAGCTTCGTTACCGGCCCGGCCGAGGTGCCGCCGCCCCAGGGCGTCGAGGTGATCGCCGTCCAGACCGCGCGCGAGATGCGCGAGGCGGTCGAGGCGGCCTTGCCTGCCGATGCCGCGGTCATGGCGGCGGCGGTTGCCGACTGGCATGTCGCCAATGCCCGTCCGGGCAAGATCAAGAAGGACGGCTCGGGCAAGCTGCCCGAACTGAAATTCGCCGAGAACCCCGACATCCTGGCCTGGATCAGCCGGCTCGACCGCGACCGGCCGGCGCTGGTGGTGGGCTTTGCCGCCGAGACCGACGACGTGCTGGACAATGCCACCCGCAAGCGCAAGCGCAAGGGCTGCGACTGGATCGTCGCCAATGACGTGAACCCCGAGACCGGGATCATGGGCGGGACCGAGAATGCGGTCACGCTGATTTCGGAGGAAGGGGCGGAAAGCTGGCCGCGCCTGACCAAGGACGAGGTGGCGCGCCGCCTGGCCGGCCGCATCGCCGAGGCGCTGAGCCCCGCCGGCCAGGGCCTGCCGGAGGACCACGGATGAGCAGCGGCCGGGTCTACCTGGACTGGAACGCCACCGCGCCGCTGCGCCCCGAGGCGCGCGAGGCGATGCTGGCGGCGATGGAAATCGTCGGCAACCCTTCCTCGGTCCATGCCGAGGGGCGGGCGGCGAAATCCGCGCTGGAGCGCGCGCGCGAGGACGTCGCCGTGGCGCTTGGCGCCGAGGGGGCGGACGTGATCTTCACCTCGGGCGCGACCGAGGCGGCGGCGCTGGCGCTGGAGGGCCGGGGCCTTGTCTGCTCGGCGGTCGAGCATCCGGCGGTCCTGGCCTGGTGCGAGGCATCGCTGCCCGCGGACCGCGCGGGGCTGGTCGCCGTCGCCGATCCCGCCCGCACCGCACTGCAACTGGCCAATTCCGAAACCGGGGTGATCCAGGATCTGCCGCAGGGCCTGGCGGTCAGCGACCTGACGCAGGCCTTCGGCAAGATCCCCCTTGCCTTCAACTGGCTGGGGATCGAGGCCGGCATCGTCAGCGCCCACAAGCTGGGCGGGCCGCGCGGCATCGGCGCGCTGGTGGTCCGCCGCGGCACAGAGGTCGAGGCGCGCATCAAGGGCGGCGGCCAGGAACAGGGCCGCCGCGCCGGGACCGAGAATCTGATCGGCATCATGGGCTTTGCAGCGGCCGCAAAAGCGGCGCAGAATGATCTGGATCAAGGAATCGGGGAAAAAGTGTCGCAACTGCGCGATTCCCTGATGGCCACACTGGAATCCGGGGCGGAAATGGTTACATTTCCGGGGCGCGAGGCCCGCCGCCTGCCCAATACATTGTCGATCCTGACGCCGGGATGGCGCGGAGAGACGCAGGTGATGCAGATGGACCTGGCCGGATTTGCCGTCTCGGCAGGCTCGGCCTGTTCATCGGGCAAGGTCCGGCCAAGTTCGGTTCTGACGGCCATGGGCATCGCGGCGGAATGGGCGGGCGATGCGATCCGCGTCTCGATCGGCCCGGCGACGGAGCCTCGGGACGTGATGCGTTTTGCGGATGCCTGGCTTGCGGCGCATGGCCGCTGGCGGCAAAGGAATGATTGGCGGGCGACCGCGGGAAGGGTTTGAGATGACTGTAGAGATCGGCGAGGCAATCGAAATCCGCGAGGGCGTAGACCGCGAGACCGTCGAGACCGTCCAGAACATGGGGTCGTATAAATACGGCTGGGATACCGAGATCGAGATGGAATATGCCCCCAAGGGCATCAACGAGGATATCGTCCGGCTGATCTCGAAGAAGAACGAGGAACCGGAATGGATGACCGAGTGGCGACTGCAGGCCTTCCGCCGCTGGCAGACCATGACCGAGCCGAAATGGGCGATGCTCAACTATCCCGAGATCGACTATCAGGACCAGTATTACTACGCCCGCCCGAAAAGCATGGCCGAAAAGCCCAAGTCGCTGGACGAGGTCGATCCCAAGCTGCTGGCCACCTATGAAAAGCTGGGCATCCCGCTGAAGGAGCAGATGATCCTGGCCGGGATCGAGGGTGCCGAGGGCGCGCCCGCCGAAGGGCGCAAGGTCGCGGTCGATGCGGTCTTCGACAGCGTCAGCGTCGGCACCACCTTCAAGGACGAGCTGGCCAAGGCCGGCGTCATCTTCTGCTCGATCAGCGAGGCGATCCGCGAGCATCCCGAGCTGGTGCGGAAATACCTGGGCTCGGTCGTGCCGCAGTCGGACAATTTCTTCGCCACGCTGAACTCGGCGGTCTTCTCGGACGGCAGCTTCGTCTATGTGCCGCCGGGGGTGCGCTGCCCGATGGAACTGTCCACCTATTTCCGCATCAATGCCGAGAATACCGGCCAGTTCGAGCGCACGCTGATCATCGCCGACAAGGGCTCTTACGTCAGCTACCTCGAAGGCTGCACCGCGCCCAAGCGCGACGTGGCCCAGCTGCACGCCGCGGTGGTCGAGATCGTCGTGCTGGAGGATGCCGAGGTCAAGTATTCGACCGTGCAGAACTGGTTCCCCGGCGACGAGGAAGGCAAGGGCGGCATCTACAACTTCGTCACCAAGCGCGCCGATTGCCGCGAGGCGCGGGCCAAGGTGATGTGGACCCAGGTCGAGACCGGCAGCGCGATCACCTGGAAATACCCCTCCTGCATCCTGCGCGGCGACGAGTCGCAGGGCGAGTTCTATTCGATCGCCATTGCCAACAACCACCAGCAGGCCGATACCGGCACCAAGATGATCCATCTTGGCAAGAACACCCGCTCGCGCATTGTTTCCAAAGGGATTTCTGCCGGACAGGCGCAGAATACCTATCGCGGCCTCGTGACCATGCACCCGCGCGCCAAGAACAGCCGCAACTACACGCAATGCGACAGTCTGCTGATCGGCGACAAATGCGGCGCCCATACCGTGCCCTATATCGAGGTCAAGAACACCTCGAGCCGCGTGGAGCATGAGGCGACCACCAGCAAGGTGGACGACGACCAGCTGTTCTATTGCCGCTCGCGCGGCATGGACGAGGAAGAGGCGGTCGCCCTGGTGGTGAACGGCTTCTGCCGCGAGGTCTTGCAGGCCCTGCCGATGGAATTCGCCATGGAGGCGCAATCGCTGGTCGCCATCAGCCTGGAGGGGTCGGTCGGATGATCGTCACCACCACCCCCGGCATCGAGGGCCGCCGCATCAGCGCCTATCACGGCGTGGTGACCGGCGAGACCATCATCGGCGCCAATATCTTTCGCGACATCTTCGCCGGGATTCGCGACATCGTGGGCGGCCGTTCGGGCGCCTATGAATCCGCGCTGGCCTCGGCCCGCGAAACCGCCCTGTCCGAGATGCAGGACCGCGCGGCCGCCCTGGGCGGCAATGCCGTGGTCGGCGTCGACCTGGACTATGAAGTCATCAACAACATGCTGATGGTGTCCGCCTCGGGCACCGCCGTAAGCGTCGAATAGGAACGAACCATGCTGGAAATCAAGAACCTGCACGTCAAGCTTGAGGATGAGGACAAGCAGATCCTCAAGGGCGTCGATCTGACCGTCCCGGCTGGCGAGGTCCATGCCATCATGGGGCCGAACGGCTCGGGCAAGTCCACGCTGTCCTATGTGCTGTCGGGTCGCGACGGCTATGAAGTCACCGGCGGCGAGGCCACGCTGGACGGCGAGAGCCTGCTGGAGATGGAGCCCGAGGAACGCGCCGCCGCCGGCCTGTTCCTGGCCTTCCAATACCCGGTCGAGATCCCCGGCGTGGGCAACATGACCTTCCTGCGCACCGCGGTGAACGCGCAGCGCAAGGCGCGCGGCGAGGAAGAACTGTCCTCGGCCGATTTCCTCAAGCTGATCCGCCAGAAGGCGGCGACGCTGAAGATCGACAGCGAGATGCTGAAGCGCGCGGTCAACGTCGGCTTCTCGGGCGGCGAGAAGAAGCGCAACGAGATCCTGCAGATGGCCATGCTCGAGCCGCGCATGTGCATCCTGGACGAGACCGATTCCGGCCTTGACGTGGACGCGATGCGGCTGGTGGCCGAGGGCGTGAACGCCCTGCGCTCGCCCGACCGCAGCTTCCTGGTCATCACCCATTACCAGCGGCTTCTGGACCATATCCGGCCCGACGTGGTGCATATCATGGCCGACGGCCGCATCGTGCGCACCGGCGGCCCCGAACTGGCGCTGGAGGTCGAGCAGAACGGCTACGGCGATCTGCTGGCGGAGGTCGGATGATGGCGGACACGGCTGTTCTTGCCGCGCAGGTGCCCACGGTCGAGGGCAAGGCCCGTCCCGGCGATGCCGCGCTTGCGGCGCGCCTGGACGCGCTGGACCTGCCGCGCGGCGGCTTTACCCGCGCCGCGCGCGAGGATGCGGCGCAGCGGCTGGAGGCCATGGGCCTGCCCGGCGCGCGCGACGAATACTGGCGCTATACCGATCCCGCGCCCTTCAACGCGGCCCGGCCGCAGCCGGTCGAGCTGGCGGCGGATGAAACCACCCTGTTCACCGGCATCGACCGGCTGAACCTGGTCTTCGTGGACGGGCGCTTCGACGCCGAGGCCTCGGATGCGCTTGCGGCCGAGGGGGTGCAGGTCGAAAGCCTGGCCGCCGCCGATGCCGGGGCGGATCACTGGGCGACCGGGCTTTACGGCCGGCTGGAAGCCGCGGGCCAGGTGCCGGTCAAGCGGCCCTTCGCCGCGCTGAACACGCTGGTCGCCGCCGAGGGCGTGCTGATCCGCGTCACCGGCAAGGTCGAGCGTCCGGTGCATATCACCTATCGCCGCTCGGCGGCGGATGCCGACGTGCATCTGCACCACCTCGTCCAGCTGGAGGAGGGGGCCGAGCTGACGCTGCTGGAAACCGGCTCGATCGGCGCGCGCTCGAACGTGGTGATCGAGGCCGACCTGGGCCGGGGCGCCCGCTTCCATCACATCAGCGCCAAGCGCGCCAACGATCCCAAGCTGGGGCTGGGCCATATCTTTGCCCGCGTCGCTGCCGAGGCGCTGTTCAAGTCCTTCACGCTTTCGGTCAACGGCTCGATGATGCGCAACGAGGCGGTGATCGACATCGCCGGCGACGATGCCGTGGCCCATATCGCCGCCGCGGTGCTGGGCGACGGCGACATCGGCCGCTTCCACCATGACGACACCGTCTTCGTCACCCATGCCGCCGAGCGCTGCGAAAGCCGCCAGGTGTTCAAGAAGGTGCTGAAGAACGGGGCCGAGGGCATCTTCCAGGGCAAGATCCTGGTCAAGCCCGGCGCGCAAAAGACCGACGGCTACCAGATCAGCCAGGGGCTTTTGCTGGACGAGGGCAGCCAGTTCCTCGCCAAGCCGGAACTCGAGATCTATGCCGACGACGTGAAATGCTCGCATGGCTCGACCACCGGCGCGCTGGACGAGACGGCGCTGTTCTACCTGCGCTCGCGCGGGGTGCCCAAGGAGCGCGCCATCGTGCTGCTGGTGCTGTCCTTCCTGGCCGATGCGCTGGACGAGATCGAGGACCAGCGGCTGCGCGACGACATCCTGGGCCGGCTGGAAGACTGGCTGACGGCGCGCGCGGGCAATCCGGGCAAGGCCAGTCCGGGCAAGGCATGAGCCGGGCCGGCATCGTCCCGCGCATCCTGGAAAGCTGGTGGGCGCCGGGCAGGGTAGTTAGGTCCCTGCGCGGCATGCCCGACCGGGCGCTGATCGTCGTGCTGATGGCGGCGATGCTGATCTTTCTGATCGCGCAGGCGCCGGGCCATGTGCGGGATGCGCAGCTCATGCCCGAGGTGCCGCTGGGCGCGCGCATGGGCGGGGCGCTGCTGGCGGTGATGTTCATGATGCCGCTGCTGGCCTATGGGCTGGCGGCGCTGGTTTCGGCGCTGTCGCGGCTGACGCCCTGGCCGGTCGCGCCGCAGGATTCGCGGCTGGCGCTGTTCTGGGCCTTGCTGGCGGTGGCGCCGGCGATGCTGCTGGCGGGGCTGACCGCCGGGCTGGTCGGCCCCGGTGCGGCGCTTGGCGTGACGCGGGCGGTGGCGGGGCTCGGCTTTCTCGTGATATGGGGCGCGGGATTGCGCGCATTGGCGGGGAACGGATGAAACTGGGCGATCTTGGCGATCTGATGGTCCTGACCCTGCGCGACCCGGATGCGGCGGTCGCGGTGCTGCGCGGGCTGGACCTGCCGATGGCGACGCGCTGGATGGTGCTGCTGCTGGCGGTGACGCTGTCCACGCTGCTGGCCGCGCTGTCGCTGCTGCTGTTCCCGATCGAGGTGGACAACCCCGTCTCGCGCATGCTGTCCGAACCGATGACGCTGGCCGGCATCCAGCTGGGCGCCATGGCGCTGTCGGCGCTGTTCGTGGCCCAGATCGGCCGGCTGTTCGGCGGGCATGGCACGTTCGCCGATGCGCTGCTGATCGTCGGCTGGGTCGAGCTGATGCTGGTCGGGCTGCAGGCGGTGCAGGTGGTGATGATGGCGCTGTTCCCGGCCACCGCCACGCTGCTGTCCATGCTGGCCTTTGGCCTTTTCCTCTATCTTGCCGTGACCATGACCAAGGCGCTGCACGGGTTCACCAGCACCGGCAAGGTGGTCGTGGGCCTGATCGGCAGCATTTTCCTGCTTGGCTTCGTGCTGTCGCTGATCGCGGCGGCATTCGGCATCGTCCCCGAGGTGACACCATGAGCTTCGACGTCGAAAAGATCCGTGCCGATTTCCCGATCCTGTCGCGGCAGGTGAACGGCCGGCCGCTGGTCTACCTGGACAATGGCGCCTCGGCGCAAAAGCCGCGCGTGGTGATCGACGCCATCACCCGCGCCTATGAGGCGGAATATGCCAATGTCCATCGCGGCTTGCATTTCCTGTCCAACCTCGCGACCGAGAATTACGAGCGGGTGCGCGCCATCATCGCCCGCTTCCTGAACGCCCCGCGCGAGGACGAGGTGATCTTCACCTCGGGCGCGACCGAGGGGATCAACCTGGTCTCCTATGGCTGGGCCGCGCCGCGGCTGGGGCCGGGCGACGAGATCGTGCTGTCGGTGCTGGAGCATCACGCCAATATCGTGCCCTGGCACTTCCTGCGCGAACGCCAGGGCGTGGCGCTGAAATGGGTCGAGCCCGAGCCCGACGGCTCGCTGCCGCCCGAAAAGGTGCTGGCGGCGGTGGGACCGCGCACCCGGCTGATCGCCGTCACCCATATGTCGAACGTGACCGGCACCGTGGTCGATGTCGGCGCCATCGCGCGGGCGACCGACGTGCCGGTGCTGGCCGACGGGTCGCAGGCCGCCGTGCATATGCCGGTGGACCTGTCCACGCTGGGCGTCGATTTCTACTGCATCACCGGGCACAAGCTCTATGGCCCCTCGGGCTCTGGCGCGATCTGGATCCGGGCCGAGCGCCAGGCCGAGATGCGCCCCTTCATGGGCGGCGGTGACATGATCCGCACCGTCACCCGCGACGGCGTGGATTACGCCGACCCGCCGCTGCGCTTCGAGGCGGGCACCCCCGGCATCGCCAACCAGATTGGCCTGGGTGCGGCGCTGGAATACCTGATGGCGCTTGGCATGGAGAACATCGCCGCGCATGAGCGCGACCTGCGCGACTATGCCCGCGAGCGGCTGCGCAGTCTGAACTGGCTGTCGGTGCAGGGCGACGCGGCAGAGAAGGGCGCGATCTTCTCGATGACGATGCAGGGCGCGCATGCCCATGACATCTCGACCATCCTCGACAAGCGCGGCATCGCGGTGCGGGCGGGAACGCATTGTGCCATGCCCCTGCTGGACTTCTTCGGCCTCAGCGCCACCGCGCGCGCCAGCTTCGCCATGTATAACACCCGTGCCGAGGTCGATGCGCTGGTGGACGGGCTGTCCTTCTGCCGGGAACTGTTCGCCTGACCCCTCCGGCGTAATATTCGTTCCTTCGTAGGCATGCGTCAATTTGCGGCGGCGCCCGATTCTGGCGGCGTTGTGCCGGCATTGCTAGACTGCATTCAGGAAGCGCGCTCTCTTCGGCCGTAGCGAACCGGCCGATCCTTGGGAGGAAGAGGGCAAATGCCACCGACAAACCGGGCCATGCGTTTGCTCGCATGGGCCTTTTGGGTCGCGGCCGCGATGGCCGCGCCGGCGCAAGCGCAGGAGGCGCCTGCCGTTCCGGGCAGCGGCAGCACCGCCGACCATTCGAAATTTCCGGCGCTGAAGGGGCCTTTCTCATCGGGGCCGGAAGTCACCCAGGCCTGCCTGTCCTGCCATACCGAGGCCGGCGACCAGGTCATGCACACGCTGCACTGGACATGGGACTACACCCATGCCGAAACCGGGCAGAAGCTGGGAAAATCCAGCGTCATCAATTCGTTTTGCGGCAATGTCGGCTCGAACGAGGCGCGCTGCACATCCTGCCACGCCGGCTATGGCTGGACCGACGTGCGCCAGCCGCCCCCCTCGGACCCGGCGCGGGTGGATTGCCTGGCCTGCCATGACCGTTCCGGCCAATATACCAAGCTCGACAACATGGCGGGCCACCCGCCGCTCGAGCCGGTGCCCGCCGGGGCCAAGACCATCACCGGCGCCGATGCCAAGCCGGTCGATCTGGCGCGGGCGGCGCAATCGGTGGGCGCGCCCGGACGCGACAATTGCGGAAACTGCCATTTCTACGGCGGCGGCGGCGACAACGTGAAGCATGGCGACCTGTCCTCGGCGCTGATCCGGCCGGACCTGGCGACCGATGTGCATATGTCGCCCGAGGGCGGCAATTTCACCTGCCAGACCTGCCATGTCACCGAGGATCACCGCGTCGCCGGCTCGCGCTATGCCGTCGAGGCCAAGGACATCGTCGACGCGCATCTGCTGGGCCAGCCGCGCGATGCCGCGACCTGCGAAAGCTGCCACGGCAACCGGCCCCATGCCGCGACGCCGACGGGGATGAAGCTGAACGACCATACCGACCGCGTCGCCTGCCAGACCTGCCACATTCCGTCCTTTGCCCGCGGCGGCGTCGCGACCAAGACGCTGTGGGACTGGTCGACCGCCGGCAAGCTCAAGGACGGCAAGCCCTTCGCCGAGGAGGAGTTCACCCAGTCCGACGGCCAGCACCTGCACACCTACCTGTCCACCAAGGGCAATTTCGAATGGGCCGAGAACGTGGTGCCCTTCTATGGCTGGTTCAACGGCACGGTCGAATACACCACCGCCGAGACGGTCTTCGATCCGTCGCTGCCGGTGGAGATCAACCGGCTCGAGGGTTCGGCCGCCGACCCGGATGCGCGGATCTGGCCCTTCAAGCAGATGGTCGGCCGCCAGGCCTTCGACACCGAGCGCAACGTGCTTCTGCACAGCCAGGTCTATGGCCCGCAGACCGACACCGCCTTCTGGACGAATTTCGACTGGTCCAAGGCGCTGCAGGCGGCGGCGCATTACATGGGCACGGATTATTCCGGGAAGTTCGATTTCGTCGACACGCAGATGTATTGGCCGATCACCCATATGGTCGCGCCGGCCGAGGATGCGCTGAAATGCGGTGCCTGCCACCGGCCGGAAGGGCGCATGGCCGGAATCACCGGCGTCTATATTCCCGGCACCGGCCTGCCGCCGGGCGGGATCATCGGGCTGGCCCTGCTGGCGATGGCGGTCGCGGGCGTGGCCGGGCACGGGCTTCTGCGCCTGCTTGGCAGGAAGGGAAAGGGGGCGCATCATGGCTGAGCGCAAGGTTCTGGTCTATACCCGCTTCAACCGGCTGTGGCACTGGAGCCAGGCGGCCTCGATCCTGGTCCTGCTGTTCACCGGGCTGCGGATCATGGGGCTGCACGGGGTTCTGACCTTCGGCCTGGCGGTGACGATCCATTCCGTCGTCGCGGTGGCGCTGATGCTGCTCTGGGCCTTCACCGCCTTCTGGCTGCTGACGACCGGGACGTGGCGGCAGTTCGCGCCGCGCCGGGCGGGGCTGTGGCAGGTCGCGCGCTTCTATGCCTGGGGGGTGTTCCGCGGCGAGGAGCACCCCTATCGCAAGGTGCTGCGGCGCCGGCACAACCCCTTGCAGGCGCTGGCCTATCTGGCGTTGAAGGTGCTGCTGTTCCCGGCGGTGTTTCTCAGCGGCATCGCCTATCTGGGCTATGGCTTGTGGGACGCTCTCGACCCGTCGGGCTGGGCGATCTGGGCGGTGGCCAACATCCACATCCTGACCGCCTTTGCGATCGGCAGCTTCGTGGTGGCGCATGTCTATCTGCTGACCGTCGGCCACGGCTTTCGCGAGCATGTGAAGCCGATGCTGACCGGGTTCGAGACCGTCGACCTGACGCCCGAGCAGGAAGCCTATCTGGCCGCCGAGGAACCCCGGCGCCTGAAGCCCTGACCGGCGATTTGCCATTGCGGGGGCCGGTCCGATCGGCTATGGACCGGCCTGAGGCACCCGTAGCTCAGCTGGATAGAGTGTCGCCCTCCGAAGGCGAAGGTCACAGGTTCGAATCCTGTCGGGTGCGCCATTTCCCCGAACCACCACCGGAACATCGGCCGCTTGGGATGTTCCTGCGGGCTTGGACCAACCAGCACGGCTCCCCTGCATCGGCTGCGCGGGAAAGGCCCGCCGCGGCGCGATTCGTTGGCGCGCGGGCAGAGGCCTCCATCCGCCAAGATCAGCGGCGTGGCGTCAGCCACGAGCTGTGCGGCCGGGCTCAGGTCGTTGCGGCTTCCGGTGCGGTTTCGAAGGCGCGGGCGATCTCGGCCTCGGGGCAGCCATTGGCCAGCATCGCCGCCAGCAGGATGCGCGCCTGGCCGGGGCGCAGCAGCCGGGCATGGATGGCGCCCGCACGACGCATGTCATGGCCGCCGCCGCCGCCGCCATAGATCGGCGACAGCAGCCCCTCGGGCACCCGGCTGGAGACCACCACCACCACGCCCTGCGCTCGTGCCCGCGCAATGGCGGCGACCAGTTCGGGCGTGGCATTGCCCGATCCCAGCGCCGAGATCACGATGCCCCGCGCCCCGGCGGCCAGGCTGGCCTCGAGATGCAGCCCGTCGCTGCCGGGATGGGTGGCGACGATGTCGACGCGCAGGCCGTCGACCGGGGCGGGCAGGGGCCGGGTGACGCTGGGGCCTTCCTCGGCCACGCGGCGAAAGGCGTCCGGCGCGTCCGAGGCGAATTTGTAAAGCCCCCAGACCGGCAGCAGCCGGCCGCCGAAGGCCAGGACCACGCCCCCCTGGCCGGGCGGCTGCAGGGCCGCGCGGACGGCATCGGCCAGGTTGCGCGCCCCGTCCGAACGCGGGTGGTCCGAGGCGAATTGCGCCCCCGTGAACACCACCGGCTTGCGCGGCGCATGCTGCAATTGCACCAGAAGCGCGGTTTCCTCCATCGCGTCGGTGCCGTGCAGGGCGATGACGCCGGCGATGCCGGGATCGGCCAGCTGGGCCGCCACCGCGTCGCTGATGCGCTGCATGTCGGCCAGCGTCAGGCTGGCGGAATCCTTGGCCAGCACCTCTTGCGGGCGCAGGTCGACCCCCATCGGCGGCAGCATCGCCAAAAGATCCGCCGCCCCCAGGCTGGGGCTGGCGGCGCCGTTCGTGTCCCGGCTGCTGGCGATGGTGCCGCCGGTGGCAAGCACCGCCAGCAGCGGAATCCGTCCGGTCCCGGTCACGACACGAACTGCATGGTTGCGCAATCCCTCCCTTGCAGAGCTGCGGCCGGCTTGGGCGACCCCGGCCTGCCGCGATCTGTCTGACAGCTTGCGATAAACACAGCCGCCGCCGGGGTCAAGCCCGGCCGGTCCGCCGCACCCTGCGTAATCTTGCGCAGCCGGGGGCGAAAGCGGGCGGATCATTGCCGCAGCGGGCCTGCCACCGCAAGATCAGGAATTGGCCGGGCGCTGGCTGATGATCCAGGTCATCGCCTGTTCGACCTCGTCGAGATGGTCGCGCATGGCGGTGCGCGCCTCGGTCTCGGATCCCGCGGCGATCGCCTCGGCGATGCGGCGGTGTTCCAGGTTCGAGGTGATGCGCCGATCCGCCATCAGGTTCACCAGTTCGGACTGCCGCATCAGTGCGTCGCGGGAATCGGTGACGATGCGGGCGAACAGCCGGTTGCGGGCGGCCTCGGCGATCAGGCAGTGGAAATCGGAATCCAGCCGCACCCATTTCAGCGCGTCCTCCTGTCGTTCCATGCTGTCGCAAAGCTGCAAGAGCCGGGCCATGTCCTCGTCGCTGCGGCGCAGGGCGGCCCAGCCGGCGGCGGGGATCTCGATGAAGGGGCGGGCCTCGATCAGCTCGCGCGCCGAATAATTGCCATAGGCAAGCTCCGGCGCCTGCCGGTCCGAGATGACGAAGCTGCCGCTGCCGCTGCGGCTGCGGGTCAGGCCCAGCGTCTGCAGCGAGCGCATGGCCTCGCGGATGATCGGGCGGCTGACGCCGTAATGCTCGGCCAGCTTGGCCTCGGAGGGCAGCCGGATGCCGACCGGCAAGCGGCCGGCCAGTATCGCGCCTCGCAGATCCTCGAACACCGTCTCGGCGGCGTTTTTCCGACTGACCGGGCTCTTATGGGACAACCAATCAGCCACCTTGTTCATGGCGCCAATGTTGCATGTCAGGCGCACCTGTCAAGACGTGCTGTCGGGGAACCGTCTACCAGTACAGAATGGCGGCACCGAGCAGCCCGGCCAGGCCGGCGATCTGCGCCATGAAAATCAGGTGATAGATCCTCATCCGCGTCGCTCCGCGTCCAGAATCCAGGGAAATCGTTTCTCATCCTGCCGGGGGCCGCGGATTTTTGGAAGCCGGATTCCGGGCGCGGTGAACATTTATCAACCCTGCCCGCCCGGCCCGTGGGGGTTGCACCCGCTGCTGCGGTATGGCAGTCAGGGCCGGCGGCGGCGAACGACCCTTGGCGCGATTCTGCGCCCGCATTTCCCATATCCGAACAGCTACAGGTTTTCCGATGCGTGATCCCCTGTTCCGCATGGCCCTGCTTCTTGGCCTGCTTTCCGCCGTCGGTCCCTTTGCGATCGACATGTATCTGCCCGCCCTGCCGCAGGTGGCCAGCGACCTTGGCACCACCGAGGCCGGGGCGGCGCTGACCCTGACCTCGTATTTCATCGTCTTCGGCTTTGCGCAGATGATCTATGGGCCCATGGCCGATGCGGTCGGGCGCAAGAAGCCGCTGGTGATCGGCGTGGCGATCTTTCTGGTCGCCACCGTCGCGGCCAGCCTGGCGCCGACCATCGGCTGGCTGATCGCCGCCCGCGCCTTGCAGGGGCTGGGCGCGGCCACGCTGATGGCGGTGCCGCGCGCGGTGATCCGCGACATGGCGACCGGCCCCGCGGCGGCCAGGATGATGGCGGCGATCATGATCGTGATCTCGGTCTCGCCCATGTTGGCGCCGCTGACCGGATCGGCGGTGATGGCCTGGGGCGGCTGGCGCGAGATCTTCGCCGTGCTGGCCGCGGCCGCCTTGCTGAGCCTGGGGCTGATCCTGTTCGTGCTGCCCGAGACCCTGCCGGCCGAGCGGCGCCGGCCGGTGCGGCTGGCGGCCATGACGGCCGGGGCGCGGCGGCTGCTGTCCGACCGCCGCTTTCTGGGGCTGACCATGATCGGCGGCTTCGGCATGGCCAGCTTCTTCGTGTTCCTGGCCTCGGCGAGCTTCGTCTATACCCGGCAATACGGGCTCAGCCCGACCGGGTTCTCGCTGGCCTTCGCGGTGAATGCGGTGGGCTTCTTCACCGCCTCGCAATTCGCCGGCCGGCTGGCCGAGCGCTTCGGGATGGAGCGGGTGATCTCGCTGGCCATCACCGGCTTTGCCGGGCTGTCGCTGGCGCTGTCCCTGGTGGTGCTGGCGGGGTTCGACGCGCTGGCGGTGGTCATCGCCGGGCTGTTTGTGGCCAATGCCTGCCTGGGGCTGGTCATGCCGACGGCCATGGTCATGTCGCTGGACCCGCATCCCGACATCGCCGGGCTCGCCTCGTCGCTGGGCGGCACGCTGCAGATGCTGACGGGCGGGCTGATGATCGCCGTGACCGGGCCGTTCCTGGACAATACCGCGGCGACCATGGTGCCGGCGATCACGCTTTGCGCGGCCCTTGCCTGGGCGGCGGCCGCGGCCTCGCTGCCGCGGCTGCGGCTGCTGGCCTGACCTTCCCGGTCCCGCCCCAGCCTGCGCCGCGCCCTTGCGGGCGGGCAGGGCGCGCTCGGGCCGAAACCCGCATCATGGATCGCGCCGGCGGGCTGGCACGCTGGGCCGGCCCGCCGTGTCGCGCGCCAGCACCCGCTGCCTTTCGGTCGGGATCGGCGGAACCCATCCGCCGGCATATCCGGGCGCGGTCGGAGGCCGCCGCTTGCGCTCGGATCCTCGCCGTCAGGGAATGTTCAGCGCCGTGTCCAGCAGGGTGTTGGGCTGGACCAGCGCCTTCAGCGCGGCCGGGTCGGTAATGGTGACGCGCATGCCGTCGATATGCACGCCATGGTCGCGCAGCGCCTTGAAGGCGCGCGACAGGCTTTCCGGCGTCATGCCCAGGTAAGAGGCCAGCAGCCGCTTTTCCTGCGGCAGCACGAAGCCCGCCACGCCGCCCGCGTCCTGCGACCGCTGCCACAGATAGGCGCCCAGCCTTTCGCGGGCATTGCGCAGCTTGAGGTTCTTGGCATGGCGCACCAGGTTGCGATAGCCCTCGGACAGTTCCTGCACCGTGGCCAGGGCAAAGCCGTGGTCGCGCGAAAAGGCCGCGCGCACGTCCACCGCCGGGATCAGCACGATGCGCGAGCGTTGCAGGGTGCGCGCCGACATCAGATAGGGCGCGTCGCGCATGCAGGCGGCCAGGATGAAGGTGGCGACCGGCTGGACCACGGCCATGGTGGTGTCGCGGTCCTGCCAGTTGGCGTAAAGCTCGACCGCGCCCTCCAGCACGACATGCAGGAAATTCGCCACCTCGCCCTGCCGGATCAGCTCCAGCTGGGCGGGGAACACCTGGTCGTAGGCCGCATGGATCAGCGCGTCGAAACACGGGCTGGTCATGTTGCGAAACAGCGGCAGGTTGCGGATGTCGTTGCGGTCCTCTTCGCGCATAAAGCTGTCCTGTCGGATGGGTCTGGAATCGCATATGACATAGCAAAAATCTTGATATTTGTCAATCAATGATGGCATATTTGTCATGAAATGACAGGGAGAATGATGGGTGCCGGATTGAGTATCCTCCAATCCTGACGGCGCAGAATCGAAATCCGGTCGGTTTTCGGGGTGCGGCTGGGACAGGTTGATCCAGATCAAACATTGCCGCCGGGGTCCGTGTTGGGTGAGCGCCACAAACAGCGCGCGAACGTCCCAATCGGAGCATCCGCCATGCCGGACCCAAGTTCCTATTCCCCGATGCAGCAGCAAAAGGCGCTGTGGCTCAGCACCACCGCCTTCACGCTGTGCTTCGCCGTCTGGACGATCTTTTCCATCATCGGCATCACCATCAAGCAGGAACTCGGCCTGACCGAGTTCGAATATGGGGTGCTGATCGCCACGCCCATCCTGACCGGGTCGCTGATCCGGCTGATCCTGGGCGTCTGGACCGAACGCTATGGCGGGCGCCTGGTGTTCTCGTTGCAGATGCTGTTCACCGGCCTTGCCACCTGGGCGCTGACCTGGGCCGACAGCTATGCCACCTTCCTGCTGGCCGCGCTTGGCGTGGGCATGGCGGGCGGTTCCTTCATCATCGGCGTCGCCTATGTCTCGAAATGGTTCCCGGCCCAGCGCCAGGGGACCGCGCTTGGCATCTTCGGCATGGGCAATGTCGGCGCCGCGGTGACCAAGTTCATCGCGCCCTTCATCCTGGTGGCCTGGGGCTGGCAGGCGGTCGCGCAGATCTGGGCGGTGGGCATCGCGCTGATGGGCGTGGTCTTCCTGCTGGTCGCTCGCGACGATCCCGATTTCGAGGCGCGCCGCGCCCAGGGCATCGCCGCGCCGACCCTGGCCGAGCAGTTCGCGCCGCTCAGGAATCTGCAGGTCTGGCGGTTTGCGCTTTACTACTTCTTCGTCTTCGGCGGCTTCGTCGCCCTGGCGCTGTGGCTGCCGCATTACCTGACGCAGGTCTATGGCGTCGACCTGCGGGTGGCCGGCATGGCGGCGGCGGCCTTCAGCCTGTCGGCCAGCATCTTCCGCGCCTATGGCGGCATCCTGTCGGACCGTTTCGGCGCGCGCACGGTGATGTATTGGACCTTCGGCTTCAGCGCGCTGTTCCTGTTCATGCTGTCCTATCCGCCGACCGACTATACCATCCGCGGCAAGGACGGGCTGATCTCGTTCTCGACCGAGATGGGGCTCTGGCCCTTCGTGGTGACGCTGTTTGCGCTGGGCTTCTTCATGAGCCTGGGCAAGGCCGCGATCTTCAAGCACATCCCGGTCTATTACCCGAACCACGTCGGCGCGGTCGGCGGGCTTGTCGGCATGATCGGCGGGCTGGGGGGCTTCGTTCTGCCCATCGTCTTCGGCGCGGCGCTGGACCTGACCGGGATCTGGACCTCGTGCTTTGCCCTGCTTTTGCTGATCGTCGTCGTCTCGATGGCCTGGATGCACCTGTCGATCCGCGCCATGGAGCGCCGCGCCCAGGGCCGCGCCCTGGACCGGCTGCCGAACTTTCCCGAACTGGCCGAGGTGCATGACCCCGAGCGCACGGTGATGCCGCGCGTGCTGGACGACTGGCGCCCCGAGAACCCGACCTTCTGGGCCGAGCAGGGCCGCAGGATCGCCCGGCGCAACCTGTGGATCTCGATCCCGGCGCTGACGCTGGCCTTCGCGGTCTGGATGGTGTGGTCGGTGGTCGTGGCCAAGCTGCCGCTGATCGGCTTCGACTTTACGCAGGACCAGCTGTTCTGGCTGGCGGCGCTGCCGGCGCTGTCGGGGGCCACGCTGCGCATCTTCTACAGCTTCATGGTGCCGATCTTTGGCGGGCGGCTGTGGACCACGCTGTCCACCGCCTCGCTGCTGATCCCGGCCATGGGCATCGGCTATGCGGTGCAGGATCCCTCGACGCCCTATGTGATCTTCGTGGCGCTGGCGCTGCTTTGCGGGCTGGGGGGCGCGAACTTCGCCTCGTCCATGGCCAATATCAGCTTCTTCTTCCCGAAATCGGAAAAGGGCAACGCCCTGGGGCTGAACGCGGGCCTGGGCAACCTGGGCGTGTCGCTGATGCAGTTCCTGGTGCCCATCGTCATCACCATGGGCGTCTTCGGCGCCATGGGCGGTGCGGCGCAGGAGCTTTCGGACGGCAGCCGGCTGTGGATGCAGAACGCGGGCTTCATCTGGGTGCCCTTCATCATCGTCTCGACCATCGCGGCATGGCTGGGCATGAACGACATCACCGATGCCCGCGCCAGCTTCCGCGAGCAGGCGGTGATCTTTACCCGGCTGCACAACTGGGTGATGTGCCTGCTCTATATCGGCACCTTCGGCAGCTTCATCGGCTATTCGGCGGGCTTCCCGCTGCTGATCAAGCTGGCCTTCCCCGATGTGAACGCGCTGCAATTCGTCTTCCTGGGGCCGCTGGTCGGCGCGCTCAGCCGGGCGGGGACGGGCTGGCTTTCCGACCGGGTCGGCGGCGGGCGCGTGACCTTCTGGGTCTTTGCCGGCATGATCGTGTCGGTGGGGCTGGTGATCGTCTCGCTCCAGGCGCTGTCCTTCTGGGGCTTCTTCGCGGGCTTCATGGCGCTGTTCTTCTTTACCGGGGTCGGCAATTCCTCGACCTTCCAGATGATCCCCGTCATCATGCGCAAGGAAGTCGCCCGGCTTGAGCCGCAGCTTTCCCCCGAGGACCGCCGCCGGCAGTCCGACCGCGAATCCGCCGCGATCATCGCCTTCACCAGCGCGATCGGCGCCTATGGCGGCTTCTTCATCCCCAAGGCCTACGGCAGCTCGATCGCGCTGACCGGATCGGCGTTGGGCGCGCTCTGGGCCTTCCTGGGCTTCTACGTGCTGTGCCTTGCCGTGACCTGGGTGTTCTACACCCGGCCGGGCGGGCTTTTGCACGACATCGAACGCGGCCGCGCCCCTGCCGGCGCCGCCACCCCTGCCTGACATAGGAGACAGCCATGAGCCATCTGCTGGACCGCCTGAACTTCCTGAAATCCACGCGCAAGGACGTGTTTTCGGAAGGGCATGGCCAGACCACGACCGAGAACCGCGACTGGGAGGACACCTATCGCGGGCGCTGGCGGCACGACAAGATCGTGCGCTCGACCCATGGGGTGAACTGCACCGGCTCCTGTTCCTGGAAGATCTATGTCAAATCCGGCATCGTCACCTGGGAAACGCAGCAGACCGACTATCCCCGCACCAGGCCGGACCTGCCCAACCACGAGCCGCGCGGCTGCGCGCGCGGCGCCTCCTACAGCTGGTATCTCTATTCTGCGAACCGGGTGAAGACGCCGCTGATCCGCGGCCGGCTGATGAAGCTCTGGCGCGAAAAGCGCCGGACCATGACCCCCATCGAGGCCTGGAGCGCGATCCAGGCCGACCCGCAGGCGCGCGAAAGCTATACCCGCATCCGCGGCAAGGGCGGCTTCGTGCGCGCGACCTGGGACGAGGCGACCGAGATCGTGGCCGCCGCCAATGCCTATACGGCGAAAACCTATGGCCCCGACCGGGTCTTCGGCTTCTCGCCGATCCCGGCCATGTCGATGATCTCCTATGCGGCGGGCACGCGCTACCTGTCGCTCTTGGGCGGCACCTGCATGTCCTTCTATGACTGGTATTGCGACCTGCCGCCGGCCAGCCCGCAGACCTGGGGCGAACAGACCGACGTGCCGGAATCGGCGGATTGGTATAACGCGGGCTACCTGCTGCTCTGGGGTTCGAACGTGCCGCAGACCCGCACGCCCGACGCGCATTTCTATACCGAGGCGCGCTATCGCGGCACCAAGTCGGCGGTGATCTGCCCCGACTATTCCGAGGCGGCGAAGTTCGGCGACATCTGGCTGAACGCCAAGCAGGGCACCGACGCGGCGCTGGGCATGGCCTTCGGCCATGTCATCCTGCGCGAGTTCCACCTGGACCGGCAGGCCGAATATTTCGAGGATTACTGCCGGCGCTATTCCGACATGCCCATGCTGGTGCGGCTGGAGGAACGGGACGGCCGCCTGATCCCCGGCCGCCAGCTGCGCGCCAGCGATTTCGACGGCGCGCTGGACCAGGCGAACAACCCGGAATGGAAGACGGTCGCCATCGACGACGTGACCGGCCGCATCGTGGTCCCGAACGGCTCGGTCGGCTTCCGCTGGGGCGAGCAGGGGCGCTGGAACCTTGAGCAGAAGGCCGGCGAGGACGAGGTCCGGCTGAAGATGAGCCTGATCCTGGACGAGGATCGCGACGACGTGGTCGGCGTCGACTTCCCCTATTTCGGCGGCGCCGCGACCAATGGCTTCGCCGTCGACGACCGCGGCGCGGTGCTGACCCGCAACGTGCCGGTCAAGCGGCTGACCCTGGCCGACGGCCAGCAGGCGCTGGTCGCCACCGTCTTCGACCTGTTCTGCGCCAATTACAGCCTGGACCGGGGCCTGGGCGGCGAGAACGTCGCGCGCGACTATGACGCCGACGTGCCCTTTACCCCCGCCTGGGCCGAGCGCATCACCGGCGTGCGCCGCGACAAGATCATCCAGGTCGCGCGCGAATTCGCCGCCAATGCCGAAAAGACCAATGGGCGGTCGATGATCATCATCGGCGCGGCGATGAACCATTGGTTCCACATGGACATGAACTATCGCGCCGTCATCAACATGCTGGTGATGTGCGGCTGCGTCGGCCAGTCGGGCGGCGGCTGGGCGCATTACGTCGGCCAGGAAAAGCTGCGCCCGCAAACCGGCTGGACGGCGCTGGCATTCGCGCTGGACTGGGCGCGCCCGCCGCGGCACATGAACGCGACCTCGGCCTGGTATGCCCATACCGACCAATGGCGCTACGAGACGGTCAGCGCGCAAGAGATCCTGTCGCCGACCGCGCCGGCGGGCGACTGGAACCGGCTCAGCCTGATCGACTACAACATCCGCGCCGAGCGGATGGGCTGGCTGCCCTCGGCCCCGCAGCTGAGGACCAACCCGCTGGAGGTCGGCCGTGCCGCCAAGGCCGAAGGCATCCCCGCCAGGGATTACGTCGCGCGCGAGCTGAAGTCGGGCGATCTGCAGATGTCCTGCGAAGACCCCGACGCGCCCGAGAACTGGCCGAGGAACCTGTTCGTCTGGCGCTCGAACCTGCTCGGTTCCTCGGGCAAGGGGCATGAATATTTCCTCAAGCACCTCTTGGGCACCGATCACGGCGTGCAGGGCAAGGATCTGGGCCAGGAGGGCCGGCAGAAGCCGGTCGAGGCCGCCTGGCACGAGCAGGCGCCGGAGGGCAAGCTGGACCTGCTGGTGACGATCGACTTCCGCATGTCCACCACCGCCGTCTATGCCGACATCGTCCTGCCGACCGCCAGCTGGTATGAAAAGGACGACATGAACACCTCGGACATGCATCCGTTCATCCACCCGCTGCAAGCGGCGGTGGACCCGGCCTACGAGTCGAAATCCGACTGGGAGATCTTCAAGTCCATCGCCCGCAAGTTCTCGGAGATCGCGCCCGAGGTGCTGGGAGTCGAGACCGACGTGGTGCAGCTGCCCCTGCAGCACGACAGCGCCGGCGAGATCGCCCAGCCCTTCGTGCAGGACTGGAAGCTGGGCGAATGCGAGCTGATCCCCGGCAAGACCGCGCCCGCCTACATCGAGATCGAGCGCGACTATCCGAACCTCTACAAGCGCTTCACCGCGCTGGGCCCCTTGATGGAAAAGCTGGGCAACGGCGGCAAGGGCATCAGCTGGGACACCAAGGACGAGGTGCATCACCTGCAGGCGCTGAACGGCCGCGTGACCGAAGAGGGCGCGACCAAGGGCATGGCGCGGATCGAGACGGCTATCGACGCCGCCGAGGTGGTGCTGATGCTGGCGCCCGAGACCAATGGCGAGGTGGCGGTCAAGGCATGGGCCGCGCTCGGCCGCGCCACGGGCCGCGACCACGCCCATCTGGCCGAGGTCAAGGAGGACGAGAAGATCCGCTTCCGCGACATCGCCGCCCAGCCGCGCAAGATCATCTCGTCCCCCACCTGGTCCGGCATCGAAAGCGAGGAGGTCTGCTATAATGCCGGCTGGACCAACGTGCATGAGCTGATCCCGTGGCGCACCGTCTCGGGCCGCCAGCAGCTTTACCAGGACCACGAATGGATGCGCGCCTTTGGCGAAAGCTTCGTGACCTGGCGCCCGCCGGTGGACCTGAAGACCGTCGGCGCGGACGCGAGGAAGTCGCTGGCCGCGGGCGAAAAGCACGTGGTGCTGAACTTCATCACCCCGCACCAGAAATGGGGCATCCATTCGACCTATACCGACAACTTGCTGATGCTGACGCTGAACCGCGGCGGCCCGGTGGTGTGGATATCCGAGATCGACGCCAGGAAAGCCGGGCTGGTCGACAACGACTGGGTCGAGGTCTTCAACAGCAATGGCGTCATCACCGCCCGCGCGGTGGTCAGCCAGCGCATGAAGGAAGGCAGCATGTTCATGTATCACGCCCAGGAAAAGATCGTGAACACGCCCGGCAGCCAGATCACCAACCTGCGCGGCGGCATCCACAATTCGGTGACGCGCATCGTGCCCAAGCCCACCCACATGATCGGCGGCTATGCGCAACTGGCCTATGGCTTCAACTACTACGGCACCGTGGGGGCCAACCGCGACGAATTCGTCATCGTCCGCAAGATGAACAAGGTCGACTGGCTCGACCAGCCCGCAACCCAAAAGATGGAGGCAGCGGAATGAAAGTGCGTGCGCAAATCGGCATGGTGCTGAACCTGGACAAGTGTATCGGCTGCCATACCTGCTCGGTGACGTGCAAGAACGTCTGGACCTCGCGCGAAGGCGTCGAATACGCTTGGTTCAACAACGTCGAGACCAAGCCCGGCATCGGCTATCCCAAGGACTGGGAAAACCAGAAGCGCTGGAACGGCGGCTGGGTGCGGACCCGCTCGGGCCATCTGCGGCCCAAGCAGGGCGGCAAGTGGCGCATCCTGGCCAATATCTTTGCCAACCCCGACCTGCCCGAGATCGACGATTTCTACGAGCCCTTCGATTTCGACTACGACCACCTGAAATCGGCGCCCGAGATGCAGGCCTTCCCGACCGCAAGGCCGCGATCCAAGATCTCGGGCGAGCGGATGGAAAAGATCGAATGGGGCCCGAACTGGGAGGAAATCCTGGGCGGCGAGTTCGAGAAACGCAGCAAGGACTACAACTTCGAGGGCATCCAGAAGGACATCTACGGCGAATATGAAAACACCTTCATGATGTATCTGCCGAGGCTTTGCGAGCATTGCCTCAACCCGGCCTGCGTCGCCTCCTGCCCCTCGGGCGCGATCTACAAGCGCGAAGAGGACGGGGTGGTGCTGATCGACCAGGACAAGTGCCGGGGCTGGCGGATGTGTGTTTCCGGCTGCCCCTACAAGAAGATCTATTACAACTGGTCCACCGGGAAGTCGGAAAAATGCATCCTGTGCTATCCCCGGCTTGAATCGGGCCAGCCCACGGTCTGTTCGGAAACCTGCGTCGGCCGCATCCGCTACCTGGGGGTGATGCTCTATGACGCGGACAGGATCGCCGAGGCCGCGGCGGCGGAATCGGAAATGGACCTCTACGACGCGCAGCTGGGCGTCTTCCTGGACCCGAACGACCCCGAGGTGATCGCCGCCGCCCGCGCCGAGGGCGTGCCCGAGGACTGGATCCGCGGCGCGCAGCGCTCGCCGATCTGGAAGATGGCGATGGAATGGAAGATCGCCTTCCCGCTGCACCCGGAATATCGCACCCTGCCGATGGTCTGGTATGTCCCGCCGCTGTCGCCGATCCAGAACGCGGCCGAGGCGGGCAAGATCGCAGCGCAGGACGACATGCCCGACGTGCGCAGCCTGCGCATCCCGCTGCGCTACCTGGCCAACATGCTGACCGCGGGGGACGAGGCCCCGGTCGCCGCCGCGCTGGAGCGGATGCTGGCCATGCGCAGCTACATGCGTTCCAAGACGCTGGACGGGGTGGTGAACCTGGGCGTGGCCAAGCGCGTCGGCCTGACCCCGCACCAGATCGACGAGATGTATCAGCTGCTCGCCATCGCCAATTACGAGGACCGCTTCGTCATCCCGACCACGCATCGCGAGATCGTCGAGGACGCCTATGACCTGCGCGGCGGCTGCGGCTTTACCGACGGGCACGGCTGTTCGTCGGGCGACACCCCCTCGCTCTTCGGCGGCAAGAAGTTCCGCAGCCCGCAGGAGTTCATCGCATGAAAAGCTTCAAGGCCCTTTCCGCGCTGCTTTCCTATCCCAGCGAGGAGTTGATCGCCGCGCTGCCCGAAATCGACGCGGTGCTGCATGCCGAGGGGCTGCTTGGCCCCAAGCGCATGGAGGAAATCGCCCGGCTGCTGCAAGAGCTGCGCCAGGGCGACCTCTACGACCTGCAGGAACGCTATGTGCTGCTGTTCGACCGCTCGCGCAGCCTGTCGCTGAACCTGTTCGAGCATGTGCATGGCGAAAGCCGCGACCGCGGCGGCGCCATGGTCGATCTCTTGGAAACCTATCGCGCCGGCGGCTTCGACCTGGTCGGGCCGGAACTGCCCGACCACCTGCCGGTGCTGCTGGAATACCTGTCCACCCGGCCCTTGCCCGAGGCCGAGGCGCTGCTGGCCGATGCCGCCCATATCCTGGTCGCGCTGGCCGACCGGCTGACGCGGCGCGAAAGCGCCTATGCCGGCGTGCTGAGCGCGCTGGTGACGCTGGTCGTGACCGAGCCGCCCGAACTGCCCGAGGAGCTGGCCGCCGTTCCCGACGACGACCCCGAGGATCTGGCCGCGCTGGATGCCGTCTGGGAAGAGGCGCAGGTCACTTTCGGTCCCGACCCCAATGCCGGCTGCCCGGTCAGCCGCGACATCCTTGCCCGCATGGACGCCCCGCGCGTCGCGAACCCGGCGCAATGAGGAGGAGCAGATGAACAATTTCCTTTTCGGGATCTATCCCTATATCGCCATCACGGTGATGATCCTCGGCTCGATCATCCGCTATGACCAGGATCCGTTCAGCTGGAAATCCAAGTCCAGCCAGATCCTGCGGCGGCGGCAATTCGTCATCGGTTCGGTCCTGTTCCATGTCGGCGTGCTGGTGATCTTCTTCGGCCATCTGGTCGGGCTCCTGACCCCGATCGCGGTGTTCGACGCCTTCGGCATCAGCCATGGCGCCAAGCAGGTGCTGGCGATGACCGCCGGCGGCATCGCCGGGGTCATGGCGCTGGTGGGCGGCGGGATGCTGCTGCATCGCCGGCTGACCGACCCGCGGGTGCGCGCCCATACGACGCTGGCCGATACCGGCATCCTGGCCCTGCTGGTCGCCCAGCTGGTGCTGGGGCTTGCGACCATCCTGGTCTCGATGCAGCACCTGGACGGGCACGAGATGACGCGGCTGATGTCCTGGGCGCAGGGCATCGTCTATTTCCGCTCGGGCGCGGCGGATCACCTGGTGGGCGTGCATTGGCTCTTCAAGCTGCATATCCTGCTGGGGCTGACCATCTTCCTGCTGTTCCCGTTCACCCGGCTGGTCCACATGATCTCGGCCCCCGTGCGCTACCTGTGGCGGCCGGGCTACCAGATCGTGCGGACCAAGCGTTACCCGGCCAAGCGCCACCCGGCGGAGTAAGCGGCGATGGAGGTGAAACCGCTCTTGCCGCCCGTCGTCGTGAACGGCGTGACCCTGGACCCCGGCCGCATCGCGGCCGAGGCGCAGAACCACCCCGCGCCCAAGGGCAAGCCCGGCCATGCCTGGCGCGCCGCCGCGCGGGCGCTGGCGGTGCGCGAGCTTCTGCTGCAGGAAGCCCGCGCCCAGGGCATCGCGGCCGAACCGGCCGAGCTTGCCCCCGGCCAGTGGGAGACCGAGGACGAGGCCGCGATCCGCGCCCTGCTGGACCAGAAGATCCGGCCCGCGCCCGCCGACGAGGCGGCGCTGGCCGCGCATTACGCCGCCCATCCCGAACAGTTCCGCGCCCCCTCGCTTTTCGAGGCGGCGCATATCCTGTTCGCCGCCGCCCCCGACGATGCCGAGGCCCGTGCCCAGGCGCGGGCCAGGGCCGAGGCGGTGCTGGCCCAGTTGCGCGCCCAGCCGCGCCGCTTTGCCGAACTGGCGGCCGAGTTGAGCGCCTGTTCTTCCAAGAATGCCGGCGGGGTTCTGGGGCAGCTGACCTCGGGCGATACCGTCCCCGAGTTCGAGGCCGTGCTGGCCACGATGGAGGAAGGCGCGCTGGCCCTGGCCGAAACCCGCTATGGCCTGCATGTCGTCCGCCTGGATGCGCGCGCGCAGGGCGCGGTGCTGCCGTTCCAGGCCGTGCTGCCGCAATTGCGCCAGGCGCATGACAAGGCGGCCTGGCTGCGCGCCAGCCGCGACTACCTGGACGGGCTGGTCGCCGGGGCCGAGATCTCGGGCGTTTCCTTCGACCAGGAAAGGCGGGCGTGATGCAACTGGCCTATGTCAGCCTGCCCGGCCGCGGCGCGAACGACCGCTTCCTTGCCGCCCTTGCCGGGGCGGCGCAGGCGGCGGGGCTGCGGCTGGCCGGGACGGTGCAGACCAACCCCGAGCGCGAGGGCCGCGTCAAATGCGCCATGGACCTGCGCGTGCTGCCCGACGGCCCGGTGCTGCGCATCAGCGAGGATCGCGGCGACGGCGCCCGCGGCTGCCGGCTGGACGCCGGCGTGCTGGAGGCGGCGGTGCTGGGCGTCGCCGCCGCGCTGCCCGGCGCCGACCTGCTGCTGGTCAACAAGTTCGGCAAGCAGGAATCCGAGGGCCGCGGCTTCGCGTCCCTGATCGCCGAGGCACTGTCGCGCGGCATCCCGGTGCTGGCCGGGGTGAACGGGCTGAACCTGCCGGCGTTCCAGGCCTTTTCAGACGGGTTCGCCACGCCGCTTCCCGCCGATCAGGCGGCGGTCATGGGCTGGTGCCAGCGGGTCTGCCGGCTGCAGCCCGCCTGACCTGCAAGGCCGCCAAGGCCCGCACAATGGAAAAGGCCCGGTCGTCGCGACCGGGCCTTTCTTTTCGTGATGCGCTTCAGGCTGTCCGCCTTGCGCCCGAGACCGGCTTTTTCGCCACGCGCGGCCGCGCCAGCACCGGCAGGTAGAGCAGGGCGAAGCCGCCGAAGGCCAGAACCCACAGCGTCCCCGACAGGTGCAGCAGCCAGACCTGCGCCGGCAGCACCCCGGCCAGCAGCCGCAGCACCACCGAGGCGGTGAGCGCCAGGTAAAGCGCCGTGGTGCCGCGCCCGGCATGCAGCGCCCGCCCGCTATGGCCCAGGCTCGCCCGGCTCATCACCGCCAGCGTCATCAGCCCGATGGCGCCGGCCAGCCAGACATGCCGCGCCGGTGCCGCCGCCATCAGGCCCAGGCCTGCCGCCGCCTCGGCCCAGAAGCCGAGCGCCAGGAAGCCATAGGCCAGGTGCAGCACCCAAAGCAGCGGCTCGGCCCCGGTCCGCGCCCCCTGCCAGCGCGCCAGCCGCCACAGATGCGCCGCGCCGCAGGCCAGCATCAGCCAGGGCATGGCCCGGCCGTCGGGCAGGGCGACGAAGCCCGCCAGCGTCACCCCGGTCAGCCCCAGCACCAGCCCGTCGCCGCGGTCGAAGGGCGCCGGCAGTTGCTGCACCCCCCGCGCCGCCAGCCAGTTGCGGGTAAAGCTGGGGATGATGCGCCCGCCGATCAGCGCGATCAGCATCAGGCCCGCGGCCAGGCCCAGCCGCATCCCCATGCCCTCGAAGGCCGCGTCGCCGCGGGCGGCCTCGACATGGAACAGCGCGTTGCCGGCGGCGAACAGCCCCAGCAGCGCCAGAACCGGCAGGTTGCGCCAGTTCCGGCCGTGCAGGATCTCGCGCGCCAGGAAGGCCAGCAGCATGAGCCCGCAGGCCAGATCGGCCAGCAGGACCACGCGCCAGTCGAGCAGCGCCGAGACCCCGACCGCGGCCCGGCCCAGAAGCCACAGCCCGACCAGCCCGGCCAGGGGCGCCCCCATCACCGGCAGCCGCCCGGTCCAGTTCGGCACCGCGGTCAGCAGGAAGCCGGCGATGACCCCGCCGAGATAGCCGTAAAGGAATTCATGGGCGTGCCAGCTGAACGGGTCGAAGGCCAGGGGCAGGATCTCGGCCCCCGCCAGCATGGCCACCCAGATCGCCATGGTCAGCGCCGCCCAGAGCGCCGAGATCAGGAAGAAGGCGCGGAAGCCGTGGCTCAGCAGCACCGGCCCGCGATAGTTGCGCATGCGTTCCGAGGTGGACATCGCGCGTCTCCGTCAAGATGGGGTCATGGGCAGGGGGCGGCGCCGGGGCGCGCCTCCAGGAACCCTTGGGCAAAGATGGCGCCGGGCTGGATGCGGCGCAAGCCGGCCAGGGCGTCCTGCGGCGAAAGCCCGCTTTCCAGCAGTTGGGCGTAAAGCCGGGTCACGGCCGCGAAATCGCCCGGCTGCGGCGAAAGCCGCAGCGCGGCGACGCCGGCATCGCGCAGGGCATCGGCCTGTCCCGCGACGCTCATATGCGTATAGCTCAGCGTCTGCACGCCGTTCACGGTCAGGAAGGGCTGGCCCTCCAGCGTCTCGACCGTGCGGCCGTCGGGATCCTCGGCGCAGACGAACTGGCAGCTGTCCTTGGCGCGGTCGTGCAGCCGCGCGTGATAGCAGCGCCCCGAGATCGCCAGCGGCGCCCGGCCATGGCCCCAGACTTCGACCGCGACGCCGGCGTCCTGCCCGGCGCGGGCCAGCTGCGCCACCGATTCCAGCGGCAGCTCGGGCGGCAGGCAGATGCGCTGCGCGCCTTTCGCGGCCAGCCATTCCAGCGTGCCCTCGTTATAGACGTTGACCGTCGGGGCGACCCAGAAGGGCGCGCCCTCCGGCAGGTGCTGGAGCGCGGTCAGGTCGGCGATCTCGACCGGCAGGCCCGAGGCGAACAGCTCGGCCGTCTGCCGCCGCTCGCGCTTGAGCGTGATCAGCGTCAGCGTGGAAAGCGCCACCTCCTTGCCCGCGGCCTGCAGCACCTCGACCGCGGCGGGGATCTCGTGCTGCCAGAAGGGCAGGCGCTTCGAGCAGACCCATTCGCCGATCACCACCCGCTGAACGGGGGTATCGGCCAGCGTCCGGTAAAAGGCGCGGACCTGCTCCGCGCTCCAGAAAAAGGCGATGGGGCCGACGGTCAGGTCCATGGTCATCTCCAGGTCTTGGCATAGGCGCCGGTGGTCGCGGCCTGGCCCTCGGTCAGCCGCGCAAGCAGTCCCTCGGGCATGGGCGCGCCCTGGTCGGCGGCCTCGACGGCGGCGCGGAAGGCGCGCACCACCTGCGCCACATAGGCGCGCGAGCGTTGCCGCCCCTCGATCTTCAATGCGCTGACCCCGGCCTTTTGCAGTGCCGGGATCAGCCGGGTCGCGTCCAGGCTGACCGGGTCTTCGAAGATATGGCCGGTCTGGCCGCCGCCCTTGCCGTCGGGCGAACTGAAGCAGCCCTTGCACAGCGTCGGATAGGGCACCGGCATGCCCTTGGGCGTGCGGTGGATCAGGAAATCGCCCAGCCGCGCCTCGTGATTGCCGGCGACATCGGCATAGGCGACGTGGCTTGCGGGCGAGCAGACGCCGTTCATGTTCGGCGACAACCCGGTGGCATAGGAGGACAGCGAACAGCGCCCCTCGGCCATGACGCAGAGCCCGCCAAAGACGAAGACTTCGGTTTCCACCTCGATCTCGCGGTTGATGGCGGTAATCTCCTCGACCGACAGCACGCGGGGCAGCACGACCCGGCGGATGCCGAAGGTTTCGGCATAGAAGTTGATCGCGTCGGGATTGGCGGCGGCGGCCTGCACCGACAGGTGCAGCCGCAGGCCGGGATGGGCCTCGGCGGCATGCGCGATCAGGCCCAGGTCGGCCAGGATCACCGCATCCGCGCCCAGCCGGGCGGCGTCGCCAACGGCGCGGTGCCACAGCGCCTGGTCGCCGGCGCGCGGGAAGGTGTTGATCGCCACCAGCACATGCGCGCCGCGGGCATGGGCATAGGCGATGCCCTCGGCCAGTTCCTCGCGGCTGAAGTTCAGGCCGGGGAAGTTGCGGGCATTGGTTTCGTCGGCAAAGCCGCAATAGACCGTATGCGCCCCCGCATCGACCGCGGCGCGCAGGGCCGCCGGGGTTCCGGCCGGGCAGACCAGCTCCATCATGGCATCACCTCTTGTCGGGACAGGACCAGCCCGCTTCTGCGCGCGACCAGCGCCGAGCCGCGGCGCAGCCAGCGCCCCAGCGGCCGGCCGGTCAGCGCCGCCAGTTCCTCGGTCAGGTCCAGCTCGGCATCGTCCAGCGCATTGCGCAGCGCCAGCACCGCCGAGGTATCGCCGCCGATCTGCAACTCGCCGGAAAAGAACAGCGCATCGCCGTCCTCGGCGCCATGCAGCATGGCGAGGAAGGCCGCCAGCCCGCCCCGGATCGCGGCGTCATGCTCGGGCTCGGGGGCATGGCGCGGATGGGCGGTCAGCCGCCGCGCCTGGGGCTGCATCAGCAGCAGGAACGGCCCGTCGCTGACATCGAGCAGGAAGCGCGCCTGGCCATAGGGACCAAGGCGCGCCAGGATCGCCGGGTTCTTCGCGGCGATCCGGCGGAGGAACGCCGTCAGCGCCAGGCCAAGGGCCGGGCGGGAAAGCGGCGGGGGCGGAAGCCGCATCAGCAGCGGCGGCAGGGTGGGGCGCTGGGTCATGTTTCGGGTCTAGGCCGCCCAATCGGCGCTGTGATTGATATTCGTCAAATCAGCCGCGGAAATTCCCGCCTAGCCTTTCCGCCATGATCCGCCCGCCTTGCCGCGGGCCTGCCGGAGCCCTTGATGCGCAGCCTTCCTTCATTTCCCGACCTGCGGGCCTTTCTGTCCTGGCTGGAGGCGCGGGGCGAGTTCGCGCGCATCGCCGAGCCGGTGTCGCTGCGCCACGAGATGACGGCGGTCGAGCTGGCCTGCCTGCGCCGCGGCGGGCCGGCGCTGCGCTTCGACCGGCCCGAGGGCGCGCGCATCCCCGTCATCGCCAATCTTTTCGGCACCAGGGCGCGGGTCGCGGCCGGGCTGGGCCTGCAGCCGGACGAGGTCGCGGGCTTTGGCGAATTCCTGGCCGCGCTGCGCAGCCCGGCCCCGGTCGAGGGCATGCGCGACGCCATGTCGCGCTGGCCGATGCTGCGCGCGGCGCTGGCGACGCGGCCGAAGCTCTTGCGCCACGGCCCGGCGCAAGAGGCCGAACTGCCCGGCCTCGATTCGCTGCCGGTGCAGACGCCCTGGCCCGAGGACGGCGGGCCGCTGATCACCTGGCCGGTGGTGCTGACCCGGCCGCAGGACAGCCGGGCCGAGGATCTGACCCGCTACAACCTGGGCGTCTATCGCGCGCAGGTGCTGGGCCCCGACCGGCTGATCCTGCGCTGGCTGGCGCATCGCGGCGGTGCGGCGCATCACCGCAGCTGGGCGCAGGCGGACGAGCCGATGCCGGTCGCCATCGCGCTTGGCGCCGATCCGGCGCTGCTGCTGGCCGCCGCGCTGCCGCTGCCCGAGACAGTGTCGGAACTGGGCTTTTCCGGCGTGCTGCGCGGCGCGCGGACCGAACTGGTTGCGGCGCAGACCGTTCCGCTGATGGTCCCGGCCCGCGCCGAAATCGTCATCGAGGGCTGGGTGCATCCCGGCGAGACCGCACCCGAGGGCCCCTTCGGCGACCACACCGGCTATTACAACGCCGTCGAGCCCTTTCCGGTCATGCGCGTCAGCCGCATCACCTGCCGGGGCGATCCGCTTTACCTGTCGACCGTCACCGGCCGGCCGCCCGACGAGCCCTCGGTCATCGGCGAGGTGTTCAACGATCTCGCCCTGCCGGTGATCCGCGCCCAGATCCCCGAGATCACCGACCTGTGGCTGCCGCCCGCCGCCTGTTCCTATCGCATGGCGGTGGTGGCGATCGACAAGCGCTATCCCGGCCAGGCGCGGCGGGTGATGATGGCGCTGTGGGGGATGCTGCCGCAATTCAGCTATACCAAGCTGGTGGTGGTCGTGGACCGCGACATCGACGTGCGCAGCTGGGACGACATCGCCTGGGCGATCTCGACCCGGATGGACCCCGGCCGCGACGTGATGCTGCTGGACCGCACGCCGATGGACTACCTGGACTTCGCCTCGCCCGTCGAGGGGCTGGCGGGCAAGCTGGGGCTGGACGCCACCACCAAGATCGGCGCCGAGACCAGCCGCGAATGGGGCCGTGTCATGCGGCTTGACCCGACGCACGAGGCGCGGGCCGAGGCGCTGCTGGCCGCGGTGCTGCCATGAGGGTGGTGCTGGGCGTCTCGGGAGCCTCGGGCGCGATGCTGGCGCTGGATTGCGCCCGCGCGCTGGCCCGCGCCGGGGCGGAAATCGACCTGGTCGTCTCGGACATGGCGCGGCGCACGCTGGCCGAAGAGGTCGGGCCGGACGCGCTGACCGCCTTGCAGGCGCTGGCCGCGCGCGTGCATGCGCAGCGCGACCTGGGCGCGGCCATCGCCTCGGGGTCGTGCCCGGTCGCGGGCATGATCGTCGCGCCCTGTTCCATGCGCAGCCTCGCGGCCATCGCGCATGGCTTCGACGACGGGTTGCTGACCCGCGCCGCCGGGGTGCAGCTGAAGGAACGCCGGCCGCTGGTGCTGCTGGCGCGCGAGGCGCCGCTGACCCTGGCGCATCTGGAAAACATGCAGGCCGCGACCCGGATGGGCGCGGTGATCCTGCCGCCGGTGCCGGCCTTCTACCTGCGCCCGCAAAGCCTGGCCGAAGTCACCGCCCAGATCGCCGCCCGCGCGGTCGATCTGCTGCGCCTCGGCCCGCCCCTGGCCCAAGCCTGGGCCCCCTCTCGACCCGCCCCCCATGGAGGAGACCATCATGACTGACATCACCCTTGCCCCAGATACCCCCGTCGGCGACATCGCCGCCCGGCTGCCCGGCGCCGCCGAGGTGTTCCGCCGCGCCGGCATCAGCTTTTGCTGCGGTGCCAGTGCCGGCCTGGCCGAAGCCGCCGAAAAGGCCGGCATCGCCCTGCCGGCGCTGACCGCCGAATTGCAGGCGCTGATCGACAATGCCGGCCGCGACGCCCCGACCGAGACCTCGGCGCTGATCGACCATATCCTGAGCCGCTATCACGACACCCACCGCGAGGAGCTGGGCTGGCTGATCGGCCTGGCCGACCGGGTCGAGATGGTGCATGGCGACCATGACGAGGCGCCCCTGGGCCTGACCGAGGCGCTGATCGCGCTGCGCGACGACCTGGAATCGCACATGGCCAAGGAGGAAACCGTGCTGTTCCCCGCCATCCTGCAAGGCGGCGGCGCCATGCTGGCCGGGCCGATTCGCATCATGCGGGCCGAGCATGAGGATACTGCCGAGCTGCTGCGCCGGATCGAGCATGTGACCCATGGCCTGACCCTGCCGGCCGGCGCCTGCGGTTCGTGGACGGCGCTTTACACCGGCTTGCGCAAGCTGTGCGACGACGTGGTCGCCCATATCCATCTGGAAGAGGAAGTCCTGTTCCCGCGCGTCCTTGCGTCGTGACCGGGCGCGGGGCTTTCGGCTGGCCGGATGCCCCGCCTGCGTGTTCAGCGCGCCCCGGCGTTGCGGGCCGGGACGTCGAAGCGCGCGCGTTTCAGGATCGTGCCCTCGGCGTCGACGGTCAGGCGCAGCGCCTGGTTCCGGAAGAAAAAGGTCAGGCGATGGCGCCCGGCATCCTCGCCCTCGCCGGTCTCGCAGCGGGTGGTGATGCGATTGGCGCGCATCAGTTCGGGCACCTGGCCCGGCTCGACGCCGAAGGCCGCGGCCAGTTCCTGCGCCTCGACGATAAAACCCTGTTCGGTCAAGTCGATCCTGGTCATGCCATTGCCCTCCGGGGTGCCGTCCTGTCCGGCATATGGGGATGCGCCGGGCGTTTGGCCATGGCGGAGGGCGGATAAGACACGACTTTCATCAAGAAAGACGCGGGCGAGTGTCTCGCGCCGCGCCTGTTTCCCCCTTGGGCGGTGGTCGCCGGCCCCGGTCAGTTGACCTGGGCCAGTTCGGCATCCATGCGCTCGCGCGCCTTCTTGGGCATCTTGGCGGTCTTGGCGGCGTCGAGGTTATCGGGTGCCTCGCCCACCTGCACCAGCCCGACCATGCCCATGCCGAAATGCGGCGTGCATTTCACGCCATAGAGCCCCGGTTCGGTCACGGTCAGCGTATAGGATTCGTTGATCTTGCTTTTGAAGGTTTCCACGCCTTCGGGCAGGATTTCCTTGATCGCTTCGACGTTGTGGCTCTTGTCGGTGGGGACGAAGTTGATGACGTCGCCGGGCTCGGCGCGGACAAAGGCCGGCTCGAACACCATGGCGCCCGATTCGCCCTTGTTGAGCATATGCACCTCGTGGGTCGCAGCGAACGCGGGGGCGGCAAGGGCCAGCAGCGCGGCGGCAGCAGCGGCGAGGGAATTGTGGAACATCGTGTTCTCCTTGGTGGTCCGGGCGGCAAACCCGCCCGTCGTGCCTTGTTCTAGGGCGGTTGCGCGACGCATGGCTTGAGATAAGTCAAAGGCAGAGGGAAAAGCTCGGACTTCCGGCATGACAGAATGTCGCAGGGCGGCGTCCCTGTCCGCGGCCGGCCCCCTGTGACCTCGCGTCATTGTATTTGGCTTGACCTAGATCAACGCTTGCGGCCGGGCAAAGGCATAGACCAGCGACATGTGCCGCCGCGCGAACCATAACCGGGCCCAGCGCCTTTTCGCCTTTGCCGCGATTCTCCTTCTTCTCGTTGCGGGATGGGCGGGGACGGGTGCGGCGATGCCCGCCCATCTCGCCGCGGCGGCGTCGGGCCCCTTGCAAGAGGTCGTCATCTGCGCCGAGGGCCATGCCCGCACCGTCTGGCTGGACGCCCAAGGCAACGAACATCCCGCGCCGCAGGAATGCCGCGACTGCCCGGTCTGCCACCCGCCGCTGCTGGCCTCGGGGGTCGACCCCGCCCTGCCGGCCCGGCCGATGCCCTGGGCGCGCCCGGCCGTGGCGCCGGGCGCGGCGCAGGTGCGCGGTGCGGTCCGTCCGGTGCTGGTGCTGACGCGCGGCCCCCCGTCTTTCCCCTCTGCCTGGACCCATGCGGTCCCGTCGCCTGCGGGCGACAGCCTCTGGTCTGATGCGGGCGATCCGCGCCAGCCGATGCGTCGGGTCCAGGCAATTGCCATGGATGCCCGAGCATGAAGATCCTCCGCCTTGTCCTGACGATCGCATCGCTGTTGCTGCCGGCCCTGCCGGCCGCCGCCGAAAGCGTGCTGGCGCAGCTGCTGCCGGAACAGAACGCGGGCGAGCTGGTGCCCGGCGCCGACGGTTTCGGGCCGATCCGCGCCGACCTGGCCGTGGCGCCGGTGCTGAAGGGGGGCGAGACCGTCGCCCATGCCTTCGTCACCTCGGATTTCGTCGGCACCACCGGCTATTCCGGCAAGCCCATCCATACGCTCGTCGCGCTGGACAAGGACGCGAAGGTGGCCGGCGTCCGGCTGGTCAAGCATTCCGAACCCATCGTGCTGATCGGCATCCCCGAGGCCAAGGTCAAGGCGCTGGTCGAGGGCTACCGGGGCCTTGACCTGGTGGCCGAGGCGCAATCGGGCGGCACGGCGCATGAGGTCGAGATCATCTCGGGCGCCACGGTCACGGTGATGGTGATCGACGATTCCATCGTGCGCTCGGGGCTGAAGGTCGCGCGCGCGCTCGGCCTTGGCGGGCTGGCCGCCGAAACCGTGGCCGCCGGCCCGAAATTCGAGATCGACCCCGACGCGGCCCCCTCGGCCGACTGGCACGAGATGGAGGGCGACGGCACCCTGCGCCGGCTGTCGCTGGACGTGGGCCAGGTGAACGCGGCCTTTGCCGCCAATCCCGACCGCCGCGCCGCCGAGCGCGCGCTGTCCGAGGCGCCGGACACCACCTTCATCGAGATGCAGGCCGGGCTGGTCTCGGTCCCGGCCATCGGCAAGGCGCTGCTGGGCGATGCGCAGGCCGCGAACCTGCAGGCCTGGCTGGCGCCGGGCGACCAGGCCATCGCGGTCATGGGCCGCGGGCTCTACAGCTTCAAGGGCTCGGGCTATGTCCGCGGCGGCATCTTCGACCGCATCGTGCTGATCCAGGACGACGTCTCGGTGCGCTTCCGCGACCGCGACCATCGCCGGCTGAACGCCGTCGCCGCCGATGGCGCGCCGGATTTCACCGAGATGGACCTGTTCAAGATCCCCGCCGCCTCGGGCTTCGACCCGACCAAGCCCTTCCGCATCCAGCTGCTGGTGCATCGCGAGGTCGGGCCGATCGAGAAGGTCTTCCACACCTTCGACCTGGGCTATCAGCTGCCGCAGAAATACCTGCGCAGCGTTGCCGCCCCCGCACCCGCGCCCGAGGCGGCGGCACCCGTGGCCCAGTCCGACGAAAGCCAGGCCCAGGCGCAGCTGTGGAAGCGGATCTGGCTGGATTCCAAGCCCAAGATCGCCGGGCTTGCCGCCATGCTGCTGGTGCTGACGGGGGCATTCTTCTTCCAGAGCTTCGCGACCCGGAACGAGCGCGCCTTCTACATCTTCCGCATGGGCTTTCTGACCGTGACGCTGGTCTTCCTGGGCTGGTATGCCAATGCGCAGCTTTCGGTCGTGAACCTGATGGCGCTGTTCGGCAGCCTGGTGAACGGCTTCAGCTGGCAGGCCTTCCTGCTGGACCCGCTGACCTTCATCCTGTGGTTCGCGGTCGCCGCCGCGCTGCTGTTCTGGGGCCGGGGCGCCTATTGCGGCTGGCTTTGCCCCTTCGGCGCGCTGCAAGAGCTGACCAACCAGATCGCGCGCAAGCTGCGCATCCCGCAATGGACGCTGCCCTGGGGCCTGCACGAGCGGCTGTGGCCGGTCAAATACATGATCTTCCTGGGCCTTTTCGGCGTCTCGCTGATGAGCGTCGAGCAGGCCGAGCATCTGGCCGAGGTCGAGCCCTTCAAGACCGCGATCATCCTGAAATTCATCCGCGCCTGGCCCTTCGTGGCCTATGCGGCGGCGCTGCTGATCGCCGGGCTCTTCGTCGAGCGCTTCTATTGCCGCTACCTGTGCCCGCTTGGCGCGGCGCTGGCGATCCCGGCGCGGATGCGCATGTTCGACTGGCTCAAGCGCTATCACGAATGCGGCAATCCCTGCCAGATCTGCGCCCAGCAATGCCCGGTGCAGTCGATCCACCCGACGGGCGAGATCAATCCCAACGAATGCATCAACTGCATGCATTGCCAGGTGCTTTACCAGTCCAAGACCACCTGCCCGGTGGTGATCCGCAAGTTGAAACGGCGCGAGGCCGTGGCCGCCGGCAGCACGCCCAAGCTGGGCCAGCCCCCGGCCGGCCATCCCAACGCCACCCGCAAGATCGAAGCTTGAACACACGAAAAGGAGTTCGACCATGGAAACCAAACAGCAAAACGGCCTGAGCCGCCGCGCGCTTCTGGGCGCGACCGCCGGCGGTGCGGCCATGGCCGGCGCGTTCGGGGGGCGCCTGGCGCTGGGACCGGCCGTGATCGGTGCGGGCGCCGCGGGCGTCGCCACCGCCGCCGGCAGCGGCGCGGCGCTGGCCGCCAGCGGCGACGGCGCGGTCGCGCCGGGCCAGCTGGACGACTATTACGGCTTCTGGTCCTCGGGCCAGACCGGCGAGCTGCGCATCCTGGGCGTTCCCTCGATGCGCGAGCTGATGCGGGTGCCGGTCTTCAACCGCTGCTCGGCCACCGGCTGGGGCATCACCAACGAATCGATCCTCATCCACGAACGCACCATGACCGAGCGGACCAGGAAGCACCTTGCCGCCAACGGCAAGCGCATCCACGACAACGGCGACCTGCACCACGTCCACATGTCCTTTACCGAGGGCAAGTATGACGGCCGCTTCCTGTTCATGAACGACAAGGCCAATACCCGCGTGGCGCGGGTGCGCTGCGACGTGATGAAATGCGACGCCATCCTGGAGGTGCCGAACGCCAAGGCCATCCACGGCCTGCGCCCGCAGAAATGGCCGCGCAGCAACTATGTGTTCTGCAACGGCGAGGACGAGGCGCCGCTGATCAACGACGGCACCACGATGGACGACATCTCGACCTATGTGAACGTCTTCACCGCCGTCGATGCCGACAAGTGGGAAGTCGCCTGGCAGGTGCTGGTCTCGGGCAACCTCGACAACTGCGATGCCGATTACGAGGGCAAATGGGCCTTCTCGACCTCGTATAACTCGGAGATGGGCATGACCCTGCCCGAGATGACCGAAGCCGAGATGGACCATGTCGTCGTCTTCAACATCGCCGAGATCGAAAAGGCCATCGAGGCCGGCAATTTTGAAGAGATCAACGGCTGCAAGGTGCTGGACGGCCGGAAAGAGGCGAACAGCCAGTTCACCCGCTACATCCCGATCGCCAACAACCCGCATGGTTGCAACATGGCCCCGGACAAGAAGCACCTGGTCGTCGCGGGCAAGCTGTCGCCCACGGTGACGGTGCTGGACGTGACCAGGTTCGACGCGGTGTTCAACGAGAATGCCGATCCGCGCAGCGCCGTGGTGGCCGAGCCGGAGCTGGGCCTGGGCCCGCTGCACACCGCCTTCGACGGGCGCGGCAACGCCTATACTTCGCTGTTCCTCGACAGCCAGGTGGTCAAGTGGAACATCGAGGAGGCGATCCGCGCCTATGCCGGCGAGCAGGTCGATCCGATCAAGGACAAGATCGACGTGCATTACCAGCCCGGCCACCTCAAGACGGTGATGGGCGAGACGCTGGACGCCAGCAACGACTGGCTGGTCTGCCTGTCCAAGTTCTCGAAGGACCGCTTCCTGAACGTCGGGCCGCTGAAGCCGGAAAACGACCAGCTGATCGACATCTCGGGCGACAAGATGGTGCTGGTCCATGACGGCCCGACCTTTGCCGAGCCGCATGACGCCATCGCCGTGCATCCCTCGATCATGTCGAGCGTCATCAAGTCGGTCTGGGACCGCAACGATCCCATGTGGGCCGAAACCCGCAAGCAGGCCGAGGCCGACGGCGTCAACATCGACGAATGGACCGACCAGATCATCCGCGACGGCAACAAGGTGCGGGTCTACATGTCCAGCGTCGCGCCCAGCTTCTCGGTCGAAAGCTTCACCGTCACCGAGGGCGACGAAGTCACGGTCATCGTCACCAACCTTGACGAGATCGACGACCTGACCCACGGTTTCACCATGGGCAACCACGGTGTCGCCATGGAGATCTCGCCCCAGCAGACCTCGTCGGTGACTTTCGTCGCCGCCAATCCGGGGGTGTACTGGTATTATTGCCAGTGGTTCTGCCATGCGCTGCACATGGAAATGCGCGGCCGCATGATGGTCGAGCCGAAGGCGGCCTGATCCCATGCGCAGCCTGCTGACCCTTGCCCTTGCCCTGCTGCTTGCCTGGCCCGCGCTCGCGGCCGAGCATGTCGTGGCGCCGGGCCAGGGCAGCCTTGCCCAAGCCATCGCCGGGGCCGCCCCCGGCGATGTGCTGCGACTGCAGGACGGGGTCCATGCCGGCCCCGTCGCCATCGACCGTCCCTTGACCGTCACCGGCAGCCGTGCCGCGGTGGTGGACGGGCAGGGACGGGGCACGGTCGTCACCATCGCCGCGCCCGACGTCACCTTGCAGGGCTTTTCCGTCACGGGCTCGGGCATGGCGAACAAGGATCTGGACGCCGGGGTCAAGATCCTCAAGGGCGCCGACCGGGCGCAGGTGCGGCAGTTGCGGCTGATCGGGAACATGCACGGCATTGACGTGCATGGCGGCCGCGACGCCCAGGTCGTCGGCAACGAGATCATCGGCACCCGCGACCCGCGCATGAACGAGCGCGGCAACGGCATCTATGTCTGGAACAGCCCCGGCACGCTGGTGCAGGGCAATTCCGTCCGCTACGGCCGCGACGGCATCTTCTCGAACGCCAGCGGCGACAGCGCCTATCGCGACAACCTGTTTCGCGACCTGCGCTTTGCCGTGCATTTCATGTATACCCGCAACACCGAGGTGTCGGGCAATGTCAGCATCGGCAACCACCTGGGCTTCGCCATCATGTTCTCGGACCGGGCGGTGATCCGCGACAACCGCAGCCTGGGCGACCGCGAGCATGGGTTGATGCTGAACTATGCCAACAATGCCGACGTGACCGGCAACCTGATCCGCGGCGGCACCAAGAAATGCCTGTTCATCTATAACGCCCACAAGAACCTGATCTGGGACAACCGCTTCCAGGATTGCGGCATCGGCATCCACTTCACCGCCGGGTCCGAGCGCAACGTGCTGACCGCAAACGCCTTTGTCGGCAATCGCGAGCAGGTGAAATACGTGGGCACCCGCCATATCGAATGGAGCCACGAGGGGCGCGGCAATTTCTGGTCCGACCATCCGGGCTTCGACCTGAACGGCGACGGCATCGCCGACGGCGTCTATCGCCCCAACGACCTGATGGACCATATCCTGTGGTCGCAGCCCGCCGCCGCGCTTCTGACCGGCGCCCCGGCCGTGCAGCTGATCCGCTGGAGCCAGCAGAGCTTTCCCGCCACCCTGCCGGGCGGCGTGCAGGACAGCGCGCCCCTGATGCGACCCCTGACCATCCCCGTCCCGCCCGAGATCGCGGCCTACGAGGCCGAGGTCGCGGGGCGTTGGGCAAAAGGAACCTACGATGACATCGACCCTGACGATCTCACGTCTCACTAAGCGCTTCCAGACCGTCGAGGCGCTGGCCGAGGTCTCGCTGGACCTGGGGCCGGGGATGCGCGTCGCGCTTTTGGGCCATAACGGCGCGGGCAAGTCCACGATGATGAAGATCATCCTGGGCCTGATCCCCTTTGACGCGGGCGAGGTCCGGGTCTGCGGCGCCGCGCCCGGCTCGGCCCAGGCGCGGATGCAGGTGGCCTATCTGCCGGAAAACGCCGCCTTCCACCCGGCCCTGACCGGAGAGGAGCAGATCCGCCACTACCTGTCCCTGCGCGGCGAAAGCCCGCGCCGGGCCATGGAACTGCTGGAGCGGGTGGGGCTGGCCAAGGCCGCGCGCCGCCGCATCGGCACCTATTCCAAGGGCATGCGCCAGCGCGTCGGCCTGGCCCAGACGCTGATCGGGCGGCCGCGGCTTCTGGTTCTGGACGAGCCGACCTCGGGGCTCGACCCGGTGTCGCGGCGCGACTTCTATGCGCTGCTCGACGGGCTGGCGGCCGAGGGGGCGGCGATCCTCTTGTCCTCGCATGTGCTGACCGAGGTCGAGGCCCGCACCGACCGCATCCTGATCCTGTCGCAGGGCCGGCTGGTGGCCGAGGGCACGCTGGCCGAGTTGCGCCGCCGCGCCGCCCTGCCGGTGGGGCTGACCGTGGTCCCGGCGCCCGGCGCGGCCGAGGCGCTGGCCGCCGCGCTGCCGCAGGCGCGGCTGGCGGGCGACGGCACGCTGCACCTGGCCTGCGCGCAGGACGAAAAGCTGGGCCTGCTGGCGCGCATCGCCGGGCTTGGCGGCCAGGTCGCGGACCTGGACGTGATCCCGCCCAGCCTCGAGGACATCTACAGCCATTTCAGCCGGAGGGACGGGCAATGATCCGCCGCATCCTTTCCACCGCGGCGCTGGAGTTCCGCATCGCGCTGCGCAACCGCTGGGTGGCCATCGCCACCGCGCTGATGGTGGTCTTTGCGCTGGTGCTGGCGGCGGCGGGTGCCGCGCCCACCGGCGACATCGGCGCCGACCGGCTGTCGGTCGTCGTCGCCTCGCTGACCTCGCTTGCCGTCTACCTGGTGCCGCTGCTGGCGCTTCTGATGAGCTTCGATGCCGTCGCCGGCGAGGTCGAGCGCGGCACCTTGCCCTTGCTGCTGACCTATCCCGTGGCGCGGGCCGAGGTGCTGGCGGGCAAGCTGGTCGCGCATATGGCGATCCTGGCGCTGGCGGTGGGCGCGGGCTACGGCGCGGCGGCCCTGGCGGCGGTCTGGAGCGATCCGGCCTCGACCGCGGGGCTGCCGGCGCTGTGGCGGCTGATGTGGAGCTCGACCCTGCTGGGCGCGACCTTCCTGGGCGCCGGCTATGCGCTGTCCAGCATCGCGCGCCGGCCCTCGGGCGCGGCCGGGCTGGCGGTCGGGCTGTGGCTGGGGCTGGTGGTGCTTTACGACCTGGCCCTGCTGGCGCTGATCGTCGCCGATGGCGGCGGCGGCTTCACCACCGAGGTGCTGCCGGTCGCGCTGCTTGCGAACCCGGCCGACGCCTTCCGCCTGTTCAACCTCTCGGCCGCCCAGGCCACCGCCGCCGCTGCCGGCGTCGGCGGGGCCGCCGCGACCATCCCGCTTTGGCAATCGGCGCTGTCGGTCCTGGCCTGGCCGCTGGCCGCGCTTGGCCTTGCCATTGCCGCATTCCGAAAGGTCACGCCATGAGACATGCGCTGCTGCTGGTGCTGCTGCTGGGCCTTGCCGCCTGCCGCGAGGAGGTCGCACAGGACACCACGCCGGTCGAGATGAACGCCCAGACGCTGGGCCATTTCTGCCAGATGAACCTGCTGGAGCATCCCGGCCCCAAGGCGCAGGTGCATCTGGAGGGGATGCCGGGCACGCCGCTGTTCTTCAGCCAGGTCCGCGACGCCATCGCCTATGCCAGGATGCCCGAGCAAAGCCACCCGATCCTGGCCATCCAGGTGAACGACATGGGCGCGCCCGGCGCGACCTGGGAAGAGCCGGGGCAGGGCAACTGGATCGAGGCGAAGGACGCCTTCTTCGTCATGGGCTCGGTCCAGGTCGGCGGCATGGGCGCGCCCGAGGCGGTGCCCTTTTCCAGCCGCGAGGCCGCCGATGCCTTCGTCGCCGCGCAGGGCGGGCAGGTGATGCGGCTGGACGCGATCCCCGACGAGATGGTGCTGGCGCCCGAGGAGACCGTGCCCGACGGCAGCACGGAAGCCGATTTCATCAACCGCCTGCGCGCGCTGAGCCAACCCAAGGAGCCCGCGACATGAGCCTGTCCCGCCGTCGCTTTCTGACCATCACCGCCGCCGTGGCGCTTGCGCCCGCGGCCCTGCGTGCCCAGCCCGGCCGGCATTGGGTCGGGCAGGCGCTTGGCGCCCGCGCCTCGATCCGCATCGACCACCCCGAGGCCGAGGCGATCACCGCCCGCTGCCTGGCCGAGATCGACCGGCTGGAAGGCATCCTCAGCCTCTATCGCCCCGACAGCGCCCTGTCGCGGCTGAACCGCGAAGCCGCGCTGGAGGCGCCGCCCTTCGAGCTGCTGGAATGCCTGTCGCTGGCCGGCACGGTGCATCGCGCCAGCGGCGGGCTGTTCGACCCGACCGTGCAGCCGCTCTGGTCGCTCTGGGCCGAGGCCGCCGCGGCCGGCCGCCGCCCCACCGCGGACGAGCGTCGCGCGGCGCTGGCGCGTACCGGCTGGGAGCGGGTGCGGCTGGACGCGGCGCGCATCACGCTGGAGCCGGGGATGGCCTTGACGCTGAACGGCATCGGCCAGGGCTATGTCGCCGACCGCGTCGCCGCGCTTCTCGAGGCCGAGGGGCTGGGCGACATCCTGATCGACACCGGCGAATTGCGCGCCCTGGGCAGCCGGCCCGACGGCACCCACTGGCCGGTGCGGCTGGCCGAGGGCGGCGCGGTGGGCCTGCGCGGCCGGGCGCTGGCGACATCGGCGCCGCTGGGCACCAGCTTCGACCAGGCGGGGCGCGACGGCCATATCCTCGACCCGCGCAGCGGCGCGCCGGCGCGTCCGGCCTGGCGCGCGGTCAGCATCTCGGCCCCCGGCGCGGGCTTGGCCGATGCGCTGTCCACCGCCGCCTGCCTGGCCGGCGACCGGCAGGAGATCCTGGCGCTGCTGGCCCGTTTCGACGGCGCCCGGCTTGAAGCGGCGCCGCGCGGGGCATAGCGTTCCGCCACCGGACCCGGTGGCCGCCGCGCCATGGCCGCGCGGCGGGTTTTGCATGTCCGGCGGCGGCCGCGGCGCGGCGTCATCCTGACGGGGTTGTGAAAAATTTACAAAAACCCGCAGGCGCGCGTCAATTTATTTACAAAATTCTCTTTGTAAAAAAATGGTTTACTGGAAAAGCAAACTCATATTAACATGAGCGCAACCGGTGTTCCGGCGCCCGTTTGCGGCACCTTGAGGAGGGTGCGGGCGTCCCGGATCTACCCTGTCGCGAGTAGAGGAGGCGCGCCATGTCCGTTGAAAATGTTGCGAAACATCCCATTCCGCCCGGCTTCGAGGATGCCCTGGTCCAGCCGGCCGATTACGCCCGCATGTATGCCGAATCGATCTCGGACCCCGACGGGTTCTGGGGCCGCGAGGGCAAGCGGCTGGACTGGATCCAGTCCTATACCAAGGTGAAGAACACCGATTTCACCATGGGCCAGGTCTCGGTCAAATGGTTCGAGGACGGCATCCTGAACGCCTCGGTCAACTGCGTCGACCGCCACCTGCCCAAGCGCGCGAACCAGACCGCGATCATCTTCGAGCCGGACGACCCCAACCAGCCGGCGCGCCACATCACCTATGCCGAACTGTCGGAAAAGGTGAACCGCTTTGCCAACGTCCTGCTGAGCCAGGGGGTGATGCGCGGCGACCGGGTGGTGATCTACATGCCGATGATCCCCGAGGCGGCCTATGCCATGCTGGCCTGCGCGCGGATCGGCGCCATCCATTCCATCGTCTTCGCCGGCTTCTCGCCCGACGCGCTGGCCAACCGCATCAACGATTCGGGCGCCAAGCTGGTCATCACCGCCGACACCGCGCCGCGCGGCGGCCGGCGCACGGCGCTGAAGTCGAACGCCGACGCGGCGCTTCTGCATTGCTCGGACCGGGTGCGCTGCCTGGTGGTCAAGCATACGGGCGACCAGACCAGCTGGATCGAGGGCCGCGACGTCGACGTGCTGAAGCTGATGGACGAGGTCAGCCCCGACTGCCCGCCGCGGCCGATGAATGCCGAGGATCCGCTGTTCATCCTCTACACCTCGGGTTCGACCGGCAAGCCCAAGGGCGTGGTCCATACCACCGGCGGCTACCTGCTGTTCGCCGCGATGTCGCATCAATACGTCTTCGACTACAAGGACGGCGACGTGTTCTGGTGCACGGCCGACGTGGGCTGGGTGACGGGGCACAGCTATATCGTCTACGGCCCGCTGGCCAACGGCGCCACCACGCTGATGTTCGAGGGCGTGCCGACCTGGCCCGATGCCGGCCGCTTCTGGGCCGTCTGCGACAAGCACAAGGTCAACCAGTTCTATACCGCGCCGACCGCCATCCGCTCGCTGATGGGGCAGGGGCCGGAATGGGTCGAGAAATACGACCTCTCCAGCCTGCGCGTGCTGGGCACGGTGGGCGAGCCGATCAACCCCGAGGCCTGGGTCTGGTATGACAAGCATGTCGGCAAGGGCCGCTGCCCGATCGTCGATACCTGGTGGCAGACCGAGACCGGCGGGCACATGATCACCTCGCTGCCCGGCGCCATCGAGGCCAAGCCGGGCTCGGCCACGCTGCCCTTCTTCGGCGTCAAGCCGGTGGTTCTGGACGCGCAGAGCGGCGTGCCGCAGGACGGCCATGGCGAAGAGATCGACGGCGTGCTGTGCATCGCCGACAGCTGGCCGGGGCAGATGCGCACCGTCTGGGGCGACCACCAGCGCTTCATGGAGACCTATTTCCAGCAATATCCGGGCTATTACTTCACCGGCGACGGCTGCCGGCGGGACAGGGACGGCTATTACTGGATCACCGGCCGGGTCGACGACGTCATCAACGTCTCGGGGCACCGCATGGGCACGGCCGAGGTGGAATCGGCCCTGGTCGCGCATGAGAAGGTGGCCGAGGCCGCGGTCGTGGGCTATCCGCACCCGCTGAAGGGGCAGGGCATCTATGCCTATGTCACGCTGATGAACGGGGTCGAGCCCAGCGACGAGCTGCGCGCCGAGCTGGAGAAATGGGTCCGCACCGAGATCGGCCCCATCGCCAAGCCCGACCTGATCCAATGGGCGCCGGGCCTGCCCAAGACGCGTTCGGGCAAGATCATGCGCCGCATCCTGCGCAAGATCGCCGAGGACGATTTCGGCGCGCTCGGCGACATCTCGACGCTGGCCGACCCCGGCGTCGTCGACGAACTGATCGAGAACCGGATGAACCGGCACTGACAGCCGCAGCGGGCCGGCGGCGGATCGCCGGCCCGGCATGGTGCAAGACGGACCGCCATGGGCGATGCGCGCCCATGGACCGGCCGCGGCATGGCCGGAGGAGCCTGCCGCCCGCCGAAAAGCCTTCCAGAAGAAGATCGTCTCGCCGGCATGGCGCCGGCGCGGCTGAAAAGACAGCATATCGTGGCAGTGGAGGAGCACGACCCCGATGCAAGACAACCTGGCCGAACGGATCGCCGCAGATCCGAACTATCAATTACTGAAAGCGAAACGATCCCGCTATGGCTGGATCCTGACGATCGCGATGCTCGTGGTCTATTACGGCTATATCCTGCTGATCGCCTTCGACAAGGAACTGCTCGCCTCGCGGATCGGCGACGGCGTCATGACCTGGGGCATCCCCCTGGGCTTCGGCGTGATCGTCTTTACCATCATCATCACCGGCGTCTACGTGCGCCGCGCGAACAGCGAGTTCGACGAGCTGAGCGAGAAGGTTCGCCGGGAGGCGCTGAAATGACCCACAAGATCCTGCGCAACGGCCTGATGGCCGCGGCCCTGGCCATGCCGGGCGCCGCCATGGCCGCCGACGTGATCCAGGGCGCCGAGAAACAGGCGACGAACTGGACCGCGATCACCATGTTCGCCGCCTTCGTGCTGGCGACGCTCTACATCACCAAATGGGCGGCGTCGCGGACCAAGTCGGCGGCGGATTTCTATACCGCGGGCGGCGGCATCACCGGCTTCCAGAACGGGCTTGCCATCGCCGGGGACTACATGTCGGCCGCCTCGTTCCTGGGGATCTCGGCCGCGGTGATGATCTCGGGCTATGACGGGCTGATCTATTCGATCGGCTTCCTGGTCGGCTGGCCGATCCTGACCTTCCTGATGGCAGAGCGGCTGCGCAACCTGGGCCGCTTCACCTTTGCCGACGTGGCGGCCTTCCGCTTTGCCCAGACCCCGGTGCGCATCTTTGCCGCCTCGGGCACGCTGGTCGTGGTGGCATTCTACCTGATCGCGCAGATGGTGGGCGCGGGCTCGCTGATCCAGCTGCTCTTCGGCCTGGACTACTGGATCGCGGTGGTGATCGTCGGCGCGCTGATGATGATCTACGTGCTGTTCGGCGGCATGACCGCGACGACCTGGGTGCAGATCATCAAGGCCTGCCTGCTTCTGGGCGGCGCGACCTTCATGTCCTTCATGGTCATGTGGCACTATGGCTTCAGCCCCGAGGCGATGTTCGCCGATGCGGTCCGCGTCAAGGCCGATCTGGCCACCGCCGGCGGCAAGACCGCCGAGGAAGCCGCCGTCGCCGGCCAGTCGATCATGGGTCCGGGCACCTTCATCAAGGATCCGATCTCGGCCATCAGCTTCGGCATGGCGCTGATGTTCGGCACCGCCGGCCTGCCGCATATCCTGATGCGCTTCTTCACCGTGCCGAGCGCCAAGGAAGCGCGCAAGTCGGTGATGTGGGCGACCGGCTGGATCGGCTATTTCTACCTCCTGACCTTCATCATCGGCTTCGGCGCCATCACCTTCGTGCTGACCAACCCGGAATTCCTGGACGGCTCCGGCGCTCTGGTCGGCGGCAGCAACATGGCTGCGGTGCATCTGGCCAAGGCGGTGGGCGGCAACGTCTTCCTGGGCTTCATCTCGGCCGTGGCCTTTGCCACCATCCTGGCGGTGGTCGCCGGCCTGACGCTCTCGGGCGCCTCGGCGGTCAGCCACGACCTCTATGCGACCGTGATCAAGAACGGCAACCCCGCGCCGGGCAGCGAGCTGCGCGTCTCGCGCATCACCACGCTGGTCCTGGGTCTGGTGGCGGTCGTGCTCGGCATCGCCTTCAAGAACCAGAACATCGCCTTCATGGTGTCGCTGGCCTTCGCGGTGGCTGCCTCGGCCAACTTCCCGGTGCTGTTCATGTCGGTGCTGTGGAAGGACTGCACGACCAAGGGCGCCGTGGTCGGCGGCTTCCTGGGGCTGATCTCCTCGGTGGTGCTGACGGTACTGTCGCCCTCGGTCTGGGAAGCCACGCTGGGCAACCCCGCCGGCTCGGCGCCCTTCCCCTATACCTCGCCGGCGCTGTTCTCGATGACCCTGGCCTTCCTGGGCATCTGGCTGGTGTCCAAGATGGACAACGGCACGCGGGCGCGCATCGACCGGGCCGGCTTCCTGGCCCAGCAGGTGCGCTCGGAAACCGGGATCGGCGCGGCGGAAGCCTCGTCGCACTGAAAACGCAGGCCCGCCCCCTTGGGGGCGGGCCATCGCCGTCCCGGAACCGACCCGCCTGGCCCGGCTTCGGTGTCCGATCCTTCGGAGGGGGTGATGGCCCATATCCTGATCGTCGAGGACGAGGACAATATCGCCGCCGCGCTGGAGTTCCTGCTGGCGCGGGCCGGCCACAGCTACAGGCGGATCGCCGGCGGCACCGCCGCGCTGGACGAGATCCGCGCCAACCGCCCCGACCTGGTGCTGCTGGATATCATGCTGCCCGACATCTCGGGCTACCAGATCGTCGAGGCGCTGCGCGCCGACCCCGGCCTGCGCGACGTGCGGGTGCTGCTGATGACCGCCCGCGGCTCGGTGGTGGAACGCCGCAAGGGGCTGGCGCTTGGCGCCGACGGCTTCATCGCCAAACCCTTCGAGCTGTCGGAACTGCGGGCCGAGATCGCCCGGCTTCTGGACCGCACCGGCTGACCGCCGACGCCGGCCCCCGCGCCGGATCGTCGCAGCGGGCCGGCCTTTCCCGCGGCGCTTGCGGCGGGACGCCGCTTTTCCCTTGCCTCCCGCCGGCATATCGGGATCCTCGGGGGCGCGGGATCCGCGCCAGCACGGAGGATAGCGATGACCGACGCCTATCAAGCCATCATCGACCGCTGCGCCGGTCTGCCGCCGCTGCGCACCGCCGTGGTCCACCCGGTCAGCCATACCGTCTTCGACGCGGTGGAAGAGGCGCGCGCGGCCGGGCTGATCGAGCCGGTGCTGGTCGGCCCCGCCGCCCGCATCGCCGCCGCGCTGACCGAGGCGGGGCAGGCCCCCGACACCTATGAGATCGTGGATACCGAACACAGCCACGCCGCCGCCGCCCGCGCCGCGCAGATGGCCGCGACCGGCCAGGTCGGCGCGATCATGAAGGGCTCGCTGCATTCCGACGAGCTGCTGGGCGCGGTGATCCACCCGCAATGCGGGCTGCGCACCGAGCGGCGGATCAGCCACGCCTTCCTGATGCTGACCGAGGATTATCCGCGCCCCTTCATCATCACCGATGCGGCGGTCAACATCGCCCCCGACCTGATGGTCAAGGCCGACATCCTGCACAATGCCATCGTGCTCTGGCGCGTGCTGTGGGGCCCGGCCCGGCCCAAGGCCGCGATCCTTGCCGCGGTCGAGACGGTCAATCCCAAGATGCAGGCCACGCTGGACGCGGCGGCGCTGTGCAAGATGGCCGATCGCGGCCAGATCGAGGACGCCGATCTGGACGGGCCGCTGGCCTTCGACAATGCGATCAGCCCGGCGGCGGCGCGGGAAAAGGGCATCGTCTCGCCCGTGGCGGGGCAGGCCGACATCCTGCTGGTGCCCGACATCGAATCGGGCAACATGCTGGCCAAGCAGCTGGTTTTCATGGGCGGCGCCGATGCGGCGGGAATCGTGCTGGGCGCGCGGGTGCCGGTCGTCCTGACCAGCCGCGCCGATTCCGTGCGCGCCCGGATGCTGTCCACCGCGCTGGCCGTGCTGATGGCCGAGGCGCGCCGGCTGGGGCAGGTGAAATGACCCCGGCGATCCTGACGCTGAATGCCGGCTCGTCGAGCCTCAAGTTCCGGGTCTTCGCGCGAGAGGGGCTGGCGCTTCTGGCGCGCGGCGCGGTCAGCCGGATCGGCGCGGATGCCGAGCTGGCGGCCCGGCTGGCCGGCGGGCCCGAGTTCCGCGGCCCGGTCGCGGGCGGCGATCATGCCGCCGCCATGCAGGCCGTGCTGGATTTCATCGACGCCCATGACGAGGGCTGGCGGATCGAGGCGGTGGCGCATCGCATCGTCCATGGCGGCACGCGCTATGTCCGCTCGACCCCGGTCACGCCGCAGGTGCTGGAGGATCTGGCGGCGCTGATCCCGCTGGCGCCGCTGCACCAGCCGCACGGGCTGGCCGCCATCGCCGCCGCCCGCCGGCTGGTGGGCGACGAGGTGCCGAACCTTGCCTGTTTCGACACCGCCTTCCATGCCGGGCGCGATGCCCTTTTCACCCATTTCGCCCTGCCCGAGCCGCTGTTCGAACAGGGCGTGCGCCGCTATGGCTTTCACGGCCTGTCCTATCAATGGCTGGCGCAGGTGCTGGCGCGCGACCATCCCGACCTGCACCGGGGCCGGGTGGTCGCCGCGCATCTGGGCAATGGCGCCAGCCTTTGCGCCATGCATCAGGGGCGCAGCGTCGATACCACCATGGGCATGACCGCGGTGGACGGCATTCCCATGGGCACGCGCTCGGGCGCCGTCGATCCCGGCGCGATCCTGTTGATGCAGCGCAGCTTCGGCATGACGCCCGAAGAGATCGAGGATCTGATCTATAACCGTTCGGGCCTTTTGGGCATGTCGGGCAAGTCGAACGATGTGGCGGCGCTGCTGGCGGATGGCTCGGCGCAGTCGCGTTTCGCGCTGGACTATTTCGCGCTCAGATGCGCGCAGGCGGCGGCGGCCATGGCGGTCTCGCTGGGCGGCATCGACGCCATGGTCTTCACCGGCGGCATCGGCGAGAACGCCGCCCCGGTGCGCGAGGCGATCCTGCGCCGCATGGCGCCCTTGGGCGATTTCGCGACGCTGATCATCCCCGCCAACGAGGAGCGGATGATGGCGATGGAGGCCGCCGCCCTGCTGGCCTAGCGCTGGCGGACATAGCTGCCGGGCGCGTCCTCCAGCACCGGATAGCCCGCGGCGGCCGCGCCCATGCCCGGCGGCGCCACCCGCTCGGCCGCGGAATGCCGCGCCAGCCAGTCGGTCCAGGCCGGCCACCAGCAGCCCTCGCGCAGCGCGGCGGCGTGCAGCCAGTCGTCGGGCGGCAGGCAGGTGCCGTCCCGCCCGCGGGTGGCGATGCGGTGATGGCCGGGCCCGGCCGGGTCCAGGATGATCCCCGCCAGGTGGTCCCGATCCCCCAGCACGAAGGTCAGCTCGGCATCGCTGAGGCAGTGCAGCCGATAGACCGAGCGCCAGGGGGCGACGTAATCCTCTTCGGTGCCGACGGCAAAGACCGGCGCGCGGATGTTGCGCAGCGCCACGGGCCGGCCGTCGGCCAGCAGCCGGTCGCCGGCCAGCGCGTTTTCCAGGTAGAAGCGGCGCAGGTATTCGCCCTGCATGCGATAGGGCATCCGGGTCGAATCGCTGCTCCAGGCCAGCATGTCGGTCATCGGCTCGCGCTCGCCCATCAGATAGGCGCGCACCATGCGCGACCAGATCAGGTCGTTCGAGCGCAGGAAGCGGAAGGCGCCCAGCATCTGTTCGGCCGTCAGGTAGCCGCGCTGCCGCATCGCGCTTTCCAGGCTGTTGAGCTGGTCGTGGTCGATGAACAGCCCCAGCTCGCCCGGCTCGGCGAAATCCGTCTGCGCCGCCAGCAGCGAGACGCTGGCCAGCCGGTCGTCCCGCGCCCCGCCCATGGCCGCCGCCGCGATGGCCAGCAGCGTGCCGCCCAGGCAATAGCCCGCCGCATGGATGCCCCGCCCCGGCAGGATGGCCGCGATCGCATCCACCGCCGCCATCACCCCCAGGCTGCGGTAATCCTCCAGCGTCAGGTCGCGGTCCTCGGCCGTGGGATTGCGCCATGAGATGCAGAAGACCGTGTGCCCGGCGCCGACCAGGTGCCGGACCAGCGAGTTTTCCGGCGAAAGGTCGAGGATATAGTATTTCATGATCCAGGCCGGGACCAGCAGCACCGGCTCGGCCAGCACGGTGTCGGTCGCGGGGGCGTATTGGATCAGCTCGATCAGGTGGTTGCGATAGACCACCTTGCCGGGGCTTGCCGCGACCTCGTGGCCGACGTGGAACTGCTCGGCCCCGACCGGGGGCTTGCCGGCGGCCAGCCGGGCCATGTCCTCGGCCCAGTTGCGCATGCCCACCCATTGGTTCAGCCCGCCGGTCTGCAGGGTGCGGGCGATCACCTCGGGATTGGTGAAGGGCAGGTTCGCCGGCGAGGCCATGTCGAGCCATTGCTGCACCATCGCGGACAGCAGGTTCTGGCGATGCGGATCGACGCCGGGCACGTCGCGCGTCGCCTCCTGCCACCATTGCCGCGCCAGCAGGAAGCCCTGGGCCCAGAGGCTGAAGGGCGGGTTCTGCCAGGCCGCGGCGGCGAAGCGGCGGTCCTGCGGGGGCGGCCGGATCACCGGCTCGGCCGCCGGATCGGCGGCGAGCGCCGCGGCATGGGCCAGCAGCGCCGCCGTCTCGCGCGCGGCCTTGTCGGCCAGCTCCAGCCGCTTGCCCGGCGCGGCGGCCAGATGTGCCGACCAGTCCATCAGCGCCATGCCAAGAGCCAGCGGCGAGACGCCGGTGCCGAAGCCGGCGGCCATCGCCTCGCGCAGCCGGTCGATGGCGCGAAAGGGGCCGGCATCGGTCGGGACGGGGCCGGTTGCAAGGGTATTCGCCGTTTCCTTCATGGCAGCAGATCCCGGTCGGAAAGAGAGGGGCTGGCCGGGCGCGGCCGCGCCCGGCGGGCGGCTCAGGGCACCAGCACGGCCGCGCCGTCGAAGCGGCCGGCGCGCAGGTCGTCCAGCGCGCGATTGGCCTCGCGCAGCGGATAGGTCGTGGTTTCGGTGGCGATGCCGATGCGGGGCGCCAGCGACAGGAAGTCCAGCCCGTCCTGCCGCGTCAGGTTGGCGACCGAGGCGATCTGGCGTTCGTGCCAGAGCAGCGCATAGGGAAAGGCGGGGATGTCGCTCATGTGGATGCCGGCGCAGACCACGCGGCCGCCCTTGCGCACCGCGCTCAGCGCCGCCGGCACCAGCTCGCCCACCGGGGCGAAGATGATCGCTGCATCCAGCGGCTCGGGCGGGGGCTGGTCCGAGCCGCCGGCCCAGACCGCGCCCAGCCGGCGCGCGAAATCCTGCGAGCGCAGGTCGCCGGGGCGGGTGAAGGCATGGACCGCGCGGCCCTGCCACGCCGCCACCTGCGCGATGATATGGGCGGCCGCGCCAAAGCCGTAAAGCCCCAGCCGCGGCGCCTTGCCCGCGATCACCAGCGCGCGCCAGCCGATCAGCCCGGCGCAAAGCAGGGGCGCCAGCGCCACGTCCTCGCCGGCCTCGCCCAGGGGAAAGGCGAAGCGCGCGTCGGCGATCGCCGCGGTCGCATAGCCGCCGTCCCGCGTGTAGCCGGTAAAGCCCGGCGCGTCGCACAGGTTCTCGCGCCCGTCGCGGCAATAGGGGCAGGCGCCGCAGGCGTGGCCCAGCCAGGGGATGCCGACCCGCTGGCCCAGGGCAAGGCCGGTAACGCCGGGGCCGAGCGCCTCGATCCGGCCGACGATCTCGTGTCCGGGGATGATCGGCAGCACCGGGTCGGGCAATTCGCCGTCGACCACGTGCAGGTCGGTGCGGCAGACCCCGCAGGCCAGGACGCGGACCCGGATCTCGCCCGGACCGGGGTCACGGTCGGGCAGTTCGGTCCAGACCAGCGGCGCGCCGATCCTGTGCAGCAGCATGGCATGCATCGGGCATCTCTCAACAGCGGGGTCATGTCCAATATGCGGATGCCGGGGCGGGCTTGTAAATGGGCGTGGCCTTTGGTCGCGGGTCTTTCGGCCCGACCGGTCACGCCGCCGCGTGCGGCAGCACCCAGATGCCGCTGTCGGGCACGGCATTGACGCGCAGCCGGCAGCCATAGGCGCTGGACAGCGCCTCGTCGGTCAAGACCTCGTCGGGGCGGCCCTGGCACAGGACGCGGCCGCCGCTCATCAGCACCAGCTTTTGCGCGAAAAGCGCGGTCAGGTTCAGGTCGTGCATGACCGCGACCACGCCGCCGCCGGCCCTGGCGTAATCGGCGGCCAGCCGCATCACCGTCAGCTGATGGGCGATGTCGAGGCTGCTGACCGGCTCGTCCAGCATCAGCCAGCGCGGGCCGTCCGCGTCCAGCGGCTGCCAGACCTGCGCCAGGACGCGGGCCAGCTGCACCCGCTGCTGCTCGCCCCCTGAAAGCTCCTGGTAGAGACGGCCGGAAAAGCCCGGCAGATCGACCGCCGCCAGCGCCGCCGGCACCAGCGCATCGGCGCGCTCGCCGCGGGCCTCGACGCCGATGCGCACCACCTCGGCCACGGTAAAGGGAAATGACAGGGCGGCGGCCTGCGGCAGCACGGCACGGCGCCGGGCCAGTTCCTCGGGCGACAGGGCGGCGATGTCGTGCCCGTTCAGGGTGACGGCCCCGCGGCAGGCGAGTTCCCCGGTCAGGCTGCGCATCAGCGTGGTCTTGCCCGAGCCGTTCGGCCCGACGATGGCGGTGATCTCGCCCGCCCGCGCCTCGACCGAGACGCCGTGCAGGATCTGCTTGCGGCCAAGGCTGACCTGGATGTCGCTGGCGATCAGGCTCACAGGTCCAGCACCCCGCGGTTGCGCAGAAGGATCCACAGGAAGAACGGCCCGCCCATGACGGCGGTGACGATGCCGATGGGCAGCTCGGCCGGGGCGATCACCGTGCGGCTGACCATGTCCGCGAGCAGCAGCGTCACCGCGCCCAGAAGCGCCGAGTTGACCAGCAGCCAGCGGTGGTCCGGCCCGCTGGCCAGCCGCAACAGATGCGGCACGACGATGCCGACGAAGCCGATCCCGCCCGAGACCGCGACCGCGGCGCCGGTGGCGGCGGCGACGGTCAGGATGGCGCGGTTCTTGACCTTCTGCACGCGGATGCCGACATGGCCGGCCGCCGCCTCTCCCAGCGCCAGCGCATTGAGTCCGCGCGCGAGCCAGGGGGCGTAGAGCAGGGCCAGCGCCATGATCGGCGCCCCGGCCAGCAGCTTGGGCCAGTTCGCCCCGGCCAGCGAGCCGAGGCCCCAGAAGGTCAGGTCGCGCAGCTCGCGGTCGTTGGCGCGCAGGATCGCCAGCCCGGCCAGCGCCCCCATGATCGCGGCCAGCGCGATGCCGGCCAGCAGCATGGTCGCGACCGAGGTGCGCCCGCGCCGGGTGGCGATGCGGTAAAGCGCCACGGTGGTCAGCCAGCCGCCGGCAAAGGCGGCGACCGGGACCAGATACCAGCCGAAGAACGCCGCCACCCAGCCGGGCAGCGCGCCGCCCAGCACGATGGCCAGGATCGCCCCCAGCGAGGCGCCGGAACTGACGCCGACGATGCCCGGATCGGCCAGCGGGTTGCGGAACAGCCCCTGCATCACCGCGCCCGAGACCGCCAGCGAGGCGCCGACGAAGATGCCCATCAGCACCCGCGGCAGCCGGATGTCCAGCAGCACCACCCGGTCCTGCACCGCGAGTTCGCGCCCCGCCAGCAGGTCCGAGAGCGCGCGGGCCAGCGACGTCCCCGAGGCGCCCCAGCCCAGCGAGATCACCGCGACCACCGCCAGCAGCAGCGCCAGGAACACCCCCAGGCGCCGCGCGCGATGGCTGCGGTCGCCTTCCAGCCGTCCGGGGCGAAGGTCGGGCGTCGCGGCCACCATCACGACCCCGCGTATATCAGGTCGTGCAGCTCGACCGCCGCCTCGCCGGTGCGGGGACCGAACCCCAGAAGCTTCAGCCCGTCCATCATCACCACCGCGCCCGCGCGGCCCGCCGGGGTCTGGGCCAGCGCCGGCATGGCCAGCACCGCCTCTTTCGCCGCGGTGTGGCTGCTGCCGCCATTGGCCTGCGCATCCGCCTGTTCGTCGCCGCGGCGCATCATCAGGATGACGTCGGGCGCGGCCTCGATCACCGCCTCGTCGGTGACGGGCTTGTAGCCCTCGACGCCCTGCAAGGCGTTCTGCGCCCCGGCCAGGCGGATGATGCCGTCCGCCGCGGTGTCCGCGCCAGCGGCCATGACCCGCCCGCCTTGCAGCGACAGCACGAACAGCACCTTTTTCGGCTCGCCCGCCACCGCTTGCGCCCGGCCGAGCGCCGCTTGCAGGTCGGCCGCCAGCTTGTCGTGCAAGGCGCGGCCCTTGTCCGGCACGCCAAGCGCCTCGGCCACCGCATCGACCTTGTCCAGCACGCCCTCGGCGTCATAGCGCTCTTCCACGCTGACGAAGGCCACGCCGGCCGATTGCAGCACCGAGACCGCCTCGGGCGGGCCCGCGCCCTCTTCGGCGATGATCAGGTCGGGCGAGACCGACAGCACCCCTTCGGGCGACAGCGCGCGGACATAGCCGACATCGGGCAGGGCATTGGCCTGGGGCGGCCAGTTCGAGGTGGTGTCGCGGCCGATCAGCCGCGCCTCTTCCCCCAGCGCATAGACGATTTCCGTCACCGAGCCGCCCAGCGACAGCACGCGCCGGGCCTCGGGGTGGCCTTCTGCGCCGGCCGGGCCGGCCAGCAGGACCAGGGCAAGCGCCAGCCGTTTCATTCCGCCGCCTCGGCCAGTGCCGGCAGGCCGGCGACCAGCGCCGCCCATTGTTCGGCATTACCGCCCTTTTCCGGGCGCAACCCGAAGCATTGGAAGATCAGCGCCCCCTCGGCATCGAAGGCCTCGACCGAGATCGCCGGGCCGCGCTTGGTGGGCTTGTCCACCGCCCAGACCTCGGTGACGTGGTCGCCGCGCAGGTGCAGGTTGAAGCGCGGGTCCATGACGTTCAGCCACGGCCCCATGGGCCTCAGCGAATGGATCTTGCCGGAATGGATCTCGATGCAGCCCATGTTGCCGACGAAGAACATCACCCCCACGCCATCGGCATGGACGCGCTCCAGCAGCGCCGGCACCGCCTCGACCGCCAGCGGCCGCACCAGCGGCGCGCCGGCGATGCGATAGGCGCCCAGCCGGTTCATCTTGAGCCGGCGGATCAGGATGTTGAACTGATGCGTATCGGTCATGTCGGCCCATTCCCGGCGCAGCGCATCGGCGCGCTCGGCGCCGGCCCTGGGCGGTTCGACCGGCGTGCGCGGCTCGAAGCGGGCGGTGTCGGACTGGTCCGCCAGCGCCAGGTCGCGACACAGCGCCTCCCAGGCTGCCAGGTCCGAGCCCTCGCGCAGGTGGATCTTGTGGACCGCGTCGCCCGCCGCGTCGAAGACCTGGACCGAGCGGCGGATGCCGCTCTCGGCCTGCTGCTCGACGGCGAAGGCATGGACCCAATGGCGGGGAAAGATGCGCAGGTCGATCTCGGGGTCCACGGTCATGGCGGCATGCTCGCCGTCGTGGAAATCGTTGTAGGTGCCGACCTTCTCGATCACGCAAGAGCGGTTGCGGGTCAGCGCCATGACCTCGCCCAGGGCCTGCACCTGCGGGATCAGCCGGCCGGGCAGGGCGTCGATGCGGGTCGCGCCATGGCCGACCCGCGCCGCGACCAGCGCCGCCTCGGGGACGCCCAGCCGCTCGGCCAGGTCAAAGGGACGGCCGCCGTCCTCGGCCAGGATGCGGCGCAGCTCTGCGGGGGAATGGTCGGTCATCGCGGTGCCTTTCGCTGCTGTTGCATGCCCGGTTCGGACCGGGAAGATGCAAGGAATCATTGACAATTTTACTAAGAATATTTTAACCGGCGCAAGATGCCAGCCCCGTGGCCAGCCGTAAACTTCACGACATGACGACGGGGATCACATGCCACGCCATCCGATTCGCGGCGCGCTTCTGGCCGGAAGTGCCTGCACCCTTCTCTTTTCCGCTCCGCTGCTGGCGCAGGAACGCGCCGAGGCCCAGTCCGCGCAGACCGCCTATGTGCTGGACCAGATCGTGCTGCGCGCCGGCAAGCCCAAGGTGGCTTCCGAGGTGCCGCAATCGGTTTCCGTGGTCGACGGCCAGCAGCTTCAGGACATCGACCCCGGCCATATCGGCGAGGTGCTGGCGACCGTGCCCGGCGTCGCCGGCGTCGGCTCGGGCAGCTTCTTCGGGCAGGGGTTCAACATCCGCGGCTTCGGCGCCAGCGAGCAGGCGGCGTCCGAGGCGGGCATCGTGCAGCTGCTCGACGGCGAAAAGAAGTTCTACGAATCCTATCGCCAGGGCGCGCTGTTCGTGGAACCGGACTTCCTGCGCCAGGTCGAGGTGCTGCGCGGTCCCGGCTCGTCCACGCTTTACGGCGCCGGCGCGCTTGGCGGCGTGATCGCCATGGAGACCATCGAGCCGGGCGACCTGATCGCCGAGGGCCAGACCTTCGGCGGCCGGGCCAAGCTGGGCTATGCCAGCAATCCCGACACGGTGCTGGGCAGCATCGCGCTTGGCTGGCGGCCCAGCCATGACTTCGAGGCGCTGGCGGCGCTGGCCTGGCGCAAGCTGGGCGATACCAAGGATGCGGACGGCAACACCACGATCCGCTCGAACTCCAAGACGCCGAACCTGCTGCTGAAGGCAAGAAAGAGCTTCGGCGACCACTATGTCGCCCTGTCCTATCAGCACCTGGAGGCCAAGGGCGAGGACCAGGATTTCGACCAGCTGAACGGGGCGCAAAGGGATCTGTTCTATCCCGGCTTTTCCTGGGGCGTGGGCGACATCACCACGCGCGACCAGACGGCCAGGCTGACCTGGGGCTGGAACCCGCAGGACAACCGCTATGTCGATCTGACGGCGACGCTGTCCTATACCAACACCATGAAGGAGGTGCAGCAGGGCGACGACCCCGCCGAGCCGATCATGGCGTCCTTGCTGGGCCGGCGCGACTACCGGCTGTGGAAGTTCCGGCTGCAGAACGCCGCCGACCTGTCTGGCGCCGGCTATGACCACCACCTGACCGCGGGGATGGAGCTGTCGCGGCAGGACCGTTCCTCGCGCGTGCCCTCGTCCTCGCATCCCGAGGGGATCACCCGGTTCTGGTCCGCCTTTGCGCTGTCCGAGGTTACGTGGGGCGACCTGACCGTGAACACCGGCCTGCGCTATGACCGCCAGCGCATCGAGCCCAAGGCATCGGTGACGGCCACCGACGACCGCTACAGCTCGGATTCCTTCGAGCCGCAGCTGGCCGCGATCTGGCGGCTGGACGACAACTGGTCGGTCTTCGGCTCGGCCGCCTTCGTGAACCGGATGCCCACGGCGGACGAGCTGTTCGATACCTATATGGGCGGCGCGCCCTCGCCCGACCTGAAGGACGAAAAGGGCAAGAACCTGGAGGCCGGCGTCTCCTATCGCGGCTCGGGCATCTTTGCCGAGGGCGACGAGGCGGTGATGAAGCTGACGCTGTTCCGCAACCATATCGACGACATGATCGTGCGCACCGGGGCGGCGGCGCCCACGCCCGCCTATGTCAATATCGACCGCGCCTATCTGCGCGGCGGCGAGCTGGAGGCGACCTACAGCATCGACGCCTTCGAACTGGGCGCCGCGGTCTCGGTCGTCGATGGCAAGGACCAGGACGGCACGGTGCTGGACACGCTGCCCAACGACCGCGTGACCTTGCAGGCGATCTGGCAGGCCAGCGACGCCTGGCGCCTGGGCCTGCGCAGCACCCTGGCCAAGGGCCGCGACAAGGCGGATGGCGAACATCGCGCCGGCTACGGCGTGCATGACGTCTTTGCCACCTGGGCGCCGCAAGCCGGGGCGGCGGCGGGGATCGAGGTCCATCTCGGCGTCGACAACCTTACCGACCGCGACTATACGCCCGCCTCCTGGCTCAGCGGCCCGGCGCCGGGGCGGAACTTCAAGCTGTCGGTCTCGCGCAGCTTCTGACGGGGCTTTCGGGCAGTCACCGGAACGGCCGGCCCTGGCGGCCGGCCGATTTCATGCCCCGCACCGGCTGCGGCCGTCCATGCGACCCTGCCACCCCCCGGCGGTTTACGCGACGGAACCGGCGCCGTCCTCTTGCTGCCGACAAGGGGCGGGCGGTCGGAAATCACCTCAAGAGATGGATTTTACCCATTGCTGTCATTGGATTTTCACAAACCCATGCCACAGAGCCGCTGTTTCCGGCGCGGTGCTTGCCTGCCGCCTGCCATACCAAACCGACCAGTTGCGAATTGACACCCCGGCCCCCGGCAGGTGACAAATCCGCACAGGGAGGCGGATGGCGCATGGCGGGCCCTGGCCCAGCTGCTGCCGTCCGGGAACGATGACGCCGCAAGGCACGACTCGGAGGATACCATGCAGAAAACCCCATTCTGGCTTGCAGGGCTGATGGCGCTGCCCGTCGCGGCCGAGGCCAAGACCGAAATCTCGTGGTGGCACGCCATGACCGGCGCCAATGCCGAGGTGGTGACCAAGATCGCCGGCGATTTCAACGCAAGCCAGGCCGATTACGAACTCAAGCCCGTCTTCAAGGGCACCTATCCCGAAACGCTGAACGCCGGCATCGCCGCCTTCCGCGCGGGCCAGGCCCCCGACATCATCCAGGTCTTCGACGTGGGCACCGGCGTCATGATGGGCGCGCAGGGCGCCATCAAGCCGGTGGCCGAGGTGCTGCAGGAAGGCGGCTACGAATTCGACAAGAGCCAGTATCTGCCCGGCATCGTCGGCTATTACTCGACGCCCGAGGGGGACATGCTGTCCTTCCCCTACAACTCCTCCTCGCCGATCCTGTATTACAACAAGGACATCTTCGAAAAGGCGGGGCTGGACGTCGAGAACCCGCCCAAGACCTGGGCCGAGGTCTGGGCCGCCGCGCGCAAGATCAAGGAATCGGGGGCGGCGACCTGCGGCTATACCTCGACCTGGCTGACCTGGATCCATACCGAGAACTTCGCCGCCTGGAACAACGTCAGCTGGGGCACGAACGAGAACGGCCTGGCCGGCACGCCCGAGCTGAAGATCGACGGGCCCCTGTTCGTCAAGCATTTCCAGGAGCTGGCGGACCTGGCGAAGGAGGGCGTCTTCGTCTATGGCGGCCGCACCAGCGAGGCCAAGCAGAACTTCACCTCGGGCGAATGCGGCATCCTGACCGAAAGCTCGGGCGGGCTTGGCGACATCGTCAAGTCGGGCATGAACTACGGCATCGGCCAGCTGCCCTATGACGAGACCGCCGAGGGCGCGCCGCAGAACACCACGCCGGGCGGCGCCTCGCTTTGGGTGATGGGCGGCAAGTCGGACGAGACCTACAAGGGCGTCGCCGCCTTCTTCAACTACCTGTCCCAGACCGAGGTGCAGCAATACCTGCACGAGCAATCGGGCTATCTGCCGGTGACGATGGCGGCCTACGAGGCGACCAAGGGCTCGGATTTCTACCAGCAGAACCCCGGCCGCGAGACGCCGATCCTGCAGATGATGGGCAAGCAGCCGACCGAGAACTCCAAGGGCGTGCGCGCGCCGAACCTGCCGCAGCTGCGCGACATCCAGAACGAGGAGTATGAAAAGATGCTGGCCGGCCAGCAGGATGCGGCCACGGCGCTGAAGAACGCCGCCGAGCGCGGCAATGCCGCCATCCGCGAGGCCGCCGGCGGCTGAGGCCAAGGGGCGGGCGTTCCGGCGCCCGCCCGATGCGACAAGGGGGACGGATGAGACGCACGGTCTTTCCGCACAAGCTGCTGCCCTGGCTGCTGCTGGCGCCGCAGCTGGCGATCACGCTGATCTTCTTCTACTGGCCGGCGGCGCAGGCCTTTCGCCAGTCGGTGCTGCGCGAGGATGCCTTTGGCCTGAAGACGACCTTCGTCGGGCTGGCGAATTTCCGCAAGGTGCTGGGCGATCCGAACTACCTGAACTCGGTCCGGGTGACGGTGGTGTTTTCGGTGCTGGTCGCCTTTTGCGCCATGGCGATCGCGCTGTTCCTGGCGGTGCAGGCGGAAAAGATCGTCCGCGGCAAGGGGTTCTATCGCACGCTGATGATCTGGCCCTATGCGGTGGCGCCCGCCATCGCCGGCATGCTGTGGCTGTTCATGTTCAACCCCAGCTTCGGCACGCTGGCCTGGCCGCTGCGGCAGATGGGCATCTACTGGAACCCGCTGCTGGACGGCGAACAGGCGATGGCGCTGGTGGTCGCGGCCGCGACATGGAAGCAGATCAGCTACAACTTCCTGTTCTTCGTCGCCGGCCTGCAGGCGATCCCCCGCTCGCTGCTGGAGGCGGCGGCCATCGACGGCGCCTCGCGCCGCCATGCCTTCTGGACCATCACCTTCCCGCTGCTGGCGCCGACGACCTTCTTCCTGCTGGTGGTGAACACGGTCTATGCGCTGTTCGACACCTTCGGCATCATCCATGCCGTGACCGGCGGCGGCCCCGGCAAGGCGACCGAGACGCTGGTCTACAAGGTCTATAACGACGGTTTCGTGAACCTGATCATGGGCGACAGCGCCGCGCAATCGGTGATCCTGATGATCATCGTGATCGCGCTGACCGCCTTCCAGTTCCGCTTCATCGAAAGGAGGGTGCATTATGGCTGAACCCTCCCCCCTGGCCGCGCGCGGCGCCGGGCGGCTGCTGGCGCATCTGTGGATGGTGCTGGGCGTGATCGTGGTGGCCTTTCCGGTCTATTACGTCTTCGTCGCCTCGACCCATTCGGTGCAGACCATCCTGCGCCCGCCGCTGCCCCTGCTGCCCGGACCCGAGGCGGCGCGGAACTATTCCGACGCCTTCTCGGGCGGGATCAGCCGCATCGGCGGGGTCAGCCTGTGGCGGCTTCTGGCCAATACCACCATCGTCGCCATGGGCATCGCGCTGGGAAAGATCGCGATCTCGATGGCCTCGGCCTATGCCATCGTCTTTTTCCGTTTTCCGCTGCGCATGGCCTGCTTCTGGCTGATCTTCATCACCCTGATGCTGCCGGTCGAGGTGCGCATCCAGCCGACCTACAAGGTCATGGTCGACCTGGGCCTGATCGACACCTATCCGGGGCTGATCCTGCCGCTGATCGCCTCGGCCACCGCGACGCTTCTGTTCCGGCAGTTCTTCATGACCATCCCGGACGAGCTGCTGGAGGCGGCGCGGGTCGATGGCGCCGGGCCCTGGCGGTTCTTCAAGGACATCCTGTGGCCGCTGTCGCTGACCAATGTGGCGGCGATCTTCGTGATCCAGTTCATCTATGGCTGGACGCAATACCTGTGGCCGCTGCTGGTCACCAATTCCAACGAAATGAACACCATCGTCATCGCGCTGAAGAAGATGATCTCCTTTGCCGATGCCGATACGCCCTGGAACCTCGTGATGGTCACAAGCGTGCTGGCCATCCTGCCGCCGATCCTGGTGGTGGTGCTGATGCAGCGCTGGTTCGTCAAGGGCCTGGTCGAGACGGAGAAATAGATGGCCCGCATCCTGCTCAACGACGTCCGCAAGAGCTATGCGGGAAACCAGGTCATCCACGGCATCACCATGGAGATCGCCGACGGCGAATTCGTGGTGATCGTCGGGCCGTCCGGCTGCGGCAAGTCCACGCTCCTGCGCATGGTGGCGGGGCTCGAGGCGATCAGCGCCGGCACGGTCGAGATCGGCGGCAAGGTGGTCAACGAGCTTGAGCCGCGCCAGCGAGACATCGCCATGGTGTTCCAGAACTACGCGCTTTATCCGCATATGTCGGTGCGCGAGAACATGGCCTACGGGCTCAAGATCGCGAAGCTCCCGAAAGCCGAGATCGAGGCCCGCGTCGCCAAGGCCGCGACCATGCTGGAGCTGGAGCCCTATCTGGACCGCAAGCCGCGCGCGCTGTCGGGCGGCCAGCGCCAGCGCGTCGCCATGGGCCGGGCGCTGGTGCGCGAGCCCGCCGCGCTGCTTCTGGACGAGCCGCTGTCGAATCTCGACGCCAAGCTGCGGGTGCAGATGCGCCTGCAGATCAAGGAGATGCACTTGCGCACCGGCCAGACCACGCTTTACGTCACCCATGACCAGGTCGAGGCGATGACGCTGGCCGACCGGCTGATCGTGATGAACAAGGGCGTGGCCGAGCAGATCGCGACGCCGCTCGAGGTCTATCAGCGACCGGCCAGCGAATTCGTGGCCGGCTTCATCGGCTCGCCGGCGATGAACATCTTCACCGTCTCGGCGGCCGAGGGGCGGGCCACGCTGCCCGGCGGGGCGGTGCTGCCGCTGCCGGGCCTGCCGCGCGGCGGCGATCTGCGGCTTGGCCTGCGTCCCGAGCATCTGCGGCCCGCCGCGCCGGGCGAGGCGGCGATCCCGGTCGTGCTGCGCTCGGTCGAACGACTGGGCGCCGATGCCTTCGGCTATGGCATGATCGAGGGCTCGGACGTGCCCCTGGTGCTGCGCCTGCCCGGCACCAGCGGGCTGGCGCGCGGCGACCGGGTCGAGGTGGCGCCCGATCCGGGGCACCTGCATTTCTTCGATGCGCAAGACGGCCGGCGCATCGAGGGCTGAACCGGGCTGAACCGGGCTCAGCCGGCCCCGGCCAGCGCCTTGTCCAGCGCGGCGAAGATCGGCCGGGTCAGGCCTTGCGGCTTGCGCGTCACGCCGGCCCAGCCGCGTTCCTGCGCCGCCTGGGTGTCGAAGGCGCGAGCGGTGGTGATCCCGGCCAGCTCGTCCCAGCCGACCGGCGCCGCCACCGGGGCGCCCGGCCGCGCCCGCACCGAAAACGGCGCCACCGCCGTCGAGCCGCGCTCGTTGCGCAGCCAGTCGATGAAGATCCGGCCCTTGCGGCTGGCCTTGGCCAGTTCCACCGTATAGCGGTCCGGTTCGTCCTGCGCGCAAAGCGCGGCGAAGCCGCGGGCGAAGCGCTTAAGATCGCCCCAGCCGATGCTGCGGCGCAGGGGCACCACCAGATGCACCCCCTTGCCGCCGGTCAGCATCGCCCAAGGGTCAAGGCCCAGGTCCAGCAGCCGGCCGCGCAGCGACAGCGCGGCGTTGCGCACGGCGTCGAAGCCCAGCCCCTCGTCGGGGTCGAGGTCGAAGACCAGCCGGTCGGGCCGCTCCAGCCGGTCGCGGCGGGCGGGCCAGATGTGGAACTCGACCGTGCCCATCTGCACCGCGGCGACCAGCCCGGCCGCGTCGGCGACATAGGCATAGGCCGCATCCTCGCCGTCGCTTTCGGTGATCCGCATCTGCCGGATCGCCTTGGGAAAGCCCTTGCCGGGGTGCTTCTGGAAGAACCGCTCGCCCGCCATCCCGTCGGGCAGGCGCAGAAGCGACAGCGGGCGGTCCGCGGCCTCTTCCAGCATCAGCGGCGCGATCCGCTGGTAATAGCGCGCCAGCCCCGCCTTGGTCAGCCCGGCCTTGCCCGGCCCGGCATCGTCAAAGATCACCCGCTCGGGATGCGAGATGGTCACGCCTTCGATCCGCTCGGTCATCGCCGGCTCCTGCGCTGCCTTTCGGGACCAACGCCGGCACCGGGGCCGCGGTTCGCCGCCGGTCCGGTTTGCGCTTGGCCGCGCCGCACCTATATCCCTCGCTGCAATGCGAAAGGGATAGGTTGAATGATGGACGAGGCGCAGCAACCCGGCCGGGCGGGGCCGATCCTGCATTTCCGCGGCATGGCGGGGCAGGGCATCCGGCTGGCGGCCATCGTCATCCGGCCGAAGGACGAGCCCGCGCCGCCGCCGATCCGCCTGTCCGGCAGCGAAATCCCGCCGCGCCGCATCGCCGAGATCGCCGGCATCGCCGCCTGGCGCCACGATTTCACCCTGACCCCGGCGGATCGCGGCTATGAGTTCGAGGGCCGTTTTCATGCGGTTGCGACCGATCTGTCGGGCGACCTGCGCCTGGCCTTCGTCTCTTGCAACGGCGAGGAGAACGGCGACCTGGACCGCGACGGCGCCGAGCGCAATCTGATGTGGACGCGGCTGGCGCGCGACCATGCCCAGGCGCCCTTTGCGTTGCTGTTGCAGGGCGGCGACCAGATCTATGCCGACGAGGCGACGCAGGGCCATCCGCTGAGCCAGGACTGGCCCGACAAGGTGCCGCAGGTGGAGGATCCCGCCCAGCTTGCCGATCTGGCCGCGCATCTGCGCCGCCGCTTCGTCGCCCGCTATCTGCATGTGCTGCAGGCGCCGGGCTATGCCGCGATGGCGGCGCAGGTGCCGGCGCTGTCGGTCTGGGACGACCATGACATCTGCGACGGCTGGGGCTCGCTGCCCGAGAAGCGCAGCCGCTCGGCCGTGGGCCAGACCCTGTTCGCCGTCGCGCGCGAAACCTATCTGCTGTTCCAGCACGGCGCGGTCGAAAGCGACATTCCCGAGCTGTTCCTGGATGCCTCGGGCGCGAGCCTCAGCTGGAAGCGCGAATTGCCCGGCCTGACCATCGCCGCGCCCGACCTGCGGTCCGAGCGCCACCGCCATCGCATCATGGGGCCCGCCGGCTGGCAGGCGGTCGAGGCGCTGGCGCCGCAGGGCGAGCAGGTGTTCCTGGTCTCCAGCGTGCCGCTGCTGGGTCCGCGCCTGTCGCTGCTGGAGCGGGTGATGATGGCCATGCCGCGCATGCAGCATTACGAGGACGACCTGCGCGACCAGTGGCAAAGCCGCGCGCATCGCGCCGAATGGCGGCGGATGCTGGGCGAGGTGCTGAAATGGCGCACCCGTGCCCATGTCACCGCGCTGTCGGGCGAGATCCATCTGGCGACCCGCGCCGTCATGGGGCCGGATGCGCAGCGGGTGCATCAGCTGGTCGCCTCGGGCATCTCGCATCGCGCGCCGCCGCAGGCCTATGCCCGCGCGCTGGGGCTGTTCGCGGGGCTGGGCGAGGCGCCCTTGCCCCGCCATCCGATCCGCATCCACCCGCTGCCCGGCCAGCGCCACCGCTATGTGGCGGAACGGAACTACCTGACCCTGGCCCGCCAGGACGGGCGCTGGCAGGCGGTCTGGCACCTGGAGGACAGCGGCGATACCCCGGCGCTGGATCTGTCCGACTGACGCCGGCGGGCGGTTGCGCCGCCCGCCAAAGCCCGCTATGTCGGGCGCCCATACCGGTCGCAGCCTACCCGGTCATCAAAACAAGGGTCACATCATGAAGACGACAGTTGTCTGCTCGGGCGGACTCGATTCCGTGTCGCTGGCGCATATGGTCGCGGCGCAAGGGAGCCTGACGCGCCTGATCTCCTTCGACTACGGCCAGCGCCACCGCAAGGAGCTGGATTTTGCCGCCGCCGCCGCCCGGCGGCTGGGCGTGCCGCATCACGTCATCGACATGCGCGGGGTGGGGGCGGTGCTGACCGGCTCGGCCCTGACCGGTGGGGCCGAGGTGCCGGACGGGCATTATGCCGAGGAAACCATGCGCATCACCGTGGTCCCGAACCGCAACGCCATCATGCTGACCATCGCCTTCGGCATGGCGGCGGCGATGGGCGACGAGGCGGTGGCGACCGCCGTGCATGGCGGCGATCATTTCATCTATCCCGACTGCCGCCCCGCCTTCACCGAGGCGTTCCAGCACATGCAGGACGCCGCGCTCGACGGCTATGCGCAGCTGCGGCTGCTGACCCCCTTCGTGCATCGGACCAAGGCCGACATCGTGACCGAGGGCGCGCGCCACGGCACGCCCTTTGCCGAGACCTGGTCCTGCTACAAGGGCGGGGCCGTCCATTGCGGGCGCTGCGGCACCTGCGTCGAGCGGCGCGAGGCCTTCCACCTGGCCGGCATCCCCGACCCGACCGCCTATGAGGATGCGGATTTCTGGCGGCAGGCCATTGCGGAACGGGGGCGGGCCTGATGTTCCGCATCGCGAAGGAGTTCCATTTCTCGGCCTCGCACCAGCTTGCGCATCTGCCGCCGGACCACCAATGCGCCCGGCTGCACGGGCACAATTATGTCGTGGTGGTCGAGCTGGCCGCCGCGGAACTGAACGCCGACGGTTTCGTGCGCGACTATCACGAGCTTGCGCCGCTGAAGCATTACATCGACACGCATTTCGACCATCGCCACCTGAACGAGGTGCTGGACGGCCCCTCGACCGCCGAGAACATGGCGCGGCATTTCCATGACTGGTGCAAGGCGCGCTGGCCCGAGACGGTGGCGGTCCGGGTCTCGGAAACGCCCAAGACCTGGGCCGAGTATCGGCCATGACGCTGCGCATCGCGGAAATCTTTGGCCCGACCATCCAGGGCGAGGGCGCGCTGATCGGCGAGCCCACGGTCTTCGTCCGGGCGGGGGGCTGCGATTATCGTTGCGTCTGGTGCGACAGCCCGCACGCGGTGGAGAGCCGCCACCGCCACGAATGGCGGCCGATGAGCGCCGAGGCGGTCTGGGCCGAGGTGCGGCGCCTGTCCGGCGGCCAGCCGCTGACCGTCTCGCTGTCGGGCGGCAATCCGGCGATCCAGGACTTCGCCCCGCTGATCGCGCTGGGGCGGGCGGCCGGCTATCGCTTTGCCTGCGAAACGCAGGGCTCGGTCGCGCAGCCCTGGTTCGCGGATCTCGCCATGCTGGTGCTGTCGCCGAAACCGCCGTCGAGCGGGCAGGTGGTCGATTGGGACGCCTTCGACCGCTGTGTGCAGGCGGGCGAGGGCGCGGGGCAGCGGGTGCTGAAGATCGTGATCTTCGACCAGGCCGACCTGGACTGGGCGCACGAGGTCGCGGCCCGCCATCCCGACCTGCCGCTTTACCTGCAACCCGGCAACCCCGAGACCGACCCCGCCCTGCCGGTCGATCCGCAGGCCCTGGCCGACCGGCTGCTGTGGCTGGTCGAGAACACGGTCGGCCGCGGCTGGCTGAAACCGCGCATCCTGCCGCAGCTGCATGTCCTGATCTGGGGCAACCGGCGCGGCGTCTGACATCCCGGAGGGAAACCATGACCGAGACGATCTACAGCGGCCTCAAGCAATTGGGCGGCGCCACCCGGCTGCCCGAAAGCCCCGACCAGGCCGAGCTGGAGCGGGTGCAGAACCCGCAGGCCGACGTGGCCTATAACGTGCGCTTCACTGCGCCCGAGTTCACCTCGCTCTGCCCGATGACGGGGCAGCCGGATTTCGCGCATCTGGTCATCGACTATGTGCCGGGCGACTGGCTGGTCGAATCGAAATCGCTGAAGATTTACCTTGGAAGCTTCCGTAATCACGGCGCTTTCCACGAGGATTGCACCGTCTCGATCGGCCGGCGGCTGGCCGGGTTCCTTGCGCCGCGCTGGCTGCGCATCGGCGGCTATTGGTATCCGCGCGGCGGCATGCCCATCGACGTGTTCTGGCAGACCGGCCCCATGCCCGAGGCGGTCTGGATCCCCGACCAGGGCGTGCCGCCCTATCGCGGCCGCGGCTGAACCCCCACCCATCCCTGCAAGAAACTATCGGTCGGCGCGGTCCCGGAGTATCGGGCCGCGCCGATTTCGCTTGACAGCTTGGCGGCGAGTATGTGAGCATTTGCCCATCGCATTAGCAAATGCTGATCCGCAGGGGAGGACAATCGAATGAGCATGATGCTGCGCGGCCTGATGGGGGCCTGCGCCATGACGGCGCTGGCGGTGCCTGCAGTGGCCGAGACGCTGACCATCGCCACCGTGAACAATGGCGACATGATCCGCATGCAGAAGATGACCAAGCCGTTCACCGACGCGAACCCGGACATCCAGCTGGAATGGGTGACGCTGGAAGAGAACGTGCTGCGCCAGCGCGTCACCACCGACATCGCCACCAAGGGCGGGCAATACGACATCGTGACCGTCGGCAATTACGAGGTGCCGATCTGGGCCAAGCAGGGCTGGCTGCTCGCGCTCGAGGACATGGGCGAGGCTTACGACGCCGCCGACATCCTGCCCCCCATCGCCGAGGGGCTGTCGCTGGACGGCAAGCTTTACGCCGCGCCCTTCTATGGCGAATCCGCGATGATCATGTATCGCACCGACCTGATGGAAAAGGCCGGGCTGGAAATGCCCGAGCGCCCGACCTGGGACTTCGTCTTCGACGCGGCGCGCAAGATGACCGACAAATCGGCCGAGGTCTATGGCATCTGCCTGCGCGGCAAGGCCGGCTGGGGCGAGAACATGGCCTTCCTGACCTCGATGGGCGCCAGCTACGGCGCGCCCTGGTTCGACATGGAATGGAAGCCGCAATTCTCGGGCGAGGCCTGGAAGAAGGCGCTGACCGATTACGTCGCCGTCATGAACGAGGCCGGCCCGCCCGGCGCCTCGTCGAACGGCTTCAACGAGAACCTGGCGCTGTTCCAGACCGGCAAATGCGGCATGTGGATCGACGCCACCGTGGCCGCCAGCTTCGTGTCGAACCCCAAGGACTCGACCGTTGCCGACAAGGTGGGCTATGCGCTGGCCCCCGAGGGCGAGAAGCCGCAGATGTGGCTCTGGGCCTGGACGCTGGCGGTTCCGTCCTCGACCGACGCGCCGGATGCCGCGAAGAAATTCGTCGCCTGGGCAACATCCAAGGCTTACACCGAGCAGGTCGCGGCGGAAGAGGGCTGGGCGAACGTCCCGCCCGGCACCCGGACCTCGCTTTACGAGAACCCCGCCTATCTTGAGGCCGCGCCCTTTGCCAAGCCGACGCTGGACAGCATCATGTCGGCCGACCTGAAGAACCCGACCACCGTCGAGGTGCCCTATATCGGCACGCAATGGGTGGGCATCCCCGAGTTCCAGGCCCTTGGCACCGCGGTCGGCCAGCAATTCTCGGCCGCCCTGGCCGGGCAGGCCAGCGTCGACCAGGCGTTGCAGATGGCCCAGCAGATCGCCGAGCGCGAGATGGCCAAGGCCGGCTATCCCAAGTGACGCCCGGCCCGGCCTGACGGCCGCGAAACGGCGCAGGGGGCGGCAAGCCCGGCCCCTGCCGCAATCCGAACCCTCATCGCTCGCGTGGGAGGCGCGCCGATGGCTACCCGACATCAGAAAACACTCGCGCGCCTGATGGTCGCGCCCTCGGTCCTGCTGCTGCTGGGCTGGATGATCGTGCCGCTGGCCATGACGCTGTGGTTCAGCTTCCAGAGCTACAACCTGCTCTCGCCCGGCATGGAACAGTTCATCGGCTGGACCAACTACAAGTATTTCCTGTCCGATCCCGCCTTCTGGACGGCGATGCAGAACACGCTGCTGCTGGTCGGGGGCGTGCTGGTCATCACCGTCGGCGGCGGCATCCTGCTGGCCTTGCTGCTGGACCAGCCGATGTTCGGGCAGGGCGTGGTGCGCATCCTGGTGATCGCGCCCTTCTTCATCATGCCGACCGTCTCGGCGCTGGTGTGGAAGAACATGTTCATGAACCCGGTCAACGGGCTTTTCGCCTGGCTCGCCAAGGCGGTGGGGGCGCAGCCCATCGACTTTCTGGCACAGTATCCGCTGCTGTCGATCATCCTGATCGTCGCCTGGCAATGGCTGCCCTTTGCAACGCTGATCCTGCTGACCGCGCTGCAATCCTTGGACAGCGAGCAGATGGAGGCGGCCGAGATGGACGGCGCCGGCACCTGGGCCAAGTTCACCCACCTGATCCTGCCGCACCTGTCGCGCGCCATCACCGTGGTGATCCTGATCGAGACCATCTTCCTGCTTTCGGTCTTTGCCGAGATCCTAGTCACGACCAACGGCGGCCCCGGCTACCAGTCCACCAACCTGACCTATCTGGTCTATAGCCAGGCGCTGCTGCAATTCGACGTGGGCGGCGCATCCGCCGGGGGCATCATCGCCGTCATCCTTGCCAATATCGTCGCGATCTTCCTGATGCGGATGATCGGCAAGACGCTGGAGTAAGAACCATGGCCCGCAAAGTCACGAATAGTCGCCGCTGGACCTTCACCATCCTGGCCTGGGGCGTGGCGCTGCTGATCTTCTTCCCGATCCTGTGGACGATCCTGACCAGCTTCAAGTCCGAGGCCGATGCCATCGCCAGCCCGCCCAAGTTCCTGTTCTTCGACTGGACGACCGAGAACTATGCCGAGGTGCAGTCCCGCTCGCCCTATTTCCGGCATTTCATGAACTCGGTCATCATCTCGGTCGGCTCGACGCTCTTGGGCCTGCTGATCGCCATTCCGGCCGCCTGGTCGATGGCCTTCCAGCCGGCCAAGCGGACCAAGGATCTGCTGATGTGGATGCTGTCGACCAAGATGATGCCGGCCGCGGGCGTGCTGATCCCGATGTATCTGCTGTTCCGGTCCTGGGGCCTTCTGGATACGCGGCTGGGCATCACCGTCGTGCTGATGCTCATCAACCTGCCGATCATCACCTGGATGCTCTATACCTATTTCCGCGAGATCCCGTCCGAGATCCTCGAGGCGGCGCGGATGGACGGCGCCAGCCTGATGAAGGAGATCCTGCATGTGCTGACGCCGATGGCGGTCCCCGGCATCGCCTCGACCCTGCTGCTGAACGTCATCCTGGCCTGGAACGAGGCGTTCTGGACGCTGAACCTGACCACCTCCAGGGCGGCGCCGCTGACGACCTTCATCGCCAGCTATTCCAGCCCCGAGGGGCTCTTTTATGCGAAACTTTCGGCGGCCTCGACCATGGCCATCGCCCCGATCCTGATCCTCGGCTGGTTCAGCCAGAAGCAACTCGTGCGCGGCCTGACCTTCGGCGCGGTGAAATAAGGAGGAAACCATGGGTAGCATCACGCTTCAACAGGTCCGCAAGAGCTTTGGCGATGTCGAGGTCATTCCGGGCGTCGATCTGGAAATCAACGACGGCGAGTTCGTCGTCTTCGTCGGCCCCTCGGGCTGCGGCAAGTCCACGCTGCTGCGGCTGATCGCCGGGCTCGAGGACGTGACCTCGGGCCAGATCATGATCGACGGGCGGGACGTGACCCATGCGCCGCCCTCGCAGCGCAAGCTGGCGATGGTGTTCCAGTCCTATGCGCTCTACCCGCATATGTCGGTCAGGAAGAACATCGCCTTTCCGCTGAAGATGGCCGGCATGGCCGCGGCCGAGCAGGAGCGGCGCGTCCAGCACGCGGCCGGCATCCTGAACCTGACCGATTACCTGGACCGCCGTCCCGGCCAGCTGTCGGGCGGCCAGCGCCAGCGCGTCGCCATCGGCCGGGCCATCGTGCGCGAGCCCTCGGCCTTCCTCTTCGACGAGCCCTTGTCGAACCTCGACGCGGCGCTGCGGGTGAACATGCGGGTCGAGATTTCCGAGCTGCACAAGAAGCTGGCGACGACCATGGTCTATGTCACCCACGACCAGGTCGAGGCGATGACCATGGCCGACAAGATCGTCGTCCTGCGCGCCGGCCGGGTCGAGCAGGTGGGCAGCCCGCTGGAGCTTTACCGCAAGCCCGCCAACCGCTTCGTCGCGGGCTTCATCGGCAGCCCGAACATGAACTTCATCGAGGGCGAGGCCGCGGCGCGCCTGGGCGCCCATGCCATCGGCGTGCGCCCCGAGCATTTCGCCATGTCCACCACCGACGGCGCCTTTGCCGGCACGGTGGGCGTGGCCGAGCATCTGGGCTCGGACACCTTCCTGCATGTCGAGCTGGACGGCGGCACCCCCATCGTCGCGCGAGCGGCGGGCGAGTTCCCGGTGGACCACGGCGACCGCATCTGGCTGACCCCGCAGGAGGGCCGGGTCTATCGCTTCGATCAGCAGGGGCAGGCGCTTTGACGGCAGCCCCGTCGGGGTCGCCGCCGCGGCCCCATCCTCACAGATCAGAACCGGGATGAATTCGGATGGACAGGCTTTCCAACCAGACCCTTGACCGCCTCGGCCAGCCGGTGCCGGGCTATGACCGCGCCGCCCTGCGCCCCGGCATCCTGCATTTCGGCGTCGGCAATTTCTTCCGTGCCCACCAGGCCGCCTATCTGGACCGGCTGATGAACATGGGGCTGGCGCAGGACTTCGCCATCATCGGCGCCGGCGTCATGCCGGGCGATGCGCGGATGCGCGACACGCTGGCGGCGCAGGATTACCTCTATACGCTGGTCGAGCAATCGGCCTCCCGCTCGGACGCGCGGGTGCTGGGGCCGATCATGGACTATATCGCGCCCGGCGACCATGGGCGGGTGATCGCCGCGCTGGCCGATCCGGCGATCCGCATCGTGGCGCTGACCATCACCGAGGGCGGCTATTTCATCGACGCCGCCACCGGGCATTTCGACAGGGCGCATCCCGCCATCGCCGCCGATGCGGCTAATCCCGACGCGCCGCAGACCGTCTTCGGCCTGATCGTCGCGGGGCTCAGGGCGCGCCGCGCGGCGGGGCACGCGCCCTTCACCGTCATGTGCTGCGACAACATCCCGCATAACGGCAACGTCACCTGCGAGGCGGTCGTGGAAACCGCGCGGCTGTCGGACCCGGAACTGGCGGGGTGGATCGCCGCGACCGTGGCCTTCCCGAACGCCATGGTGGACCGCATCACCCCGGCCACCAGCGACCGCGAACGCCGCATGGTGCGCGAGGATTTCGGCATCCAGGACGAGGCCCCGGTCTTTTGCGAGGATTTCATCCAATGGGTGCTGGAGGACAACTTCCCCGCCGGCCGGCCGCCGCTTGAGAAAGCCGGTGTCGAGTTCGTCGCCGACGTGACGCCATGGGAACTGATGAAGATCCGCATCCTGAACGGCGGCCATGCGGTGATCGCCTATCCGGCCGGGCTTCTGGACATCCATTTCGTGCATGAGGCGATGGAGGACGCGCAGGTTCGCGCCTTCCTGGAAAAGATCGAGGCGGACGAGATCATCCCCGCCGTGCCGCCGGTGCCCGGCACCGACCTGCAAGCCTATTTCGCCAAGGTGGCCGAGCGCTGCGCCAATCCCAAGATCGGCGACACGGTGTGCAGGCTGTGCCTGGACGGCTCGAACCGGCAGCCCAAGTTCATCGTGCCGACCATCGCGCATCGGCTTGAGCGCGGGTTGCCCGTGGACGGGCTGGCGCTGGAATCGGCGCTCTGGTGCCGCTATTGCGCCGGCACCAGCGACAGCGGCGCCGTGATCGAGCCGAACGATCCGAACTGGGACCGGCTGGTGCAGGTGGCGCAGGCGGCCCGGACCGACCCCTCGGCCTGGCTCGACATGGCCGAGATCTATGGCGAGACCGGCCGCGATCCGCGCCTGGCCGAACCCTTTGCCCGCTGGCTCGCCATGCTGTGGGACAAGGGCACGCGCGCGACGCTCGACGCCTATCTCAAGGGCTGAGGGCTTGGCGCGCGGGCTGATCTTCGACTGCGACGGGGTGCTGGTCGATTCCGAGCCCCTGGCCGCGGCCGAGATCGAGGCGCTGCTGCAAGGGCTGGGCGCGCCGATCACCCGCGCCCGCATCTATGACGAGTTCCTGGGCCGTTCCTTCTCGACCATCGTCGAGGCGGCGCGGGACCAGGGCGTGGACCTGGGCCCGGCGCTGCCCGGCTATGCCGAGGCCCTGGCGCTGCGTTTTCGCCGCGAATTGCGCCCGGTGCCCGGCATGGCCGAGGCGCTGGCGCAACTCTCGGGGCCGCGCGCCGTGGCATCCTCCAGCGCGCCCGAGCGGCTGCAGCTGTCGCTGTCGCTGACCGGGCTTGCGCCGCTGTTCGGGCCGCATGTCTATTCCGCGACGCAGGTGGCGCGCGGCAAGCCCGAGCCCGACCTGTTCCTGTTCGCCGCCCGGCACCTGGGCATTGCCCCGGCCGATTGCGTGGTGATCGAGGACAGCCCGGCCGGGCTGCGCGCGGCCCGCGCGGCGGGGATGCGGGTGATCGGCTTTCTGGGCGGCAGCCATGCCGCCCCCGCGCGCCTGGCCGAAAAGCTGGCGGCGCTGGCCCCCGATGCGCTGATTGACCAGGCGCGGGATTTGCCCAAGACTTTGGCCGGTCTGGGCTAGGGAAGGGGAATCGGCGTGCTGATCGGGGCCGTGGATGTGGGCTCGGCCCGCGCGCGAGCGGGGCTTTTCACCCCCGACGGCCGGCTGGTCGCCCGCGCAAGCCGCGGCTTCGCCACCCTTCCGGGGCCCGACCGGCAAGCCATGCACGATTTCGCCGAGATCTGGCGGGCCGTGGCCGAGGCCCTGGCCGAGGCGCGGCGGCAGGCCGGCGCCAGCCCGGCGCAGGTCGGCGCGCTGGCCTTTGACGCCACCTGCTCGCTGGTGGTCGAGGCGCCGGGCTTTGCCCCCGACGTGATCGCCTGGCACGACCACCGCGCCGTGGCCGAGGCGGCCGAGCTGAGCCGCATCCCGCATGAGATCGTCGCGCGGGCCGGCGGCTCGGTCTCGCCCGAGATGCAGACGCCGAAGCTGATGTGGCTTCGCCGCCACCGGCCCGAGGTCTGGGCGGCGCTGACGGGCGTGCGCGACCTTTGCGACCACCTGGCCTTTCGCGCCACCGGCATCGAGGCGCGTTCGCTTTGCGCCGCGGCGGCGAAATGGCCCTGGCTGCCCGACCGCGGCGGCTGGCAGCAGGACTTGCTGGACCGGGCCGGGATCGCCGATTTCCCGCGCCCCGGCCCGGTCCTGCCGCCCGGCACGCGCATCGGCCCGCTGTCGCCGCAAGGCGCGGCCGAGCTGGGGCTGGAGCCCGAGACGCTGGTCGCCGCCGGGCTGATCGACGCCTTTGCCGGCGCGCTCGGCGCGGCACCGGAGATGCCGGCGCTGATCGCCGGCACCTCGAATTGCGTCATGGCGACGGGGCTGGCGCCGCGCGCGGCACTGTGGGGGCCCTATCCGGGCGCGATCCTGCCCGGCGAAAGCGTCAGCGAGGGCGGCCAGTCCGCCACCGGCGCGCTGCTGGAGCGGGTGCGCGGGCTTTACCCGCAGCCGGCGGGCCATGACGACATCCTGGCCCGGATCGCCGCCGATCCCGAGCCCGAGCCGGACCTGCATGTCCTGCCCGACATCAAGGGCAGCCGCACGCCCTTTGCCGATCCGCTGCTGCGCGGTGCGATCCACGGCCTGACGCTGGAGCGCAGCCCGCAGGCGCTGGACGCACTGTATTGGCGCGCGGCGGTGGGCATCGCGCTGGGGACCCGGCAGGTCATTGCCCATATGGGGCTGGCGCCCGCCGCGCTGGCCATGGCCGGGGGGCAGGCGCGCTCGGCCCTGCTGCGCCAGCTCTATGCCGATGCCATCGGGGCCGAGATCCACTGGCAGCCCGAGGATGCGGTGCTGCGCGGCACCGCCATCGCCGCCGCCGCACCGCTTCTGGGCGGCATCCGCGCGGCGCGGGTGCGCTTCGCCCGCCCGGTCGAGATCACCCGCCCCGAGCCCGCCCCCCGCGCCCGGCGCGAGCGGGACTGGCGCATCTTCCTGCGCATGCAGCAGCAGCGCGCCGAGATCGCGGCGATGTAGGGATCAATCGGCCAGCAGCGCCGCCCCGGTCTCGGCATCGGTGATCAGCCCGCTGACCAGCCCGCCGCGCAGCGCGCCGCGGATCGCCGGCACCTTTTCGACGCCATGGGCGGCGCCGATGACCAGCGTCGTCTCGCGCGGGGGGATCGGGGCCGAGGCCACGCGGTCGTTGCTGAGCCCCGGCACCAGCGCGCCCTGCGCGTCATAGGCCCAGCCGGTGATCTCGCCCACCGCGCCGGCCGCGACCAGCGCGTCCAGGTCGGGCTGCGACAGGAACCCGTCCAGCATCAGCGGCGCGCGCGCGCCCACCGTGCCGATGCCGACAAAGGCCACCGCGGCCTCGGCCGACATGCGGATCAGTCGCTCGATGCTGGGCTGGCCGTTGACCGCCTGCCGCTCGCGCACGCTGGGGGCGATGACCGGCAAGGGCAGGGGAAAGCTGCGCGCCGTCACCAGGTCCGAAAGCGTGAACAGCACGTTGTAATAGGCGGTCGAGCCGTCGGGCGCGATATTGCCGGTCAGCGAGACGATGCGGTGCTGCGGGCAGTCGATATGCGGCAATTGCGCGATGGCGCTGCGCAGGGTGCGGCCGGTGCCGATGGCCATGGTCATCGGCTCGGGGCGGCGCAGCCATTGCTCGATCGCATCGGCCAGCATCAGCGCCACCCCGGCCTCGGGGGCGTCCGAAGGGGCGATCTGGCAGAACGCCAGCGCGTATTTGCGCTGCAATCCGGCGGCGATATCCATGCAATGCGCGAAGGGATGGTCGATGCGGATCTTGACGATGCCCTCGGCCATGGCCTGCGCCACCAGGCGCTGCGCGGTCTGGCGCGAGATGCCCATGATCCCCGCGATCTCGTCCTGGGTCTTGCCCGCGACATAGGAAAGCCACGCCGCCTTGGCCGCCTGTTCCAGTTTCCGGCCCTGGTTCGACATGGATGGGGCTTTTCCGTCTTTCGCGCTGGTTCGGGTCGCTTTTGCGGTTCCTGTGTAGCGTGCCTGTGGCCCGGCTGTCCAGCGCACCCCGCGCGGGCCGGGGCTGCGGCAAAAGCGCCCCGGATAAAATATGACCTTCACATTCATGTTTGATCGGCCTATGCAGGCGGGGTCATTCCGGCGCGTCCGCAGCCCATGCCCGCCGCCGCTATGCCGCATCGCAAGCCCTGTGCCAGCCGTCTCATTGCCACCCTCGCGCCGCGCATTGCCGTGGGCGCTGTCCCCTGCGGGAAGATCAAGGACGTGCCGACATGGACGCTGACGACAAGACGAAACGCTTTGCGCGAATGATCCCCGCCCTGACCGGGCTGGCGGCGGCCGGGCTGTCCTTGCAGGCCGGGGCCGCCCTGGCGCAATCGGCCGCGCCCGGCGCGGTGATCGTGCTGGACGAGATCGAGATCCGCGCCGACACCACCGCGCGGCGCTTCGAGGCGACGCCCGGCGCGGTCACGCTGATCGACCGCAGCGAGGCCATGGGCGAGGCGGCGCCGACGCTGGCCGATACGCTGTCCGAGGTGCCGGGCGTGGTCGTGCAGGAATTCTTCGGCGGCAACGACCAGCCGCGCATCCAGATCCGCGGCTCGGGCCTGCAGCAGAACCCGGCCGAGCGCGGCTTGCTGATCCTTCAGGACGGGATGCCGGTGAACCGCGCCGACGGCTCCTATGTCGTGGGCCTTGCCGCGCCGGGCCAGGCCGAGAGCATCGAGGTGTTTCGCGGCGCCGCGGCCAACCGCATCGGCGCCAACGTGCTGGGCGGCGCGATCAACTTCGCCTCGCCCTCGGGGGCGACTGCGCCGGGGATGCGGCTCAGCTTCGGCGGCGGCAGCTTCGGGCGGGGCGAGGTCGCGGGCAGCTATGGCATCGACGGCGAGCGGGCCGATGTGCTGCTGCGCTTCGAACATGCGCAGAAGGACGGCTATCGCGACTACAACGGCTCGCGCCGCAGCGCCATCGGCGGCAACGTCACCCTGCAGACCGGCGAGGCGGTGACGCGGCTGTTCTTCAGCCATACCGACCTGGAATTCGACGTGGCCGGGCCGCTGACCTGGGACGCGATCCAGAACGATCCCGAAAGCAACCACGCCGGCCCGGTGATCGTCGGCGGCGTGCCGGTCGGTCCGGGACCGAACGTGCTGCGCGACCAGCCGCGGCGCGACACCCGCCAGACCCTGGCAGGCGCGCGCACGACGCTGGAGCGCGGCGAGAACATCTATGACTTCGGCCTGAGCCTGTCGCGGACCGACGACAGCTTCGCCTTTCCCATCTCGGCCGGGTTCCGCGACACCGAGGGCAGCGACGCCACGCTGACCGCGCGCTACAGCCGGCTGGGCGAGGGGGAATTGCCGCTGTTCGAGACCGGGCTGACCTGGTCCTTCGGCAAGGCCGACCGCGATTATGACCACAACCTGGGCGGCGCGCGCGGCCCGGCCTTCGGCCGCAACCGCCTGACGGCCGATACGCTGTCCATCTTTGCCGGGGCGAACCTGCCATGGGGCGGCTTCACCCTGTCGCCCTCGATCGCCTTCAACCATGCCAGCCGCGAAAGCGAGGATCGCTGGACTGCCGCGACCCGGCCGACCGTGGCCTACAGCCCTATGAACCCCGGCATGCGCCTGCCCGATGGCGCGGTGCCGGCGACCTCGACCAGCTACGACCGCAGCTATAGCGGCTTCACCCCGGCGCTGGCCCTGTCCTGGGCCCCGGCCGAGGGGCAGTTCGCCTGGATCTCGCTGGCGCGCGGCTTCGAGCCGCCGACCCATGACGACCTGCTGGGCACGGTGGGCGGCACGCCCAACAGCGGGCCGGGCCGGCCGAACCCCGCCGATCCCGCCGCGCCTGCGGCCATGTTCGCCACGCCTGATCTGGAGGCGCAGACCTCGATCACGCTGGAGCTGGGCTGGCGCGGGACATGGCAGCGCCTGTCCTGGGACGCGACCGTCTATCACGCGCGGCTGAAGAACGAGCTGCTGTCGCTGCGCGACGTGACCGGCGCCACGCTCGCCTCGGTCAACGCCGGGCGGACGCGGCACAGCGGGGTCGAGCTTGGCCTGTCGGGCGAGCTGACGGAAACGCTGTCGGGGCGGCTGGCCTGGACCTGGCAGGATTTCCGCTTCGACGACGATCCCTTGCGCGGCGACAACCGCATCGCCGGCGCGCCGCGCAACGTCGTCACGCTGGCGCTGGACTGGCGCCCGGTCGAGCGGCTGACGCTGCGCGGCAAGCTGCATTGGGTGCCGGGCAAGACGCCGGTGGACAACATGAACACGGTCTTCAACGATTCCTATGCGCTGGTGGACCTGGGCGCCGAATATGCCCTGACCGAGAATGCCGCGGTCCATGTCGAGGTCACGAACCTGACCGATGAACGCTATGCCGCCTCGACCCTGGTGCTGGACCAGGCGGTGGCGGGGCAGGCGGCCTTCATCCCCGGCGAGGGGCGGGCCTTCTACCTGGGCACGCGGCTGCGGTTCTGATGATGGCGGTCGCCGCTTTCGCCCCGTCGCCGCCCGCCCCCCGGATCTGGCCCCAGGCCGGGCCGCGCCGGGCCCTGGCGCGTGCCATTGACCGCCTGGCGCGGGCCGTGCTTTTGTGCGGGCGGATCGAGGAAGCCCCCTGCATGCGACTGACCAGCTTTTCGGATTACGCCCTGCGCCTGCTGATCTATGCGGCGCGGCATCCCGACCGGCTGGTCACGATCGAAGAGGCGGCCGCCGCCTATGACATCTCGCGCAGCCACCTGACCAAGGTGGCGAACGTGCTGACGCGGGCGGGGTTCCTGAACTCGGTCCGCGGCCGCTCGGGCGGGTTGGAGCTGGGGCGCGACCCCGCCGTGCTGCCCCTGGGCGAGGTGCTGCGCGTGACCGAGCCGGACATGGCCGCCGCCGAATGCTTCGGCCCCGAAGAGATCCGCGACCCGAACCGCCCCGGCGCGCTGGACGCGGCGATCCGCGACGCGCTGGCCGCCTTCCTGCAAGTGATGGACCACCGCACGCTGGCCGACCTGCTGGCCGAGGAACAGGAGTGAGCCATGGTTTTTCCCGCCTTCTTCGCTGATGCGCCGGCGATCCGGCTCCGCGATCCCCTGGCGGGCTTCCTGGGCTCGGCCGAGGACGGGGTGATGACCTATCGCTATGCTGACGCCGTGCGGCTTTGCGGCCATTCCTGCCCGGTGGTGGCCGGGGCCTGGCTGATGGCGCTGGCCGGGCTGGAATGGCTTTACGGCGACGACCTGCCCGAACGCGGCGGCATCGAGGTCCACATGCGCGACGGCGTCGGGCAGGGCACGACCGGGGTCGTCGCCTCGGTCGCGACGCTGCTGACCGGCGCGGCGGCCGAGGGCGGCTTTCACGGCATCGGCGCGGGGCACCTGTTCGCGCGCCGCGGGCTCTTGCGCTTCGAGGCGCCGATCGACGGGGTGATGGCGCTGCGCCGGCGGGACAATGGCGCCGGCGTGGTCGTGGACATCGACACCGGCCGTGTGCCCCACGATCCCGCCATGGCCGAGCTGATGCCGCGCGCGGTCGCGGGGCGGGCCGAGCCGGCCGAGCTGGCCCGTTTCGCGGCGCTGTTCCAGGACCGGGTGCGGCGGATGCTGGCGGCCGCCGACGATCCCAAGCTGGTCCATCTCTACGACTGGCCCGCGGCATGAGCCTGCCGGCCTGGCCCGACGACGCCGCGCCCTATCGGCGCACGCCGGAGTTCACCCAGGCCAGCGTGCCCAAGGGCCTCTTGCGCGCCCATGCGACCCGGCCCGGCACCTGGGCGCGGCTGCATGTGCTTGAGGGCGGGCTGGTCTTTCGCGACCTGGTCGACGGGGCCGAGCTGCTCTTGGGGCCGGGCATCCATCCGCTGATCCACCCCGAGCGGCTGCACGAGGTCGCGGCTGCGGGCCCGGTGCGGTTTTTCATCGAGTTCTGCGCCCGGCCGGGGGATTTCGCGGCGCCGGCCTGACCTAAATCAAGGACGGTCGGTCCCGGCGGCCTATGGTATCGTCAACCCCGCGCCAGCCCTCCGCCAGCGATCCCCCGTTCATCTTGCGACTGCCAGGAGGGCAGACATGTCCCAAACCCCTCGCCATCCCTCGCGCCGCGCCCTTCTTGCCGGGGCCGGCGCGCTTGCCGCCACCCTGGCGGCGCCCGGCATCCTGCGCGCAGCACCCCTGGCGCGGCTTGCGCTGTTCGGGCCGCCTGCCGGGCCCAGCATCACCCTGGCCCATGCCGTGGCCAGCGGCGCGCTGAAGGACCTGTCGGCCGAGGTGTCGCTGACCGTCTGGCGCACCCCGGACGAGTTGCGCGCCGGGCTGACCTCGGGGACCATCGACCTGTCGGTGGTGCCGGTGCAGGTCGCCGCGAATCTCTATAACCGCGGCATGGGGCTGCGGCTGGTCAATACGATGACCGACGGGCTGCTGTTCATCGTGGCCGAATCCGGCGTGGTCGCCGATTTCGCCGGGCTGGAGGGCAGGCGCCTGGCCGTGCCCTTCGTCAACGACACGCCCGATTTCGTGCTGCGCGCGCTGCTGGCGCGGCAGGGCATCGCCGACAAGGTGCAGCTGGTGCCCGTCGGCAGCCCCATCGAGGCGGCGCAGATGCTGCTGGCCGGCCAGATCGAGGCGGCGCTGCTCAGCGAGCCGGCCTCCAGCGTGGCGATCATGCGCGGGCGGACCGTGGGCAAGGCTTTCGCGCGGGTGATCGACCTGCAAGAGGAATGGGGCCGGCAGGGCGATGTCGGCCCGGTGCTGCCGCAGGCCGGGCTGGCCGCGACCGATGCCTTCATGGCCGGCGGCGCCGAGCTGCTGGCGCCGTTGCAGGCCGCGCTGGCGCAGGCGAACGGCGAGGTGCTGGCCGATCCGGTGCAGGCCGCGACCGAAGCCGCCGGCGCCCTGGACATGCCCGCCCCGATCCTGGCGCTGTCGGTGCCGCATTCCCGGCTGGCCGTGCGCCCCGCCGGCGAGGCGCGGCCGGCGATCGAGGCGATCCTGTCGCTGATGGCCGAGACCGATGCCGCGATCATCGGCGGCAAGCTGCCCGACGACGGGTTCTATCTGCTGTGAGCCTGCTTTCGGCCTGTCTCGACCGGCTGGCGCGGCTGGGCCGGTTCCTGTGGTCGGCCTGGGCGGGGCTCGCGGGCCTGGCGCTGATCGGCGCGCTGTGGCAGGCCGGGCACGAGGCCTATGGCGATTTCATCCTGACCGCGCCGCTGGACACGCTGGCCGCGGCGGCGCGGCTTATGCACGAGGGCAGGGCGCAGGAACTGCTGGCCCTGACCACCGCCCGCGCGCTGGCCGGCTTCGGGCTTTGCGCGCTGATCGGCACGCTTTTCGGGGTGGCGGCGGGCTATTCCCCGGCCACGCTGCGGCTGTCGCGGCCGATCCTGACCCTGCTTCTGGGCGTGCCGCCCATCGCCTGGATCGTGCTGGCGATGATCTGGTTCGGCCCCTCGGACCTGACCGTGGCGGTGACGATCCTGATCTCGGCCACGCCGGTCGTCTTCGTCGGCGCGGTCGAGGGGGTGGTGACGCGCGACCGCGGCCTGGACGACATGGCGCAGGTCTTTGGCGCCGGGCCGCTGCGGCGCTTCCTGTTCGTCTCGGCCCGGCAGATTTCGGCGCAGCTGTTCCCGGCGCTGATCCTGGCGCTCGGCTCGGCCTTCAAGGTGGCGATCATGGCCGAGCTGCTGGCCAATGCCGGCGGCATCGGCGGCGCGCTGGCGCGGGCGCGGGCCATGCTGGACATCGCCGAGGCGCTGGCCTGGGTCAGCCTGGCCGTCGCCGCGCTGATCGCGGTCGAATACGTGCTGATCCGCCCTGTCCGGGCCGAGCTGGAGCGCTGGCGCGAGGCCGCAGCGCCCTGGGGCGTCAAGCGATGAGCCTGCTGGAACTGAACCGCATCGGCCACGCCTTTTTCGGCCGCACCGTGCTCGAAGGCATCACGCTGGGCGTCGCCCGGCAAGAGATCGTGGCGCTGGTCGGGCCGTCGGGTTCGGGCAAGTCCACGCTTGCGCATATCGCTGCCGGGCTGGTCGAGCCGCGCGAGGGGCGCATCGCCCGCCACTACCTGCGCCACGCGATGGTCTTCCAGGAGCCGCGGCTGATGCCCTGGGCCACCGCGGCCGGCAATATCGGCTTTCCGCTGCGCCTGTCGCGCGCGCCGCGCCGGATGCGGCGCCGGGTGATCGCCGATGCCGCCCTGCGCGCCGGCCTGCTGCCCGAGGATCTGGGGAAATACCCGTCCGAGCTTTCGGGCGGCATGCGCCAGCGCGCCGCCATCGCCCGCGCCCTGGTGACGGACCCGGATTTCATCTATTTCGACGAACCCTTCACCGCGCTGGATGTGGCGCTGAAGCGGCGGATGCAGGATCTGGTGGTCGAGGCCGCCGCCTCGGCGCGCTTCGCCGCGCTCTTCATCACCCATGACCTGCTGGAGGCGATCCGCATCAGCCACCGCATCCTGGTCCTGGACGCGGGCGGGCGCGGCATCGCCGGCGAGCGCCTGCCGCCGGGCAGCCCCGGCACCCGCGACGAGGCGGCGATCTTTGCCCTGCGCCAGCACTACCTGACCGCCGACCCGCTGTTTGCGCATATCCACGACATCGACGAACGGCTGCGCCCATGACGCCTCCGCTGCACCGCGTGCTGTCCGACGAAGGCTTCCGGCTGTTCTTTCCGCTGGCGGCGCTGCATGCCGGGCTGTGGCCGCTCGTCTGGGTCGGGCTCTGGTCCTTCGACCTGCCCCTTGCGCGGCAGATCCCGGCCGGCATCTGGCATGCGAACGAGATGATCTTCGGCGCCTGGGGCGCGGCGCTGCTGGGCTTTCTGACCACCGCCGCGCCGGAATGGAGCGACACCCCCCGCCTGCGCGGACGGCCGCTTTGGGTGCTGGCCGCACTTTGGGGCCTGGCGCGGATCGCGGGGCTTCTGGGCGCGGACCTGCTGGTCCTGCCGGCGATGCTGGCGGACCTGGCCTGGCTGGTGCTGCTGCTGGCCTATCTGCTCAAGGTCTCGCTGCAGCAGCGGACCACGCGGCTGCTCAGCTTTGCGGGCTGGCTTTTCGCGCTGGCGCTGGCCGGGCTGATGGCGCGCATGGCGATGCTGGCCGGGCAGGCCGAGGCGGCGGCGGAATGGCTGCGCATCGCCGGGCTGGTGTTTCTGGGGCTGCTGTCGCTGGCGCTGGCGCGCATCAGCGTGCCGGTGACGAATATCGTGCTGGACCCCAGCGAAAGCACCTCGCCCTTCCGGCCGCATCCGGGGCGGCTGAACCTGTCGGCCGGCTTGGTGGCGCTGGCCCTGGCGGGGCAGGTCGCGGGGCTCTCGCCGGCGGTCGCGGGCTTTCTGTGGATCGCCGCCGGCGCCGCCTTCATGGACCGCATGGCCGAGGGCTTTGTCGGTGCCGAGGCGTTTCGCGCCGAGATCATGGTGCTGATGGCGGCGGCGGGATTTGCCGGCGCGGGGCTGCTGGGCTTGGGTGCCGCCGCGCTTGGCGCGCCCTGGGCCGAGGCCGGGCCGCTGCATTTGGCGCTGATGGGCGGCCTGGGCCTGGGCGTGCTGGCGGTGCTGGCGATCGCCGGGCGGTTCCATACCGGGCAGGGGCTTGGCCTGAACCGGCCGACCCGCGCGGCTTTCGTGCTGGCCGGACTGGCGGTGCTGCTGCGCGCCCTGCCCGAGATGGGGCTGATGCCGTGGCCGCCCGGCCCGCTGCACCTGCTCGCCGCCCTGCTGTGGGCGGCGGCGTTCCTGCTGTGGCTGGCCGATTACTGGCCGGCGATACGCCGCCTGCCCTAGGGGGACGGGCGGCGCGGGGTTCATGCGGCAAGCTGCCGGGTCTGGCCAAGCGCCTGGTCGATGGCGGCCTGGCGCTGTTCTGGGCCGATGCTCACGCCGTCGGCCATCACGAATTCGGCCTCGATGCCGATGAAGGCAAAGACCGAGCGCAGGTAGCTTTCCAGATGCTCCAGCGCCACCCGCGCGTCGTCGCTGTAAAAGCCGCCGCGCGCCAGGGCGACGATCACGCGCCTGCCGCCGGCCAGCCCCTCCGGTCCCTCGGCGGTATAGCGGAAGGTCTTGCCGGCGACGACGATGCGGTCGATCCAGGCCTTGAGCTGGCTCGGCAGGGTGAAGTTATACATCGGCGCGCCGATCACCACCGTCTCGGCGGCCAGGAACTCGTCCAGAACCGCGCTGTCGGCCAGCGCATCCAGCGTCAGATGCGGCAGCGGCGCGCCGGCCAGGTCGCGGCGGATGACGGGGACGCCGGGCCGGGCCTCGGCCAGCCGGTCGATGATCGCCTGGCTGACGATGCGGCTGACGCTGTTGTCGCCGGTGATGCTGCTGTCGATATGCAGGATGGTCACTTTTGTCTCCTAGGTATGGAATTTATACTGAGGCCGCTTAGATAACCATCGGGAAGACCCCCGCAAGAAGGCACAATCCTGTGCCGCAGTTACATGGCTGTGACCCGGTCACGGCAAGGAAACCGGAGAAACCAGATGCATGACCCCAACAGTTTCGGTTGCCGGGCCTTTGCCGCCGTCCTGCAGCGGATCGGCGACAAATGGAGCCTGCTGATCGTTTCGGTCCTGGCCGAGGGGCCGCGGCGGTTCAGCGAATTGCGCCGCGAGATCCCCAGCATTTCCCAGCGCATGCTGACGCTGACCCTGCGCGGGCTGGAGCGCGACGGGCTGGTGTCGCGCACGGTGACGCCCAGCATTCCGCCGCGCGTGGATTACGAATTGACCGAGCTTGGCCGTTCGCTGCGCAAGCCGGTCTGCGCGCTGGCGGAATGGGCGATGGCGAATATCGACGCGATCCATGATGCCCAGGCCCGTTTCGACCGGGCGGGCGAAAAGGTCTAGCCGGGACAAGGCCCCTGCATTCGATCTGCCGGGGGCAATGCCGTTCAGATGGCGAAATCTTCCAGCGCCTTGCCGGCGGCCAATCCTTCGGCGATCCAGCGGGGTTTGCGGCCGCGCCCGCTCCAGGTCAGATCGGGATTCTCGGGGTGGACATATTTCGGCGCGGCCGCGGGACGCTGCGCCGCCGTCTCGATCAATTGCGTCAGGGAAAAGCCGAATTGTTTCGCGGCTTCCTCGGCCTTGGCGCGGGCTTCGGCCTTGCGGCGGGCCTCGAAACCGGTGGTGGCCCTTTCGACATCCTTGCGCAGCTGTTTCAACTCGGCCAGGGACATGGCGTTCAGATCGATCTCGGTCATTTGCAGTTCCTTTCGATAGGCGATTGGCGCCGCTGCCGCATTCACGCCGGAAACCGGCGGCCGGCGAAGGCGCCGCGCTGATCGTTCGAAAATAACCGCCGGGCGGTCGGAATATCAAGATCCAGCGCCGCGGTTTTTCAATCGCCCATTGGCGACGCCGGCAGCATTTCAAGCCGCCCGATGGCCATGCGCGGCATGCGATCTTAATCCCGGCGATCATCGGGTTTTGCGTCGCTGGGGCCGCAGGAGATCGCCTTTCCATTTCAGCGTTTTGCCTGGTCGATTTGCGCCGATGGGCGCACCGATTATGCGATCTTCATCGCTTGGCTTCCAGAAACCTTGCCGGCCGGTTGTCCTGGAATCTGCCGGATCATTGGCGTTTTTATCGCAGGCGACCGGCAATTCCGGGCGGGGTGGCCGCGTGCCGCGTTGATGCCTGGGCTTTGGCCCGGATATGATCCATGTCAAGGCGCGGTCGGGGCGGCCGGGGCCATATGTCGAAAAGGATGGCTGCGATGGATCTCGACTTTCTGCTTGAGCATGTTCCCGAGCCGCAACTGGCCGCGATCTTCGGCCTGCTGGTCGGGGCCGTCTTTGGCTTTTCCGCGGAACGGTCGTCCTTTTGCCTGCGCGCGGCCACGGTGGAATTCGCCCGTGGCAGCCTGGGGCCCAAGGTCGCGGTCTGGCTGCTGACCTTTTCGACCGCGGTGATCTGGGTCCAGGGGGCAGGGCTTCTGGGCCTGTTCCGCGCCGAGGAGGCGCGGATGATGGCCGTCACCGGCAGTTGGTCGGGCGCGGTGATCGGCGGGCTGATGTTCGGCGCCGGCATGGTGCTGGCGCGCGGCTGTTCGGGGCGGCTTCTGGTGCTGGCGGCGACGGGGAACCTGCGCTCGGTCGTGTCGGGGCTGATCTTCGCGGTGGTGGCGCAGATGGCGCTGCATGGCTGGCTGGCCCCCTTGCGGCAGGAACTGGCGGGGCTGTGGACCACGCCGGGCGGGCGCAATGTCAGCCTGCTGACGGCGCTGCCGCTGCGCGAATCCGGCGCCATCCTGGTCGGCATCGGCTGTGCCGTGCTGGCGCTTTGGCTGGCGCGGGCGAACCGGATCGGCCTGCCGGTGCTGGTCTTTGCCTCGGGCGTGGGCTTTGCGGTGGCGCTTGGCTGGGTGCTGACCTTTTCGCTGTCGCAGCAGGCCTTCGATCCGGTCAGCGTGACCTCGGCCACCTTTTCCGGGCCTTCCGCCAGCACGCTGATGTTCTTTCTGACCGAAAGCCCGATCCTGGATTTCGACATCGGCCTGGTGCCGGGCGTCTTTGTCGGCGCCTTCCTGTCGGCAGCGCTGAAGCGGCGGCTGAAGTTCCAGGGCTTCGAGGGCGAGGGGCAGATGCGGCGCTCGATGCTGGGGGCGGCGCTGATGGGCTTCGGCGCCATGCTGGCCGGGGGCTGCGCCATCGGCGCCGGCGTCTCGGGCGGCTCGATCTTCGTGGCGACGGCCTGGCTTGCGCTGTTGTGCATGTGGATCGGCGCCGTCATCACCGACTGGCTGGTGGACCAATCCGCGCATCGGGCGACGGCCTGACCGGGCGGGGGCGGGAAAAGGCCGGGGCCGGAAAATGCCGGCCGGGACGCATGAAATCGCTTCGTCATATCGCTCAAGTCGTATATTCGTATCTTGATATATAAGCAGGAGAGGATTTCACATGCGTGCCATTCTATTTGGCCTGGCATTATCGGCGCTGTCGCCCCTGGCTCCGGCCTGGGCGAGCGATGCGGCGGCCTTGCCCGAAAACAAGCAGACGGTGCAGAAGCTGTATCTGACCGCGGCCGAGGCCTATGAAAAGGTCGTGCAGTCCCCGCAGGAGGTGCTGTTTCTGGATGTGCGCTCGCCCGGCGAGGTGGCCTTTGTCGGCATGGCGACCGTCGCGGATGCCAACGTGCCCCACATGATCCAGCCCGCATCGCCCGCCTGGGACGACAAGCGCTCGACCTTCAAGATGGAAAGCAATCCCGGCTTCATCGACGAGGTCCGGGCCCGGCTGGGGGCCAAGGGCCTTGGCCAGGATGCTGCCATCGTCCTGATCTGCCGGTCGGGCGACCGCAGCGCCAAGGCGGCCAACGAACTGGCCAAGGCGGGCTTCGGCAATGTCTGGTCGGTGACGGACGGGTTCGAGGGCGACCTTGCCAAGGACGGGCCGCTGGCCGGAACCCGCAGCGTCAACGGCTGGAAGAACGCGGGCCTGCCCTGGAGCTACAAGCTGGACAAGGCCAAGATGCACGGGATGTAACCCGGCGGGCCGGAGCGGCCGGGCAGGGCAGGTGCCCGCCCGGCCGCAGCCTTATTCGAACTCCATCTCGGCAAAGACCACGCCGGCATTCTTGGTCGCCAGTTCCTCGAACGTATCGAGCCGCGACCAGCGCGACTGGTCGACGTAATAGGCGCCGCCCAGGTCGCCGCCCTCTTCGATATGCGCGCCGATCTTTTCGCGCAGATCGGCCAGGTAGTCGCGGGTATAGCGCGTCACCTGCGCCAGGTTGGTCGGATGGCCATGGCCGGGAATGACATGGGCCGGGGCCAGCGGCGCGAATTTCGTCTCCCATGTCTCGATCCAGCACGAGGTGCAGGTGCCCTCGAAGATCGGCGGCATGCGCTCGTGAAAGGCGATGTCGCCGGCGATCATCATCGACCATTGCGGGATCCAGACCTGGGTGTCGCCGGGCGAATGCGCGGGCCCCAGGTGCAGCACCTCGATGGCGACGCCGCCCATGGTGATGTCCTTGCGGTCGGTGAAGGTCTCGGTCGGATGGGCGATGACCGTGCCCTCGGCCCTTTCGCGGGCATAGTTCTGCAGGCCGGCCAGATCCTGCGGCGCGCCGTCGGCGAATTCGGCGGCGGCCTCTTCATGCGCCAGGATCGGCACGCCCTGCGCCGCCCAGTAGCCGTTGCCCAGCATGGCGTGGCCCTGGCCGTTTTCGTTGATGACCAGCTTGACCGGCTGGTCGGTGACGGCGCGGATTTCCGCGTGCAGCGCCTCGGCCAGCTGCCACGACGCGCCCGAGTTCACCACCACCACGCCCTCGTCGGTCACGATGAAGCTGAGGTTGTTGTTGTGCCCGGCATTGTCATAGGTCGGCGGCGCAGTGGCGCCGATGGCCGAAAAGACGTTCGGGATCACCTCGACCGGCTTCGAATACAGGACCGATTGCGGGTATTGGTCGGGGATGTCCTCGGAGGCGAAGGCGGGCGCGGCGACCAGGCAAAGCATCAGTCTGCGCATCAGATCTCTCCCGTGAAGCGATAGCCGGTTTCCGCCTTTTCGACCCGGCCGAGCCCGCCTTGCGGCAGGTGGTAGCCGATGAAGGGCATGGCATCCGCCGCCAGCCGTTCCAGCAGCGCAATGCGGGTGGCGGCGGCCAGCGGCGGATCCTGGTCCGAGGGCGAGGGCCAGTCGGGGCGCTCGAAGGCGATATGGTGGTTGCCGATCGCATCGCCCACGACCATCAGCGCGCCCTCGGGCGTCGCGATCTCATAGGCCAGGTGGCCGGGGGTATGGCCGGGGGTCAGACGCGCGGTGATGCCGGGCAGGGCCTCTTCGCCGTCTGCCAGCTTGCGGATGCTGTCGGCCACCACCTCCAGCCGGCGCGAGGCGCCGATGGCAAAGCTGGCGCGCTCCTCGCCGATGCTGTCGACGGTGGCGGGGTCCATCCAATAGTCGAACTCGGCCTGGCCGATCATGTATTCGGCCTGGGCAAAGACCGGCTCGTCGAATTCGTCCAGCAGGCCCCAGAGGTGATCGGGATGGCCATGGGTGATCAGCACATGGGTCACGTCATCGGGCGCCAGCCCCAGCGCCTCCAGCGCCTCGATCACCTTGCCGGCGGTCGGCATGAAGTCCGGGCCCGATCCCAGGTCGAACAGCACCGTGTTGGTGCCGTCGCGCAGCAGCGTCAGGTTGCAGGGCGGCGTCAGCGCGCCCGCCGCCAGCCCGTGCCGGGCCATGAGGGCCGAGACCTCGGCCTCGGGCAGCCCGGCGAAGGTGAAGTCCGGCGGCAGTTCCAGATGCCCGTCCGACAGGCTGTCGATGCGCACCGGACCCATGGTCAGGGTGGTGGCGGCCCAGGCCCGCCTGTAGGGCAGGGCCAGGGCGGCGGCCGAGGCCGCAAGGAAATGGCGGCGGCTCAGTTGCATGGGTTCGTCCTTCCGGTTCAGCCGAAGATGTCGGCGGTGATGCCCGCATACCAGCCGAGGCTTTCCTCATAGGTCAGCTTGCGCAGCGCGGCATCCTCGCCGGTGTTGCTGATGAAGTTCTCGACGCTGGCGATCCGGTCGCCGTTCGGCTGGTAGGACGCGCCCAGCTTTATGCCGTCATCGGGGGCCAGCAGCGACCAGCAGGTGTTGGAATACTTGGCCGGGAACACCCGCGAGCCAGTCAGCTCGCCGCGGATCGCCATGGCGGCGACCTTGGCCTGGCTGTTGGCCGAGAAGGCGGATTTCGGCATGTCGCCCTGGGCGCTGGAATCGCCCAGGACCCAGACATTCTCGTCCATCCGCGACTTCATGCTGTCGGGATGCACCGGGGCCCAGCCGCTCTCGTCGGTCAGCCCGGCGATGGCGGCGATCCGGCCGGCGCTCTGGGCCGGGATCACGTTGCAGCAATCGACCTTTTGCGCCGTGCCCTCGACCAGCACCTCCATGCTGTCGGGGCGCACCTCGACGCTGGCGCCGCCGAATTCGGGGCTGATCCATTCGACCATGCCGTTGTAATATTTCCCCCAGCCCTCCTCGAACAGCGTCTGCTTGGAGAATTTTTCCTTGGGGTCCAGGATGATGATCTTGGCGGTCGGATTGCCCTGCTTGAGCAGATGCGCGACCATGCTGATCCGCTCATAGGGGCCGGGCGGGCAGCGATAGGGGTTGGGGGGCGCGACCATGGCGAAGACGCCGCCCTGGGGCATCGACTCGATCATGCGCCTGAGCAGCTGGGTCTGCGGCCCGGCCTTGTAGGCATGGGGCATGATTTCGGCCGCCTCGAGCGACCAGCCGGGGACCGAATCCTCCTTGAACTCGATGCCGGGCGACAGCACCAGCCGGTCATAGGGCAGCACCTGCCCGCCCGCCAGCGTGACCGTCCGCGCCGCGCGATCCACCCCGACGGCCGTGTCGTTGACGACGGCGACCCCGGCGGCGGACAGCTTGTCATAGCCGTGCTGAAGGCTTTCGAAATCGCGGAACCCGCCGATATAGAGATTCGAGAAGAAGCAGGTCGTATAGACCGGATTGGCCTCGACCAGGGTCACGTCCAGCGCGCCCTGGGAATCCCTGGCCATGTAATGGGCCGCCGTGCCGCCGCCGGCGCCGCCGCCGATGACGACGACCTTCGGCTTGCCCCGTCCCAGGACGACGGGCGCATAAAGCAGCCCGGTGGCGGCAGTGGCGCCCGCGATCAGCGATCGTCTCGTCAGGATCATCTTTCTCTCCTCCCTGATGAACGGTCCGGTGCGTGGCAACCGGCCGCTTTTCGGTCATTCGAGCGTGGCGAAGAAGGCGGCCAGCGCCGCGATCTCTTCCTCGCTGAGCCTGCCGGCCATCATCTGCATCACCGGATGCGGCCGCAATTTCTGCTTGTAGGCGTGCATGGCGACCACGAAATCCTCCTGCGGCCAGCCGGCGATCGAGGGGATGCCCTGGTCGGAGCCGTCGCGCTGGTGGCAAGTGGTGCATTCCGCCGACAGATAGGCGCCGAACTCGGGATCCCCGCGCAGGGCCAGCACCTCTTCGGACAGCACCGGCGCGTTGCGGCGGGCGGTGGGCTCGGCCTCGGGAATGTCCTGGGGCCGGTCGGAATAGTCGCGCATATAGGCCATCAGATCGGCCCGCGCCTGGGGATCGGCCAGCCCGCGATAGGACATGCGCGTGCCGGTCACCAGCGCCTTGGGGTTCTCGATATAGGCGTCGAGCGTTTCCAGGGTCCAGGTCAGCCCGTCATTGCCCTTGCGCTTCATGGCCTTGGAATAGCTGAAATCGGCCAGGCTGGCGGCGCGGCGGCCGAAGACGCCGTTCAGCCGCGGGCCGACGGAATGGCGCGCGCCCTTGCCGATCCGGTGGCAGACCGAGCATTCCTTGCCGAACAGCTCTGCCCCGTGGACCGCGTCTCCGATTTCGGCCGCTGCGGCCGGCGTGGTGCCGGTCGCAGCGGCCAGGAACAGCGCGGGCAGAAGCTTGCGCTGTCTCATGGGTTACTTGGCGAAGGTGGCGAGATAGGCGATGACGGCGGCGCGCTCGTCCTCTTTCTTCAGCCCGGCAAAGGACATCTTGCCGCCCTTGATCATCCCCTTGGGGTTTTCCAGATAGGTGTGCAGGGAAGCATCGTCCCAGACCAGCCCATCCGCGGCCATGGCGAGCAGGGGCTTGGAGTATTTGAAGCCCTCGACCTTGCCCGCCGGGCTGCCGACGATGCCGTTCAGCGTCGGGCCGGTGCTGTTCTTGGCGCCGTCGCCGACCTTGTGGCAGGCGGCGCATTTCTTGAACACCTTTTCGCCCTGGGCCAGCAGCGCCGGGTCCGCGGCGGCCGCGGCTTCCGCCGGGGCCGGGGTTTCCGGCGCCGCGGCGGCGGTCTTGACCACGACCTCGGGCGCGGCTTGCGCCGGTGCCTCGACCGGCGCGGCCTCGGCCTTCTTCTCGGCCGGTGCGGCGGGTTCGGCCGGGTCGGCGGCTGCGCCCAGGTTGGGCATGCTGCCGGCCGGGCGGCCGTCGGGATCCTCGGGCGTCACGTTCAGATCGACCGCGCGCTTGGTGATCTCGACCCCGACCGCGCAATCCGTCATGCAGGGCTCTTTCGAGAACAGCGGATATTCGCTCTGGTCGCGGTCGTCGGGATAGAAGCCCTCGGCATTGGGCAGCACGACCTTGGTGAAGTTCTCGTGGGTCAGGACGAAATCGTCCTCAACCAGGCCGTTGGAATAAAGCAGGAAGGCGGTGATGGCATAGGTGTCGTCCACCGACAGGGTCTGCGCCGAGCCGAAGGGCATCGAGCGATGGACATAGTCGTAGACCGTCGACAGATAGGGCCAGTAGCTGCCGATGGTCTTGACCGGGCGCGGATCGGTCAGGCTGCCGTCGCCGCCCGCCAGCACCGGCCAGCTGTCCAGCCCCTCGGCGAAGTCGCCGTGGCACGAGGCGCAGTTGTCGGCGAAAAGCGCATCCCCCGTGGCGACATCGCCCGAGCCGGGGCGCAGCCCTTGGCCGTCGGGCAGGACCGCCGTGTCCCAGGCGCTGATCTCTTCGGGCAGGGCCGCGCGGCCCAGTCCCAGCTTTTCCGCCATGGCCGGACCGGCAAGCACCGAGGCCGCCAGCACCGAGCCCAAAAACAGCTCAAGCGATTTCGACATTCTCGACCTCCCCGTCGGCCTTGACCCACCAGGTCTGGATGCCGTTGTTGTGATAGACGTTGTTGCGGCCGCGGATGGCGCGCAGGGCATCCTTGGTCGGCTGGACATAGCCGGTCTCGTCCACGGCGCGCGATTGCAGCAGCATTTCCGACCCGTCCCATTCGATGTCCAGGTGGAAGCGGGTCAGCGCCTTGGGCAGGGCCTGGCCGGTGATCCGCGCCGTGGTCCAGTTCTTGCCGCCGTCCAGCGAGACATCGACGCGGGTGACGCGGCCGTTGCCGCTCCAGGCCAGGCCGGAGATCACCAGCGGCCCCTTGCCGTGGCGGATCGGCACCTGCGGGCTGGGCGAGGTGATGACCGATTTCGCATCCATCACCCAGGTCCATTTCCGCGCCCGGCCGTCCGGCATCAGGTCGGTGTATTTCGAGGTCTCCTCGCGGCTTTCCACCGCCTTGTCATAGATCCCCAGGCGGCGGACCCATTTCACCCACATGTTGCCTTCCCAGCCCGGCACGACCAGGCGCGCGGGATAGCCGTGTTCCTTGCGCAGCGCCTCGCCATTGGCGAAGAAGGCCAGCATCATGTCGTCCATCACCTTTTCCATCGGGAAGGAGCGACCGTTGGACGAGGCATCTGCGCCCTCGGCATAAAGCCATTTGCCCTCGGGCTTGACCCCGGCCTCGGCCAGCAGTACCGACAGCGGCACGCCGACATATTCCATGTTGTGGATCATGCCCTGGGTATACTGGCAGCCCTCCAGCTGCGCGCCGCCCCATTCCATGCCGCCGTTTGCCGCGCATTCGCAGAAGGCGGTGGTGGTGGTGCGGGGAAAGCGCAGCAGATCCTCGAAGGTGAAGACCAGCGGCTTTTCCACCAGCCCGTTGATCATCAGCCGGTAGTCCTGCTTGCTCAGCTCGATGGAGCCGGAATGGTGCCGCTCGAAGGCACAGCCCTGGGGCGTGATCGTGCCTTCCAGCGCATGGATCGGCGTGAAGTTGATCGAGGAGACCGGGCTTTCGGTCAGCCATTCGACATATTGCCGCTTCACATGCGATTCGAAATGGATCGGCAGGCCGTAGGGATTGGCATCGACCGCCTCGCCGAATTCCGAGGCCCAGGGCTGGATCTCGGTAATCAGCGGGTCGGGGGTTTCGGCCGCGCGGGCCAGGCCCGTGCCGGTGACAAGGCTGGCGCCGGCCACCGCGCCCCCGCGCAGAAAGGCGCGGCGCGAGGTGCCGACGGCGTCCTTGCCGTCCTTGGTGAGTTCGTCTTTCATGGGCGAACGCTCCTTCGTGATTGTCAGACCCCGGTCACGGTGACCGAGGTGTTGGGTTGCAGACGGACGGTGCCGATCTTGCGGATATGCGATTCGACCACGTCCCAGATTTGCGGGCCCTCGGTGCCTTCGTTGACCGATGCCCAGCCGGCGACTGTGTAGGATTTGGCGGGCTCGATGGCCTCGCCCGTGTCGGCCAGCGCCATGGCGCCGATCCGTTGCCCCATCGGCTTGGACACGTCGATCGCATAGGCCAGCCCGCCCACGCGCACCATGTCCCCGCCCTGCTGGTAATAGGGGTCCGTGTTGAAGATGTTGTCGGCGACGTCCTCCAGGACGGTCCTGAGCGTCTCGCCGGTCATTTCGGTGCGGTAGACCGCGCCATAGGTCATCGAGGTGACGTTGTGGACGTCCTCGCGGGTGATCGCATCGCCGGGCAGCAGCGTGGTGCCCCAGCGCACGCCCGGCGACAGCGCGATCTGCACGTCGCGTTCCGTGCGGATGGCGTCGCAGATCAGGTCGTCCCACGAGCCGTTGAAGTTGCCGCGGCGGTAGAGCAGGCTTTCGGTGGTGCCGATCTTTTCCTCGAGCTGCGCCTGGAAGGGCGCGCGCTCGGCGTCGATCAGGGCGGCCATGTCGGCATCGGGCGTGATGACGTCCGAGAAGATCGGGATCAGCTTGTGGCGGAAGCCCATCATCTTGCCGTCGCGCACGTCCAGGTCGACGCGGCTGACGAATTTCCCGTTCGAGCCGGTGGCGATCAGGATCGTCTCGCCGATCAGGACCGGCTCGGGGACGGCGTCATGGGTATGGCCCGACAGGATCACGTCGATGCCCTTGACCCGGCCGCCCATCTTCTTGTCGACGTCGAAGCCGTTGTGCGACAGGACCACGACCAAGTCGACGCCTTCGGCGCGCAGCTCGTCCACGACCTGCTGCATCCGTTCCTCGCGGATGCCGAAGCTGTATTCGGGGAACATCCACTTCGGGTTGGCGATGGGCATGTAGGGGAAGGCCTGGCCGATGACGCCGATGCGCTGGCCGCCGCGCTCGAAGATCTTGTAGGGCTCGAAGGCCGGCTCGTCCCATTCCACGTCGAAGATGTTCGCGCCGAGGAAGGGGAACTTCAGCTGGGTCTCGACGATCTCCTTGACCCGCTCGGTGCCATAGGTCCATTCCCAATGGCTGGTCATGGCATCGACGCCAAGCGCGTTCATCACGTTCACCATGTCCTGGCCCTTGGTCAGGAACGAGGTCATCGAGCCGTGCCAGGTGTCGCCGCCATCGAGCAGGATCGAGTCGGGCCGGGCGGCGCGGATCGCCTTGACCACGGTCGCGACGCGGTCCATGCCGCCCATCCGGCCGTAGCCGCGCGCCAAGGCCTCGAAATCCGGGTAGCTGAGCGCATAGGCATCGGCCGAGCCGGGCGCGATGCCGAACATCTTCTGGAACTCGGCGCCGGTGACATGGGGCACCTTGCCCTTGGCGTCGCCCACGCCGATGTTGATCTCGGGCTCGCGGAAATAGAGTGGTTTCAACTGGGCATGGATGTCGGTCACATGGATCAACGTCACATTGCCGAAATCGTCGAACTGCAGCAGCTGGTCCTGGGTCAGCGCCTGCTGCGCCGACACCCGCGACCATGTCCCGAAACCCGAGGCCCCGACCAGGGCCGAGCTGGCCATGGCGACCTGAATGAACTCACGTCGGGTAATCATCCCCCGGTTACTCCTGTGCGTTTCGGACAAGACTCTTCCGCCGCGCCAAGGCGCGCCGAAGCATTGCCCTTTCGATTGGTAGGGAAGGGGACCGCCGGCAGGGCCGGCGGTCGCAAGGCTTCAGTGCCGGACCGACACGCCTTCGACCGAAAGGCCGTTGCCGCGCGAGGCGACGTAAAGCTCCAGCGCCTTGAAGTCGTCCGAGCCGGCCTTGAAGGTCTCGGCGCGGGTGTCGCGGACGCAGCCCACGAAACGCTGCTGTGCCGTGACCATGCCCGAGTCCTTGAGCCGGTAGGTCGGGAAGCCGTTCACCTGGCCCTGGCTCAGGTGGTCGGCCCGGATCATCAGGCCGTTGTTGTCCTCGTGGCAGTTCGCGCAGGACATTTCCAGCTGGCCATAGCGGGTATAGTAGATCTCCTTGCCATGCTCCCAATAGGGGGCAGCGGGCCCGTCGATCTTGACGTTGACCGCCATGCCGCGCGACTGAAGCGAGATCAGCGACAGCATGTCCTTCATGTTCTCCGAGGTCACTCCCCATTTCTCCAGGCCCATGCGCTCGGTCACGCAGGCGTTGACGTAATCCTCCATGATCATCAGCTTGCCGGTCTTTTCGTCGACCCGAGGCATGACGGCGCGCAGCCCGGCCATGGATTCCGGTCCCTGGTGGCAACTGGCGCAGCTTTCGCCGCCCGTGCCCATGGCCGCGTTCCACTTGTCAAGGCCGCGGTCCACGAAGACCATGGCGGGGTTGTCGAAATCGTCCCGCTCCAGATCCCGCGTGGTGTCGTCGCGAAAGTGCCAGCCGGAATAGATCGCGTCGAACGTATCGGCCAGAAAGGCGGGCGGTGCGGTCTTGGTCACGATCTCGACCTGGCCCTCCTCGGCTTCGATGACCAGTTCGTCCTCGACCGGGTCCGCGAAAGCCGCGCCCGCAAGGGCGAGGCCAAGGGCCGTGGCGGCCAAGGTGCCTTTTGTCTTGGTAAAGCGCAGCATCGCGTCTCCTCCCTGGATCTGGATGTTTGCGGCGCTCAGGCGACCGAGATCGGCTTCACGTCTTCGTAGACAGAGCCGTCGTCGTCATACCAGGTGAACTTGAATTCCCCGGCCGCATCGACCTTGGCGTCGAATTCGAAATAGGGGTTGGTCGAGACCGCCGGGTCGATCGCCACGTCCACCACGTTCACCCCGTTCAACTCGCACGTGAAGCGGTTGATGATCGAGCGCGGGATCAGCTTGCCCTCGGCATCCTTGCGCTGGCCCGATTCCATCTTGTGCGAGATCAGCGCCTTGATCGTCACGCTCTCGCCCGCCTTGGCCGAACTCGGAACCTTCACGCGGGGCTTTGCATCATCTGCCATCGTAATTCTCCTGTTCCTGGACTCAGCCGCCGCAGCCGCCGATGGTGACTTTGACGGTGGTCTGGGCCTTCACGATCGAACCGTCGCCCATCTTCGCCAGCGCGATCACGTCCTGGGTCTGGGCCAGGCGGATGCGGGTCGCGGCGCGCTGGTCGGCGGCGGCGGGACCGAAGTTGAAGGTGGCGACCGCCGGCTCGGGGTTGCCCGCCGCCAGCAGCATGACCGACACCGCGCCGGGGGCGCTGACCTCGATCGGCACGGTATTGCCGTTCTCGGCGATCTCGGGGGCGGTCAGGGTAATCCCGCCTTCGCCCGCGGCCGCGCCGCCGGTGAAGGCCGCGGTCAACTCGTCAACGGTGCTCGCCATCACGGCCTTGCCCGGCAGGGCGGCGGCGGCAAGCCCGCCAAAGCCGATCCAGAGTGCCTCACGTCTTGAAAGGATCATGTCTTTCTCCTTGATTGTCGGGCCTGTAGAGATCAGGCGTCATTCCTTCAGCGTCACGAGGAAGGCCACGACATCCTCGATCTGCTGTGCGTTCAGGATGGGGGCCAGCGGCTCGGCCCCGGCCTTGCCGGTGAAGCCGTCGCCGGGCCGGACGAAGCCGTCCACCTTGTAGAAGGCCGGCATGAAGGTGCCCTCGAAGGTCATCTTCGCATTGGCGACGATGCCGCGCAGTTGGGCCTCGGTCCAGCGATCGCCGGCGCCGTCCAGCGGCGGGGCGATGGTGCCCGGAAACTCGACGTCCGGCAGCGCCCCGATCTGGTGGCAGGCCACGCAGTTGCCAAGCGCGTTGGTGGTCATGACCCGAACCCCTTCCTCGGGGTTGCCTGGGGCGCCGGTCAGGGAAGCCTCGACCGCGCCTTCGACATAGACCACTTCCTTAGGTGCCGTTTCACAGATGGCAGGCGTCGCGATGGCCATGGCCACCACCGACGCATACCATAGATGGCTGCTCATGCTGTCCTCCCTGTGCTCTCCCTGGATTGATGATAGCGAATGGACGCCGGTCCTTACAACATAAATATAGCAATTTTTGAATATTTATATGTATGCCGGTCCGAAGGGGCCGGATCAGTCCTTGCGTTCCAGTTCGCGGGCCAGAAACTTCTGGAAATGCTCGCCATTTTCATAGCCATGCGCGCGGACCCAGGTCAGCAGGGCGCTGGTCGTGCCCTTGCCGAACGCCCCCGGCATCATCGCCACGGCGGCCTGGGCGGCGGTCTTGTCGGCCGGCACTTCCTCGGGAAGGAAGATCATCGTCGGCGTGAACATGACGCCCCAGCGCACGGCCATGTCCTTTTCCGAAAGGGCGGTGCCGTCGAAATCCGTGACCTCGACATCGCCGAACAGGTTCATCTGGACGACGAAATAGCCGTCGCGGATCAGCGCGTCGATCTCGGGGTCGGGAAAGACCTTCTCGTGCATCTCGGCGCAATAGATGCAGCCGCGCTGCTCGACCAGGATCAGCAGGCGCTTGTCCTGCGCATTGGCCTCGGCCAGATCCTCGCGCAGATCCTTGAAGGTCTCGCGCAGCCAGGTGGGCTTGTGCAGGCCGTCGTCGCCGATTTCGGCGGCGGCTGCGGGTGCTGCCGCCAGCAGCAGGCAGGCGGCCAGGGCGCGGATCGGTGTCATGGTCGGGCTCCTCTCAGGTAAGCGTGGCTGTCCAGTCGAAGTTGCGAATCATCCAGTCGGCGATGGCATTGACGGAATTGGTGGCGATCAGGATGCCGAAGACGATCAGCATGACCCCCATCGCCTTTTCCACATGCCCCATCATCGCGCGGTGCCGCGCGACCCAGGACAGGAACGGCGCCGCGAAAAAGGCCGCCAGCACGAAGGGCAGGGTCATCGCCAGGCCGTAGACCACCAGCAGCAGCCCGCCGCGCCACAACTCGCCCATGCCCGAGGCCACCATCAGGATCGCCGCCAGCGCCGGCCCCACGCAGGGCGTCCAGCCGAAGCCGAAGGCCAGCCCCATCACATAGGCGCCGATCAGGGTCGAGGGCTTGGCCTCGGTCTGCACCCGCGCCTCGCGGTAAAGCAGGCCGATCCGCAGCACGCCCAGGAAATGCAGGCCGAACAGGATCAGCACCCCGGCGGCGACCCAGGACAGGGTTTCCTTCCATTGCGCGAAGGCCTTGCCCAATGCCGTGGCCCCCAAGCCCAGCAGCAGGAAGATCGTCGTCACGCCCAGGGCAAAGGCCAGCGCGCGCAGCACCATCCGCTGGCGCGCGCCCGGCGCCACCGTGCCGCCGTCGCGCAATTCGCGCACCGACGCCCCCGCCATATAGGACAGGTAGAACGGCACCATCGGCAGGATGCAGGGCGAAAGAAAGGAAAGCAGCCCCGCCAGCGCGGCCCCGCCATAGGTGACATCCAGCATCGTTACCCCCCGCAACTTGCCGTGCTGCCGATGCTTGCCCGGCGGCCGGCGTTATATTAGAATATTCCTATGTTCAAATTATGGCGTCAATCCTGTTCTGGAATCCCCCTGTCCAAGCCCATGCTGCTGGCGCTGCTTGCTGCGGCATGGCCGGCCGGGACGGCATGGGCGGCAGAGCTGCGGCTGTTGATGTTCGAACAGCCCGGCTGCCTTTATTGCGCGCGCTGGGACGCCGAGATCGCGCCGCAATATCCGCTGACCGACGAGGGCAGGGCCGCGCCGGTGCAGCGGCTGCAGATGCGCGACCCCCTGCCCTCGGGCGTCGAGCTGGCGCGGCCCGTGACCTTCACCCCCACCTTCGTGCTGATGGCCGGCGAGGTCGAGTTCGGCCGCCTGGAAGGCTATCCGGGCGAGGACTTCTTCTGGCCCATGCTCGCCCGGCTGATCGGCCAGGCCGAGCCTGATTCCACCACCGATCCGCGATAAATTGGCCCAGCCCTCCGGTTTGGGTTGCCGCGCGCCGGCTTACCCGGCATTTAGGGACCGAAGGGAATGGGGATGAGCCCTTGGGCGGTATCGAGAACATCCGGCAGGAACCGGAACAGGAAGCCGATTTCGACGCGCTGATCAAGGCTGCGAACGATGCCTCGACCTTTCTGAAAGCGCTTGGCCATGACGGCCGCCTGATGATCCTGTGCTATCTGATGAGCGGCCCGAAAAGCGTGACCGAGCTGGAGAACCTGCTGTCCTCGCGCCAGGCCGTGGTCAGCCAGCAACTGGCGCGGCTGCGCCACGAAGGACTGGTCAGCGCGCGGCGCGACGGGCAAACGATCTTTTATTCGATCCTCGATCCCAAGGTCGTTGACTTGCTTGTCGTTCTGAAAAAGCTGTTCGGGACGGATTGCTGATCCCGCGGGGAGGCGGGGGCGGTGCCGGGAGGCCGCGGAACCGGATTTCCGCGGGAATGGGAGAGATGCGATGGATGAGCTGCCCTATGGATTGCTCGCCGCCCTGGTCGGGCTGGCAGGCGGGATCGTGCTGGGACTTGCCGCACGGCTTGGGGACTTCTGCACGCTCGGCGCGCTGGAATCGGCGGTCTATGGCAAGGACGCCCGGCGGCTGCGGCTTTGGGGCGTGGTGCTGGGGGTGGCCATCCTGACGACGCAGGCGCTGGCCCTGGTGGGCTGGATCGAGCTGGAGAACAGCTTCTACCACACCATCCGCTGGAACCCGCTGGCCTCGATCGTCGGCGGGCTGGTGTTCGGCTATGGCATGGCCATGGCCGGGAATTGCGGCTTCGGCGCGCTGGTGCGCTTCGGCAGCGGCGACCTGCGCTCGCTGGTGGTGGTGGTGGTGATGGCGATCATCGGCTTCATCGTCCTGTCCGGGCCGCTGGCGCCGCTGCGCGTGCTGCTGTTCCCCCAGCCCGAGGCAAGCGGCCCGCAGGGCATCGTCCACGACCTGGGCCTGCTCGGCCTGCCGGCGCCGCTGACGGTGGCGCTGTTCGGTGCCGGGGCACTGGCCTGGGGGCTGGGATATGCGCCGCTGCGGGCAAGGCCGCAGATGATCGCCTGGGGCGCCGCTGCGGGCCTGGCGGTCAGCTGGTGCTTCTTCGGCACCAGCTGGCTTTACGACCACAGCCTGGGCGCGGTCCAGATCGAGGGGCCCTCGTTCACCGCGCCGGTCGGCCGGACGCTGATCTACCTGATGACCTCGACCGCGGGCGGGATCACCTTTTCCGTGGGCTCGGTCGTGGGCGTCATGGCCGGGGCGCTGATCGGCTCGATGATCCGCGGCCTGTTCAAATGGGAGGCCTGCGAGGATCCCCGCGAACTGGGCCGGCAGGTCGGCGGCGCGGCGCTGATGGGCGCGGGCGGCGTGGTGGCGATGGGCTGTTCGGTCGGGCAGGGGGTCTCGGCCTTCGCGGCCCTGGCGTGGTCCGGCCCCGTCACACTGATCGCCATCGCCGCCGGTGCCGCATTCGGGCTGCGCCGCCTGATCGGCGGCTTCCAGAACGCCGTGGACTGAAACCTGGCGGCGGCCGACCCTGCCTGCGTCGCGCGGATCGCCAGCCTGCCGCGGCTGCGCCAAGGGCCGGTCCCACCGCCCTGATCGTCCTCGCGGCCGGTGCTGCATTCGGATCGCTCCGCCTGATCGGCGGCCTCCAGAACGCCGTGGACTGAAGCTTGGTGCCGGCCTGCCCCGCCTGCGTCGCGCGGATCGCCAGCCTGCCGCGGCTGTGCCAGGGGGCGGCCTCGCTACCCCCGAAAGCAATCACCGGAAAAGCGAGGCCGCCCCCGGTCCGGCAAGCGCTTGGCAGGGGACGGCATCGCCTTTTCCGGGCCGCGGCCGAAGGCGCGGCAGGGCGACGGCACGCGATCCGGCCGCGGGCCGCCTGCATCGCTTCCTTCGCCGGAACGGCCCCTGCGCTTCTGCGCGCCGGGCCGTTCCCTTTCGTCACTCCATCTCTATCATGAGGTCTTTTGCGTCGACCTGTTCACCTGGCCTGACGTGGAGGGTCTTGATCAGGCCTTCTCTGTCGGCGTGGATGGCGGTTTCCATCTTCATCGCCTCGATGGTCAGCAGCAGGTCGCCGGGGTTGACCTTCTGCCCCTGCGTCACCGCGACCGAGGCGACGACGCCGGGCATGGGGGCGCCGAGATGGCCCTCGTTCGTCGGATCGGCCTTGGGACGGGCGGCGGTCTGCGCCTTCACCAGCCGGTTCGGCACCCGGATCACCCGGGGCTGGCCGTTCAGCTCGAAGAAGACCTTGACCTCGCCCTTCTCGTCGGTCTCGCCCACGGTCTGCAGCCGGATCTCCAGCGTCTTGCCGGGGTCGATCTCGGCCTCGATCTCCTCGCCCGGCTCCATGCCGTAGAAGAAGGCCCGCGTCGGCAGAACCCGCACCGGGCCGTATTGCCGGTGCCGGCCCATGTAGTCCAAAAACACCTTGGGATACATCAGGTAGCCGTTCAGGTCCTCGTCGTCGACCGCCTTGCCTTCCAGCTGGCGGACCAGCTCGGCGCGGGCGGCCGCGATGTCGACCGGCGGCATGGCCGCGCCGGGGCGGGCGGTCAGCGGCGCCTCGCCCTTCAGCACCTTCCTCTGCAAGGCCTCGGGCCAGCCGCCCGGGGGCTGGCCCAGGTTGCCCCGCATCATGTCGACGACCGAATCGGGGAAGGCGACCTCGACCGCCGGGTCCTCGACCTGCGCGCGGCTCAGCCCCTGCGCCACCATCACCAGCGCCATGTCGCCCACCACCTTGGAACTGGGCGTGACCTTGACGATGTCGCCGAACATCCGGTTCACCTCGGCATAGGCCTGGGCGACCTCGTGCCAGCGCTCCTCGAGCCCGAGCGAGCGCGCCTGCGCCTTGAGATTGGTGAACTGGCCGCCGGGCATCTCGTGCAGCCAGACCTCCGAGGCCGGGGCCTGCAAGCCGCTCTCGAAGGCGGCGTAATGCTCGCGCACCGCCTCCCAGTAGTTCGAGATCCGGCGGATCGCCTCGATGTCCAGCCCGGTGTCGCGGTCGGTGTGGCGCAGCGCCTCGACCACCGAGCCCAGGCAGGGCTGCGAGGTATTGCCCGAGAGCGCATCCATGGCGCAATCCACCGCATCCACCCCGGCCTCGGCCGCGGCCAGGATCGAGGCGCCGCTGAGCCCGCCGGTGTCATGGGTGTGGAAATGCACCGGCAGGCCGATCTCTTGCTTCAGCGCGCGGACCAGGATGGCGGCCGAGGCGGGCTTCAAGAGCCCGGCCATGTCCTTGAGGCCAAGGATATGCGCGCCGGCATCGCTGAGTTCGCGCGCCATCCTGAGGTAATATTGCAGGTCGTATTTCGCGCGCGCGGGATCGAGCAGGTCGCCGGTATAGCAGATCGTGCCCTCGCAGATCTTGCCGCTCTCGATCACCGCATCCATGGCGACGCGCATGTTCGGGGTCCAGTTCAGGCTGTCGAAGACCCGGAACACGTCGACCCCGGTCCTGGCCGCCTGGGCGACGAAGCTTTGCACCACGTTGTCGGGATAGTTGGTGTAGCCGACGCCGTTGCTGGCCCGCAGCAGCATCTGCGTCATCAGGTTCGGCATGCGGGCGCGGATGTCGCGCAGCCGCTGCCAGGGGCATTCCTGCAGGAAGCGATAGGCGACGTCGAAGGTCGCCCCGCCCCAGCATTCGACCGAGAACAGGCCGGGCAGGTTCGCGGCGTAAGAGGGCGCCACCCGGATCATGTCGATCGAGCGCATGCGCGTGGCCAGCAGCGACTGGTGCCCGTCGCGCATCGAGGTGTCGGTGATCAAGAGCCGCCTCTCGCCCAGCATCCAGTCGGCGACGGCCTTGGCGCCCTTTTGCTCCAGCAGCTGGCGGGTGCCGGGGGCGGGCTCGGCCGCCGGATCGGCCTGGGGCCGGGGCGGCACCGGGATGCGGGCCTCGGCCGGCGGGCGGGGGCGGCCGGCGGTCTCGGGATGGCCGTTCACGGTGATGTCGGCCAGGTAGACCAAGAGCTTCGTCGCCCGGTCGCGGCGCTTGCGGAACGCGAACAGGTCCGGCGTGGTGTCGATGAACTTGGTGGTATAGGTGTCGTCGAGGAAGGTCGGGTGCTTCAAGAGGTTGATGACGAATTCGATGTTCGTCGCCACGCCGCGCACCCGGAACTCGCGCAGCGCCCGGTCCATGCGCGCGATGGCCTTTTCCGGGGTCTGGGCATGGGCCGTGACCTTGACCAGCAGGCTGTCGTAATAGCGGGTGATGACGCCGCCGGAATAGGCGGTGCCGCCGTCCAGGCGAATGCCGTTGCCGGTGGCCGAGCGATAGGCGGTGATGCGGCCGTAGTCGGGGATGAAGCTGTTCAGCGGATCCTCGGTCGTGACCCGGCATTGCAGGGCGTGGCCGTTCAGGTGCACGTCCTCCTGCCGGGCGACGCCGGTGGCCTGCGCCAGCGTCGCGCCCTCGGCGACCAGGATCTGGGACTGCACGATGTCGATGCCGGTGACCTCCTCGGTCACGGTATGCTCGACCTGGACGCGCGGGTTCACCTCGATGAAGTAGAAGGCCTGGCTGTCCATATCCATCAGGAACTCGACGGTGCCGGCGTTCCGGTAGCCGACGGCGCGGCCGATCTTCAGCGCCAGGCCGCAGACTTCCTGGCGCTGTGCCTCGGTCAGGTAGGGCGCCGGGGCGCGCTCGACCACCTTCTGGTTGCGCCGCTGCACGGTGCAGTCGCGCTCATAGAGATGGTAGAGCCCGCCATGGCTGTCGCCCAAGAGCTGCACCTCGACATGGCGGGCGCGCAGGATCATCTTTTCCAGGTAGCCCTCGCCATTGCCGAAGGCGGCCTCGGCCTCGCGCCGTCCCTCGCGCACCTTCTCGGGCAGCTCCTCGGGGGTCATGATCGGGCGCATGCCGCGCCCGCCGCCGCCCCAGCTGGCTTTCAGCATCAGGGGATAGCCGATCCCGGCCGCCTCGCGCCTGATCGCGTCGAAATCCTCGCCCAGCACCGCGGTCGCCGGGATCACCGGCACCCCGGCCGCGATGGCCACGCGCCGGGCGCTGGCCTTGTCGCCGAGCGCGCGCATGGTGTCCGAGGAAGGCCCGATGAAGGCGATGCCGGCGGCCTGGCAGGCATCGACGAAATCGGGGTTCTCGCTGAGCAGCCCATAGCCCGGATGGATCGCATCGGCGCCGGATTCCCTGGCCACCCGGATGATCTCGGCGATGCTGAGATAGGCCGCCACCGGCCCCAGCCCGCCGCCGATGCGGTAGGCCTCGTCCGCCTTGAAGCGGTGCAGGCTCAGCTTGTCTTCCTCGGCATAGACCGCGACCGTCTTCTTGCCCAACTCGTTCGCAGCCCGCATCACGCGGATCGCTATCTCACCACGGTTCGCTACCAAGATCTTTCGGAACATCAGTCCCCCCATGTTCGCCCGGTGGGCATCCTATCCATGCTGCGGTGCAGCGCAAGCACCCTTCGCGACGGTTTCATGACGCGGCTTTTCTCATCTCACCGACGTTCGCGAAAGAAGTCTTGCAGCAGCCGCCGCGATTCTTCTGCCGAAATGCCGTCGATGATCTCTGGCCGGTGATGGCATTGCGGATGGTCGAAGACCCGCGCGCCATGGCGCACGCCGCCCATGCGCGGATCCTCGGCGCCGTAATAGAGCACCGCGATCCGCGCGGCCGAGATGGCGGCGGCGCACATCGGGCAGGGCTCGAGCGTGACCCAGAGCCGCGCGCCGGGCAGGCGTTCCGAACCCAGGGCGGCGCAGGCGGCGCGGATCGCCAGGATCTCGGCATGTGCGGTGGGGTCGCGCAGCTCGCGCGTGCGGTTGCCGGCCTGGGCCAGCACCTGGCCGTCGGCGCCGGTCAGCACCGCGCCCACCGGCACCTCGCCGCGCCTTGCGGCGGCGCGGGCTTGGTCCAGGGCTGCGGGCATGTGCGAGGCAAAATCCATGCGCGCTTTTCGCCCGCGCCTGTCGCTTGCGCAAGAACTGCTTTCCATCCTGCGGCATTAAGCGTAGAAGCACCGCTTTGCCACCGCAGAGATGCGCAGGAGATCGCCATGACCGACACGCCCGAATCCGCCCCGAAACCCGCCGCCAAGGCAGAGCGCATCGCCAAGGTGATGGCGCGCGCCGGCGCCGCCTCTCGCCGCGAGGCCGAGCGGATGATCCTGGAAGGCCGCGTGACGGTGAACGGGCAAAAGATCGACAGCCCGGCGCTGGACGTGATGCCCTCGGACAGGATCCGCGTCGACGGCAAGCCGCTGGAAGAGCCGCAGGAGACGCGGCTGTGGCTTTACTACAAGCCCATCGGCCTGGTGACCTCGGCCTCGGACGAAAAGGGGCGGCAGACGGTGTTCGACGCCCTGCCGCGCGACCTGCCGCGGGTGATGACCGTGGGGCGGCTGGACCTGAATTCCGAAGGGCTGCTGCTGCTGACCAATGACGGCGAGCTGAAGCGCCGGCTGGAGCTGCCGACCACCGGCTGGCTGCGCCGCTATCGCGTGCGGGTGAACGGCCAGCCGAACGACCTGACCTTTGCGCCGCTGCGCCGCGGCGTCACCATCGAGGGCGAGGAATTCGCGCCGATGGAGATCAGCCTGGACAGCCAGCAGGGCGCCAATGCCTGGCTGACCGTCGGCATCCGCGAGGGCCGCAACCGCGAGATCCGCCGCGCCATGGCCCATGTCGGGCTGATCGTGAACCGGCTGATCCGCATCGGCTATGGCCCGTTCAAGCTGACCGGGCTGGAGGAAAACGAGGTGCGCGAGGTCAAGCGCAAGGTGCTGCGCGACCAGCTGGGTGGGCTCTTGACCGGCGAGGCCGAGGAAAAGCCGCGCAGCTTCCGCGAACGCGGCGCGGCCGAGGGCGATGACCGCCCGCGCAAGCCGCGCGAGGATGGCGAGCGCAGGCCCTTTGCCCGCCGCGAGGATGGGGAACGCAAGCCTTTTGCCCGTCGCGAGGATGGCGAGCGCAAGCCTTTCGCCAAGCGCGCCGAGGGCGACGCCCGTCCGCGCAAGCCACGCGAGGATGGTGAACGCAAGCCCTTTGCCCGTCGTGAGGATGGGGAACGCAAGCCTTTCGTCAAGCTGGCCGAGGGCGACGCCCGTCCGCGCAAGCCACGCGAGGATGGTGAACGCAAGCCCTTTGCGCGCCGTGAAGACGGTGAGCGCAAGCCTTTCGCCAAGCGGGCCGAGGGTGACGCCCGCCCGCGCAAGCCACGCGAGGATGGCGAGCGTAAGCCCTTTGCGCGCCGTGAGGATGGCGAGCGTAAGCCTTTCGCCCGGCGCGAGGATGGGGCGCGGCCCTTTGCCAAGCGCGAGGACGGAGGCCGCAAGCCCTTCGCCAAGCGCGAGGATGGCGAGCGCAAGCCCTTTGCCCGCCGCCCGGAGGGCGAAGGCAAGCCCGCGCGCGATGCCAAGCCCTTCGGCAAGGGTCCGCGCGGCGGTCAGCCCGGCTTCAAGGGCGGCGCGAAAGCCGCCGAGGGCGAGCGCAGCTTCAAGCCGCACGGCGAGGCGGGCTTCAAGCCCAAGGGCCAGGGCAAGCCCGCCCGCGCGTTCCAGACCGGCAAGCCCGGCGCGAAACCTGGCGCGAAACCCGGTGCCCCCAAAACCAGTCGCGCCCCCGGAAAGGGAACGCGACCAGAGAGAAAAGGCCCGCGGCGCGGCTGATCGCGCCGTCTTGGGAATGGCCGGTGCGGCTGGTCGCGCCGGCTTGCATCATGCAGCGTTGCGGAACGCCGGGTCGATCGCGGCCCCGCTGCATCGCGGAATGCGGAAGGAAGGCCCGCCTGCAGGGGCCGGTCCCTCGGGTGCGGCTTACTTGGTCAGGATCAGCTTGCCGGCGCGGGTGATGCGCAGGTTGTACACCTGGTCGCCCAGCACGATCAGCGCCTGATTGCCGCCGGCAGTCAGCAATTCGGCGTCATATTCGGGAAGTCGTTGCAGGGCGGTCACGCCGGGACGCGTGAATTCGGCGGGGCGGGTCGCGGTCATGTCCAGTTCCTCGTTTCTGTCGCGGTGATCGTAACCTGACAAATTTCCTAAGGGATGTCAAAGGAAAATAGTCGGGAATTGTGTTTCCCATAACCTGCCGATTTGCAACGGAAAAGGCGGGCCCTTTCCAGGCCCGCCCGTTCCTTGTCCCTTATTTTCCAGCAGATTTCAGTCCGTGCCCAGGCAATCGGCCAGGGCCGAGGCCATGCCGCGCAGGGTTTCGGCGTAAAGCCCGGCGCCGGGGGTGGCGCCGGTGCCCTCGGGGTCGAGTGCGGTGCCCTGGCGAATCTCGCTGCCTTCGATCACCGCGGCGATCAGCTTCGGGTCGTGATTCGCCTCGGGGAAGGCGCAGATGGCGCCATTCTCGGCGATCTCGGCGCGAATCGCCTGGAGCCGCGCGGCCGAGGGCGTCGAGGCATCGCCCAGGCTGACCGCGATCGCCGGCTCCAGCCGGTAATGCTCGGTGAAATAGCCATAGGCGTCGTGGAAGACGACGAAGCGCTTGCCCTGGGCGGGGGACAGCGTGGCCTGCAACTCGGCGTCCAGCGCGGCGATTTCCTCGGCGGCCCTGGCGGCATTCGCGGCATAGGTGGCGGCGTTCCCGGGGTCGCGCCGGGACAGGGTCTCGGCGATGGCGGCGAGCCAGGCCCGGCCGTTCGCCGGGTTCAGCCAGGCATGGGGGTCGGTGCCGCTGTGGTCGTGGCCTTCATGCCCCTGTTCCCCGGCATGGCCGTGGTCATGATCCTCATGCTCATGCTCATGCTCATCGCCGGCATAGTCCCGGCGATGCGTGGCGGGCAGGTGCAGCAGGGTCAGCATCTCGGCCTGCGGGGAAAGGCTCGTGGCCGCGCGCTCGAGCCAGGGGGTCAGTTCCGGGCCGACCCAGATCAGCAGGCCGGCATCCTGCACGCTGCGCGCCTGGCTGGGGCGCAGCTGGTAGTCGTGCGGATCGCCGCCGGCTTGCAGCAGGATCTCGGGCTGGCCCAGCTCGCCCATGACCTGCTGCACCAGGGCGCCGACGACCGGGATGTCGGTCACGACCCGCGGAACCTCGGCCCAGGCGGGCAGGGCGGTGCTGCCCAACGCGGCGGCAAGAAGAAGGGAAGAATATCGGATCATGGCGGACTCACTTGCAGAAACGCCAAGGTTATTTATGTTATATCGTAACTCGTCAAGCAAAAATGTAACGATATAACATCATGACCCCCCCGGAATCCCCCCCCGATCCGTTTCACGAACACGACCATGCCCATTGCGCGGCCGCCGTGCTGCGCCGCGCCGAGGAACAGGCGAGGGTCGAGGGTGTGCGCCTGACCCCGGTGCGCCGCCGCGCGCTGGAGATCCTGCTGGAATCGCATCGCGCCATGGGCGCCTATGAGGTGCTGGAGCGGCTGTCGGCCGAAGGCTTCGGCAAGCAGCCCCCCGTTGCCTATCGGGCGCTGGATTTCCTGGTCGAGCAGGGGCTGGCCCATCGCGTCCAGCGGCTGAACGCCTATGCCGCCTGCCTTTCGACCGAGCGCGATCACTCGCCGGCCTTCCTGATCTGCCGCGGCTGCGAGCAGGTGGCCGAGGCCGATGCGCCCGAGCTGCGGGCGGCGCTGGACCGGCTTGCCGGGGCCACCGGCTTTCACGTCGAGCGCAGCACCGTCGAGCTGCTGGGCCTTTGCGCGCGCTGCTCCGAGGCCGGGCTGTGACGGCGCTGATCCGCGCCACCGACCTGTCGGTCAGCCATGGCGGCGACCTGCCGGTGCTGAACCATGTCGATTTCCTGATCCGCCCCGGCGAGATCGTCACCGTGGTCGGTCCGAACGGCTCGGGCAAGTCGACGCTGGTGCGGGCGCTTCTGGGCCATGTCGCGCTGGCCTCGGGCCGGGTCGAGCGGGCGCCGGGGCTGCGCATCGGCTATGTGCCGCAGCGCGTGCATATCGAGCGGGCCATGCCGATGACCGTGCGCCGCTTCCTGTCGCTGCCGCGCCGCGTGGGCGACGCGCAGGCCGCCGCGGCGCTGGAGCGGACCGGCGTTCCGGGGCTGGAGGCGCGGCAGATCACCGCGCTGTCGGGCGGGCAGTTCCAGCGCGTGCTGCTGGCCCGCGCCCTGCTTGGCGACCCGCAGCTTCTGGTGCTGGACGAGCCGACGCAGGGCCTGGACCAGCCCGGCATCGTCGCCTTCTACAAGCTGATCGAGGAGGTCAGGGCCGAGACCGGCGCCGCCGTGCTGATGGTCAGCCACGATCTCTTGGTTGTCATGCGCGCCTCGGACCGGGTGGTGTGCCTGAACGGCCATGTCTGCTGCGAGGGCACGCCGCAGGCGGTCAGCGCCGCGCCCGCCTATCGCGCCATGTTCGGCGCCGAATCGCAGGGCACGCTGGCGCTTTACCAGCATCACCACGATCACGACCACGACCATGTTGCAGAGGGCCATCGCCACGGCCCGGCCTGCGCCCATACGCATTGAGGCCCCATGCTTGACGACTTCCTGACCCGAGCCGCCCTGGCGGGGCTTGGCCTTGTGCTGGCGACGGGGGCGCTGGGTTCCTTCGTGGTCTGGCGCCGCATGGCCTATTTCGGCGATTCGACCGCCCATGCGGCGATCCTGGGCGTGGCGCTGAGCTTCGTCTTCTCGTTGCCGATCTATCTGGGCACGCTGGCCGTGGCCGTCGCCATGGCGCTGATCGTGGCGCATCTTACGGCGCGGGGCCAGTCCATGGATACGGTGCTGGGCGTGCTCGCGCATAGCGCGCTGGCGCTGGGGCTGGTGGGGGTCAGCTTCGTGCCCTCGCTGCGGGTGGGGCTGGACGCGTTCCTGTTCGGCGACATCCTGGCGGTGACGCGGACCGACCTGGCCTGGATCTGGGCCGGCGCGGCGGCGGTCCTGGGGCTGCTCATCTGGCGCTGGCAGCGGCTGGTGACGGCCTCGGTCAACGAGGAACTGGCCATGGCGGCGGGAATCGATCCGACGCGCGAGCGGCTGATCCTGTCCCTGGCGCTGGCCCTGGTGGTGGCCATCGCGATTCGGATCGTGGGGGCGCTGCTGATCTCGGCCATGCTGATCGTGCCGGCGGCGGCGGCGCGGGGATTCTCGGCAACGCCCGAGCGGATGGCGGGTTCCGCCACCCTGATCGGCGCGGTTTCGGTCTTTGGCGGACTTTGGGCCAGCCTTTGGTTCGACACGCCCGCGGGCCCGTCGATCGTGGCCTGTGCGGCGATGATTTATGCAGCCACATTAGTGGTTTGCAGGAGATGACCGGCCACGGCCGGCAGGCGGGAACCCGCGGGTTTTCGCCGATCCGGCGGCGGCATCTCGCCGAGCGCGGCGGGTGTTGGCTATTATGCAACAGTCGCCCGAGGCGCGCGTGATTTCCCGATCAAGACCGCTTTCCAAGTCCTTGGGATTATGCGACTGTCTCAGCGATGTTGCCGGCAACGGCAGCCGTCAAAGTACTGAACGGAGCATGATCATGACCAAATTCGCTACCTTCGCCCTGGCCCTGGGCCTGTCGGCTTCGACCGCTCTCGCCGGTGGCTATGTTGCCCCGGTCGTTGAAGTCGAGCCGGTTGTCGTTGACGAGAAGCCCGCTTCGACCAACGCTGGCCTCGTCGTTCCGGCTCTGCTGCTGCTGGGCGTCATCGCCGCCGTCGCTTCGGACGACGACGACAGCTGATCGCCGAACGGAACTTCGGTTCCGCAAAGTTGAAGGGGCTGGCCCTTGGCCAGCCCTTTTTTCATGTCCGGCCATTCGTCGCCCGCTCGGCTGCTGGCATAAAAAAACCGGCCGCGCGGGCCGGTTTTCCTATCGCCACTTGCGGCCTGTCAGGGGCGCAGCGTCTGGATGGTGATATAGCCCAGCCTCGGGCCAAGCCATTGCCGCGACACCGGCAGATGCCCGCCCTGCGGCATGAAGCTGTTCTGGAAGCGCGCGCCGTGGCCTTCGCAGCTTTCCAGGATCACCCCCGCCGCCGGTCCCGGCCCGGTGGTGCAGTCGAAGCTCAGCGGCCGTTCCAGCCCGTCGCCGCTGTAATAGCGCATGACGCGCGGGGCCGAGCCCGAGCGGCCGGCGCGGATCAGCGCCTCGGTCTGCGGTTCGGCGACCGACAGGTCGTTGCCCAGGCCCCGCGTGCCGATCACCATGCCGTCGCGCAGGATCAGCGCCTCTTTCGAGGGCGCCATATAGGTGCGCATGGCGCCGTTCTGGCCGGTCATCGCCATGACCTGCGTGCGGCCCAGCGATTCGAAGCCCACCAGGATCAGCGGCGCCGGGTTGACCCGCAGCGCCTCGGCCGCCATCTGCTCGGGCGTGCGCGGGGCCGGGGCCTCCTGGGCCGCGCCGCCACGCATTCCGGCCAGGGTGCCGCCGGCCGTCTTGGCGGCAATCAGCAGCGGGTTGGCCTCCCGGCCGGTATCGTCGTTGCCGCAGGCGGCCAGGCCGGCGATCAGCAGCGCCGAAAGGGCGGCCTTGTGGATACGGGTCGCGATCATCGCCAGAACCTCCCCCAGCCTTGGTAAAGTTTGACGGATTGCGCGTCCCGGACCTTGTCGTAGAGCCGTCCGTCCACGTTCACGCGCGCCCCGCCGTCGCGCGACAGCGACCGCAGCGTGCTGCTTGCGCGATCCCGCGTCGGCGTGCCCGCGGCCCAGGAAATCGGCAGCGAGACGGTGATGCCCTTGTCGAACGAGCCCTCGCCGAACTGATCTTCGCTCATGTCGGTCTTGGTGGCAAAGGCGCCCACGCGCCAGCCGTTGGCGAATTCCCGCGTCAGGGTGATGGTCGCGCCCTTGTCGCCGGCCAGGTATTTGCCCACATCCAGCTGCGCCGTGAAGCCGTTGGCGAATTCGTAATAGGCCGACAGGTGCCCGGTCGTGACCTCGTAGTCGCGGAAGCCGAACACATCGTCGAAATCGCGCTTCTTCACCCGGTTGATCTCGGCTCCGAAGGCCAGGGGCGAATTCGCGGGCTTCCACAGCACCTCGCCCGAGACGCCGCCATAGGCGCGTTCCAGCAGGCCGACCGTCACCCGCGTATAGACCTGCTCGGTCGGCTGGGCATACCAGGCCAGGGTCAGCTCGGGGATCGTCGGGCTGTCGTTGCCGGTATACATGCGCGTATCCGAGCGGACCCGAGGCACGCCCTTGAAGGATTCATAGGCCGGGTTCGAGACATATTCCTCGGGCGTGTAATGCTCGCCGCGGCCGCAGCGGTCCATGCCCGGCGGGGGTGTGTTGCCGGAGCCGCAGGGAATCCCCGGCCCGCGCTGCTCCATGCTGCCGAAGGCGCGCTGGCGCAGGGTGCCCGACAGGATCAGGCCCGGCATGATCTCGTAGCTGGCCTTCAACTGCGCGCCGACCTCATAACGCAGCGGATCCTGCGGGTCGAACAGCCCCAGTTCCAGATAGGGCCCCAGGTTCCAGCGGAAGCGCGGGAACAGGCCAGGCGTCGTCACCAGATCGCTCGGCCGCGGCTCGGCATCGACCAGGGTCGAGGCAGCGGCGATCCGGCCGGCCTCGGTATTCTCCAGCCGCTCGACATCCGAGCGCTTCAGCACCACGGACGAGGTCGCCATGCCCTCGGCGTTCGAGGTGATGACCAGCGTCTCGACCGAAGGCGGCAGGGCGCGGGTCATCAGCCGCGCGGTGCGGCCGATGGCCTCGGATTGCTGGATATAGCGGGTGTTGCGGATGCGCAGCTCGGCCCGGTTCGACGACAGCGCCATGGATTCGAGGATCTGCCCCTCGTCGGCCAGCGCATCGGCCAGCGCGGCCTGGATCGCCGGCTGCGCGGTCGGATCGGCCGACCAGGCGCCCGACCAGCCCTCGGGGTCGGCGGCAGGCGCAGGGCGCGGCCTGACCGGCGCCGGCGCCTTTTCCAGCCCCGAGGGGAAGGGCGCATTGCGCGGGTTCAGCGCAAAGCTGAACTGTGCGCCAAAGGTATCGCCGCCCAGCGTATAGAGGCCAAGCTGATATTGCGGGTTGAAGGTGTAATAGGCGCCCAGGTTGAATTGGCTGCCCGGCGCCTCTTCGGTCCCCCTGCGGGTCTCGGGAACGTATTCGTCGCTGGAATATTCGGCGACCAGGCTCAGCTTGTCGTTGACCTGCCAGGCGATCGAGCCGAAGGGCTTGGGGCTGCCCGAGAACCATTCATCGACATTGGGCTTGCCGCCCTGGTCACCAGCGTCGGGGCGGCGATATTCGCCCGCCAGACGGCCCCAGCCGATGCCGAGGCTGGCACGCAGCCGCGGGGTGATGGACTTGCTGGCGACGATGTATTCGCCGGAATAGACCCCTGTGCCCATGAAGTCCTGAAGCCCGACCGCGACGGCGGGCCGCCAGCCCGCCTCGTCCAGAACCTGGAAGCGGATGTCGAAGGATCGGTCCCAGATATGGTCCAGTTCGTTGTGGTCGGTCATCCCCTCGACCCGCGAATAGCGCAGGGCGGTGGTGATGCGCGGGTGCAGCTGGAAGACGACGTTATGGCGCCGCCCCAGCTCGTTATAGGACAGGGTGCCGCCCAGGGTGCCGTCGGGCAGCATTTCGGCCGTGGGCGTTTCGACCCCGCCCGGCAGGCCGTAGCTGTTCAGCACATTGCCGATCAGCGGGTCGGTGCGGGCCGGGCTGGTGCCGAGACCCAGAAGCAGCGCAACTGGCACGGTCGAGGCCAGCAGGCGACGGGTAAGCATCGAATGGGCGCGCATCGCGGCTCCTCTCAGGTCGTGGCCCGCAGCGAGGCGGCGGGTGGGCCGGCGCCGCGCGGGCCTTGCCGCACGGCGCCCGGATCTTGGCTTATTCGCTCGGGGCGGGCGGCTCGGGCAGGATCAGGGCCGGGGCCGGGACACCGCTTGTCGTATCCGACCCGCCGGAAGCCGGAGGGGTTGCCGAACCGTCGGTCGCGGGCGTTTCGGCATCCGGCGCGCCGGTCGCGGCGCCGGACGCCGGGGTTTCGGCCGTGCTGCCCGCCGAAGGGGCGGTCGCCGGCGTCTCGGGCGTGGTGCCGGCCGCGGGCGTCGTGCTGGTGGTCGGCGTCGTGCCGGTGGTGGTCTCCGCCGGTGCCGTTGCCGGGGCCGTCGTGGTGGCTTCCGTCTCGGGCGTTGCGGTCGCGGGCGTGGTTTCGGGCTTGGCCGCGGGCGCTGCCGGTTTCGGCTGGGCCTTGGGCTTGGGGGCTGCGGACGAGGCGCGGACCTGCGCCTTGGGCATGGTGTCGGTCGGCACGGCGCAGCCGCTCAGGCGCTGGCTGCCGACGCGCAGCCGCGCGGTGAAGGGCGTCTTTTGCCCGCCCGCCTCGCATTCCGCCGCCTGGATGTTCAGCGCAAAGACCGAACCGTTCATCGAGCCGATGAACTCGACCCCCCGGCCATAGGCCATGCGCCGCACGGTGACGCCGACCGATTTCGCGCCGGGCCGTTCGTAGACGGCGGTCTTGTCGGCGGCGGTCACGGTCCAGCCGGGGCCGGCGGCGCGGAACATGGCCGTGCCCAGCGTGCTGGCCTCGGCGGTGGCGACGGGCTTGCCTTCGGTCCCGGTCTCGATCGGCGCTTCCAGCGGCGAGACGCCGGGCGGGCCGGAATGGGCGGGGGCCTCGGGTTCGGAGGACTGGAAGGGCAGTTCGCCGCAGGCGGCAAGGGCTACAGTCATCGAAAGAACGGCGAATGCCGAACGGAATTTCATCTGCTCTGTCCCGGTTCCGTGGGTTTTGCTTATGCTGATTGGCTACAGGAAGGGCAGGGCTGGGGCAAGCGCCGACAGGGCCCGGCTTGCGCCAAACCCCCGGTTTGCGCGATTCTTTGCACGCGGTTCAGCAGTTGGGCACATTGACGGCCAGGCCGCCGAGCGAGGTTTCCTTGTATTTGTCGCTCATGTCGCGGCCGGTCTGGCGCATGGTCTCGATGGCGGCGTCCAGCGGCACGAAATGCTGGCCGTCGCCGCGCAGGGCCAGGCTGGCCGCCGAGACCGCCTTGATGGCGCCCAGGCCGTTCCTTTCGATGCAGGGCACCTGCACCAGCCCCTTCACCGGGTCGCAGGTCATGCCCAGGTGATGCTCCAGCGCGATTTCGGCGGCGTTCTCGACCTGGGTGACCGTGCCGCCCATCACGGCGCAGATCCCCGCCGCCGCCATGGCGGAGGCCGAGCCGACCTCGGCCTGGCAGCCGCATTCCGCGCCCGAGATCGAGGCGTTGTGCTTGATCAGCCCGCCGATGGCCGCCGCCGTCAGCAGGAACTCGTCGAGCTGGCGCTCGGACGCGCCGGGCACATGGTCGAGCCAATAGCGCACCACCGCCGGCACCACGCCCGCCGCGCCGTTCGTCGGCGCGGTCACGACCTGGCCGCCGGCGGCGTTTTCCTCGTTCACCGCCATGGCATAGATCGACATCCAGTCGTTGATGACATGCGGCGCGGTCAGGTTCATGCCGGATTCGGCCTTCAGCGCCTCGTGGATGGCCGCCGCGCGGCGGCGGATCGACAAGCCGCCCGGCAGGATGCCGCCCGTCGCCAGCCCGCGGTCCATGCAGTCGCGCATCACCTGCCAGATGCGGCGGATGCCGGCGGAAATCTCGGCGTCGCTGCGATACACCCGCTCGTTCTCGCGCTTCATCTGGGCGATGGACTTGCCCGATCTTTCGGCCATCTCCAGCATCTCGGCGGCCGAGGCGAAGGGAAAGGGCACCCTGGGAGAGGCATCCGTGCGGGTGTCGTCGCCGCGCGCCTCCAGCTCGCCCTCGGTCATCACGAAGCCGCCGCCGATGGAATAATAGACCTCGCGGAAGATCACGTCGCCCTGCTGGTCGGTCGCCATCAGCACCATGCCGTTGGCATGGCCGGGCAGGGCGCGGTCGTAGTCGAAGATCAGGTCGCGCGCCGGATCGAAGGCCAGCTCGCCCAGGCCCTCGGGCGACAGGATCTTCGTCTCGCGGTTGCGGGCCAGCGCCGCCTCGGCCGCCTCGGCATCCATGGTTTCGGGCAGGAAACCGGCCAGGCCCAGGATGGTGGCGCGGTCGGTCGCATGGCCCTTGCCGGTAAAGGCCAGGCTGCCGTGCAGGCTGGCGCGCAACCCATGCGCGCGGAACGGCTGCTGGCGCAGCGCGTCCAGAAAGCGGCCTCCGGCCACCATCGGCCCCATCGTATGGGACGAGGAAGGGCCGACTCCGATCTTGAAGATGTCGAAGACGGAAAGAAACATCGCGCACTCCTAGCTGGCGTGGAAAGCCTAGCCGCCGCGGCCCGTCCAAGCCAGCGCGGTTGCGACAGGCGACTTGAAGCTCCGCGACATTTGACGAAACCGGGCCTGCCGACTATTTAGGCATCAAGCATGAAAAAGCGGCAAATTCGGGCATGGCGCAAAAGCCTGCCGATCAGGCACAAGCCGTTTTCTTTCGCATTCCCGCCGACTGGCATACGAGTTTTCCCATGACACTGCCCGAACCCATCACCCTTGGCACCACGCGGCTTGGCCCGCCGGTCTTCCTGGCGCCCATGGCCGGGATCACCGACCTGGCCTTTCGCCGCGCCGTCGCGCGCCATGGCGGGGCGGGGCTGATGGTCAGCGAGATGGTCGCCTCGACCGAGATGGTGACGCCGCGGCCGTCCACCCGCGCCGCCGTGCGCGCCAAGGCGCTGACCGAGGGCGCATTGCCGGTCAGCGTCCAGATCGCCGGGCGCGAGGCGGGCGCCATGGCCGAGACGGCGCGGATCGTTGCCGGCATGGGCGCGCGCATCGTCGACATCAACATGGGCTGCCCGGCCAAGAAGGTGACGGGGGGGCTGTCGGGCGCGGCCTTGATGCGCGACCTCGACCATGCGCTGGGGCTGATCGACGCGGTGGTCGCCGCCGTGCCCGACCTGCCGGTGACGCTGAAGATGCGGCTGGGCTGGGACGCGGATTGCCTGAACGCGCCGGAACTGGCGCGCCGCGCGGCCGGGGCGGGGGTGCGGATGCTGACCGTGCATGGCCGCACGCGGGCGCAGTTCTATACCGGCAGCGCCGATTGGGCCGCCATCCGCCAGGTCGCGAACCTGCCCGGCCGTCCGCCGCTGGTCGCCAACGGCGACGTGGTGGACGTGGCCTCGGCCCGCGCGGCGCTGCGGCAGTCGGGCGCCGATGCGGTCATGGTCGGGCGCGGCGCGCAGGGCGCGCCCTGGCGGCTGGCGCAGATCGCGCATGCGCTTTGGGGTACGCCCCGGCCCGAGGTGCCGCAGGGCGCCCGGCTGGCCGAGGCGGTGGCCGAGCATTACGACGACATCCTGTCGCTTTACGGCCGCGAACTGGGCCTGCGCGTCGCCCGCAAGCACCTGGGCTGGTATGCCGAGGCGAACGGTGCCCCGAACCGCGCCGAACTGCTGCGCGCGCCCACGCCCGAGGCGGCGCTGTCCGCGATCCGCGCCGGCTTCGGCGATGCGCCCGCTGCCGATGTCCCCGAACAGAACCCCCCGGTCACCGAGGCGCCTTCATGACCAGCCGTGCCGCGTCCGACATGCTGCCCGATCCCGAGATGGAGGCCGGCGGCGGCTTTGTCCCGGCAGAGGTGGGGCCGAACTGGTCGGCGCTTCCGCTGCCGGCGATCATCCTGGACGCGCAGGGCCGCATCGCGGCGATGAACGACCTGGCCGAGGCCTTTCTGAATATCTCCTGCCGCTCTTCGCTGGGGCAGGCGCTGGAGGGGGCCGAGATGCTCAAGCGGCTGCGCATCGTGCCCACGCTGGGCTCGATCCTGGAACGGATGCGCGAGGGCCATGACGCGCTGAACCGCGCCGGCGTGCGTTTCGAGATCGGCGACCGCTCCGGCGGGCATTCCGACCGCATCGGCACCATCCATGCCGGGCCTGCGCCCAGCCCGGCGGGGGGCACGGTGATCCTGATCTCGCCGCTCGACGGGGCCGGGCGGCTGGGGCAGGGGCAGGCGGCGCGCTCGGCCGCGCGCTCGGCCATCGGCATGGCCGAGATGCTGGCGCATGAGATCAAGAACCCGCTGGCCGGCATCCGCGGCGCGGCGCAGCTGATCGGCATGAACCTCAAGGCCGAGGACCGCGACCTGGCCGACCTGATCGTCGCGGAATCGCGCCGCATCGTCGAGTTGCTGGACCAGGTGGAACGCTTCGGCGACACCTCGGCGCCGCGGCTTTCGGCCGTGAACGTCCATGACGTGCTGGAGCGGGTGCGCCGCTCGGCCGCGGTGGGTTTCGGCAAGGGGCTGCGCATCGTGCCCGATTACGACCCCTCGCTGCCGCCGGCGCTGGCCGATCCCGACCAGCTGGTGCAGGTCTGCCTGAACCTGGTCAAGAACGCGGCCGAGGCGATCGGGCGGGCGCGGCGGGGCGGCACCATCCGCATTCGCAGCTTCTACGACGGCACCCTGCGCCTGGCGCCGACCGAGGCCGAGCCGCAGGGCCGCAGCCTGCCCCTGCAGATCGAGATCGAGGACGACGGCCCCGGCATCCCCGAATCGCTGATCGCCGAAGTCTTCGAGCCCTTCGTCTCGGGGCGCGAGAACGGCACCGGCCTGGGGCTGGCGCTGGTTTCCAAGATCATCACCGACCATGGCGCCTGGATCGCGCTCGATTCGCGCCCCGGTCGCACCGTTTTCCGCATCTCCCTGCCCAAAGCCTGAGGTTTTCCCATGGACGGCACCGTTCTGATCGCTGACGACGACCGCACCATCCGCACGGTCCTGACCCAGGCCCTGACCCGCGCGGGCTGCCGGGTCCATGCCACCGGCTCGCTGGCGCAACTCCTGCGCTGGGTCGAGGAGGGGCGGGGCGACCTGGTCATCACCGACGTGATGATGCCCGACGGCAACGGCATCGACATGATCCCGGCGATCCGCAAGGCGCGGCCCGACCTGCCGGTGATCGTGATCTCGGCCCAGAACACCATCGTCACCGCCATCCGCGCCACCGAGGCCGCCGCCTTCGACTACCTGCCCAAGCCCTTCGACCTGCCGGACCTGATGGCGCGGGCGGGCCAGGCGCTGTCGCGGCGGCTGCGCAAGTCCGACCCGGCCCCGGCCCCGGCGGCGCCCGAGACCGGCGCCGATCCGGCCCTGCCGCTGATCGGCCATGCGCCCTCGATGCAGAACCTGTTCCGCATGGTCGCGCGGGTGCTGAACGCCGACCTGCCGGTGATGATCGCGGGCGAGGCGGGGGTGGGCAAGACCGTGGTCGCGCGCTCGTTCCACGACCTGTCGGACCGGCGCGAGGCGGGATTCGTCGTGCTGACCTCGGCCGACCTTTCCGAAGAGACCATTCACGGCACCGCCGACCGCGCCCAGGGCGGCACGCTGCTGATCGAGGATCCGGCCGGCTTCGACGCCGCCGCCCAGGCCCGGCTGATCGGCATGATCGAGGCATGGGAGGTCGGTCCCGGCCGCAACCTGATGCCGCGCCTGATTTCCACCACCGGGCCCGATCCGCAGGCGGACGTGGGCTCCGGGCGGCTGCGGGCGGACCTGTATTACCGGCTGGCGGGAGTGACGATCACCGTGCCGCCGCTGCGCGCCCGGCTGGACGACATCCCGCCGCTGGCGCGCCACCTGCTGGCGCGGGCCGCCGCGCAGGGCCTGCCGCAGCGCACGCTGTCCGAGGGCGCGGCGGCGCTGATCCGCGCCTATCCCTTTCCCGGCAACGTGCGCGAGCTGGAAAACCTGATGCGCCGGCTGGCGCTGACCGCCGCCGCCGCCGAGATCACCGAGGCCGAGGCCCGCACCGCCCTGGCGGAATCCAGCCCCATCGTGCCGCCCGCCCCGGCCGCCGGCCCCGCCGCGGCCCCGGCCGGTCCCGCCGCAGCACCTGTCCCGTCGCTGGGCGAGCCTGCGAACATGCGCCTGGCGCAATCGGTCGAGATGCATCTGCAACGCTATTTCGACCTGCACGGCGACGACCTGCCGCCGCCCGGCCTTTACGACCGCATCCTGCGCGAGATCGAAAAGCCGCTGCTCGAGATCGCGCTGGACGCGACCGGCGGCAATCAGCTGCGTTGTGCCGATCTTCTGGGCATCAATCGCAATACCCTGCGCAAGAAACTGACCGACCTGAATATCGAGGTGACACGGCGCCGCAAACTGATGTAAAACAGCCACAGATGGCCTTGCGAGAGTCGCTTAACGGCCACAGAAAGGCTGCGGCACAGCGGCGAAACCGTGAGGACGGGCAAAGGTGGCGGGAACGCTGTCCAGGGACACATGGGAGCGCGTCGCAAGGCTGCGGCGCCTGCGGCTTTATCGCAATACCGCGACGCTTGGACTTGCCCTGCTGGGGCCGGCGCTGGCGGGCCTGACCTTTGCCGTGATGGGGCCTTTCGCCGGCGCCACCTCGGGCGGGTCTGTGCTGCGGCTGGTGCTGCTGGCGGACCTGCTCTACCTGATCGTGCTGACCGGCCTGGTCGTGGCGCGCATGGCGCGGATCGTCGCGGCGCGGCGCAAGTCGGCGGCGGGCTCGCGGCTGCACATGCGGCTGGTCGGGGTCTTTGCCACCATCGCGCTGGTGCCGACGGTGCTGGTGGCGCTGTTTGCCGGGCTGACGGTGAACATCGGGCTCGAGGGCTGGTTCTCGAACCGGGTGCAGCAGGTGGTCTCGACCTCGCTCTCGGCCGCCGAGGCCTATCAAGACGAGCATCGCCGCGACCTGACCAACGACGCCAAGCTGCTGGCCGGGGCGCTGACCCAGGCCGCGCGGCAGAACCCGATGCTGGACGACGGCGACCTGCGGCTGCTGCTGTCGGACTATCAAAGCCAGATCCAGCGCGGGCTGCGCGAGGCCTATATCGTCGATGGCCGCGGCACCATCCGCGCGCGGGGCGAGCGCAGCTATCAGTTCTGGTACGAGGAACCCTCGCCCGCCCAGTTCGACGAGGCGGCGATGCGGGGCCTGGTACTGATCGAGGATTGGCAGAACAACGAATTCCGCGCCCTGGTGCCGCTGGTGCCGCTGGCCGACCGCTATCTCTACGTCACCCGCGACGTGGACGGCAGCCTGCTGGGCCTGCTGGACGACACCCGGCAGACGGTGGGCGAATACCAGCGGCTGGAACAGGAACGCGGCCGGGTGCTGTTCGAGTTCTCGCTGCTCTACCTGGGCTTTGCGCTGCTTCTCGTGGCGGCGGCGATGTGGCTGGGCCTGTGGTTCGCCGACCGGCTGTCGCGGCCCATCGGCCGACTGGCCGAGGCCTCCGAGCAGGTGGGCGAGGGCAACCTGGACTTCCAGATCCCCGCCCCCGATACCGGCGACGAGATCCAGACCCTGGGCGAAAGCTTCAACCGCATGACCCGGCAGTTGAAGCAGCAGCGCCAGGAACTGGTCGAAAGCTACCGCGCCGCCGACGACCAGCGCCGGCTGTTCGATTCGGTGCTGTCCTCGGTCACGGCCGGGGTGATCGGCCTCGATGCGGCGGGCGAGATCGACTTCCTGAACCGCTCGGCCACCCGGCTGCTGGGCCTCGACCCGGCGACGGCGCATGACCGGCTGCTCTCCGAGGCGGTGCCGGAATTCGCGCCGCTGTTCGAGCGGCTGGCGCAATCGGTCAACGAATCGGTGCAGGACGAGATCCGCCTGACCCGCGAGGGCCGGGTGGAAAGCCTGCTGGTGCGCATGGCGATCCGGCGCGGCGCGGCCGGCGGCCTGGAAGGCTACGTGGTGGCGCTGGACGACGTGACCGACCTGGTCTCGGCGCAGCGCATGGCGGCCTGGGGCGACGTGGCGCGCCGCGTCGCGCATGAGATCAAGAACCCGCTGACCCCGATCCAGCTTTCGGCCGAGCGGCTCAAGCGCAAGTTCGGCCCCATCGCCGGCGAGGAACGCGAGGCGCTGGAGCAATATACCGAGGTCATCATCCGCCAGACCAACGACCTGCGCCGGATCGTGGACGAATTCAGCCGCTTCGCCCGCATGCCCGAACCCGACCGCAAGGAAACCGACATCGCCAAGCTCTTGCGCGATGCCGAGCTGATGCAGCGCGACGCGCTGCAAGGCGCGCTGGTCTCGGACATCCCAGACGAGCCGGTGATCGTCGATGCCGATGCCGGCATGATGCGGCAGGTCTTCACCAACCTGCTGAAGAACGCGGGCGAGGCGCTGGACGAGCTGCGCGCGAACCCGCCCCAGGGCTGGGTGCCGCAGGTCCGCGTCTCGCTGCGCTCGGCCCCCGATGCGGTGACGATCCGCATCGCCGACAACGGGCCCGGCCTGCCGCAGGACCGCACCCGGCTGTTCGAGCCCTATGTGACGATGAAGCCCGGCGGCACCGGCCTCGGCCTGCCGATCGTCAAGAAGATCGTCGAGGAACACGGCGGCAGCCTGATGCTGACCGACACTCCTGAAGGACGCGGCGCCATGGCCGAAATCCGCCTGCCGCGCGAACGCCAGCCGGTGCGGCTTTCCGCGCGCCGCCAGAAAAACGAGCAGGAAGCAATGAAATGAGCGATATTCTGATTGTCGACGACGAGCGGGACATCCGGGAACTGATTTCCGACATCCTGCGCGACGAGGGCTTCTCGACCCGCCTCGCCGCCAATTCCGACCAGGCGGTGGCCGAGCTGAACGCGGCCGAACCGGCGCTGATGATCCTCGACATCTGGCTCAAGGACAGCAAGATGGACGGGATCGACATCCTCAAGCAGGTCAAGCGCAACAATCCCGAGGTGCCGGTGGTCATCATCTCGGGCCATGGCAATATCGAGATCGCGGTGGCGGCGATCAAGCAGGGCGCCTACGACTTCATCGAGAAGCCCTTCAACATCGACCAGCTGCTGGTGGTGATCCGCCGCGCCATGGAGACGGCGCGCCTGCGCCGCGAGAACTCGACGCTGAAGCGCGGCGAGGCGCGGGCGGCCGAGATGCTGGGCAATTCGGCGCCCTTCCGCAGGCTGCGCGAACAGCTCGACAAGGTGGCGAAATCGAACGGCCGGGTCATGCTGACCGGCGAGCCGGGGGCGGGCAAGGAAATCGCCGCGCGCTATGTCCACGCCCAAAGCCCGCGCGCCCGCGAGCCCTTCGTCACCGTGCCCTGCGCCACCATCGAGCCCGAGCACATGGAAGAGGTGCTCTTCGGCCGCGAAACCCCCGAGCGCGGCATCGAGGCGGGCCTGCTGGAACAGGCGCATGGCGGCGTGATCTATTTCGACGAGGTGGCGGACATGCCGCTGGGCACCCAGCCCAAGATCCTGCGCGTGCTGACCGAGCAGCAGTTCCAGCGCGCCGGCGGCACCGACAAGGTGCGGGTGGACCTGCGGGTGATCTCCTCGACCAACCGCGACCTTTCGGCCGAGATCGCCGCCGGCCGCTTCCGTCAGGAGCTTTACGACCGGCTGAACGTGGTGCCGGTGGCGGTGCCCTCGCTGGCCGAGCGGCGCGACGACATCCCGCTGCTGGCCACGCATTTCATCGAGCAGTTCCATGCGGCCCAGGGCCTGCCGGCGCGCGCGCTGCCCGAGGAGACCTGCGCCGCGCTGCAGGCGATGAACTGGCCGGGCAATATTCGCCAGTTGCGCAACGTGATCGAGCGGGTGCTGATCCTGGGCGACGGCACCGGGCCGATCCAGCCCTCGGAACTGGAAGGCCAGAACGGCAGCACCAGCACCAGCGAGGCCCTGGCGCTCGGCCCGCAGATCACCAGCCTGGCGCTGCGCGAGGCGCGCGAACTCTTCGAGCGGGAATACCTGCTGGCGCAGATCAACCGCTTCGGCGGCAATATCAGCCGCACGGCGCAATTCGTCGGCATGGAGCGCTCGGCGCTGCATCGCAAGCTCAAGTCGCTCGGCGTCGTCGGCGGCATGCGCGTCGAGGAGGAGCTGATGGGGAAATGATGGCGGTGCCATGCCGGTGGCGCGGTCGCATGGGTATTTATGGAACAGAGAAGGCCGGAAACTGCGCCCCGGCCACCCCCACGGTTCAGGCGGGACAGGTTTTGGCCAAATGACCGGGGCGACTTCTCCGTTCGCGGTCATCGGCTCCCCAGCCTGTACCGCGCAACCAGGCTAGGCGCAAAAGATTGAAAAACCCTTAACGACTTCTTCGTTCTGCAAATACCCATGCGACCGTCCAGCACGCATCAAAGGCGCACGGGTGGTCCTGACGCTTTCCCTGTATCCGTCGCCCGCGCCGCGCGCTAGGATCGCGCCTCACGAAGGGCATGAACCGGGGCCGGAATGAAGATCATCATCTGCGGGGCGGGGCAGGTCGGCTGGCACATCGCACGCCATCTTGCGGGCGAGCGCAACGATGTCACCATCATCGACACCAGTGCCGAGCTGATCCGGCGCGCCACCGATGCGCTGGACGTGCAGGGCGTGACCGGCTTTGCCAGCCATCCCGACGTGCTGGACCGGGCGGGGGCGCGGGACGCAGACCTGATCATCGCCGCAACCCATTCGGACGAGGTCAACATGGTCACCTGCCAGGTCGCCCATTCCGTCTTCCAGGTGCCGCGCAAGATCGCGCGGCTGCGCAGCTCGGCCTATCTGGATGCGATCTATTCCGATCTCTACCGCACCGACCACCTGCCCATCGACGTCGTCATCAGCCCCGAGCGCGAGGTGGCGCGCGCGGCGATGCAGCGGCTTTCGGCGCCCTCGACCTTCGATGCCGAGACCTTCCTCGAGGGGCGGCTGCATCTGCTGGGGATCTCGCTCGAGCCCGACAGCCCGGTGCTGAACACGCCCCTGCGCCAGCTCAACGACATGTTCATCAGCCTCAGCGCCATCGTGGCGGGGGTGCGGCGCGGCGGCAAGCTGTTCGCGCCCGAGCCGGGCGACCAGCTTTTCGAGGGCGACCAGGTCTATGTCTTCACCCTGGCCGAGGACGTGCCGCGCACGCTGGAGATCTTCGGCAAGCCCATGGCCAAGCAGGAAAGCGTGGTCATCATCGGCGCGGGCAACGTGGGCCTTGCCGTCGCCCAATCGCTCGAGGCGCGCCCCGAGCGCATCCGCGTCAAGCTGATCGAGCGCAGCCGCGCCCGTGCCGAGGATGCCGCCGATGCGCTGAACCGCACCATCGTGCTGAACGGCGACGGGCTGTCGGCCGAATTGCTGGAGGAGGCCGCCGTGCCGCGCGCCGATGCGGTCCTGGCCATCACCGACGACGACAAGACCAACATCCTGGCCGCGGTGCGCGCCAAGCAGGCAGGGGCGAAGCTCGCGATCTCTCTGGTCAACGACCCCACGCTGATGTCGCTGATGGAGCCCCTGGACATCGACGCCTTCATCAACCCGCGTGCCAGCACCGTCTCGACCATCCTGCGCCATATCCGCCACGGGCGGGTGCGCGACATCTATTCCATCGGCGATGCCGAGGCCGAGGTGATCGAGGCGCAGGTGCTGTCGACCTCGCCCATCGCCGGGCGGGCCGTGCGCGACATCGACTTTCCCGAAGGCGCGCTGATGGGCGCGGTGCGCAAGGGCGACCGCGTGGTCAAGCCCACGGGCGACCTGCGCATCGAGGAGGGCGACATCGTGGTGATCTTTGCCCTCGTCTCCGACATCCCCGAGGTCGAGCGCCTGCTTCAGGTCTCGATCGACTTCTTCTGAGTGCCGGGATGAGACTGCTGCTGCGCCTGCCGCTGATCGTGATCCTGGGGGGGGTCGGCGCACTGGCCATGGTGCTGCCGGGGCTCTACGCCCATGCGCTGGACGAGCACAAGACCGGCTCGATCTTCCTGGGTGCGGCGGGGATCTTCGTGATCCTGGCCGCGATCGTGGGCTTGGCCACCGCCGACCGGCCCGAAGGGCCGCGGGCGCGTAGCGTGCTTCTGACCATGCTGGGCACCATGGTCCTGCTGCCCGCCATGCTGGCCGTGCCCTTTGCCATGGCCCTGCCCGACACCGGCTTCTTCAATGCCTGGTGGGAGATGATCTCCTGCCTGACCACCACCGGCGCCTCGCTCTACTCGGCCGACCTGCTGCCGGCGCCGCTGCACCTGTGGCGCGCCATCGTCGGCTGGCTGGGCGGGCTGTTCATGCTGGTCGCGGCCATTGCGCTGCTGGCGCCGCTGCGGGTGGGGGGCTTCGAGATCATGTCCTCGCCCTATGGCCGCAGCGAAAGGTTCGAGCGGCTGCCGCGTTCGGCCGAGCCCTCGATCCTGGGCCAGCGGTCGCATCCCGCCTTCCAGACCGAACTGGCCGACCCGGTGCATCGGGTGATGCGGGCGGGCAGGGTGGTGTTGCCGGTCTATGCCGGGCTGACGCTGCTGATGTGGACGCTGCTTCTGATGCTGGGCGAGACCGGGCTGGTGGCGCTGACCCGCGCCATGGGCACGCTGTCGACCAGCGGCATCAGCCCCGTCGCCGGCCCCGCCGGGCAGGGCAGCGGCATGGCCGGCGAGGTGGTGATCTTCCTGTTCCTGATCCCCGCGCTGTCGCGCCGCTTCTGGCCCGGCGGGGGCGAGCTGAAGGCCAGCGAGAGCTGGATCGAGGATCCCGAGCTGCGCATGGCCGCGGGCGTGGTGCTGCTGGTTTCGGCCCTGCTGTTCGCGCGGCATTTCGCCGGGGCCATCGGCGTTTCCCCGACCGGGGCCAAGGGGGTTCTGGACACGCTCGACAGCGCCGCCTCGGCCGCCTGGGGCGGGATCTTCAACGGGCTGAGCTATCTGACCACGACCGGCTGGAACTCGGTCGAATGGCAGGGCGCGCGCAACTGGTCGGGGCTGAGTTCCCCCGGCCTGATGCTGGCCGGGCTGGCGATGATGGGCGGCGGCGTCGCCACCACCGCGGGCGGCGTCAAGCTGCTCCGGGTCTATGCGCTGGCCCGCCATTCCGAGCGCGAGCTGGAGCGGATCGTGCATCCCGCCTCGGTCGGCGGCGGCGGGCTGATGGCGCGGCGGCTGCGGCGCGAGGGGGCCTATCTGGCCTTCATCTTCTTCATGCTGTTCGCCAGTTCCATCGCGGTGACGGTGATGCTGATCTCGCTGCAGCGGATCGAGTTCGATTCGGCCACCATCCTGTCCATCGCGGCGCTGACCAATACCGGCCCGCTGGCCGGGGCGATTCCGCTGACCCCGACCTTCCAGGGCTCGGCCGGCATGGCGGGGGCGCCATGGGCGGGCTGGGCCGGGCTGCCGGCGCTGACCAAGGCGGTGCTGGCCGGCGCCATGGTCGTCGGCCGGGTCGAGACGCTGGCGATCCTGGCGCTGGTTTCGCCCGAATATTGGCGGCGCTAGGCGGGATCACATGCTTGCAAGCCGCCGCCCGCTCGCCTAAGTCTTGAAAACCAGCGATAAGAACAAGGTGCATCGAATGGCCGGCGACAAACAGAACCTCCAGGACGCTTTTCTGAACCATGTCCGCAAGGGCAAGGTTCCGGTGACGATTTTTCTTATCAATGGTGTGAAACTGCAGGGCGTCATTACCTGGTTCGACAATTTCTGCGTGCTTCTGCGCCGCGACGGGCAGTCGCAACTGGTCTACAAGCACGCCATCTCGACCATCATGCCGGGGCAGCCGATCAGCCTCTATGAGGGCGAGGACTGATTGGGCGAACCGACGGAAACCCGCGAGCGCCCGACACGCGCCTATGTGATCCATCCCGATCTGGGCAATTCGCGCACCCGCCGCTCGCCCGAACTGGCGCTTGAGGAAGCCGTGGCCCTGGCCCATGCGCTGCCCGCCATCGAGGTGGCCGGGGCCGAGGTGACGCGGCTGCGCAGCCCCGATCCGGGCATGCTGTTCTCCAAGGGCAAGCGCGAAGAGATCGGCCAGCACCTGAAGGCCGCCGCCGAGGGCGAGGGGGCCGAGCTGGTGCTGATCGACGGGCCGGTGACGCCGGTCCAGCAGCGCAACCTGGAAAAGGAATGGGGCGTCAAGATCCTGGACCGCACCGGGCTGATCCTCGAGATCTTCGCCGACCGGGCGCAGACGCGCGAGGGCGTGTTGCAGGTGGAACTGGCGGCGCTGGCCTATCAGCGCACCCGGCTGGTCCGGGCCTGGACCCACCTGGAACGCCAGCGCGGCGGACTGGGCTTCGTAGGCGGCCCCGGCGAGACGCAGATCGAGGCCGACCGCCGCGCCATCGACGAGCAGGTGGTGCGCCTGCGCCGGCAGCTCGAGCGCGTGGTCAAGACCCGCGAGCTGCACCGCAAGGCCCGCGCCAAGGTGCCCTATCCCATCGTGGCGTTGGTCGGCTACACGAACGCGGGAAAATCCACGCTGTTCAACCGCTTGACCGGGGCCGAGGTCCTGGCCCAGGACCAGCTTTTCGCCACGCTGGACCCGACCATGCGGCAGATGGTGCTGCCCGGCGGCCGGCGGGTGATCCTGTCGGATACGGTGGGCTTCATCAGCGACCTGCCGCATGAGCTGGTGGCCGCCTTCCGCGCCACGCTGGAAGAGGTGCTGGCCGCCGACCTGATCCTGCATGTGCGCGACATCAGCCATCCCGAGACCGAGGAGCAGGCCGGCGACGTGGGCGAGATCCTCGATTCGCTGGGCGTCGAGGAGGACGTGCCGCTGATCGAGGTCTGGAACAAGATCGACGCGCTGTCGCCCGAGACCCGCGCCGCCCTGCGGCGCACCGATGCGCGGACCCAGGGCGTGCAGGCGATCTCGGCCCTCTCGGGCGAGGGGCTGGACGATTTGCTGGCCGCCATCGAGGCGCGGCTGGCCGAGGCCCTGGACGAGCCGCGCCGCGAGGCCGAACTGGTGTTGCCGCATTCGGACGGCCGGCGCCGGGCCTGGCTGCATGAGCAGGGCGTGATCGTCGCCGAGGAGGTGGCCGAAGAGGGCGTGCGGCTGCGGCTGCGCTGGACGGATCGGCAAAGGGCGGCCTTCGAGGGGCTTTGACAGCCTCTCGGCCGCGGCGAGCATGGGGCCTTGGCTTGCCGAAGCCCGCGCGGCGGCGGCACACCCGCCCCGGCGAGCCTTTGCGCCATCGGGTCTTTCATCTGCGTCCCGATTTCCGTGATCCCATTGCCGCGGTCCGCAAAGCGGCCTCTTGTCGAAGCCCGCGATGGTGGCGCAACTGCGCGAGCCGGCGGGCTTTTTTACGTTAACCCTCGGCCTTTTCCGACGGGGCGCGACGCCGTTTTCCCGTCGCCGGTTTGGCGTGCCGGGTTCCCATGCAGGAACCGCGCGGGGGCGTTTACGCCACCAGAATGCGCGGGGTTCAGCCAGCCGGGCGATTGCCGGGGCGGCTGCGGCTTTCTTGCATCAGCGCCCGATAGGCCTGGGGCGTGCGGCCGGTAGCGGCCAGGAAGGCGCGCATGAAATGGCCAAGCCCGCTGTAACCCAGCCGGTCCGCGATCTCGGCCACCGGCTGGGTGCCGTCGCGCAGCGCCTCGGTCGCGCATTGCAGCCGCAGGTCGTAGAGCAGCTCCAGCGCGCTGCGTCCCCGGCTCAGCCGGCAGGCGCGGTCCAGCTGCGCCAGCGAGCAGCCCAGCTGCCGCGCCAGTTCGGCGATGGTCTGGCCGGATTGCAGCTCGGCCCGCGCCAGTTGCAGGAAATGCCCGGACAGCGCCCGCGCCTCGGCCAGGCTGGCGGGCGAGGGGGCGGATCGGCCCCCGCCGGGCCCCTCGTCCAGCCGCGACAGCACCGTGGCGATCTGCGCCAGTTCGCGCGCGGTGGCGGCATCCTGCACCTTGTCGCGCGGCGCCCTTGATCCCAGCGCGGCCATGGCCCGATCCAGCAGATCCGCATCCGCGCCCGCCGGCAGGCCGTGGCGCATCTGCGCGGGCAGCGCCAGGCCGCGGCACAGGGCGGGCGGGATCAGCAGCGCCAGTCCCCGCACCTCGGGCGGCGGCTTCAGCGAAAAGGCGGTGCCCGCGGGGATGAAGGCGACGCGGCCGGCCGGCAGCGCATGGTGGTGGCGCGGGAACATGATCGCGACCATGCCGCCGGTCGGGCGAAGCAGCACATGGTCGCCGCGGACCCGCGGGCTGCGCGGCGCAGCCGGGCTTCGCACCGGCCCGCCCCAGTGAAGGCCGGCCAGCGGGATCAGCCGCAGCCCGTCGCCCGCCCGGCCCTGCGGCAGCAGGGAACGGGGCCGGGGCCCGCCCGCATCGGCCAGCCCGACCACGGTGGGCGACAGGACCGACGGGCGGCCCGCGGGGGCGGCAGGCGCCGGCAGCCGGGGATCGGTATCCGCCGGTTCGAGGATCGTGCCGATATTGACGCCCGCCGCGGCCAGCCGCGCCAGGACGGGATCGGGCGGGACGATGCGGTGGCGGGCTTCATCCATCAGCCGCGGCTTTCAGCGAATCCATGACCAAAGGCTATCCTCATGACGCGAGTCGATGAAGGATATAGTCATCCCAGGGTTGCTAAAAGATTAATATGTCTTGCCCTGCTTGCGCGGTGCGTCGGTCAGGGGATCAATGCTGAGATAGAGCCTCCGCGTGCCCTCCTGCTTGCGCGGGCGCGCCGGTCAGGGGCCGATGCCGATGCGGGGCCAGTCCCCCAGCCGCCCGCGAAAGAAGCTGCGCTGCGCCTTGGCATATTGCCGGGTGGCGATGACCGCGCGCCGGATCGCCTCGTCCAGGTCGATCTCGCCTCGTAGATGCGCGACCAGTTCCGGCGCGCCGATGGCCTTGGCCCAAAGCGCATCGGGGCTCCAACGCGGCAGCAGGGCGCGCACCTCGTCCAGCGCGCCCTGGTCCAGCATCAGCCGGAAGCGGCGGTCGATGCGCCCGGCCAGCCAGTCGCGGTCGGGGTCCAGCACCAAGAGATGCGCGGCGGCGGGGTCGATCAGCGGCGGCGGCGTCTCGGCCTGCCAGGCGGCGATGCCGCGGCCGGTGGTGGTCAGCACCTCCCAGGCGCGCTGGACGCGCACCGGGTTTTTCAGGTCGATGCGGGCGCGGGTCGGGGTGTCCAGATCCGCGACCATGCGCGCCAATCCGCCGGGCTCGCGCAGCAGCTGGTCGGCCCAGGCGCGGATTTCCGGCGGGGTGGCGGGAATCGCCGCCAGCCCGCGGCTGAGCGCGTTCAGGTAAAGCCCGGTCCCGCCGGTCACGATCAGCCGGCCGCGGTCCAGCAGCGCCGCCACCTCGGCCAGCCAGGCGCCGACGGAATAGTCGCGGCCCGGCGCGACATGGCCGTAAAGCGCATGCGGCGCGCGCGCCTCGTCCTCTGCCGTGGGCCGGGCGGTCAGCACGCGCCAGCAGGACCAGACCTGCAAGGCGTCGGCATTGACGATGGTGCCGCCCTGGTGCTCGGCAATCTCCAGCGCCAGGGCGGATTTGCCGCTGGCGGTGGGTCCGGCGATCAGGACATGGCGCGCCGGGTCCAGCCCGGCCAGGATCGGGTGACGCAGGGTCATTTCGGGTCGGGTCGGCAGTGGTTGAACATGGGGCCTGTTTGCGACATTTTGCCCGGCAATGAAACTGCCGCAAAAAAGGTGAACCATGTCGGAAAGCGCGTCCAAGACCCGCGGAAGCTATTCGCGCGTGATGCTGAAGATTTCGGGCGAGGCGCTGATGGGGGACCAGGGTTATGGCCTGCACCCGCCGACCGTCGCCCGCATCGCGCAGGAGGTCAAATCCGTCCACGACATGGGCGTCGAGATCTGCATGGTCATCGGTGGCGGCAATATCTTCCGCGGCCTCCAGGGCAGCGCGCAGGGCATGGAGCGGGCGACCGCCGACTACATGGGCATGCTGGCGACGGTGATGAACGCGCTGGCCATGCAGGCGGCGCTGGAGGCGCTGAAGATCCATACCCGCGTGATCTCGGCCATCCGCATGGACGAGGTGGCCGAGCCCTATATCCGCCGCCGCGCCGTCCGGCATCTGGAGAAGAAGCGCGTCTGCATCTTCGCCGCCGGCACCGGCAACCCCTATTTCACCACCGACACCGCCGCCACGCTGCGTGCCAACGAGATGAATTGCGAGGCGATCTTCAAGGGCACCAAGGTCGATGGCGTCTATGACAAGGATCCGAACAAATTCCCCGACGCGCGGCGCTATGACGACGTGACCTATGACGAGGTGCTGCAAAAGCACCTGGGGGTCATGGATGCCTCGGCCATCGCGCTGGCGCGCGACAACGACCTGCCCATCATCGTCTTCTCGCTGGACGAACCGGGCGGTTTCCGCGGGATTCTGGCCGGCACCGGCACATATACGCGCGTGCATGGCTGAAAAACCCGTATAGGCTTTGCCATGCCGGCGCGGCTCGGCTAAAAGCGGCGAAAATCACAGCACAGAGGCCATGACCGAGCATGTCCGACGAGATCGAGATAGACACCGACGACCTGGAACGCCGCATGAAGGGCGCGATGGAATCCCTGCGCCATGAATTCGCCTCGCTGCGCACCGGCCGCGCCTCGGCCAGCATGGTCGAGCCGATCATGGTCGACGCCTATGGCTCGCCCACGCCGATCAACCAGATCGGCACGGTGAACGTGCCCGAGCCGCGCATGGTCACGATCAACATCTGGGACAAGGCGCTGGTCGGCAAGGCCGAGAAGGCGATCCGCGAATCGGGCCTGGGCATCAACCCGCAGCTGAACGGCACCATCATCATGCTGCCGATCCCCGAGCTGAACGAGGAGCGCCGGCGCGAACTGACCCGCGTCGCCGCGCAATATGCCGAACACGCCCGCGTCGCCATCCGCAACGTGCGCCGCGACGGCATGGACCAGATCAAGAAGGCCAAGTCTTCGGGCATGTCCGAGGACGACCAGAAATTCTGGGAGGGCGCCGTGCAGGAACTGACCGACAAGATGATCGCCTCGGTGGACCAGGCGCTCGAGGCCAAGCAAGCCGAAATCATGCAGGTCTGACGCATGGCCGAGATCGCAGCCAGCCTGTCCAAGCCCGGCGGAGGGGACCAGCGGCCCCGTCATGTCGCCATCATCATGGATGGCAACGGCCGCTGGGCCAAGAACCGGGGCTGGCCGCGGCTGGTCGGGCATCGGCGCGGCGCCGAGCGCGTGAAGCAGATCGTGCGCGCCTGCCCCGACCTGGGGGTGAACTGGCTGACGGTCTATGCCTTCTCGACCGAGAACTGGAAGCGCTCGACCGAGGAGGTGCTGGGCCTGATGGGCATCTTCGCCCGCTATATCGAGCGCGAGGCCGACGGGCTTTCCGCCGAGGGCGTGCGCATGCGCTTCATCGGCGGGCGCGAGCGGCTGGAGCCCAAGCTGCAGCGGCTGATGGCCGGGATCGAGACCCGCACCGCCGGCAACACCCGGCTGAACCTGACCGTGGCGATCAATTACGGCGGCCGCGACGAGCTGACCCGTGCCGCGGCGCGGCTGGCCGGCCGCATCGCGCGGGGCGAGGTGGCCGAGCCGACCGAGGCCGACCTGGCCGATTGCCTGGACACCGCCGGCCATCCCGACCCGGACCTGGTGATCCGCACCTCGGGCGAGACGCGGACCTCGAATTTCCTGCCCTTCCAGGCGGCCTATTCGGAATATGAGTTCACCAAGACGCTCTGGCCGGATTTCACGCCCGAGCATCTGGCCGAGATCCTCGACCGCTACGGGCTGCGCGAACGGCGCTTCGGCGGCGCATGAGCGGGGGCGGGCCACGGCCGGGCCGGCTGCGCGGCGCCTTGCAGCGCGGGCGCGACAAATGGGCCGACCTGTGGCCGCGCCTGCTGTCGGGCGTGGTGCTGGCGGTGCTGGGGCTGCTGCTCCTGCTGTCCTCGGGGCTGTGGATCCGTCTGGGCGTCTCGGTCGTGATCGGGGTGATGATGTGGGAACTGGCGCGGCTGACCGGCTGGCGCCACCCCGAGTTCCGCAGCCCGCGCCACCCGGTGCTGATCGGCATCCTGTCGGGGCTGGTGATGCTGGCCATGCTGGTGCTGCCGGGCGACTGGCCGATGGCGCTGGCGCTGGTGCCGATGATCGCCGGCTGGCACGGCACGCATGAACACGAACGCCCGGCCTATCTGCTGTTCACCCTGGCGATCCTGGGCGCGGGCTATGCGCTGGTGGTGATCCGCGAGGTGATGGGCCTGCCGACGCTGGCCTGGATCGTCGGCACCGTGGTGCTGTCGGACGTGCTGGGCTATTTCATCGGCCGCCGCTTTGGCGGTCCGCGCTTCTGGCCCGCCATCAGCCCCAAGAAGACCTGGAGCGGCACCATCGCCGGCTGGGTGGGCGCGCTGGTTCTGGCGCTGGTCCTGCTGCTGGCCGGGCAGGCGCCCTGGCCGGTGCTGGTGCTGGGCCCGCTGCTGGCGCTGGCCGGGCAGTTCGGCGACATCGCGGAAAGCTGGCTCAAGCGCCGGGTCGGGGTCAAGGACAGTTCCGACCTGATCCCCGGCCACGGCGGGGCGATGGATCGGTTCGACGCCATGGCCGGGGCGCTGCTGGTGGCGCTTGTGTTGTTGATCGGCAATCTTTTACCCGTGATCGGAGGCTGAGAGCATGCGCAGCATATCGGTGCTGGGCGCGACCGGGTCGGTCGGCGAAAGCGCGTTCGATCTGGTGATGCGAGCCGGCGGGCCCGAGCGGTTCCGCACCATTGCCCTGACCGGCGGCGCCAATGTCGCGCGCCTGGCCCAGATGGCCCGCGCGCTGCGGGCCGAGATCGCCGTCACCGCCTGGCCGCAATGCCTGGCCGAGCTGCGCGCGGCGCTGGCCGGCAGCGGCATCGAGGCCGCCGCGGGGCCGCGGGCCGTGGCCGAGGCCGCCGCGCGTCCCGCCGACTGGACGCTTTCCGCCATCGTCGGCGCCGCCGGCCTGCCGCCGGGGCTGGAGGTGCTGAACCGCGGCGGCACGCTGGCGCTTGCCAACAAGGAAACCCTGGTCGCCGCCGGGCCGCTGGTCATGTCCCGCGCCCGCGAGACCGGCGCCCGCATCCTGCCGGTCGATTCCGAACATTCCGCTATATTCCAGGCGCTTCAGGGCGAAGACCTCGAAAGCGTCGAGCATGTGACCATCACCGCCTCGGGCGGCGCCTTCCGCGACTGGCCGCTGGAGCGGCTGGCGCAGGCAAGCGTGGCCGAGGCCAGCCGGCATCCGAACTGGGACATGGGCCAGCGCATCACCATCGACAGCGCCAGCATGTTCAACAAGGCGCTGGAAGTCATCGAGGCGCATGAGTTCTTTGGCCTTGGCGTCGAGCGGTTGCGGGTGCTGGTGCATCCGCAGTCGATCATCCATGCCATGGTCACGCATCGCGACGGTGGCAGCATCGCGCATCTGGGGGCGCCGGACATGCGCCATGCCATCGGCTATGCGCTGAACTGGCCGGCGCGCGCGCCGCTGCCGGTGCCGGCGCTGGACCTGGCGGCGCTTGGCAGCCTGACCTTTGCCCAGCCGGACGAGGCGCGCTGGCCCGCCCTGCGCCTGGCGCGCGAGGCGATCGAGGCGGGCGGCGCCGCCGGCGCGGTGCTGAACGCCGCCAAGGAACAGGCGCTGGACGATTTCATCGCCGGGCGCATCCGCTTTACCGACATGGCCCCGGCGGTCGAGCATGCGCTGGCGCTGGCCGCGCGCGAGGCGGGTTTCGGGCAAAGCCCGCGCGACCTTGCCGAGGTGCTGCATTGGGACGGCTTCGCCCGGCGTGCGGCGGCGCAATGGCAGGGGGCGGCATGAGCCTGGTTCTGGACGCGATGGGCGGATTCCTCTGGACCGCGGCGGCCTTTGTCGTCGCGCTGTCGGTCATCGTCACCGTGCATGAATATGGCCATTACATCGTCGGCCGGCTTTGCGGCATCAAGGCCGAGTGCTTTTCGCTGGGCTTCGGGCCGCGGCTGGTCTCGCGCCGCGACCGGCATGGCACGCTGTGGCAGGTGGCGGCAGTCCCGCTGGGCGGCTATGTGCGCTTCCTGGGCGATGCGGATGCGGCCAGCGCCGGCTCGGTGCCGGTCGAGCCGGCCCGTGCGCGCCAAAGCCTGACCGGCGCGCCGCTCTGGGCGCGCTTCGCCACCGTGGCGGCGGGTCCGGTCTTCAACTTCGCGCTGTCGATCCTGGTCTTTGCCGGCATGGCGATCTGGCAAGGACTGCCGGTCGAGGAGGTCGAGGTAGGCCGGCTGCACCCGACGCCGCCCGGCATCGAGATGCAGCTGCAGACCGGCGACCGCGTCCTGGCGCTGGACGGCCGGCCGGTCGAAAGCTGGCGCGACCTCGGCACGGCCGCGGCCGACCTGCCCGCGCGGGCCAGCCACGACTGGACCGTGCTGCGCGACGGCGCGCGGATCACCGTGCCCGGCCCGCATCCGATGCCGCCGCTGGTCATCGGCATTGCGCCGCGCAGCCCGGCGGCCACGGCGGGGCTGAAGCCGGGCGACGTGATCCTGGCCATGGACGGCGCCCCCGTCTCGCGCTTCGACGAGCTGCGCGAGCATGTGGCCAAGGCCGAGGGCCGGCCGGTGCTGCTGAAGGTCTGGCGCGAGGGCGAGGGCGAGGCCGACTATACCCTGGCCGCGCGCGAGCAGGATCTGCCCACCGACGACGGCTATACCCGGCGCTGGCTGATCGGCGTGACCGGCGGCGGCACCTATTTCGAGCCGGCGACCCGGCCCGCCGGCGCCGCCGAGGCGCTGGGGATCGGCGCCGCGCGCACCTGGGACATCATCGCCTCCTCCGTCTCGGGGCTCTGGGCGATGATCACCGGCCAGATCGGCAGCTGCAACCTGGGCGGCGCGATCTCGATCGCCGAGACCACGGGGCAGGCGGCTTCGGCGGGGGGCAGCAACTTCATCTGGTGGATCGCGGTGCTGTCGGCGGCCATCGGTTTCCTGAACCTGTTGCCGGTGCCGGTGCTGGATGGCGGGCACCTGATGTTCTATCTCTACGAGGCCGTGGCGGGGCGGCGCCCCTCGGACCGGGTGATGGACATCCTGTCGGCGCTGGGGCTGGCGGCGGTTCTGTCGCTGATGGTTCTGGGCCTCACCAACGATCTTTTCTGCCCCTGAGCGGCGCTAGGCTTTTGACAGCATGGCCCGCTTCGCGGTATCCATCGGGGCAAATATGGCGGGGCAAACCCGCCGGGCAATGCATTATTCGCGAGGGGCGGCGATGACGGACAGGAAACTCGGCAAGGGCGCGCTGGCGCTGATCTCAGCGCTGGCGGTGGCCGCGCCGGTCGCGATGGTGGCGACCCCCGCCTCGGCCCTTGTCTTCAGCAACGTGCGGATCGAAGGCAACCAGCGCATCGAGCCGGCCACGATCCTCTCCTACCTGGACCTGCCGCGCGGCCAGGACGTCTCGGCCGGGGCGCTGAACGACGCCATGCAGCGGCTGCAGAATTCCGGGCTGTTCGAGACGGTCGAACTGGTGCCCTCGGGCGGGACGCTGGTGGTCAGGGTGGCGGAATATCCCACCATCAACACCGTCGCCTTCGAAGGCAACAAGCGGCTCAAGGACGAGAACCTGGCCGAGATCGTCAAGTCGCAGTCGCGCCGGGTCTATTCGCCCGCCCAGGCCGAGGCCGATGCCGCCGCGATCAGCCAGGTCTATGCCTCGCAGGGGCGCCTGGCCGCCCGCGTCGATCCGCGCATCATCCGCCGCGGCAGCAACCAGGTCGACCTGGTCTTCGAGATCCGCGAAGGCGACGTGACCGAGATCGAGCGCATCGGCTTCGTCGGCAACCGCGCCTTTTCCGACCGCCGGCTGCGCAACGTGCTGCAAACCAAGCAGGCCGGCATCCTGCGCACCTTCATCCGCCGCGACACCTTCGCCCCCGAGCGGGTGCCGCTGGACGAAAAGCTGCTGACCGATTTCTACCGCTCGCGCGGCTATGCCGATTTCCGCGTGCAGGCGGTGGCGCCGGAACTGGCGCGGGAACGCGACGCCTTCTACATCACCTTCCAGATCCACGAAGGCCCGCGCTATACCTTCGGTACCATCAACACCGTCAGCGAGATCCCCGGCGTCGATGCGGCGGAATTCGCCGCCCAGAACCGGGTCAAGCGCGGCGCGGTCTACAACCCGACCGACATCGACACCACCATCCGCCGGATGGAGGCGCTGGCGCTGCGCAAGGGGCTGGACTTCGTCAATATCGAGCCGCGCGTCACCCGCAACGAGCGCAGCCAGACCCTGGACCTGACCTTTGCCCTGACCCGCGGCCCGCGCGTCTTCGTCGAGCGCATCGACATCGAAGGCAACACCACCACCCTGGACGAGGTGATCCGGCGCCAGTTCGCCACCGTCGAGGGCGACCCCTTCAACCCGCGCGAGATCCGCAACTCGGCCGAGCGCCTGCGCGCGCTGGGTTATTTCGCCGACGTGCAGGCCGAAAGCCGCCAGGGCTCGACGCCCGAGCAGGTGATCGTCGACGTGAACGTCGAGGAGCAGCCGACCGGCAGCCTGAACTTCGGCGTCAGCTATGGCGTCTCGACCGGCGTCGGCTTCAACATCTCGCTGTCGGAAAAGAACTTCCTGGGCCGCGGGCAACAGGTGGACCTGGCCTTTTCGACCGGCACGGATACGCAAAGCTCGGGCCTGACCTTCGTCGAGCCCTATTTCCTCGGCCGCGACCTGCGGGCGCGGGTGCAGGCCTGGTACAACACAACCGACCGGCTGAATTCCGACTACAACACCCGCACCGTGGGTTTCTTGACCGGAATCGAATTCCCGGTTTCCGAGAACGGCCGGCTGGAACTGCGCTACAAGCTCAGCAAGGATACGCTGTTCGACGTCGAAGAGCCTCATGAGGATTCCGAAGGCAACTTCGTCGGTTCGTCGCAGATCCTTTATGACGAGCAGGGTGGCTATTTCACCTCGGCGCTTGGCTATACCTACAGCTATGACAGCCGCATCGCCGGGCTGGACCCGGTGACCAGCTACCGGCTGCGCGCCGGCCAGGATTTCGCCGGCCTGGGCGGCGACGTGAAATCCGTCACCAGCACGCTTTACGCCGGCGTCGAAAGCCGCGCCTGGCGCGAGAACGTGACCATGCTGGCCGAGTTCGAGACCGGCGCCGTGCATATGCTGGACGACGAGGACAGCCGTTTCCTCAACCGCTTTACCGGCAACGGCAAGATCCGCGGCTTCGAGCCGAACGGCCTGGGTCCGCGTGACCTGGCGGCGCCGAACGAGGATGCGCTTGGCGGCAATTATTTCTGGGCGCTGCGCACCGAGCTGCAATTCCCTCTGGGCCTGCCCGAGGAATACGGCATCACCGGCGGGCTTTTCGCCGATGCCGGCTCGGTCTGGGGGCTGGACCGGACCAGCGGCACCAACGGGGTCGAGGTCGACGACGGCATGAAGGTTCGCGCCGCGGTGGGCGCCTCGATCTTCTGGACCACGCCGATCGGGCCGCTGCGCTTCAACTTCGCCAAGGCCCTCAAGAAAGAGGATTACGACGAAGAGCAGTCCTTCGACCTGACGATCTCGACCCGGTTCTGATGGCCGGGGGACGCGGCATCGCGGCGCTGGTCCTGGCCGCGCTGCTGGCGGTGCCTGAGCGCGCGCCCGCCCAGCCCGTGCCCGAGCAGCCTTCCGGGCAGGCCGGGACGCCCACGCCCGAGGCGGCGCCCATCGTGGTCGAGACGCCGCCCCCGAACGGCCAGGCGGTGCTGCCGGTCCTGACGCTGGACCAGGATGCGCTGTATCTGCATTCGCGCTGGGGCCAGCGCGTGCAGGCCGAGCTGGAGCGGCGCGGAAGCGAGATCGCGGCCGAGAACGAGCGGCTGGTCGAGCAGTTCGCCGCCGAGGAGCAGGAGCTGACGGCGCTGCGCCAGACCCTGCCGCCCGACGAGTTCCGCAAGCGGGCCGACGAGTTCGACAAGCGCGTGGTCGAGGTGCGCCGCGCCCGCGACGCCGCCCCCCGCGCCTTGCAGGCCGAGGCCGAGGAAGAGCGCCAGGCCTTCTTCCGCGCCGTGCTGCCGGTCCTGGCGGCGGTGATGCGCGAGCGGGGCGCGGTGGTGGTGCTGGACCAGCGCGCGATCTTCGTCGCCTCTCAATCCATCGACGTCACCGAGGTGCTGATCGAGCGCATCGACCGCGAGATCGGCGCGGGCCCGCTGGCCGACCCACCCAAGGCGGATGCGCCGGAGCAGAGGGGGAACGGCGCGCCGCAGGATGGCTCGGGACAGGACGGGCAGGACGCGCGAGCGCCGGGGGACGATGCGGTGCGGGATGATGCGGCCCCCGAATCCCCGGCGGCACCCGAACCCGACCCCCAGCCGGGGGACGGCGCGGGCCCGCTGGCCGACCCGCCCAAGGCGGATGCGCCGGTGCAGACGGGGAACGATGCGGCGCAGGATGGCTCGGGACAGGATCTGTCGGTGCCGGGAGACGATGCGGCGCGGGACGATGCGGCCTCCGAGCCCCCCGCGGCACCCGACCCCAGGCCCGGCGGGGCGGAGGAATAAACCCCCACCCGCCCGCGGCAGGTGTGGCTGCTATCCGACCCTGCGGTCCAGATCGCCGATCCGTTCCGTCAGCAGCGCGAAGAAGGCATCGGCCTCGACCTCGCGGATGAAGGTGGCGTTGGGCGTCCGGCCGCTGACCCGCCACCAGTCGGCGACGGTCATGCCCAGGGTGTATTCGCCCTGGGTCTCGATCTCGACATTGATATAGCGGCCGGTGAACAGTTCGGGCTTCAGCAGCCAGGCGATGGTGCAGGGGTCGTGCAGCGGCGCGCCCTGGCTGCCGTATTTCTCGCGGTCGTAGCGTTCGAAGAAATCGGTCCAGCTGGCGACGGCCTGGCCGACGCGGCCCATGGCGCGCATGCCCTCGACCCAGGCGCGGCTGGTCAGGGCGCGATGCGTCACGTCGAGCGGCATCACCGTCAGCGGTGCGCCGCTGGCAAAGACGATCTTGGCCGCCTCGGGATCGACATGGATGTTGAACTCGGCGGTCGGGGTGATGTTGCCCACCTCGAAATAGGCGCCGCCCATCAGCACGATTTCCTGCACCCGCGGGATGATGTCGGGCGCGCGCAGGAAGGCGGTGGCGATATTGGTCAGGGGGCCGATCGGCACCAGCGTCACGCTGCCCGGCTTTTCGCGGCGCAGGGTCTCGATCAGGAAATCGACGGCATGGCCGGGGGCGAGCGGCATGGTCGGCTCGGGCAGGGTGACGCCGTCGAGCCCGGTCTTGCCATGCACATGCTCGGCCGTGATCAGCTTGCGGTGCAGCGGCGCGTCGCAGCCGGCATGGACCGGCAGGTCGGGTCGGCCGGCCAGTTCGCAGACCATCCGGGCATTGCGCTGGGTATGGTGCAGCGGCACGTTGCCGGCGACCACGCCGAGGCCCAGCACCTCGATCTCGGGGCTGGCCAGGGCCAGCAGGATCGCCACGGCATCGTCCTGGCCGGGGTCGGTGTCGATGATGATCTTGCGCGCCATGGGCTGTCCTTCGCTGCGTCCCGGCCCGCAGGGAAGCCCGGCCGGGCGCGGGATGCAAGCCCCCTAGTCGCCGGCCGGTTGCAGGTGGGTGATGCCCGCCGCCGCCGCCCGCGCCAGCGCCGGGTCCAGCGACATGACCACGTATTCGCCGCGCCGCCAAAGCTCGGCCATGTCGTCGTAATGGCGCGAGAAGGGATGGCCCGATTGCCCGGTCGAGATGACGAAGACCGAGCTGTCGGGGTCGGCCAGGTCATAGACGCCGCGATAGGCGGCCCCGGTCACGTTCAGCCAGGGATTGCGGCCCCGGCCCAGGAAGCCGGCATGGGCGATCGTCGCCTCGCCGCCCGAGGTCGGCTGGATCAGGTTCACGATATAGGAGATGCCGCGCATGTCCCCCAGCGCCGGGTGGACATGGCGGGCGCGGTGCAGGTCGCCCCAGCGCCAGCTGGCAAGGTCGGGGCCAAAGCGCGCCACCAGGTCCAGCAGCGCCGCGTCCAGCGCCTGCCGGGCGATCTGGGTGCAGGTCTCGACAGGGGCGGACTGGCGGATGTCGCACCATTCCGAGGCGCCGCCGGCGTCGCGAAACACCCGGTCGATGAAAACGGGGAACAGCTCGGTCAGGTCCTGCGCCAGCGGGCCGAGGTCGTCGCGCACCAGCCGGTCCTGCAAGGCCCGCATCCAGGCGGCATAGATCAGCGGCTCGGGCAGATGCTCGCTCATCGCGCCGTCCCAATTGGCCAGCAGCGCCAGCGCATCCTGGCGCAGCCGCTCGGGCGTGCCCTGGGCCGCGGGTTCGCCGGTGAACCACAGCTCTGCTCCGACCAGCGGCAGCAGGCCGCGGGCCACCGGGCTGACGATGTCGGTCTGCGCGGCGATGAAGCTGTCGCGCGAATGCACCTCGCGCGATTCGATCAGGTGGCGCAGCCGGCCCAGCCGGTAGCCGTCGGCCCGGTCGTGGCCCAGCCCGGCCCAGCCCGGCTCGGCCGCGCCGGTCGCGGCGACGATGCCGCTTTCGGGGCTCAGCTCGGCCAGCTCGGACGGTGCGGGGTCGAGCCCCTGCCAGCGATTCTGCACGACCCAGCCCGGCGCGGGCATGCGTCCCGCCGTCTGGTGCCCGGCGGGGCGCTGCGGCAGGGCGCCGGCCAGCACCTGGCCCACGCCCCGCGCATCGGCCAGCGTCACCGTCAGGGCCGGGGCGACCATGCCGCGCAGCGCCTGGGTCGCCGCCTGGCGGTCCTGCGCCCGCATCAGGCCGATCAGCGCCGACATGCTGCGGTCCTCGCCATGGCCGCCGGTCCAGGACAGCGCCGCGACATGGCCGGCCGGCAGGATGCTGGCAAGGTCCAGATGCGCGGCGGGGATGACCGGGCCGTTCTCGGTCTCGCGCAGGGTGATGGTCTGCGGCTCGGCGCCGCGGATGCGCAGGGTCTCGCGCCGGGTCGCGAACTCGGTCCAGCCCTGTGCGCCGCGATAGCGGTTGGGATCGCCGGGCTGGACCTCCTCGATATACAGGTCCTGGTCGTCGATCCAGGCCGGGGTGATGCCCCAGGCCAGGCCGGTATTGCGACCCGACAGCACCGCGGGAATGCCGGGGATGGTGCCGCCGATCACCCCGCCCGAGCCAAGCTCGATCCGTGCCAGATACCACAGGCCCGGCGCGGTCAGGGCGAATTGCGGGTCATTGGCCAGCAGCGCCCCTCCCGCCGCCGTGCGGCCGGCCGCGGCGGCAAAGCCGTTGGCCGAGGCCCCCGCCGCCGGCGCCAGATAGCCGGCCAGCGTCGCCGTCCAGTCCCGCGGCCCGGCGCCGCGTTCCGGGGCGGCAAAGCGGGCGCCCGGAAAAAGCGCGGCATAGCCGGGCAGCGGCGGCTCGCCCGGCATGGCGACCAGATCCTGCCCGCGTTCGGGAGCGGCCAGAGACAGCCGCGCGCGCAGCACCTCGCGGCGCAGCTGCACGCTGGACGAGGCCGCCAGCAGCTTCAGGATCGCCAGCGAATCCGCCGGTTCCCAATAGGCGATGTCGTCGGGATAAAGGAAGAACTCCGGCGCCCCGCGCCCGCGCGCGCCCAGGTTGACCTGCTCGATCCAGGCGTTGATGCCCGCGGCATAGGCTTGCAGCGCGTCCAGCACCTCGGGGTCCTGGGCCTCGAGCGAGGCGCGGGCATTGCGGTAAAGCCCCAGCCGGCGCGCCAGGTCGTCGGCGGGCAGCGCGCCCATGCCATAGATCTCGGCCAGCCGGCCCTGGGCCGCACGGCGCAGCACGGTCATCTGGAACAGCCGGTCCTGGGCATGGGCAAGCCCGAGCGCGAAGAACACGTCGCGGTCGCTTTGACCGAAGATATGCGGCACGTCCTCGGTCGTGCGCACGATCTCGACCGGGGCCGAGATGCCCTGGACCGCATAGCTGCCGTCGTAGTCGGGCAAGGAGCGGATGGCGAAATACCAGGCCAGCGTCACCAGCGCCAGGGTCAGCAGGATCAGCCCGACCGTCAGGCGCACAAGCCAGCGGAAAAGTGTCACCATGAAAAGGCACGGTCCCGAGCTTGGGCACGAGAGGTTGACCCCCGCGCCGGGTGATGAAATTCATCGGGGTGAATAGGGCAGGGCGCGGGCCGGATCAACGCGCCTTTTCGACACGAAAGGGAGAATCTGATGGCGCGGGTGGCATTTCTGGGACTTGGGGTGATGGGCTTTCCGATGGCGGGCCACCTGGCCGCGGCCGGGCATGAGGTGACGGTCTGGAACCGCAGCCCCGCCAAGGCCGAGGCCTGGGCCGCGCGCCACAAGGGCCGCCTGGCCGCCACCGCACGCGAGGCGGCCGGGGGCGCCGACTTCGTCATGGCCTGCGTCGGCAATGACGACGACCTGCGCCAGGTCTGCCTGGGCGAGGCGGGCGCCTTTGCCGGCATGGGCCGGGGCGCGGTCTTCGTCGATCACACCACGGTCTCGGCCGCGGTCACGCGCGAGCTGTCCGCGGTCGCTGCCGAGGCCGGGCTGGGCTTCGTCGATGCGCCGGTCTCGGGCGGGCAGGCGGGGGCCGAGGGCGGCCAGCTTTCGGTGATGTGCGGCGGCGCGCAGGCCGATTACGACCGCGCCGAGCCGGTGATCGCCGCCTATGCCAAGATCTGCAAGCTCATGGGCCCCTCGGGCGCGGGGCAGCTGACCAAGATGTGCAACCAGATCGCCATTGCCGGGCTGGTGCAGGGCCTGTCGGAATCGCTGCATTTCGCCGAAAAGGCGGGGCTGTCGATCCCCGAGGTCGTCGAGGTGATCAGCCAGGGCGCCGCCGGCAGCTGGCAGATGGCGAACCGCCACCAGACCATGGCCGAGAACCGCTTCGACTTCGGCTTTGCGGTGGACTGGATGCGCAAGGATCTGGGCATCTGCCTGGCCACCGCCGACGAGACCGGGGCAAGCCTGCCGGTGACGGCGCTGGTCGACCAGTTCTACAAGGAGGTGCAGGCCATGGGCGGCGGGCGCTGGGACACCTCGTCGCTGATCGCGCGGCTGCGCCGGTGACGCCCGTGCTTGCCAAGGACGCCGGGATCGCGCTATCAGCCGGCACGGGGGCGGTTAGCTCAGTTGGTAGAGCGTCTCGTTTACACCGAGAATGTCGGGGGTTCGAGTCCCTCACCGCCCACCAGTCCCCCGGAGGCCGCGAATGACCGGCGCCCTGTCCAGCCTGCGCATCGTCGAGATCGCCGGGATCGGCCCCACGCCATTCGCCGCCATGTGGCTTGCCGACCACGGCGCGCAGGTGGTGCGCATCGCCCGGCCCGGCGCGCCGCAGATCTTTCCGCTCGACCGCGACGTGCTCGACCGCGGCCGCGATTGGCTGGAACTGGACCTGAAATTGCCCGAGGGCCGCGGGATCGCCCGCGACCTGATCCTGCGCGCCGATGCGCTGATCGAGGGCATGCGCCCCGGCGTGATGGAGCGGCTGGGCCTCGGCCCCGAGGATTTCGCGGAAAACCCGCGCCTGGTCTATGGCCGCATGACCGGCTGGGGCCAGACCGGCCCGCTGGCCCATTCCGCCGGCCACGACCTGACCTATCTGGCGATCACCGGCGCGCTTTCCGCCATCGGTCCCGCGGATCATCCGGTGCCGCCGCTGAACCTGGTCGGCGATTTCGCCGCCGGCTCGATGTATCTGGTCTCGGGCATGCTGGCGGCGATCCTTGCTGCGCGCGAGACCGGCCGGGGCCAGGTGGTCGATGCCGCGATCACCGACGGGGTGGCGCATCTGATGGCGATGATCTCGGGGCTGCGCGCCAACGGGCTGTGGCGGGACCAGCGGCAGGCCAATCTGCTGGACGGGGGCGCGCCCTATTACAGCTGCTATCCCTGCGCCTGCGGCGGCTTCCTGGCCATCGCCGCCATCGAGCCGCAGTTCTGGGCGGAACTGGTCCGGCGACTGGGCCTGTCCGAGGCCGACCTGCCCGACCGCGCCGACCCGGCGAACTGGGCCGCGCTGCGCGCGATCCTGGCCGCGCGCATCGCCACCCGCAGCCGCGACGACTGGGCGGCCGCGCTGGAGGGGACCGATGCCTGCGCGGCCCCGGTGCTGTCATTGGACGAGGCGCCGCGCCACCCGCACAACCGCGCCCGCGGCGCCTATAGCGGCACCGATCCGCGCCCGGCGCCGCTCATGTCGGCCGGTCTGGGCGCGCCGCGCGAGGGGCGGCGGCTTGCGGTGGAGGAGGCGCGCGATCTGTGGCGCTGAGCCGCCATTTCGGTTGACTTGCCCGGCCGAATCCGCGATATACCCGCGACCGGCCGGGCGCATGTCCGTTGCCGGCATCATATTTTGAACCTCACCCGAGACAATGGGTGCGCTGTCCGAAGGCGGGGCCTGGCCCCGGCAACACCTGCAAGGCAGGGGCCGAAGGATGCGGCAGAGCAAGGAAAGACGGAATGTTCGCAGTTCTCAAGACGGGCGGCAAGCAATACCGGGTTCAGGCCGGTGACGTGCTGCGCGTCGAAAAACTGAACGCCGAAGCCGGCGACAAGGTCCAATTCAACGACGTGCTGATGATCGGCGCGACCGTGGGCGCGCCGCTGGTTGCCGGCGCCGCCGTGCAGGCCGAGGTGATCGACACCATCAAGGCCGACAAGGTCATCACCTATGTCAAGCGCCGCCGCAAGCATTCGTCGCAGCGCACCCGCGGCCACCGCCAGCAGCTGACGCTGGTCCGCATCACCGAGCTGCTTGAAAAAGGCGGCGACAAGACCGATGTGAAAGCCGCCGTCGGCGCGCGCACCAAACTCGAGCCGGCCGCCAAGCCGGCAAAAGCCAAGAAGTCGGAAGCCGAAGTTTCGGCCGAAGACGCCAACTGAGGCAGAAGGAGACTGAGCCATGGCACATAAGAAAGCAGGCGGTTCGTCCCGCAACGGCCGCGACTCGGCCGGTCGTCGTCTCGGCGTGAAACTCTTCGGCGGCCAGCAGGCCGTCGCCGGCAACATCATCGTGCGTCAGCGCGGCACCACCTGGTGGCCGGGCCAGAACGTCGGCATGGGCCGCGACCACACCCTGTTCGCCCTAACCGACGGCCACGTGGCCTTCAAGAAGGGCCTCAAGGGCCGCACCTATATTTCCGTGCTTCCGCCAATCTCGAGGCCGCCGAGTAAGCCGATTTCAACACTCGGGTGCTAAATAGGGGGATCGGCAGGGCCGGTCCCCTTCGCGTTTTCAGGGGCCGCACCCATATGATTGCGAGTAATTGGGGGAGAATAGTGACATGAACGAATTGATTTCCTCGGATGCGCGGCAGATCGAGATCGTGACCGAGCGCTTCGTCCTGCGCCCGCTGCGGGCATCGGATGCCGGGCTCATCGCGCATTACACCGCCGATCGGCGCGTGGCCGAGGGAACCCGTTCGATCCCGCATCCCTTGCCGCCCGGCGCCTCCGAAGCCTATGTCCGCCGGGCCATGGCGGCTGACCGGGACGAGGACGTCTGGGCCATCGACGGCTCGGCCAACAAGCTGGCCGAGGTGCTGGGCGTGGTCTCGCTGACGCGGATCGACAAGGAACAGTCCGAACTCGGCTTCTGGATCGGGGCCGGGTTCTGGAACACCGGCTTCGCGACCGAGGCGGTCTCGGCCCTGGTCGAGGCCAATCCGCACGGCTCGCGCACGCTGTTTGCCGAGGCGTTCCAGGACAATCCCGGCTCGGCGCGGGTGCTGACCAATTGCGGCTTCGAATATCTCGGCGATGCGGAAAGCTGGTCCGTGGCGCGCGCCGCCCGCGTGCCGACCTGGACCTATCTGCGCAAGATGGCCTGACCGGCCGCACCCGCCGGCATTCCGCGAAAAGGCCCGCATGCGTCATGCGGGCCTTTTTCCTGCCACGGCGGCCGCCCTGCCTGCATTCGGCTCATGGCCTGCGCCTCGTCCCCGCTACTCCGGCCTGGCGATCAGATGGCGGATGAGGCGATGCGGCAATGTCGCGCCATGGGTATTTGAGGAACGAAGAAGACGAGGGCGGCGCCAGGTTCTTCTCCGTTCCTCAAATACCCATGGCGCAACCGTGCCGGTCGCGGTTTGCCTGCAGCCTTTCGCGCTGCCGAACCGGGCCTGGGCCCGGCGTCAGCGGCGCAGCGTGATGGCGTTGCCGGCGCCGGCGATCACCACCTCGCGCAGGTCCGCCAAGGCGGCGTTGGGAAGCGTCAGCGCCACCGTCACCGTATCGCTGGCAGGCTGCGGCGGGTTGGCGGCGGCGAAGGTGTCGGGCAGGGGCGGCTTGCCCACCAGCCGCAGGCGCAGCACGCCGTCCTGATCGGGGCGGATGCGTCCCCTGGGCATCGGCACCTCGGTGACCAGCGCCACATCCCACCAGCCCTTGCTGGCGGCAAGCCCGGTCACGACCAGCATCCGCCCTTCGTAGAGCGGCTCCCATTTCGCGCTGGTGATCTGCGCCAGCGGCAGGCGGCCGTCCTCGATCGCGGTCGGATAGCCGCCTTCGGGCTCCAGCGTCTGCTGGCGGGGTGCGCCGCTGCCGCCGCCGAACCAGCGGAACGGGTTCAGGCTGCTGTCCCCCATGCGGCCGCAACCGCCCAGCACCAGCATCGCACAGGCAAGAATGCCCAAGGTTCCCGACCGCATGAAGGCTGCCCCCGTTTTCCCAAGTCTTTGGCGCAGTGATAGGCCAAGTCGGGCGGGCGCGAAAGCCTCTTTGACCTTGCCGCCCCGTCGCGCTATGCCAGTGCCGCCCGATGCGAGAGGATGCCCCGATGGCCACGCCCGCCTTTGAAGAAATCGCCGAGACCTTCGATTTCCTGGAGGATTGGGAGGAGCGCTACCGCCATGTCATCGAACTGGGCAAGGCGATGGCGCCGATGGATGCCTCGTTGCAGGTGCCCGCCACCAAGGTCGAGGGTTGCGCCAGCCAGGTCTGGATCATGCCCCGGATCGAGGCTGGCCGCTTCGACTTCCAGGGCGACAGCGATGCGCTGATCGTGCGCGGGCTGATCGCCATCCTGCATGCGCTTTATTCCGGCGTGCCGGTCGGCGAGGTGGCGGCGATCGACGCCAGCGCCGAGCTTGGACGGCTGGGGCTGGAGGAGCATCTTTCGGCGCAGCGCTCGAACGGGCTGCGCGCCATGGTCGAGCGCATCCGCCTGCTGGCTGCGGCGGCCTGAACTCAGCCGCCGCGGCGGTGCGAGATCCAGCCGCCGCCCAGCACGCGCGTCCCTTCGGTCGCGTAAAAGACGCAGGCCTGGCCGGGGCTGACGCCTTCTTCCGGGGCCAGCAGTTCGATCTCGGCGCGCCGCTCGCCGGTCGCGCGCAGGATGGCCGGCCGCGGCGGCCGGGTCGAGCGGATGCGGGCGGTGATCGGGATCTCGCCGGCGAAGGGCTCGTCGCCCAGCCAGTTCACCTCGGTCACCGGCACGATCCGGGTCGCCAGCGCCTGCTTGGGGCCGACGACGACGCGCCGCGTCTCGGGCTCCAGCCGCACCACGTAAAGCGGATCGCCCAGGCCGCCGATGCCCAGGCCGCGGCGCTGGCCGATGGTGTAATGGATCACGCCGCGATGCGTGCCCAGGATGTTGCCGTCCATGTCCACGATCTCGCCCGGATCGGCGGCGCCGGGGCGCAGCTTTTCGATCACGCCGGCATAGTCGCCATCGGGCACGAAGCAGATGTCCTGGCTGTCGGGCTTGTCGGCGACCGAAAGCCCGTATTGCGCCGCCAGCGCCCGCGTCTCGGCCTTGCTGGCCAGCCCCCCCAGCGGGAAGCGCAGGAAATCCAGCTGCTCCTGCGTGGTCGAGAACAGGAAATAGCTCTGGTCGCGGGCCGGGTCGGCCGCCATGTGCAGCTCGGCCCCGCGCGGGCCGTCGAAGCGGCGGATGTAATGCCCGGTCGCCATGCAATCGGCATCAAGCTCGCGCGCGGTCTCCAGCAGGTCGCGGAACTTCACCCGCTCGTTGCAGCGGATGCAGGGCACCGGCGTCGCACCGGCCAGGTAGGCATCGGCGAATTCCTCGATCACCGATTCGCGGAACCTGTTCTCGTAATCCAGCACGTAATGCGGAAAACCGATGCGCTCGGCCACGCGGCGGGCGTCGTGGATGTCCTGCCCGGCGCAGCAGGCGCCCTTTTTCGCCAGCGCCGCACCGTGGTCGTAAAGCTGCAGGGTCACGCCGATCACGTCATAGCCCTGCGCGGCCAGCATCGCGGCCACGACCGAGCTGTCCACGCCGCCCGACATGGCCACGACCACGCGCGTCTGCGCCGGCGGCTTGGCAAAGCCCAGCGAATTCACGGTCGAATCTGGCGCGTCATGGCGCAGAGAGGGGCTTGGCGCTGTCATGGATCGTCCTTTGCGCGGGCGCGCTGCTCTGGCCCGCAGTTCATGACATTTATAGGTAAAAACCGGCAATTCTCAAGGGCCGGGCCTGGAAAAACCCTGCGCCACTTCACCGGGGCTTAAGAAGTTTGCGACACAAGGAGGCAGAGAGAACAGGGACTTGCCGATGTTTTTGAAGAAAACTCCCGGTCTGCGCACCGTGATCCTGCCCGATGGCAGCATCCTGACCCAGGCCGATCTGCCCCAGCCGCAGACCCGCTGGGTGGCCAGCCGCAAGGCGGCGGTGGTCGATGCGGTGCATTACGGCCTCTTGTCGCGGGACGAGGCGATTCGCCGCTATGGCCTGACCGAGGAAGAGTTCGACGCCTGGGCCAGCGCCTTTCGCCAGCATGGCCGCAATGCGCTGAAAATCACGCATCTGCAGAAATTTCGGCAACCGTAAGTTGAGACAAATTTGATAAATAAGCCGGTAACGTGATATTAACCTTTTGCTGAGAGGTTTTGCCAGTAGCCTGGTTAGCAAGGGGAAATGACATGCGAATCCTTCTGGTCGAGGATGATCCGACCACGGCGCGCAGCATCGAGCTGATGCTGACGAACGCGAGTTATAATGTTTATCGCACCGACATGGGCGAGGAGGGCATCGACCTTGCCAAGCTCTATGACTACGACCTGATCCTGCTGGACCTGGACCTGCCGGACATGCACGGCATGGAAGTCCTGCGCCAGATCCGCATGTCCCGCATCGACACGCCGATCCTGATCCTGACCGGCTCGGACGACACCGAAAGCAAGCTGCGCGGCTTTGGCTTCGGTGCCGACGACTACATGACCAAGCCCTTCAACCGCGAGGAGCTGGTCGCCCGCATCCAGGCGATCATCCGCCGTTCCAAGGGCCATAGCCAGTCGGTGATCCGCACCGGCGAGATGGTGGTGAACCTGGACGCGCGCTCGGTCGAGGTGGGCGGGCGCGCGGTCAACCTGACCGGCAAGGAATACCAGATCCTGGAGCTTCTGAGCCTGCGCAAGGGCACGACGCTGACCAAGGAGATGTTCCTGAACCACTTTTATTTTACCGTAACGTGTTGATTTTTCATAGTCCGAATATGCCGTTTCAGACTGCATTTCCCGATTCGCGCTTCGTTCGCCGTGCGTTCTGGGCCTCTCTGGCCTTCGCGCGCATGTCGGCTTTCCGGCTGTAGTGGCGCGCCATTTGCTCGCTCGAATGGCCCGTGATTGCCATCACATGCTCGATGCTCATGCCCGGCAGGCTGGCAATTTCGGCGGCGGCGGAATGGCGCAGAGCATGTATGTCCCAAGCCATGGCGTCGATCTTGACCCGCACCTCCGTCACCAGCTTGTGGGCGAACGAGTAGCTGCACGGCCGGCCGTTTGGCTGCGCTATGATTGTCTCGCCCTGTCGTGGCGTCTGTTCGAGGATAGCGGCCAGCCCATCGGTGAAGGGCACGAAGATGCCCGCCCCGGTCTTTTGCTGCCGAACCCAGATCCCGCCGTCCTCAATATCATCCCAGCGCATTTTCAGCACATCCCCGATTCGCTGGCCGGTCCCCAGCAGCATCTCGAAGATGAGCAAGGGCAGCGGGGCGGCTGCCTCTCTGAACGCCTTTATCTTCGCCTCCGGCCACGGCTCGCGCGGTGGGCGCAGGCCCTTGAGCTTTTCGACCCCCTCGGCCGGGTTGCGGTCCAGCCAGCCGATTCGGACGCCATGCGCCAGCAGCGTGGATAGGGTGCCGATCTTTCGGTTGGCATCGGTCGGCGTGTCTCGCAGCGCGTCCCGCATCTCGTAGATATGGGCGGTGCGCAGCGTAGCCGGATCGACGTGACCCGCAACCTCTTCCAGGTAGCCGAAATGCCGACGATAGGACTTCTTGGTGTTTTGAGCGAGAGCGGGCCAGCGTTCGGATTCCATGTATTTCTGGATCAGGCCCTTGATCGTGCGCCTCGGAGCAGGCGGCCGGCCGCGCATCAGCAGGGCATATTCCGCGGCAAACTCTGCCGTTCCAGGGGCAGTATACATCCGCTGGGTATTGCCCCAACGGCAGAAGTAGAGATAGCCACGCTTCCCCTTTGCATAGACATATGCCGGCAAAGAGCGCTTCACTTCTTGCGGCTCCAATTGATCAGGTCGGCGGGCAGAGCATCCTTCGGCGTCTCGAATATCAGTTCGATCTTGTCGCCCTCGGCCTTGGCGCCGGCCACGATATAGCCGGCTTCCTTGCTGGCGATCAGCATGCGCTTGAGCGTGGTTTCCGGCCTCCCCATCTACGCCTCCCTCTGTGCGGGGCTGACCGGCTCACGCCATAGCCGCTCGTCTGCCTCGGCCTCTGACCACGGTTTCAGCCCGGCTGCCTCAAGCGCGGCTCGGTTT